>CAYTKA010000030.1:0-35777 GCA_964438255.1 uncultured Gemmatimonadaceae bacterium | reverse complement strand
ACCCGCGACCCCAACCTTGGCAAGGTTGTGCTCTACCAACTGAGCTATTCCCGCGCACGACCTACCCGGACCCAACAAGGAACGCCGACCGCTCTGCTCCGCCAGCCCAGTGGAGGTGAGGGGAATCGAACCCCTGACCTCTTGAATGCCATTCAAGCGCTCTCCCAACTGAGCTACACCCCCAGGCTCCCTCGGGAACGCACGACACAAAATGCGACGTAAAACGCGTACAGACGTAAAACGCGTACAAACGTTCCCGGCAGGAACCACCAAACATAGCCGCGGGTATATGCGATGTCAAGAAAAACAGGGCTGGCGGAATCGTATTAGGCCGGTAATTTGCACGGCTTCGGGACCCGCGGTCCCGACTGTCCGACTTGGCCTCGTTTCCGCGCACCACGGCGAGCGCGGCCGAGCACTTTCACTGTAGCCACGCGACGCCACGTTCGCGCCGTCACCGTGACGGCGTCCGAGCGAGTGCGGTTTGGTTGTCGCAGCTCATAGATGCCTACTCTCACGCGTAGGACTTGTTCGAGGCACCCATGACCGAAGTCAAGAAGCCACGTCGACGCCGCGCGGCTCCAGCCGGGATCGCGCCCAACGAGCCCGAGCGCGACATCCTGGATCAGTACCTGTACGAGGTCTCCACCTATCCCCTCCTCAAGGGGACGGAGGAGATCGAGCTCGCCAAGAAGATCCGCGCCGGCGATCAGGACGCGCTCCAGGAGCTCGTGAAGCGCAACCTGCGTTTTGTCATCTCCGTCGCCAAGAAGTATCAGAATCGCGGACTGCCGCTCATCGATCTCATCGGTGAGGGGAATGTCGGCCTGCTCACGGCCGCGCGGAAGTTCGATCCCGATCAGGGGGTCAAGTTCATCTCCTACGCGGTGTGGTGGATCCGCCAGGCCATCCTCTCGGCGCTCGCGCGCCAGGGACGGACGGTCCGTGTGCCGCTCAACCGCACCGCGGACCTTTCTCGCATCATCAAGGCGAGCGAGATCCTGCGGCAGAAGCTGAACCGCGAGCCGAGCCCCGAAGAGCTGAGCCAGCTCACCGGCCTCTCGGTCGACGTCGTGCAGTCGCTCGCCGCGCTCAACACGAGCGACGTGCGCCTCGACGCGCCGATGGACCCCGAGGGCGACCGCTCGCTCATCGAGCGCTTCGTCGCCGACGAGATGCCGGACACGGAGGAGGAGGCGATGAACCGCTTCCTCACGGACGAGATCGAGCAGGCGCTCAGCACGCTGCCACCGCGCGACGCCAAAGTGCTGCGGCTCTACTTCGGCCTCGAGGGCGGACGCGAGCACACGCTCGAGGAGATCGGCTCCATGCTCGGCGTCACGCGCGAGCGTGTGCGCCAGCTCCGCGATCGCGCGCTCAAGCGTCTGCGCGAGGGCGACGTCGGCCGCGCGCTCGGCAGCTTTGCGGCGTAACGCTCGTGAGCGGTGAACCGTGAACGGTGAACCGTAACGACGGACCAACGATTGACGGGGTGGCTTTCGGGCCGCCCCGTTTTCGTTGCCCGGAGCACGTCCGGCTCAGTCCGCAAGGTCTGGCACCGAGGCTGCTTAGGTATCACGTTTCTGCTGTCATCGACGTCGGCGCCCGTTGGACCGTCCGACTGGCCGACCGTCCGACCGTCAGACCGCCAGACCGCCGGCATGATTCAGCTCAAAGACGTCCACAAATCCTTCGGCCCCAAGCGCGTCCTCGACGGATTCACCCTCGACGTGCCGGAGGGGGAGACGATGGTCATCATCGGCTACTCCGGCACCGGGAAGTCGGTGGCGATCAAGCACATCGTCGGATTGCTCGAGCCCGACTCCGGGGAGGTCTGGGTCGACGGGCTCAACGTGCCGGAGCTGCCGCGCCGCGAGCTGTACGCCCTGCGCTCGCGGATCGGCTACGTCTTCCAGTTCGCCGCGCTCTTCGACTCGTTCACGATCGGCGAGAACGTCGCGATGGGGCTGCGCAAGCAGGGGGAGCTCTCCGACGCCGAGATCAGCCAGCGCATCGACGAAGCGCTCGACCTGGTGGATCTCCCGGGCGTGCGTGAGCGCTTCCCCGCCGAGCTGTCGGGCGGCATGCGCAAACGCGTCGGCATCGCGCGCGCGATCGCGCTGCGCCCCAAGTACATCCTGTACGACGAGCCGACCACCGGCCTCGACCCGGTGACGAGCGCCGTGATCGATCAGCTCATGGTGCGCATGCGCGAGAAGCTGCACGTCACGGGCGTGGTCATCACGCACGACATGCGCAGCGCCTTCACCGTGGGGACGCGCATCGCCATGCTCTATCAGGGCAGGGTGCGCTGGCAGGGAACGATCGACGAGATCAGGCAGACCACCGACCCTGTGGTGCGACAGTTCGTCGAGGGCAGGCCGATCGTCGACGAGGACATCGTCCCCGGTCCCGCCGCGGCGGGGGCCTGGGGGGTCTGAGGCGAGGGGCTCATGACGCGCGCTCGTGCCCAGCGCGAGACGTCCGCCGGCGGCGTCGTGTACCGCAGGGAGAAGGATACGGTGTTCTTTCTCCTCATTCGCGACAGCTACGCGAACTGGGGATTTCCCAAGGGCCATCTCGAAGATGGCGAGCGCGCCGAAGACGCGGCGGTCCGCGAGGTCTGCGAGGAGACGGGACTCGCCGATCTCGCGCCGCGCGGTATGATCGAGACGATCGACTGGTACTTCCGCTTTCGCGGCCGTCTAATCCACAAGATCTGCCACTTCTTCCTCATGGAGACCACGCAGGTGGAGACCGCGCCGCAGCAGGCCGAGGGAATCACGGCGTGCCAGTGGATCGAGTACGGCGACGCCACCAAAGCGATCTCCTACGCCAACGCGCGGCAGGTGCTGCTGCACGCGCACGAGATGATCGTCGGCGGTCGCGCCCCCGCTCCGGTCGGGTCGGATGAATCGCTGCGCAACGATCAGCTCGGGCTTCCCCTCGACGCCTCACGCGTCGGCGCGCCGGAGGAGAAGTGAGCGCGGCGTCCCCCCTCCGTCCGCCTGCAGCACCGAGGTCGCCGCGGTCGTCGACCCCTCCGCCGCTCATCGTGGTGTACGCCGCGCGGGAGCGCGCGCGCGCCATTCTGCGCGCCGCATTTCCCCGCCGTCGCGCGCGACTCATTCACGCACGCACCCCGGAGGAACTGGACTCCACCTTCCGCGCCGAGCTCGTCGACGCGGCCGTGGTGGATCTCACGGCGGCGAGTGACGACACCTGGCGCGCCGCGGCGCTCGCGCGCGAGTTCCCGAGCGTCCCGTTCTACGGTCTCTGTGCGCTTCGCGCATCCGAGGCACCCGCCGTGGCCCAGTGCGCCATGCTGGATTTTGCCGACGTGCTCGTCGAAACGGTGGACGACGCCGTCTGTCGTGATCTCGTGCTGCGCCATGCCTTCTCCACGAGATTCGTCGCGGCGCTCGGCGATCCGCCGCCATCGCTCGCGCTGGATACGCCGCTTCAACAAGCGGCATGGCGCGGCATCGTGGCGTGGGCAGGACGCCCCGTGCGCACGCAGATCCTCGCCGACGCCATGGGGGTCACGCGCGAGCACCTGAGTCGCACCTTCGCTGCCGGAGGTGCGCCAAACCTCAAGCGCGTGATCGACCTCGTGCGGCTGATCGCGGCGGCGGAGCTGGCGAAGAATCCCGGCTACGACGTGCGCGACATCGCCGCCGTGCTCGACTTCGCGAGCTCGTCACATCTGTCGAGCACCGCGCAGCGCATCGTCGGGACGAAGCCAGCGTCGCTCGCGCGGCTCAGGGCCGTGGACCTCGTGGAGCGCTTCACGAAGGGGCACGGGCGGAGTCGAAGCTGAGCGACGCTCCGACGCTCGGAGCGTCCGCCGGTGCAGTGCGGGATCCCGCGGGACGCGCCACGTCTTCGGCGACCTGCCGATCCAGGTAGACGAGATATCCTGTCAACAGTCGGGCGACGAGCCCCGATCGCGAGGAGAGGTCGCTCAGCGCTCCCGTCGGGATCAGGTCGGCGTGGCGGGCGACGGCGAGCTCCGTCTCCAGCCGGAGCAACGCTCGCTTGGCGGCGAGGTATGATTCCCGCTGCCCGGCAGCCGCCGGGCGTGCGTAGCCGTCGGCGATGTGCGAGGCAACGGCGAGCGCGTTGAGCATGACCGACTCGGAGACGCACTTCGTCTCACGGCGCATCCCCTGACGGACGGCGCGGATGACGTCGCCCGCCAGCGACACCGATTCCTGCCAGACGCGGAGCTCTCGGAGGCCGGACGACATGACCTCGATGGTACGCCGTTCGCTGTGGCCAGCGCCACCAATAGGTGGCATATCGGAGCGAACGCGCCCCGTTGCTTCCGCCGCTAGCTTGTGATAAATTTCACAAGCTGTCCCCGAATGCTCGTTGCCTGCCCTTTCCCTCTCTTCGTATGGCATCCGATACCACGCTCCGCCCCGGCGAGATCAAGGACATCCTCCTCAAGGAGATCGAGGCCGCCGACCTCCACGAGCTCGACGTCGAGGAAGTGGGGTCCATCCTCGAGGTGAAGGATGGTATCGCGCGCATCTACGGGCTCGGCAAGGCCATGGCCGGCGAGATGCTCGAAGTCAGCTCGAGCGAGACGGGTGAGACGATCACCGCCCTCGCGCTCAACCTCGAGGAGGACAACATCGGCGCCGTCGTCCTCGGTGACTACCTCCAGCTCAAGGAGGGCGACGAGGTCCGCCGCACCGGCCGCGTGCTCGAGGTCCCGGTCGGTCCCGCCCTCGTCGGTCGCGTCGTGGACGCCCTCGGTCGTCCGATCGACGGCCGCGGTCCGATCAACACCAAGACCACCCGCAAGGTCGAGAGCGAGGCGCCGGGCATCATCGTCCGCGAGCCGGTGAAGCAGCCCCTCCAGACCGGTATCAAGTCGATCGACGCCATGATCCCGATCGGCCGCGGCCAGCGTGAGCTGATCATCGGCGACCGCGGCACCGGCAAGACGGCCATCGCGATCGACACGATCATCAACCAGAAGGGCCAGGGCGTCATCTGCGTCTACGTCGCCATCGGGCAGAAAGCGTCGACGGTGGCCGCGGTCGTCGAGCGCCTCAAGGAAGCAGGCGCGATGGAGTACACCGTCGTCGTCGTCGCGTCTGCATCGGATCCGGCGCCGATGCAGTACATCGCCCCCTACTCGGGGTGCGCGATGGCCGAGTACTTCATGTACACCGAGGGCCAGCACACGCTGTGCGTGTACGACGACCTGTCGAAGCAGGCCGCCGCGTATCGCCAGCTCTCCCTCGTGCTGCGTCGTCCGCCCGGTCGCGAGGCGTACCCGGGCGACGTGTTCTATCTGCACTCGCGTCTCCTCGAGCGTGCGGCCAAGCTCTCGAGCGATGCGAAGATCGTGGACGGGAAACACATCCTGAAGCCTGGCGGCTCGCTGACTGCGCTGCCGATCATCGAGACCCAGGCCGGCGACGTGTCGGCCTACATCCCGACGAACGTCATCTCGATCACCGACGGCCAGATCTTCCTCGAGGCCGATCTGTTCTACGCCGGTGTGCGTCCCGCGGTGAACGTCGGCATCTCGGTGTCGCGCGTCGGCGGCTCGGCGCAGATCAAGGCGATGAAGGCGGTTGCCGGCCGTCTGCGCCTGGACCTGGCGCAGTACCGCGAGCTCGAGGCATTCGCGTCGTTCGCGTCGGACCTGGATGCGGCGACGAAGCGCCAGCTCGAACGTGGCGCGCGCACCGTCGAGATCCTGAAGCAGGGCCAGTACGAGCCGATGCCGGTGGAGCAGCAGGTGATGATCATCTACGCCACGGTGAACGGCTTCCTCGACGATGTCGCGCTGTCGAAGATCCGCGCCTGGGAGACGGGCTTCCACCAGTTCATGGCGGCCAAGTTCCCGCAGGTGGGTGAGCGCGTTCGCAGCGAGAAGGCGCTGTCCAAGGAGACCGAGGCCGATCTGCGTCGCGCGATCGACGAGTACAAGAAGGTCGCGGCGTCGGCGCACGAGGAGCAGCTCACCGCAGCGAGCCGGTAACATGGCCAAGGGCCGCGAGCTCAAGGGGCGCATCAAGTCCGTCGAGAACACGCGCAAGATCACGCGCACGATGGAGATGGTCGCCACCTCGAAGATGAAGCGTGCGCAAGATCGCGTCGTTGCGGCGCGACCGTACGCGACCGCGCTCGCCGACGTGATCTCCGACCTGTACTCGCCGGAGCTCGCCGAGCGCTTCCCACTGCTGCGTCAACCGGCGGAGCGGCGCCGTGTCGCGCTCATCGTGCTGACGAGCAACCGCGGGTTGGCCGGCGCGTTCAACGCGAATCTCATCAGAGAGGCGCGCAATCAGGTCGCGGAGCTCGAAGGGGCGGGGATGGAAGTCGAGCTGCACGTCATCGGAAAGAAGGGCATCGGCTACTTCAAGTACGTCGGGCGCGCTGTGGCCTCGCAGCGTACCGATCTCTCCGATCGTCCGAGCGCGGAGGATGCAGCACAGATCGTCGACACGCTGATGGCGGATTATGTCGCCGGACGCCTCGACGCCGTGTACCTCACGTACGCGAAGTTCCACTCCGCGCTCAGCACGCCGCCGGCGACGGAGCAGGTGCTCCCCGTCAAGCCGCCGGAGCGCAAGCCGGGCGCGCCGCGCCGCGACTACCTGCTCTTCCCGTCGGCCGAGACAATCCTCACCGAGCTGCTGCCGTCGTACGTGCGGAACGCGGTCTACCGCGCGCTCGTGGAGACGACGGCCGGCTTCTACAGCGCGCAGCGCACGGCGATGAAGAACGCGACCGACAACGCGAGCGACATGATCACGATCCTTCGTCGCACGTACAACCGCGCCCGTCAGGCGCAGATCACGCAGGAGATCGCCGAGATCGTCGGCGGCGCTGCGGCCCTCCAGGGTTGACCATGGCCACTGCAATCGGAACTCATCATATCGGCAAGGTCGTGCAGGTCATCGGTCCGGTGCTCGACGTCGAGTTCGAGTCCGGCCACCTGCCCGAGCTGTACAACGCGCTCGACATCGACGCGACCACCGACTCCGGCGTGCGCGTGCACGTCGTGGCCGAGGTGCAGCAGCACATCGGGCGCAATCAGGTGCGCGCCGTCGCCATGAACTCCACCGATGCCGTCGTCCGCGGCATGGAGGTCGTGGACACCGGCGCGCCGATCACCGTGCCCGTCGGCACTGCGCCGCTCGGCCGCATCCTCAACGTGCTCGGCGAGCCGGTGGACAACGGCGCGCCGATCCCGAAGGACGCGCCGCGCTGGCCGATCCATCGCAAGCGGCCGGACTTCGTGAACCTCGAGCCGAAGACGGAAGTCTTCGAGACGGGCATCAAGGTCATCGACCTGATCGCGCCGTTCGTGAAGGGTGGCAAGATCGGTCTGTTCGGCGGCGCCGGCGTGGGCAAGACGGTCGTCATCCAGGAGCTGATCAACAACGTGGCGAAGGGCCACGGCGGCCGCTCCGTGTTCTGCGGCGTCGGCGAGCGCACGCGCGAGGGGAACGACCTGTACCTCGAGTTCCAGGAAGCGGGCATTCTGGACAAGGTGGCGCTCATCTACGGGCAGATGAACGAGCCGCCGGGTGCGCGTCTGCGCGTCGGGCTCTCGGGGCTGACGGTGGCCGAGTACTTCCGCGATCAGGAGAACGCGGACGTGCTCGTGTTCATCGACAACATCTTCCGCTTCACGCAGGCGGGCGCCGAGGTGTCGGCGCTGCTCGGCCGCATGCCGAGCGCGGTGGGTTACCAGCCGACGCTCGCCACGGAGATGGGCGACCTGCAGGAGCGCATCACGTCGACGAAGAATGGCTCGATCACGTCGGTGCAGGCGATCTACGTTCCCGCGGACGACATCACCGACCCCGCGCCGGCCACGGCGTTCGCGCACCTCGACGCGACGGTCGTGCTCTCGCGCGCGATCACGGAGCTCGGCATCTACCCCGCCGTCGATCCCCTCGCGTCGAGCAGCCGCATCCTCGACGCGCAGTACCTTGGCGCGCGCCACTACAAGGTGGCCACCGACGTGCAGCGCATCCTCCAGCGCTACAAGGAGCTCCAGGACATCATCGCCATTCTCGGCATGGACGAGCTCTCCGAGGACGACAAGAAGATTGTCGGCCGTGCACGCCGCATTCAGCGCTTCATGTCGCAGCCGTTCGCGGTCGCCGAGCAGTTCACCGGCATCCCCGGCAAGTACGTCAAGCTCGAGGAGACGATCAGCAGCTTCGAGCGCGTCGTCGCTGGTGAGTTCGACAATCTGCCGGAGCAGGCGTTCTTCATGGCCGGCGGCATCGACGACGTCGTGGCCAACGCGAAGAAGCTCCAGGGCTGATCGATGCTCACCGTCTCGGTCATCTCGCCGGAAGCGGTGCTGTTCGAGGGCACGACGGAGTCCGTGGTCGCTCCGGCGTTCGATGGATTGGTCGGCATCCTCACCGGCCACGCACCGATGGTGACGCTGCTCGGCAGCGGTGAGCTGCGGCTCGGCGCCGGCGGATCGGGCCCGCGGTTCAAAGTGGAGGGAGGTTTTCTCCAGGTCGTGGACGACAAGGTGCGCGTCGTCGCGGAGCACGCATCGGCGGCATAGCGCAGCCGCAGAGGACACATGGCACGCGGGAGCGCCGATTCGGCGCTCCCGCTTTTCATGCCTCTGGCGTTCTTTCACTCGGACGCGCAGACTGCGACATGCGCCTGGAGGAGGTTTCCATGCGATCCGCTCGCGAGCAGGTGCGCAGAATTCCCAAAGCGATCCGGCGCGCGGTGGTCGTCGCGCTCGCAGCGTTTCCCTGGCTACGTGCGCCGGCGCAGGAGACGCCAGCCGTCATCGTCGGCACCGTTACCGACTCGGCGACGAACGTCGGGATCGCCGGCGCGGAGGTCCTCGTGGCGGGCAGCCCGGCGCCGGCGATCACCAACGAGCGTGGCGAGTTCCGGATCACGGCTGCACCGGGGCCCCGTGCAACGCTCCGTGTGCGCCGACTCGGTTTCGGTCCGCGCGTGGTGGCCTGGGAAGCGAGACCGGATGGCGAGCCGACGCAAGTGGCGCTCGCGCCGCTCGTACAACATCTCGCTCCGGTGCTGGTGCGTGCGGAGAAGACGCGCTACACCGGCAGGCTCGCCGGATACTATGAGCGACTCGAGAGGCGATCGGTCGGGCAGTTCATCACCCGCGCCGACATGGAGCGCGAGTCGCAGACGCAGCTCTCGCAGGTCTTGCGTCGGGCACCGGGCGTGACGTTCGCGCGCGGTCGCAGCGGAGTGATCAGCAGCGTTCGCATGCGTGGCCGGGAATGCTGGCCTCTCGTGTGGCTCGATGGCGCCCAGATGGGGGCGGGCGACATCGACATCGACAGCTTCTCCCCGTCCTCGCTCGAGGGAATCGAGTTGTATCTCGGCTCGGCGAGCGCGCCATCGCGTTATCAGGCGGCGCGCGGCAAGTCCGAGTGCGGAACGATTCTGCTCTGGTCGCGCGGGTCGGACACGGAGGCGCGTCAGAGCCGTGGCGGAGTCACGGCGGCCGATCTCGAGGCGATGATCGCCTCGGTCAGTGTGTACACGGCGCAACAGGTGGATTCTCCCGCAGTGCTCGATACGGTGCGCTCGCCACCGGTGCTGTATCCACAGTCGATGCGTGCGTCCGGGACCAATGGGCTCGTCGTCGCCGAATTCATCGTCGACTCCGCGGGGCGCGTAGAGCCGGACAACATCGGCGTCATGTCCGCCACCGATCCGTTGTTTGCCGACGCCGTACGGGACGCGCTATCGAGAGCGACGTTTTACCCGGCGCGGCTCAAAGGTCGGTCGGTCAGGCAGATCATGCGCCTTCCCTTCTCCTTCCAAGCGCCCGGAGGGGGCGGCGCGCGGCAGTAACCCAGCCGCGACCTGCGGCCATTCGACCATTCGATACTTGCGCGGGTCGAGTCCGCTCCGCAGTATAGCCGCCCCACCCAAGGCCTTGCACGTCGCTCCCACGGCGCCGTGCGCTCCGTCAGGAGGAGCCTGAGCTCCAGCAGCGGCGGGCCGTCCGGACGTCGATGTGACGGCCCAGCCGGCCCCAAGGTCGTTAGCTGCACGGAGGCCGGTTAGACACCGCGCGGCCGGGAAAAGTTGCCCCGGTCGGCAGTATGGCGCTGCGGCGCCGCGCGGACTTACGGACGGAGTGGAAGGATCTACGTCGGTCGCGGTCCCGGTCGACACGTGATGATTTGCAGGAGGCGGGTTGGCTGACCGTCTCCGGCGCATGGACCGTTGTGGTGCCCCGTCAGCGTGCTCTCCGTGAGCACACGCCATCCACCCGTGAGCCGAGCCCGAGAGGGGCCCGGCGGCAAGAGCCGCGAGGCTCGGATTTCGTGCGGCGTTCCGCCTGCCGCTCATTGTCAGCCGTTCGTGACATCACCACCCCATTGAGGTCGCATGATGACGCAACTCTCACGTTCACGCCGAGTGACGCGGTGGATGGCCGCGGCGCTGTTCGGCCTCTTCGGCGCCCTGCCGGCCGTCGCGCAGACACAGAGCGCGACGATAGTCGGCCGCGTGCTCACTCCGCAGGGGCAGCCGCTCACCGGCGCGAACGTCTACATCACGGAGATGAATGTGTCGGTCGGAACGAATGCCGCCGGCCGCTACACGATCACGATCCCAGGCGAGCGCGTTCGTGGCCAGACGGCGATGCTTCGGATCCGCTCCATCGGGTACAAACCCGAGGCACGGTCGATTCGCATCACGCCGGGTGCACAGACGGTGGACTTCCAGCTCGCGGAAGATGTGAACCGCCTGGAGAACGTCGTCGTGACGGGTGTGGCGACGGGGACCGCCGCGCGTAACGTGCCGTTTGCCGTGGCGCACATCGACTCGTCGCAGATGCCGGTCGTCGGCGCGACGGCGGTGTCGCAACTTCAGGGGAAGATCGCCGGCGCGAACATTCAGGCGGCGACCGGTCGACCTGGAGAGGCGCCGGCGGTGACGCTGCGCGGCCCGACGTCGATCAACGCCAGCGGCCGCGGTCAGGGGCCGCTCTACATCGTGGACGGCGTGCTGCTCAACAGCGGCACTCCCGACATCAACCCGAACGACATCGAGAACATCGAGGTCGTCAAAGGTGCGGCGGCGGCGTCGCTGTACGGCGCGCGGGCGGGCGGTGGCGTCATCAACATCACGACCAAGACGGGCCGCTCGGCGGCTGACGGCGTGACGATCGGCGCGCGCACCGAGCTCGGGCGCAGCGACATCCCGCACCAGTTCTTCATGGCGTCGCAGACCTTCCTGCCCTTCGATCCGTCCGGCCGATTCTATTGCGCGGCCGTGGCGGCGGGCGGCTCGCAGTGCGCGCGCTTCATCGACATGCAGGCGGAGGCGCAGCGCATCAACGACGTGGCGTCGCCGCAGGCGCTGAACCCGCAGGGCTTCCTGTACGACTTCGGCATCGCGGCGAACCCCGGTCGCTACCGC
Source organism: uncultured Gemmatimonadaceae bacterium (assembly GCA_964438255.1). Classification (GTDB taxonomy): domain Bacteria; phylum Gemmatimonadota; class Gemmatimonadetes; order Gemmatimonadales; family Gemmatimonadaceae; genus AG11. Next base: position 24,353 of record CAYTKA010000030.1, on the reverse strand, counting down.
ATGCTGAACATGTTCCAGTCCACGGCGTTCCCGCAGTCGTACAACCAGATCGAGCAGGCGACGAAGACGGATCAGTTCATGACGGCGAACGTCGATCTGCGCGGGAAGGTGAACAGCACGGGATTTTACGGGAGCGCGAGCCGTACGCGGCAAGCGGGCGCATTCAAGTTCCTGCGCGGCTACGAGCGCAACTCGGGACGCCTGAACCTGGATCAGCTCATCGGCTCGAAGATGACGCTCACGGCGACGACGTTCTACGCGAACACGCGTGAGGACGGGTCGAACCAGGAGGGAGGGACCGGCTTCTTCCGGCTCTCACGCTCGCCCGCGTTCGTGAACCAGGAGCTCCGTGATTCGCAGGGTCGCCTGTACATCCGCTCCGATCCGCTCAACCAGGGATCGCAGAACGCGAATCCGCTCTACTACCTCGAGCAGTACAATCAGAACATCTACGGCACCCGCTTCCTCGGCAGCGTGCAAGGGAAGTACACGCTGAACGATTGGGCCGAGCTAAACGCCGATTTCGCGTACGATCGGCAGAACCGCTTCACGATCTGGGTCCAGGACCGTGGTTTCCGCACGACGGACCCGACGAACGTCTCGACCCCGCTCGGCTGGATCCAGAACGCCACCGGCGATGATCGGTCGATGAACACCGGCGGCGGCATCGCCCTGCGTCCGCAGCTCTCCGACAAGGTGACCACGACGTTCACCGGTCAGGTGATCTACGATGCACAGAAGTCGCTGAGCCAGACCGGCTACGGCGAAAACCTCACGGTGCCGGGGCTGCTCACGCTCAACGCGGCGAGCCTGAACAAGGACATCCTCTCCGGCAGACAGGACGTGCGGTCGCTCTCGTATCGCGCCGGAGCGGATTTCGATCTCCTCGATCGTTATGTGCTGAGCCTCTCGGAGCGCCGCGAAGGGAGCTCGCTCTTCGGATCGAACCAGCGGTGGTCCACCTTCCCGCGCGTCGCTGGGGCGTGGATCGCGTCTTCCGAGCCATGGTGGCCGGTGCCGGCACTCACTCTCGCGAAGCTGCGCGCGGCGTGGGGGAAGGCCGGACAGCGTCCGAGCTATGCGGCACAGTACGAGACCTTCACGGTCGACCGCACGAACGGCCGCCTGACCGCGAGCACGCTCGGCAACCCGGATCTGCGTCCGGAGATTCTCACGGAGACGGAGCTCGGCACCGATCTCGAGCTCTTTGGCCGCTACGCGTTGAACGTGACGTACGCGCACTCCATCGCCGACGACCAGATCCTCCAGGTCCCGGTGCCGTCGGTCGCGGGCTTCCAGACGCAGTGGCGCAACGCCGGCCAGCTCGAGAACAAGACGTGGGAAGCCTCGCTCGACATTCCGCTCCTGCAGCGGAACGCGATGCGGTGGAGCACCCGCCTCATCTACGATCGGAACCGCGCGGTGATCGCGCGCCTCGACGTGCCCGCGTACACCACGACCGGGGGCGTGCAGGGCTCAGAGTCGATGTTCTTCGTCCGTCAGGGCGAGCGGCTCGGCACGATCTACGGCCGCGCCTTCGTGACGAGCTGCGACCAGCTCCCGGCGCCATTCAACGCGCAGTGCGGTGGCGCAGGCTCGCAGTTCCAGCAGAACGGCGACGGGTTCATCGTGTGGACCGGTGGCCTCGGGTTGGGTGAGGGGATCACCAGCAATGCATGGAACGCGTCGCTCAACGCCGCGAGCGCGCCGTGGGGAACCCGTACGGTGTGGGGGATGCCGATGCAGCTTCGCGACACGTTGGGCAACGTCGCGGTGGTGCCGCTCGGCAACGCGACGCCGGATTGGCACGGCGCCATCTCGTCGAACTTCAGCTGGGGCAAGTTCTCGGCGTTCGGGCTGTTCGACGGCTCCTTCGGCCGCCGGATCTGGAACGAGGGCTATCACTGGGCGCTGGGCGACTTCATGTCCGGTACGGTGGATCAAGGCGGCAAGAGCGTCGCGGATGCGAAGCCGATCGGCTACTACTACCGTTCCGGCCCGGGCGTGGGTGGCAGCACGGGCGTGGGCGGACTGTACAACGTGCTCGGCCCCACGAACGAGTCGGTGGAGGACGCGAGCTACGTGAAGCTGCGCGAGCTGTCGGTCCAGTACAACATCGGCGCGGTGAGCGGCCAGGGGAACTGGACTGTCGGCCTCGTCGGGCGCAACCTGCACACGTGGACGAAGTACCGCGGATACGATCCGGAAGTGGGTCGTTCCGGCGGCACGGAGCTCAACAACGCCGCGCTCGTGGGCGTGGATTACTTCACGTTCCCCAACCTGCGCACGGTCACACTGCAGGTGTCGACGTCGTTCTGATCCCACACACGCGACTTCGGGAGGCCGCCGCGTAGGCGGCGGCCCTCCCTGTCCCACCTTCGGGAGCTTCTGATGAATTGGCATAAGCACTGGGCGGCCGCTGCGGCGACTGCCTTCCTGGTTCTGACCGCGTGCAACGCGGACAGCAACCTGACTGTGACGAACACGGATCAGCCGGACGTGAAGCGCGCGCTGTCGACGCCGGACGGTATCGACGCCGTGCTGCGTGGCTCGTTCAGCGCGGTCTTCGACGCCACGCATGGCGCGGCGGGCGTACCGGCGGGCGACCTCACCCCGGCGGCCATGGCGATCTCGCTGGAGAGCTACGGCTCCGTGAACAACTACTCGATGAACATCCGCGCGACGTTCCCGCGGGTCGCCATCGACAACTCGCGCGGCAACAACACCGCGAGAGAGAACTTCCGCGACTTCCAGACGCTGTCGGCCCGAGGGCGCACGGCGGCGAACGCCGTGCAGGCACTCGACCAGCTCGCGAAGAGAGGGGGCAGCCTCGGCTCCCCGTCGGCGGACGCCCGCGGCCGTTCGTTCGGGTTCTTCGCGGTCGGCGTGGCCAATGGCGAGCTCGCGCTGATGTACGATTCGGCGGCGGCATCGCTTCCGTCGCTTGCGACGACGGACGTTCCCGCGCTGCAGGACTACAACGCGGTCATGACGACGGCGTTGAGCCAGCTCGATACCGCCTTGGCCATCGCCACCGCGGCGAAGGCGGCCGGCACCAGCTTCTCGCTCACGACGACGTACCTGCCGACCGCCACGTCGATGGATGTCGACAGCTACATGCGGCTGATTCGCTCCATCAAGGCGCGCTTCCGCGCCGGCGTGGCGCGCAATCCTGCCGAGCGGGCGGCGGTCAACTGGGGTGCCGTGCTGGCCGACGCGCAGGCGGGGATCACGTCCGACATGATCTTCCAGCTCAATGCAAACGCCGGGTGGGACTACTGGTGGCTCAACCAGATGGCGGTCGGGCAGGGGTGGAGCTCGATGCCGCCTTACTACATCGGCATGGCTGACACCAGCTCTGGCTACGCCAACTGGATCGCGCTTGATCGCGGCTCGCGCAACCCGTTCCTGATTCTCACGCCTGACAAGCGCTTCCCGTCCGGTGACACGCGTGCCGCGCAGCAGGCAAACAATCCGCCGGTGGCGGCGCAGTTGCCAAGCGTCTATTTCCGCAACCGTCCCTCCGGCGAGGACACGAACGGCGAGCCGTGGTCGAACTCCTTCTATGATCACACCCGCTTCCGCCAGTACCGCGCCGGCTCGTCGGTCGGACCGTGGGTGTTCTTCTCGGCCGCCGAAAACAACCTGCTGGCGGCGGAGGCGCTCATCCGTCTCAATCGCGCGGCGGAGGCCGTTCCGTACGTGAACATCACGCGCACGGCGAATGGCCTGCCGCCGTTCCCTGCCGGTTCGGCGGCCAACACGCCTGCCCCACCGCAGCCGGGCGGCAGCGCGACGAGCTGCGTGCCGCGGACCCCGACGGGAGCGGGCAACGCGCTCGTGTGCGGCTCGCTCTACGAGGCGATGAAGTACGAGAAGCGCCTCGAGACCCTGTTCACCGGATACACGCAGTGGTTCATCGACTCGCGCGGGTGGGGTGACCTCCCCGCAGGGTCCGCGCAGATGTGGCCGGTGCCGTATCAGGAGATGGACGCGCGCAGCGAGCCGTTCTACAACTCGCTCACCGGCGACAAGTGGGTCGCGGCGTCCAACACGTACGGCTTCGGCGTCGGCACGAAGTAAGAGTGACGCGCGCTTCGTCCACCCGTCGCATCGCGGCTCGGCCGGTGCTTGCGCGCCGCCGGGCCCGGCGGCGCTGGGCGGCGCTTCTGATGTGCGGAGCGCCGCTCTCGACCGGATGCTATTCCACCCGCACCCTCGTGGCCCCCGAGCCGGGCGCTACGGTGCTGTTCGATCTGAACGACCGCGCCCGCGTGGCGCTGGGCGATCGGATCGGCCCGTCGGCGACGACGATCGAAGGTGAATTCACTGGACGCACGGACACGACGTACTCGGTGCGCATCGCATCCGTGCGGTACCTCAACGGGCAGGAAAACCGCTGGTCAGGAGAGCCGTTCACGTTGTCCACGAGCTTCGTCAGCCAGGCGTGGCAGCGTGATTTCTCCCGGGCGCGGACCATCGGTCTCGCGGCTGCCGCCGCTGTCGGCCTGGTTGCTCTGATCAAAGGCGTCAACCTCGTGGGTGGCAGTGGCTCCGGAGGCGGGGGCGGCAACCCCGGCGGCGGTACCGGCGGCACCTGAGCGTCACGCTATCCCTTCCTACACGATATCCAGGATCTTCCCATGCATCTTTCTCGGCTTCAACTGATTCCCATCGCGCTGGTCGCGCTGGCGGCATGCCACGACAACGGCGTGTCGGTGAATGCGCGGCCGCCGCTGGGCGGCGTCCGATTCATCAATGCCGTCGCGGATGGCGGCCCGGTCGACATCCGCATGGTCGACCAGGTCGAGTGGTCGGCCAGCTCGGTGAACGGCGCGAACCTCGGCCTCGCATTCCGCGCGGGCACGATCCACTGGGCGACGGAGGCGAAGGACCGCCACATCCGCGTCTTCCCCAGCGACTCGAACATCACCGTGACCACGCAGGTCCTGCACGACACGACGATCACGATCGAGGCGAACAAGAACGTCACCCTGCTACTCGTCGGTAGCCGAGCGGCGGGCGGACGCGTGAGCTTCATCAAGCTCGACGACACGCCGCCAGCGCTGTCCGGGACCAAGATCGCGGCCCGCTTCGTCAATGCGAGCAGCGCGGGGAGCACGCCGACGAACGCGGACGCGTACTTCACCGCATCCACGTCGACGTCGGTCGCCGGCGCAACGCCCACCTTCGGGAACGTCGCTCCGCGCACTGCCTCCGCCTACGTCGTCCGCGACACCGCACAGTTTGCCGCACGCACGGCGGCGGCGGGCGATCAGACGACGCTGTGGTCCGCGGCCGCCCCTCCGGGCGCCCCGGCGTCGAACGGGATCGCAGCCACCGCGGGTGCAGCGGGCGCGGGAAGCGCGCTGTCCGCCCTCCTCTTCCCGCGCTCCGTGGCCGGCAGTGCCGCGCCGCAGACCGCCGCCTTCGCCGCGCCGGCCGTGATCTGGTTCGTCGATCAGATCCCCGCGCCCTGACGCAGGACAGCAGCCGCCGTGCACGTGAACGGTCGCCGAGGACTCGAGTCCTCGGCGCCCGTCGGCATTATGGGATGGGCGATGCCCCCCAAGGCAGTCTAGCGGCCAGGTCGAGAGCCCGACCCGCCGCACGAAACAGAATGCACAGAAACAACGGAAACTACGGAACGATCGGATGACGGCAGCGACAGATACGCCCGTTCGATTTTTCCGCCGTTCCGTGCATTCTGTTCCAGTGCCCGCTACTTCAGTACGACTTGGATGACCGGCCCGAGATCACCTCCAGGGAGGCGCTGCTGTGCCTCGGTGGCATCGTAGTAGCGAACGCGGGCCACGAGCGACGCCTCGATCCCGCCGAGCGCTGCGATGTCACCGGCGCGAGCGGTTCCGATAAAGACGGACACGATGGAGGTGCTGCGGCCACTGGTAGTGATCGGCGTCTGCAACCAGCGGGGTCGCTGCGCGCGGATCACGTCGAGCAGGGTCGATCCCGGCGCCGCGGCCAGATCGGCCTCGGTGAGGGTGTGTGTGTCGCCACGGGCGCCAAGGGGGGCGTCGGGCCCGATCTCCTCGCGCGAGGGGGCCGCGGTGGCGCAAGCAGCCGCCACGCCCAGCCACACCGGCGCGAGGAGCCGCCGCGCGCGGCGAAACAGACGACGCGAGATGGATGGATGCACCCCTGGAAGCTGCGAGTCCGATGCACCGTCGTCCAGCGGGCGCTGGGGGCTGGGACTGGGAACTGGGGGCCAGAGGCTGGCGCGGTTGTGGTGCGAGGCCGGCATGTGGCCCCCGACTTGCCTCGTAATGACGCCGGAAGCAGCATCGGGGCGCGTCCCGGAGTGGACGCAGGAGAGAATTTGGAGCACACTGGTGGCTCGGCACTACCGCCAATCCTGGTGGTGGACGACAATCAAGACAACGCGGAGATCATCCGGCAGTACCTGGAGATCCGCGGGTATCCGATCTCGGTCGCCCACAATGGAGACGAGGCGCTCGCGCTGTACGAGACGGTGCGGCCGGCGCTCGTGTTGCTCGACGTCATGATGCCCGGGCGCGATGGATGGGAAGTGTGCCGCATCATGAAGCAGCATCCCACGCTGGGCCGCTCGGTGCGGATCATCATGGTCACCGCGCTGGATCAGTGGGACGACAAACGTGAGGCGTTGCAGCTCGGCGCCGACGATTACGTGGAGAAGCCCTTTGATTTGCCGACGCTCGCCAAGACGGTGCAGCGCAACCTCGACCAGCTGCGCGTCGCAACCTAACGGCGCGGCCCGTCCCGCCACCTACCCGCGGGGCGCGTGAGCGAGTCCGTCCTCCTCACCGACACCGACGACGTCGCCGTTCGCCAGGCAATCGCCCTGCTCGACGGATGGCGCGCTGACCCGCGTCCGCTCTCCGAGATCGGGGCCGCGCTCGCCGAGCCGGGCGTGCGCGCACTGCACGTCATGACGTCGGATCCGACGGTGCTGCGCACGGCCGTGGAGCAGGCGCATGCGCGCGGCGTGCCGGTGATCGTGGGCTGCGCCGATGAGACGGCGCGACGTCGTGCCGTCGAGCTGCACGTCGAGGAATGGTACCGCTGTCCGGCACCGCCGGAGGAGATTGCGGCGCGCGTGTGGTCGGCCGTGGCGCGCGGCATCATACTCACCACCGAAGCGGCCCAGCGGGTCGATCGCGTGGAGTACGAGCAGATGCTGCACGACTCGCTCACCGGGTTGCCGACGCTTCCCGTCGCGATCGAGCGCTCGCGGCAGTTCTTCAAGGAGCGTGGTGAGCTGGTCGTCCTCTACTTCAACTTCGTCCGCTACTCGAAGATCGAGGAGATCTACGGCTGGGAGAAGCTCGACGCCGTGCTCGAGACGACGGCGAGTGCGGTGCGCGAGTTCCTCGACGACGACGATCTCGGCGATTCGCGAGTGATGGTGAGCTTCACCAACGACGACGATTTCATCTTCTTTCACGTGCCGCACACGGGAGTCGCGGCGGCGACGGAGAGCGAGATCACCGACATGGTGACCCGTCTCCAAGGGCATGTCGGTGCACAGATCGAGGCGGCGCACGGCGAGGACATCGCGGCGCTGTTCGACATCTACGTCGGTCGCGCGCACCTCTACTACAACCCGAAGATCCGGCTCGAGCGGCTGATCTATCGCGGCATCCGTGAGGCACAGAACGCGTCACGCTCGCTCGAGGAGCGCGAGCGGGCGCGTCGTGTCTCCGATCTCCGGACGGCGCTGCGCGACCGCGCGGTGTACGTCGACTATCACCCGATCGTCGTCGCGACGACGCGCCAGATCTTCGGCTACGAGGCGCTGGCCCGCGGCGAGATGCGCACGCTCCGCAGCCCGGAAATCATGTTCGACGTCGCTGCGGAGGCGGACCTGATCTGGGAGCTCAGCCGCCTCTGTCGCGCGCGCGCACTGGAGGGGATGAACACGCGCCTCGCCGACGGGCAACTGCTCTTTCTCAACGTCGACCCGCACGACTTCAACGATCCGGCATTCACGGAGCAGGAAGTCACCGATCCGTCACGGGTGGTCATCGAGATCACCGAGCGCACGGCGATCAAGGACTACCCGAAGTTCCGCGAGCGGCTCAAGGCGTTCCGTGAGATCGGGTATCGCTTTGCGGTGGATGATGCGGGAAGTGGCTATGCGGGACTCGGCTCGATCGCCAACCTCGAACCGGATTTCATCAAGCTCGACATCTCGCTCATCAACGCGATCGACACGAACTTCATCAAGCAGAATCTCGTGCAGACGATGGTGCGCTTCGCCAACGACCACGGGGCGATGGTGATCGCGGAGGGTGTCGAGCGCGCCGAGGAGTTCAAGACGGTGCAGGAGCTCGGGGTGCATCTCGTGCAGGGGTTCTTCCTGCACCGCCCGCAATCGGCCTCGGCGCCGATCGTGACGGCGACGGCCGGGTAGGCGGCTGAAGGATTCGCGCGCCCGCGCTCTCGTCACCGCATCAGGTCCGAGATGAGCGCGAACGACCGCTCCGCTGCGCCGAGTCCCGCGTGCACGACTGCTCTCGCCGCGTCGCCGGCGGTGCGGCGCTCGTCGGGGAGAATGATCCACCGCTCCAGCGCGCGCTCGAGCTCGGCTGCATCGCGCACCGACCGCGCACCATCAGCGTCGAGCAGGAGCCGAGCGTCGCGGCTGGCCGCGTGGCGGGGGCCGAACACCGCCGGGGCCCTGAACGCCGCCGGCTCGAGCACGGAGTGCAGCCCGGCGGCGTGAAAGCCGCCACCGACAAATGACAGGTCGGCGAGCGCGTACAGATCGCCGAGCACCCCGACGCGATCCACCACGACGACGTCTGCATTGGACGCGCCGACGGCAGCCAGGCGCGCGGCACGAAGTCCGGCACCACGCGCCCACGCTTCAATTGGCACGAGATGCGACTCGGTGGGCTCATGCGGTGCGATGATGAGGCGGACGTCGCGATGCCGCGCCGCGATCCGGCCCCACGCGGCGAGCAATCGGCGCTCGTCGGCGGGCCAGGTCGATCCGGCGACGAGTGTGACGCGCGTGCCTCGCAGAGGCGCGAGGAGCGCTCCGTTCAGGTCGGCGCGCGCGGCACGCGCCCACACCTGATCGTACCGCGCGTCACCGGTCACGGACACGCGCCGCGACGGCACGCCGAGCGCAACGAGTCGATCGGCGTCCTCGGCGCTGATCGCGCCGACGCGATCGAGATACGAATACGCGTCACGCAGCAGTGCGACGGCGAACCCCGAGCGCCGCGACGACGTCGCAGCGAGCGTGGCGCTGACGAGACCGAGCGGGATCCCGCGGCGCGACGCCTCCCGCGCCAGCGTCGGCCACACGTCGAGCTTGCTGAAGACCAGCACCGTCGGCCGCAGCGCATCGAGCGCGCGGCGCATGTCGGCGGCGGCGTCGAACGGGAGGACGTCGCGAAAGTCCACGTCGAGCGAGTCGGCAAAGGCGCGCGCACTCGGCGAGAAGTATGTGTACGCGAGCTGCGTCCCGGAGCGGCGCGTCCGCATCAGCTCGAGCACGGGGCGCGCCTGCAGACCTTCGCCGACACTCGGCGCGTGCATCCAGAGCAGCGGACGCGTGTCGTCTCGACGCCAGGCGGCGTATCGTGCCAGCACGCCACGTCGCGCCGCAAAGGTGGCGACGAGCTTGTGGCTCGATCGTGGCGCGATCCACGCCAGCGCGCGCGCGAGCCGCGCCGCACCCTCGTATGCCGCGCCGAGTGCCCGGTTCACGTGCGTGAGGTGCGGTGGTGCGTCGGCGCGACTACTTCCGGATCGGCTTCGCCTTCGCGAGCGCGCCCTCGATGGCAACGCGGAAGGAGTCCACCGGGTATGCGCCCTCGAGCTTGCGGTCGCCGACGAAGAACGTCGGCGTCGACTGCACACCGGCGGCGCTGCTGCGCTGGCGGTCGGCGTCGATCAGTGCTGTCGTAGCGTGCGAGGACATACAGCTGCGCCACGCGCCGGCGTTCACCCCTGCCGCGACGGCGAGTGAATCGAAGAGCGGCCTCGGGTCGCGCTGTGCCGCCCAACGCTCCTGCGTGGCGAACAGCGACTCGTGCAACGGCCAGAACTTGCCCTGCACGGATGCACACATCGCGGTCTCCGCGGCGACCTGCGCGTGCTGGTGCATGCTCAACGGATAGTTGAGATAGGCGAGACGGATCTTGCCGGTCTGCACGTATTCCTTGTCGATCGCGGCGAACGACTCGTCGTGCCAGCGCTTGCAGAACGGGCACTGGAAGTCGCTGATCTCCACGAGCCACACCGGCGCGCTATCCGAGCCACGGATGCGACCGCGATCCGCTGCGGCGCTCACGGAATCGGTGGGAGCGCCTCCGGCTCCGACCGCACCGGGGGCCGCGACGTTTCGCGCGGCAGCGGATTCGCCCGCGGGCGTTGCCTCGGAGCGCCGACAGGCGACGATTGCGGCAGCGAGCGCGACACAGGCGGAGAGGCGCACGGCGGCGGAAGGAGCGAGGCGACGCATGGGCCGGGGGATGAAGGGTGGCGAGCCAATCACTGAAAGTTAACCTGAGCAGCCATGCTCCGGCGAGCGCTGCGGCACGGTCGTTCGGCGCTTGAATCAACCTCGACGCGCGCCACGTAAGGCTTCCCGGCGCGTCCGCGCGTCTTGCGCTATCGTTGGGCAGTAGCCGCGGGGCGCCCGATCTCTCCACGTACCGACATGCACCTTCTGTTCGCCGGACGCGCCCTCCTGGGCGCCGCGGCACTGCTACTTCAGAGCTCGCCCCAGATCCCCGCTCCCACGGGACTGGTGAACGACTTCGCACACGTCCTCTCGCCGTCCACCGCGGCGCGGATCGAGGCGGTGGTGCAGGACGTCCGCAACAAGTCGAAGGGCGAGATCGCCGTCGTCACGCTGCCCGACCTCGGCGGCCGCGACCCGAGCGAAATTGCCCTCCGCATCGGGCGAGAGTGGAAGGTTGGCAACCTCGCCCCCATCGGCGAGCGTTCGCGCAATGCCGGCACGGTGATCCTGCTCGTACCGAAAGAGACGTCGAGTAGCGGTCGCGGCTATTGTCGCGTCGAGACGGGGCAGGGCGCAGAGGGGTTCATCACGGATGCAACCGCGGGCGCGATCTGCCGAGAGGCGACGCCGGCCTTCCAGCAGCGCGACTACGGCACCGGGCTCGAGCTCGTCGCGAATCGTGTCGCCGAGCGCTATGCACAGGAGTTCGGGTTCGCGCTCGACAGCGCGTATGAAGCGCCGGTCATGCGAACGCGCTCGCCGCGTCCGCAGCGGTCGAGCGGCGGCATCCCGCCCATCCTCTGGCTGATCCTGCTGTTCATCATACTGTCGGCACTCAGCGGCGGACGCCGTCGCGGCTGCTTCCCCATCTTCATCCCCTTCGGCGGGTTCGGCGGCGGTCGCGGTGGTGGATGGAGCGGCGGCGGCTTCGGTGGCGGGGGCGGGGGAGGGTTCGGCGGCTTTGGCGGCGGTGGCGGGTTCAGCGGTGGTGGCGGCGGCAACTCCTGGTAGGCAAGCCATGGCAACGATGACTCTCGACGATCTCGTAGCGCAGCTCCGCGCCGCGTATGGCGCGGACCTCTCCACCGTCGTGCTGTACGGGTCGGCCGCGGCGGGCGAGCACATCCCGAAGCAGTCCGACTACAACGTGCTGCTTCTGCTCGAGCGGGTCGAGCCGCGCGCGCTCGCTGCGGCATCGGCGGTTGCGAGGGCGTGGAACGAGGCTGGGAACCCACCACCGATGACGATGACGGTGGAAGAATGGCGCGAATCATCGGACATCTTTCCGATGGAGTACGCGGACATTCTCGAGCGGCATCGCGTCTTGTATGGCACCTCGCCATTCGACGGCATCATGGTGCTGCGTGAGAATCTGCGGCTGCAGCTCGAGCAGCAGGTGATGGGCAAGCTGCTCCAGTTACGGCAGGGTGCCCTACTTGCCGGCACGGAGGGACGGCGTCAGGTCGACCTCATCTCGGCTAGCCTCAGCACGATGATGGTGCTCTTCCGCTCCGTCCTGCGACTGCATGGCGAGCGGCCGCCGGGCGACAACGCCGCATTGGCGCAGCGTGTCGCAACGCTCGCCGGGTTCGACGCCACCCCCTTCCTGCGTGCCATTCGCCACGTCCGCAGCGAGACACGGATGACCGGAGACGACGTCGGAGAGCTGCTCGCGGGGTATATCGGCGGCATCGAGCGGCTGCGCACCTATCTCGACGGCCTTGCATTGCCATAGCCTCTTCACTCGAACGTTGGTCAGGCAGCATCGTAGCTCGTTCACTTCAGCTCTTTCAGGGACGGATTCCATGAAACGTCGGTGGCTCGCATTCCTCCTCCCGCTCTCGCTGGCGGGCTGCGGATACAACACCATCCAGAGGCTCGACGAGCAGGCGAACGCCGCGCAGGGACAGATCGAGGTCCAGCTCCAGCGGCGCGCCGATCTCGTCCCGAATCTCGTGCAGACGGTGAAGGGGTTCGCCAACCAGGAGCTCGCCGTCTTCGGCGAGATCGCACGGGCGCGCAGCAGCTTGCTCGGCGCCGTGCAGAGCAAGGATCCCGAGCAGATGGCGAACGCGAACGCGTCGTTCAACAGCTCGCTCGGACGACTGCTCGCGCTCAGCGAGAGCTACCCGCAGCTCAAGAGCGATCAGGGATTCCTTCGCCTTCAGGATGAACTGTCGGGAACGGAAAATCGCATCGCCGTGGCGCGCACGGACTACAATGGCGCCGTTCAGCAGTACAACTCGACGATTCGCACCTTTCCCACCGTGTTGACGGCGAAGCTCACCGGAGCCAAGGAGCGCAAGTATTTCCAGGTGAGCAACGCGGCGAACCGCGAGCCGCCGGCGGTGGACTTCGGGACGCCGGGTGCAGCGGCGAAGCCGGCACCAGCGAAGCCGTAGCACGTCGCGTCATGCAACGACGGCGCGCCACGTCGAATCGCCGACGTGGCGCGCGTCGCGTGCCTGCCGAATCAACCGGCGCTCTTCTCCTTCGGAAAGAGCGGCTCGCCCTTCGTCACGGTCCAGCCGGCGGCGTCGAGCGTGCCGATCCGGTCGATGCGCTGCTGGTGTACGGTGCCGGGCGCACCGAGCTGGACCCAGAGATTTTGTGCCTTGCCGGGCATGAAGGGCGCGAGCAGCACGGCCTGCCGCGCGAGCTGTCGCACGAGCGAGGAGAGCACGTCGTCCAGCTTCCTACGTGAGGCGTCGTCGGTGCCCTTCGCGAGCGCCCAGGGTTGCGACGACTGCACGAACTCATTGCCGCGCGTCACGCACGCCATCGCATGCTGGAGGGCTTCGTGCAGCAGGAAGCCGCGCGTGCCGTCCATTGCGGCCTGATATGCCGAGATGCTCCCCGCGTCGGCACGGTCCACGTCGTCGCGCGCACCTGCGGGCACGACACCGGCGCGATACTTCTCCACCACCGCGATCACGCGACTGGCGAGATTGCCCCACGCGTTGGCGAGATCGGCGTTGTACCGCTCCTCGAATCTCTCCCAACTGAAGGTGCCGTCGGCATCGAACGGCACTTCGCGGAGCAGGAAATAGCGGAACGCGTCGGGACCGAAGCGATCGATCGCCTCGTAGAGATCGAGGCGCACGCCGGCGGACTTGCTGAACCGCTCCCCGCCGAAGAGGACGAAGCCGTGGCCCCACACGCGGTCTGGCAGCTCGACCTCCGCCGCCTTCAGCATCGCCGGCCAGATGATCGTGTGAAAGCGCGTGATGTCCTTGCCGACGACGTGCAGATTGGCCGGCCACCGCGCGTCCCACTCGCCATTCGGAAAGCCGGTGGCGGTGAGATAGTTGGGCAGCGCGTCAAACCAGACGTACGTCGTCTGCGACTCACCGGTGCTCAACTGTCTGGGGAAGGGAATCCCCCATCTCAGCCGCGCGCGACTCGCCGAGACGTCGTCGAGCCCGCGGTCGATGAGCGCCAGCATCTCGTTGCGGCGACTTTCCGGCTGGAGGAACTGCGGACGCTCGGTCAACAGCGTGCGCAGGAACGGCGCGTAGCGGCTCAGGCGAAAGAACCAGTTCCGTTCCTGCACCCACTCGAGTGTGCGCGTCGGATGCAGCACGCATTTGCCGTCCACGATCTCCGCGTCCTGCTTGAACGCCTCGCACCCGACGCAATACCACCCTTCGTACGCCTTCTCGTAGAAGTCGTCGGGATTGCACGCGAAGATGCGCTCGATCAGTGCCTGCACCCCCGCCTTGTGCATCGGATCGGTGGTGCGGATGAACTGGTCGTGCGAGATGGCGAGCCGCCGCCACATCGCCGAGAAGCTCTCGGCAAGCGTGTCGACGAACTGCTGCGGCGCGATGCCCTGTGCCGCCGCCGTCTGCTCGACCTTCTGGCCATGCTCGTCCATGCCGATCAGGAAATGGACGTCGTCGCCACGAAGACGCCGATACCGGGCGATGGCATCGGCGCCGATCTTCTCGTACGCGTGTCCGATGTGCGGTTCGCCGTTCGAGTAATCGATCGCGGTGGTGAGGTAGTACTTGCTCACGTGCTCGTGCTGCTCGGTGAAGTGCCGTCGGTGGCGCCGGCGTTTCCGTTGCCGTCATTCGTCTCGCCGCGCGGGGACGAACCCGGTGTGCCGCCCTGTCGGTTCCGTCGGCCGCCGCGACGGCCCCGGCGCCGCGGATTGCGCCGCTCACCCTCCGCGGCGGGCGCGGGCGCGCGCGACGTGTCGCCCCCCGGGGCTGGGGCAGCTGTTGCGCGTGCCGGCGTGCCGGCTCTCGCGGGCGAGGGGTGGTGCGGCGCGGGTGATTCGCCGGTCGCCATTCCCTCCAGCTCGGTCAGCTCCTCCGGCGCGTCGTCCGCGATCGCGGGCGGCGCGTCGCGCGCTGCTGCCTCGAGCACTGTTGCGAGCGGGTCACCGGCAGCGGCCATCTCGGTGCGGAGCTCGGCGAGCGGTAGGGTGCGTGTCTCGCCGTCAGTGCCCCGCAACACGACGCGCTCGCGGAAAATGTCGTTGCCGATCACCTTCTCCTCACCGCGCGACGTGCGCACCGGCTTTCCCTCCTTCGGATACTTCCGCCGGCTTTGCACGTAAAACTCGTGCTCGTAGCGCAGGCAGCACATGAGCCGCCCGCACGCCCCCGAGATCTGTGACGGGTTGAGCGAGAGGCGCTGATCCTTGGCGACACCGAGATTCACCGGCCGCAACTCCGGCAGCCACGACGCCGAGCAGTACTGGCGCCCGCATCGCCCGATGCCGTCGAGCCGCTTGGCTTCGTCGCGAACGCCGATCTGCTTCAGCTCGATGCGCGTGCGGAACATCGACGCCAGCTCGCGCACGAGCGTACGGAAGTCGACGCGCTTCTCGGCGGTGAAGAAAAACGTCAGCTTCTTCCGATCCCACTGCCACTCGGCGTCGGTCATCTTCATGATCAACGCGTTCGCCTTCACGCGCTCCATTGCCTTGCGGCGCGCGTCGTCGTCGCTGGCACGCACGTCGGCGTAGCGGCGGAGGTCGTCCGGCGTGGCGAGTCGCTTCGCGCTGCGCGTCGCCGGAGTCCCGAGCAGCCCGTGCGGCACCTTGGCCGAGCGCCGTTCCGCTTCGGCGCCGGTGCTGTGCACGCGTCCGAGATCCTCTCCTCGATCGGCATCGACGATCACCGCCGCGGCACGCGGCGGCGCCTCATCGGACTCCCAGGCGAAGAACTCCTTGCGGTTGCCCTTGAACGCGACTTCGATCAGGATCGGCACGTCATTCGACGAACTGCCCCATCCGCAGGAACTTCTCGCGGCGGCGGCGCACCAGCTTGTCCGGCTTGAGCCGGCGGAGGTCGTCGAGCTGCCGGAGCAGCGTCTCCTGCAACGCCGCGGCGGTGAGGTCGTGATTCGCGTGCGCGCCGCCCGGCGGCTCCGGAATGATCTCGTCGATCACGCGGAGCTCGAACAGGTCGGGCGCGGTGATGCGCAGCGCCGTCGCTGCGCGCTCACGATTCTCCAGCTTGCCGTCCTTCCACAGAATCGCCGCGGCGCCTTCCACGCTGATCACGGAGTAGACGGCATTCTCCAGCATGTTCACCCGGTCGGCGACGCCGAGCGCCAGTGCACCCCCGGATCCCCCCTCGCCGATGACCGTCGCGATGATCGGCGTTTCCAGCCGGCTCATCTCGAACAGGTTGCGCGCGATCGCCTCGCTCTGGCCACGCTCCTCGGCGCCGAGTCCCGGCCACGCGCCCGGCGTGTCGATGAACGTGATCACCGGAACGTGGAATTTCTCGGCGAGCTTCATCAGCCGGAGCGCCTTGCGGTAGCCCTCCGGGTGCGGCATGCCGAAATTCCGCTTGAGGTTCTCCTTGGTGTCGCGGCCGCGCTGATGGCCGATCACCATCACCGTCTCGGCATCCAGGCGCGCCCAGCCTCCGATGATCGCGGCGTCTTCGCGGAAGGCACGATCGCCGTGCAGCTCGATGAAATCGCTGAAGCACAGCCTGATGTAGTCATCCGTCATCGGCCGCTTGTTGCTGCGCGCCACCTGAACGCGCTGCAGCGGCGTGAGAGTCTTGTAGATCTCTTCGCGCAGCTCCACGAGCTTCTGCTCGAGGGGCGCGATCTCCTTCACCACGTCGAGCTGGCGCTCGCCGGCGAGCTTCTTCAGCTCGTCGATCTGCTTCTCCAGCTCGAAGATCGGCTTCTCGAATTCCAGGGTCGCAGTCGCCATCCCTGTCAGCTCCCGCGCACGAGGCGGACACGCTCCTCACCGAGGAGCTTCCGCAAGTCGGTCAACGCGGCCTGCGTGGCCGCGAGTCTGAGCGAGCGCGACTTGAGACGCGCCCGCCCGCCATTGCCATCACTCCATCTGACCTCGAGCGGCGGCGCGCCCGAATGCGGCGTCGCATGGGCATCGACGACGGCCCGCACGTCCCCCAGCACCTCCGGGGTAACGGCGTCACCCGCCGCAAGGTCGATCGCGATCGACACCTGCCCGTTGAGCCGCAGCTCGGCGAACGGCGTGACCGATTCCACGATGAACGTCGGGCTCTCGGCGTCCTGATCGCGCCGCGAGTACCCTCCCTTCATCAGGACGGGAACGTCGCTGCGGATCCGGTCGGCGAGCAGGCCCCAACTCTCGGGGAAGACCAGTACCTCGGAAGATCCCGAAAAATCCTCGACTGTCAACCGGGCGAACTCGGCGCCCGACCGTTTGCTGATCTGCCGCTTGATCGCCGTGATCACCACACCCAGCGACACAGGCTCCGGCGTCCAATTGCCGAGCTGGCTCACCGTGTGCGTGGCGAACAGCTCGCACTCCATGCGATACGGCTCCAGCGGGTGGCCGCTGATGTAGAAGCCGAGAATCTCCTTCTCCTTGGCCAAACGCTCGGACTCGGCCATCGGGGCCACGTTCGGCAATACTCGCGGCCCTCCCCCGCTTACGACGTCGGCGCTGTCGTCGGCCGGCCCGCCGAAGAGCGAGACCTGACCCATCGCCTTCTCCTGCTGCTTCAGCGAGGCCTCCTGCATGGCGCTGTCGAGGGCGGACCAGTACTGCGCGCGATGGCCGCCGAGCCCGTCGAGCGCACCCGACGCGATGAGCGCCTCGAACACCCGCTTGTTGCACGCCCGCAGGTCGACGCGATCGGTGAAGTCGAAGAAGCTCTCGAACGGCTTCTCGCGCTTCGCGGCGAGAATGGAGTCGATCGCGCCACGCCCGACGTTGCGGATGGCACCCAGACCGAAGCGGATGCGCTTGTCGTCGAGCACGGTGAACTTGTACCCCGACTCGTTCACGTCGGGGGGGAGCACTTCGATGCCGAGCTCTCTGGCCTCGTTGATGAACTTCACCACCGAGTCCGTGTCGCCGATGGACGACGACAGGATCGCCGCCATGAAGTCGGCGGGGTAGTGCGCCTTCAGGTACGCGGTATGGAAGGAGACGACCGAGTACGCGACCGAATGCGACTTGTTGAAGCCATACCGGCCGAAGGTCTCGATCTGCCCTGCGAGCTCCTCGATGACGCGCCGGTCGTAGCCGCGCGCGATCGCCTTCGAGATGAACTTCCCCAGCTCGAGCTTGATCAGCTCCGCGTCCTTCTTGCCGACTGCTTTGCGAAGGACGTCGGCTTCGGCGAGCGAGATACCGGCGAGCGTCTGCGCGAGACGCATCACCTGCTCCTGATAGGTGATGACGCCGTACGTCGGTTTGAGGATCGGCTCGAGCTCGGGGAGCGCGTACGTCACCGGCTCCTCGCCGCGCTTGCGCCGCTGATACACCTTGTGCATCCCGGCGTCGAGCGGACCAGGGCGCAGCAGGGCGTTCGACGCCACGAGGTCGTCGAAGCTGTCGCAGCGGATCGCGCGCAGCATGTCCGTGGCGAGTGGCGACTCGAACTGGAACACGCCGGTCGTGCGTCCCGCGCGGAGCATCCGATACGTCTCCGGATCGTCGGTCGGGACGGCGTCGAGATCGGGGCGCTTCCCGGTGCGCGCCTGGATGTTGTCGAGCGCGTCGCGGATCACCGTGAGCGTGGTGAGGCCGAGGAAGTCCATCTTCAACATGCCCGCCTTCTCGAGGCAGTTCATGTCGTACTGCGTGACGGTGACCGTCTCCTCGTTGGCCGCTCCGGCGCCCTTGCTGCTGACGGTGAGAATCGGGACGTACTCGTCGAGCGGCCCCGGGGCGATCACGACCCCCGCGGCATGCACGCCGGTGTGGCGCGACAGTCCCTCGAGTGCGATCGCGTAGTCGAGGAGCTGCTTGTAGCGCTCGTCGGTCCGGTACAGCTTCGCGATCTCCGGAACGTCCTTCACCGCGTCCTTCACCTCGAGCGAGAAGGCGGGTCCGTTCGGGATCAGCTTCGCCAGCGCATCGGTCTCGGCAGGGGTGAAGCCCAGCGTTCTCCCCACGTCCTTGATGGCAGCCCGGGACTTCATTGTCCCGAAGGTCACGATCTGCCCGACCGACTCCTTGCCGTACTTCTGCCGCACGTAGTCGATCACCTCGCCGCGCCGCTCGAAGCAGAAGTCGACGTCGATGTCGGGCATCGAGACGCGCTCCGGATTCAGGAAGCGCTCGAAGAGCAGGTCGTACTGGAGCGGACAGACATCGGTGATTCGCAGCGAGTAGGCCACGAGTGAGCCGGCGGCCGAGCCGCGCCCCGGGCCGACAGGGATGTCGCGGTCGCGTGCCGCCTTGATGAAGTCGTACACGATCAGGAAGTAGCCGGCGTAGCCGGTCTTCGTGATCACCCCGAGCTCGTAGTCGAGCCGCTCGCGCACGTGCTCGGGGAGCGGATCACCATAGCGCTCCTTCGCCCCCGCGGTCGCGAGCTGCACGAGCAGGTCGTTCTCCGTCCTCACCTCGGGCGGCAGGGGGAACGAGGGAACGTAGTACTTCTTCTCGAAGGCGACGTTCACCTCGTCGGCGATCTTCAGCGTGTTGCCGAGGACCTCGGGATGGTCGGTAAAGTGCGACCTGATCTCGTCGGCGCTCTTGAAGTAGAGGCCGCGGTCGTACCGCATCCGGTTCTGATCGGTGTAGTCCTTCCCCAACCCGATGCAGAGCAGCACGTCGTGCGCATCGTGGTCGGCCGCCTTGAGGAAGTGCGCGTCGTTCGTGGCGATGACGGGAATGCCCAGCTCTCTCGACAGCCGAAAGACGGCGGCGTTGTGCTTGGCCTGTCCCTCCGAATCGTGCGCCTGGACCTCGAGGTAGTAGCGATCCTTGAAGACGTCGGCATACCACGACGCGGCTTCCCTGGCGCCCCCGAGATTGCCCGCCTCGAGGTTGCTGGCGATCTCCCCCGCGAGGCAGGCCGAGCTCACGATCAACCCCTCGCTGTATTTCGCCAGCAGCTCACGGTCGACCCGCGGCTTGGAGTAGAACCCCTCGGTGTACGCGAGCGACGAGAGCTTGACGAGGTTCCTGTAGCCGGCGAGATCGCGCGCCAGTAGCACCAGGTGAAAGTACGGCTTCGCCCCTGGTGCGGAGCGGCTCTTGACTCGGCGGTCACCGGGGGCGACGTACGCCTCCATCCCGATGATCGGCTTGAGCTTGTTCTTCTTCGCCTTTTCCTGAAACTCCCACGCGGCGTGGAGATTCCCGTGATCCGTGATCGCAAGCGCGGGCTGCTCCAGCTCCAGCGCCCGGGCAATCAGGTCGTCGATGCGGTTGGCGCCATCGAGGAGGGAATACTCCGAGTGGCAGTGGAGATGGACGAAGGACATCTTAGAAACAATAGCGACCGCATCCCCGTGCGTCAAAGGCGGACCGATGATGGATCAAGCGTCGAAGTGACTGCTAATAAACGACTTAAGTGGATGCGGCCGGCCCTGTATGTGCTGGCCGCCCTTGCATTGGCGGCCGTGGGCTATCTCATCATCGCGCCCACCGGCCGCTATCTACTACGTGCTGCGTGGGAGGAGGGAAAGATTCTCGCTCGGCGCCGGCCGATCGTCGATCTCGCCGCGGACCCGGCCACCCCTGCGGCGCAACGCGCGAAGCTCAATCTCGTGCTCACCGCGCGCGCCTTCGCCGGGGACTCCCTGGGCCTCCGCGTCGGCAAGAGCTTCACCACCTTCAGCAGGCTGGACCGCGACACGCTCGTCCTCGTTCTCTCGGGCGCGCATCGCGACCGGCTCAAGGCGTATACCTGGTGGTTTCCCCTCGTCGGGCGCGTGCCGTACAAGGGGTACTTCGACTTCGCGCAGGCGCACGCGGCCGAGCGAGCGCTGAACGAGCGTGGCTTCGACGCACATCTCGGTGCGGCATCGGCCTTCAGCACGCTCGGCTGGTTCAACGACCCTCTGCTTCCAACCACGCTGCGTGGCGATTCGCTCACCCTGGCGAACACCGTCATCCACGAGCTCACGCACAACACCTACTACGCTCCGGGCGGCGCGGTGTTCAACGAGAGCTTTGCCAACTTCGTCGGCTCGCGGGGGGCTGAGCGCTTCTTCCTCGCGCGCGGTCAACCGGCCGCCGCCGCCGAGGTAGCGGCGCGATGGGAGGACGAGAAGACGCTCGGACGGTTCTGGGCGTCGCTCTATGCGCGCGTCGACTCGGCATTCAAGGCGCATCCCGGCGACGATGCGCAACACGTGGCCGAGCGCATTGCCGTGCGCGATTCCCTGTTCGCTGACGCCAAGCGGACGCTCGTGCAGGATCTGGGACCGCGGCTCAAGACGATCAGCGTGCGCGCCATTCAGCGCGTGCGGCTCGACAACGCGATCCTGATGTCGCGGCGCGTCTATCTCACCGATCTCGACGTCTTCGACGCCGTGCTCGCGAGGAATGGCGGTGACCTGCGCAAGACCGTCGCTGCGATCATCGACGCAGCGAAGCAGGATCGCCGGCATCCGTTCGACGCCGTACGACGACTGGTCGCGACGGCGTCGCCGGTGGGCGACGCCGGTCACGTGCCCTAACGAAAGGCGCGGTGAGCCGCGCATGCAATCCTTCCGGGATGAACACGACGGCGTGATCGAGGCGCTCGCCTCAGCCCCGAGTGAATCGCCCGCGCATCAGCGCCCGGAGGTCGATCGGTGGTACGTTCGCCGGCGCCGGGGGGGGTACGTCGCCAGGCTCCTCCACGACGACGCGCTGCATCTGGGCGCGGACGCCGCGGTCGAGGAATCGCGAGAGCTGATCGAAGGAGTAGTCGGCGCTGCGCCGAGAGCCGTACACCTGCATCGGGTAGACGACCGCAAGCTCGTCCTTGGCGCGCGTGAGCGCGACGTACATCAGACGACGTTCCTCCTCCAGCTCGTCGGGATCCTCGACGGCGCGCGAGGACGGAAACCAGCCGTCAACGGCCCAGATCACGAAGACCGCTTTCCACTCCTTTCCCTTGGCGCTGTGGACGGTGCTGAGGATCAGCGCGTCACCCTCCGACTCGGCGCCGCCGGCGAGATCCTGCGTGCTCGACGGCGGATCGAGCGCCAGCGCGGCGAGGAAGGCGGCACGCGACGGATAGCCCGCGGCAATGGTGCGGAGCTGATCGAGATCGGCGAGTCGCACCTCGGCGTGATCGTACTTCTCCTTCAGGATCGCGTCGTAGATCGCGCGCACGGCGACGATGTCGCTCGCGACCTTGGCGCCCGCCGCCTCGCCGCTCGCATTCGCGACGCCGCGAAGCTGGCGCAGGAGCTGGGCGAGCGAGCGGTGTGCTTCACGCGCACGCGGTGGCGCGATGAGATGCGTGAACGCATCCGGATCCCACGCGCGCTCCTGCATCGCATCCATGAGCGTCCGTGCCGTCGCGTCGCCGATGCCGGGCATCAGCATGAGAATGCGATACCAACTCACCTCGTCGCGTGGGTTCTCCGATACGCGCAGGAAGGCGAGAACGTCCTTCACGTGCGCTGCTTCGAGGAACTTGAGCCCGCCCCATTTCTCGAATGGAATCTTGCGGTTGGCGAGCTCGATCTCGAGATCGGCGGACATGTAGCCGGCGCGAAAGAGCACGGCCATGTCGCGGAGCGGCGTACCGGCCTCGTGAAGCTGGAGGATGCGATCGACGACGAAGCGCGTCTGCTGCGCCTCGTCCTTGGCCGTGACGAGCCACGGCCTGTCGCCGCCCTGCCGCGTCGTCCACAGGTCCTTCGTGAAGCGCTCCTCGGCGCGCGAGATGACCGCGTTCGACATCTCGAGGATCGGCTGCGTGCTGCGGTAGTTCTGCGCCAGCGTCACCAGCGTGGCACCGGGGAAGTGCCGGGGAAAGTCGAGGATGTTGCGGAAGTGCGCGCCGCGGAACGAGTAGATGCTCTGCGCGTCGTCGCCGACGACGGTGAGCCGCCGGTGCGCGCTGCACATGCCGCGCAGGATGCGCGCCTGGAGCAGGTTCGTATCCTGATACTCGTCCACGAGCACGTGATCGTACAAACCGGCGATGCGCGACTGAAGCTCGGGCGACGCCTCGAGCATCATCGCCCAGAAGAGCAGCAAGTCGTCGTAATCGACGAGGTTGCGCTCCTGCTTGCGCAGCGTGTAGTCGGCCCAGAGCGACGTGATCTGCTCCTCGTACTCGAGGAACTGCGGCATCTCGCGGTGCAGCAGCTCGTCGAGCGGCAGCTCCGTGTTGACGTGCCGCGAGTAGAGGTAGTGCAGCGTCTCCTTCTTCGGGAAGCGCTTGTTCGTCTTGGCCAGCCCGAGCGCGGCGCGCGCGAGCTGCATCAGATCTTCGGCGTCGCTCTGGTCCATGATCGTAAAATCCGCCGGAAGCCCGGCGGCGGGACCGAACTGCCGGAGCAGGCGATGGCCGACGGAGTGGAAAGTGCCGCCGTGCACGCGTGCCCCTCCCGATCCGACGAGCCGTTCGGCACGCGACAGCATCTCGCCGGCGGCGCGGCGCGTGAAGGTGAGAAGGAGGACCCGCTCCGGCGCGACACCGCGCTCGATCAGCGCGGCCACGCGATGGATCAGCGTGCGCGTCTTCCCGGTTCCCGCGCCGGCGATGACGAGCAATGGACCGTCGCCGAAGGTCGCGGCGCGCGCCTGGTCCGCGTTCAGCGATGCGGTGAGCTTCTCGACATCTCCGGGGGGAAGTTCGCGCTCGCGCGGACGATACAGACGGGGACCATCGGTCATATCGCCGACACTGCGATCGCCCTTTCAATCTCGCTTGCCGGAATCGAAACCGGCCCGAGACCGAACACGTCGCCGAACGCCGCGGTCACGAGGGCACGCGCCCGACCCTCGAGGGGCTCGTCAGGGACGCCCTGCGCCAGACCCAGCTCCTTGGCCACGGACGTCATTTCCACCTCGGCGATCCCGCACGGGACCATGAGGTCGAAATACGTGAGGTCCGTCGTGACGTTGAGCGCGAAGCCATGCCACGTCACCCAGTCGCGCGCATGGACGCCGATGGACGCGAGCTTCCGCCCTCGAGTCCACACCCCGGTCAGCCCGGGATTCCGCTCCGCCGCGATCCCGAACGACGCCACAGCCCGGATGAGCGCCTCCTCGACCTGCCGCAAATACCAGTGCAGGTCCTGCCTGTGTCGCTTGAGGTCGATGATCGGATAGCCGACGAGCTGCCCCGGCCCATGAAAGGTCACGTCGCCGCCGCGCTCCACCTCGAACAGCTCGACGCCGCGCTTCGCGAGCAGCGCCGGCGACGCGAGCAGATGATGCTGCTTGCTCGACCGCCCCATCGTGACGACGGGAGGGTGCTCCACGAGCAGCAGCACGTCCTCCGCGATCGCGCCGCTGATGCGCGCCCGCGCCACGGAGCGCTGGAGCGTGAGCGCTTCGTCGTATGAGAGGAGTCCGAGGTCCGCGACGAGCAGCTGGGGCATGATGCTGGAGCGGTGCGGCGGTCGGCCGTGACGGCAGGGCGGTCGTGCTTTACGGTCTGACTGTCTGACTGTCTGACTGTCTGACTGTCTGACTGTCTGACTGTCTGAC
>CAYTKA010000029.1:0-37578 GCA_964438255.1 uncultured Gemmatimonadaceae bacterium | reverse complement strand
GGCGGAGGAAGCAGCGAAGTACTACGTGTCGATCTTTCCCGACTCGAAGATTGGGAACACCGTGCGCGGGGTGACGCGCCTCGCGACATCGCGGTGGCCGAAATAGGACGTGAGCGCCGGCCGCTTCTCGAACCACCGGGACGTTCAGCCATCCAGAGCCCCGCCCGACAAGCGAACTCGCTGGCCCGTCTCCTGCTGCCACCTTCCCCTCGCCGTATCCACCATACCGACATCCCCAGCACCACCCCAACCGGCTCACCACCGATGCTCTCCGGCACCCGCCTCCGCCACCTCGCCCTCACGACGCTCCTCGTTCCCACTCTCGCCTCCGCTCAGGCCCGAGCCTCCATCACCGTCCAATGGCTCGGCCACGCCGCGTTCGAGATCACGTCCTCGGGCGGCACGAAGATCCTCATCGACCCGTTCATCAGCGGAAATCCCGCCACTCCCGACTCGCTCAAGAACCTCTCACGCTACAAGCCCGCCGCCGTGCTGGTCACGCACTCGCACGACGACCACGCGCTCGACGCCAAGGCGATCACGCAGCAGAGCGGCGCGATGCTCATCTCGACGTACGAGTGGGTCAACACGCAGAAGGTGCCGCAGAGCCAGGCGATGGGGGGCAACGCCGGTGGAACGTTCACGGTCGGCGACGTGAAGGTGCATCTGGTGCCGGCGATCCACTCGAGCGACCCAGGAGGACGCCCGCTCGGCTTCGTACTGGAATTCGCCGACGGACGCACGCTCTACCACACGGGCGACACGTACATCTTCGGCGACATGTCGCTCATCCAGGAGCTGTTCCACCCGAGCATCATCCTGCTCGGCGTCGGCGGAGGACCGTTCACGGAAGATCCGCGCGTCGCACGCACGGCGGTCTATCGCTACTTCAAGCCGAAGGCGATCGTCCCGATGCACTACGGCACGTTCCCCGTCCTGGCGACAGAAACGCAGGTGCGCGCGGCGTTCGGCAACGATCGCCGTCTCGTGGTGATGAAGCCGGGAGAGAAGCGGACGTTCTAAGGGCTGCGCGCCAATCGCGGGGTGACGAGATCCTTACCGTACCACCACCGCCCTCACCCGGCGCCTCGGCCCCGCCGCCACCGGCCGCGTCGCCACGGTGATCGCGTGCCCGCCATCGGCCGGCGGCGCAGCCTCGTCGTCACGCACGGAGAAACGAATCACCATCCCCGCCTCCAGCCCCGCCGTGTCGAGATCGGCGATCCACACGCCGAGCTTTGTGTCGCGCGCGTGGACTTCACGCTGCTGACCGTCGCCGTCCACCGTCCACAGAATCGTCGACGGTCCCGGCGTTTGAATGCGCAGGGCGCACCCCTCGTACACCATCCTCACCCGATTGTGCGGCGCCCACAGTGCGACGTCGTATACCCGCTTGCGACGCACGTAGCGCTCGTACGGCTGCTGCGGCATGTCGAACACGCGGCCGTCGTGCAACGAGCGCACGAGCTTCGCATACTCGGCATGCGCCCACACGAGCGGCATCGCGCTACCGGTCGCTCGGCCGTTGTACAGCCCGAGCTCGGGAATGTCGGGATCGTCCCACACCTGCTCCGGCAACATGCCGCCGTCGCTGGCCTGCGCGCGCATCACGCCGAGGAGCTGCACCGCGACGTCAGGACGCCCGGCGGCGAGCTCGTAGTGCGCGCGCTCACCGGCGAGCAACGGCCACGGACGACCGATGCCGACCGTGTCGAACGGTGCACCGTTCGCCTTCTCGCCGTAGCCGTCATGATTGTATCTGTACCACGCCGGGCCCGTCTCGGTGAGCGCGCGCAGCTTCGCGTCGATCACTTTCACGGTGTTCACGATGCGTGGATCATGCGGATCGCGCAGGCCGAAGCGGACGAGCGCGAGCGCGTCCACGCTCACGATCGTCTCGTACGGCACCTCGTTCTCACCGGCAGGGCGATTCCGAATCGGAATCTTTCCGCCACTCGCCGGCTCCGGATCACGTACGTCAGCGGGGGCGATGCGCACGTAATACCCGTCGACGCCGACCTCCTTGGCGAGCGGCGTCCCGGTGACGTACGTCCAGCGGTCGATCGCGTCGTTCCATGAATCGGCGGTGTAACGCAGGACTTCGGAGACGTCGTGCTCCCCCGCACGCTCGGCAAAGTCAGCGGCGATGAGCAGCGCGGCGATCTGCACGGCCATGCTGAACGGCGAATATCCGGCGTTCTCCTCCCAACGATCCTGTCCGGTGACGGGACCATTGCGCACGAGAAACGACGCGGCACGCTGGATCATCGGCCACGGATCGATGTCCTCGAGCTGTCCCTCGCGGCGCAGCATCTCGGCAAACAGGATCGGAAACGCGATCTCGTCCATCTGCACGGCGTTCCAGTACGGTGTACCGTCGAGCCAGAGGTTCTGCGCCCAGCGGCCGTCGGCTTCCTGTGTGCTGAGGAGGTATCGCAGTGTGCGACGCGCGAGCACGTCGTGGCCGAGTGCCATCAACGCGCCCGCACTGTTCACGAGATCACGCGGCCACACGAGGTGGTAGCCTCCGAGCTCGTGATCGCCCTTGCTGTGTCCCCACGGAATGGAGAGGCTGGCGATCATCGCACCAGCGGCGCCCTTGTCCTCGTGAATCGCGAGCACGGCGGCGCTCATCCGGTAGAGATCGACGACGCTCGACGGCAGCTCGACGCGCATGCGCCGGCGCCGCTCACGCGCGGGCGTCCTCGCTTCGTGCGCGTGCGTGCTGCCGTGCGCATGCACCGCCAGCTCCCGCGCCGCATTGCGACGTGATTCTTCCGGCGTGACGATCTGTCCACGCACCGCGGGGCCGCGCGTGTGCTCGTGGAAGCGCGACCAGTTGCGCACGTACGAACCCTGAATGCGCTCGAAGCGCGACGAGAGCGTCATGCGCGCACGCTGGGCCGCCTCCGCCGGGCCGCCGCCGAACGACACGGCCATCACCACGTCGGCGAGCTCGCCACTGTCGCTCCCGCACGTGCACGACGCGAGATTCACCTCGCCGGTGAGGGCGACGTTTCCATCGCGCGCTTCGGTGTACGGCTCGACGATGCGGCCGGCGCTGCGCACCTGACGCCATCCGTCGTTCACGCCGACGAAGCCGCAGCTCGCCTCGGCCCAGCCGGCGTCGCATGCGAGCGCGAGCGATACGTCCTGGCGGCGCGCGAACAACATCGGGATGCCCTTGTAGGTGTCGACCCAGGCGTCGTTGCCGTAGCCCTGGTTGCCGATGTGCGGCGCGAGCAGCGCGAAGAGCCGATAGTCACTGATCGAACCGATGAGCGCGCGAAAGCGCACGCGCTGCACGAGCACCGAGCGCTCGGGATCGGTGACCACCGTCTTCTCGATCTCGTAGTGGCCGTGCACGCAGCGATTGATCAATCGATAGCCCGGCACGCCGGGGCCGAGCAGATGCACCGTGCTGTCCGTGTCGCGCTTCTCCTCCGAGAAGAAGCCATCCGGCCCGCTCACGAGCAGTCCGAAGTCGCGCGTGTTCGCCTGATCGACGCGCGGGTAATAGATCTCGTCGACGATACCGTGCGAGACGGTGAACCACACGTGGCTGCGCCCGTCGAGTGCCGTGCCGACGCCGCTCTTCGCGCTGGAGGTCCAGCGCGGCTCCAGGCCGGGACCACCGGGCGCGGCGACACGCGCGATCTCGCCATCGAGTGGACTCACGCCTGCGTCGCCTCCTGCCACAACCGAAACCCGCCGCGAAATGCGTTCGCGTTACTGCCTCGGCGAGACTTGGGGGGCAGCTTGTCGAGCAACCGAACGTTGCCGCCGCCGAGCACGACGTAATCCGCCACCGTCGCCTCGCTGAGCAGGTGCACCACCTTGAACACGTGGTGCTTCCATTTTCGCTTGCCGAGCCATGCCAGTCCAGCTTCGCCCACGTACTCCTCGTACGTCATCCCATTGCGATACGGGAGGTGGGCCAGCTCCATCGCGATGATGACGCCGTCGCTCACGAGTGTCGTGCCGAGCCCGGTGCCGAGCCCGAGAAAGAGCATGCGCCTGCCGGCGTAGCTGCCGAGCGCTTGCATTGCTGCATCATTGATTAGCCGCACCGGCCGACCGAAGGCGCGGTCGAAGTTGAAGCGTACCCAGCCGTTGCCGAGGTTCTTCGGTTCGGCCGCAATTCTGCCGCGCACCACGGGGCCCGGGTACCCGATCGACACGACGTCATAGCTCCACCCCTTGGTAGCGCCGAGCACGGCGTCGACCATCTGGCGCGGGGTGAGATCGGGACCGGAGGGGACCTTTGCAATCGTGCGGCGCCCGGTGGTGAGCGCCTTCACGTGCGTACCGCCGATGTCGACGACGAGAACTTTCTTCACGAGTCAGGGACGGAGAGCTGGTGGGAGAGGAGGTGTGACCGCTCCGGATCGCGGAGGTCGCACGGTTTGCGCCAACCGGTCGCACGCGTCGCCCGATCATGCCGAGCCCTCCGAGCACGTCGAGCAAGCCCTCGACGAGCGAATTCACATCGGCGGGGAGGACAGTGCCGCCGCGTCCGGCTTCCACGACGACCACCTTGCCGCGCACCAAGCCCTCACCGGAGAGCGGCCGCGTCGCCGTGGCGGGTGCCGACGCTGAAGGTGGGATGTACGTCCTGTGCGCCGAGCGCGCTCGCAGTGATCACGAGCGCGGCAGCGATGGACGAGCTACGAATCGAACGCCTGAGTCCGATCACGGTAGCGAGCGCATCACTACATGCCCGGTCGGGATGCGTCGACGGAGATCTTCAGGTTCTCGCTGAGCTGCGCATCGCCGGCGATGATGGACGCCCAGGTGATGTGCGGCCCGTTACGCTTCCCCTTCTCGACCACCTTCACGCCGTCGGGTGCGATGGTGATGGTGTAGAGCTTCCCATTGTGCTCGAGCTCGCGCTTGATCGACTTGTCGAGTTTCGTGGCCATGCGTGGATCCTCGGGATGGTTGGTCTGGCACGCGAAGCTATGCGGGGAGGGATCGCAAGGCTAGTGCGCGATCGTCACGATCACGTGCCCTCCAGTGCGCGCAGACGCGCATCGAGGTGCGACCGATCCGCCACCGCCTCGGCAAGCGGACCATGCGCGCCGAACTCGACGATCGTGACCGAGCCGACCGGGCACCCGAAGCGATAACGGAAGCGGCCGACGTCGACGCCGAGTAGGGCGCACAGCGCGACGCGGATGGAAGCCTTGTGCGACACGACGAGGACGTTGCCATCGTCGTAGGCATGGTCGATCTCCTCGATTGCCCGCGTCATTCGCTGCGCGAGGGCGACCGCCGTCTCACCACCGGTCGGCGGGTTCCAGGCGGGGTCGGCGGTCCACCGCTCGTACTCGGTGTGAAACTGATTCGAGACCTCCTCCACCGTCATGCCGTCCCACTTGCCGTAGTCCACCTCGGCGAGCTCGTCACGACGGAGGACCGGTAGGCCAACCGCCGTCGCCAGCGGCGTCGCCGTACTGATCGCGCGCTCGAGCGGGCTCGCGTAGATCGCACGCCACGGCGTGTCCTTGTAGGCGTCGGCGAATGCGACCGCCATCTCCCGCCCCTCGGACGTGAGCGGCGGATCCAGCCGACGTCCACAGAACATGTTCGCACGGCTGAGCGCGGTCTGGCCGTGGCGGAGCAGGAAGAGGCGAAGGGGCATTGCGGAGGTGCCGGGGAGGGGAGCGGGGGCGGGAGTGACGGTGAACGGTGCTGATCTTAGCGCGGTGGTTGCTTCACCGCTCTACCGTTCTTGGCAAGGAATCTGCCCTTTCAATCCTGCTATGGTAGCTGCTGATCATCCCCTCGCGCCGATGCTGGCGCCCTCCACCGAGCCGAAGCCGCGTATCGGCCGCGTGTTGCTGGTGGCGAATCCCGCCGCGCGTGGCGGTCGTGCCGCACTGCCGGTGGTCGTCGAGGCGTTCCGGCGTGCCGGTGTGGCGTGCGACGTCGTCGAGACGCGCGCGCCGGCACATGCGACGCAGCTCGTGCGCGAGCTGCTCGCGTCGACCGCCGAGTCGGTGGACGCGGTCTTCACACTCGGCGGCGACGGCACGGCTATGGAAGTCGCCACCGCCCTCGCCGAGCGTCCTGACGCACCACCGCTCGGCGTTCTTGCCGTTGGGACGGCCAACGTGCTCGCGCGCTCGGTGGGAATTCCGCTGCGCCTCGACGCCGCCGTACGCGCGCTGCTCGACGCGGACGTCGTGTCGATCGACCTCGGTCACGTCGTGGGCGGACCGCGATTCGCCATCGGACTCGGTGTCGGCCTCGACGCGGCGATGATCGGCGGAGCATCGAGCATCATGAAGCGGCGCGTCGGCTATCTCGCGTATGCGTGGTCGGCGATTCTCGCCGGCCTCGAGCTCGAGCGCTTCCACGCGCGCATCATGGTGGACAATATATCGTACGAGCTCGAGACGTCGTCGGTGCTCGTGGCGAACTTCGGCCTCGTGCTCGGCGAGCTCATCTGCTTCGGCGAGCGGATCGGGCATCAGGATGGCCAGCTCGATGTATGCGTGTACTCGCCACGCTCGCTGCTCGACGCGATTCGCATTCTCTGGCGCATGCTGCGCGGCGGCGTGCGCGACGACCGCTGCGTCCGCGTCATCTCCGGACGACACATTCGCATCGAGACCGATCCGCCTCGCCCCATGCAGGCGGACGGCGAGCTGCTCGGGCTCACTCCCGTGGACATTCGCGTCGAACCGAACGCCCTCCGGCTCCTCATCCCGCAACTCCCACCGCGTCGGTGGCGGCTGCGCCGTAGTGCGACGGTGCGCCTCCCTCGCGACCCGAGCGAGGCCTAGTCATGGAGACCGTTCGTCAGCGTATCCGCCCACCATCCGTCGGTCGTTTCTTCGCGACGTTCGGCTATGCGTGGCTGATGATCGGACTGTTCACGGGGACGCTCGTGCTCGTCGTCGCCGTGCGCGGGATCGTCAACCTGATCCAGAAGTTCGGCTGGGGACAGACAGCGCAGGATCGCGTGCTCATGGGTGTGATCGGCATCTTCGTCGTCACGTCGTTCATTCTCGCGCGCGCCGTCGTGCGCTCGTTGTACCGCCAGCCCGCGCGCACGCGACAGATCGCGCTCGGTGCGTTGGCCATCCCTGCGCTCGCCAGCGCGTACGCGTGGTCCAACCCGACGCGCTTCCTCACCAAGTTCGCCGGCTCGGTATCCTCGTCGCTGCACGTCATCGGTGGGCCGAGCTTCATCTTCGGGTCCTATCCCGACGAGAACGATCTACGCGAGCTGAAGAAGAAGGGAGTGAAGAGCGTCATCTCCCTTCAGGATCCGCGCGTGCTGGTGGAGCTCGAGGGAATTCAGGCGGAGAAGGAGGCGACGGACAAGCTCGGGATGACATTCATTCAGGCGCCGATGCTGCCGTGGGTGAGCGACAACACAGAGTCGCTCGAGAAGATCCGGCAGATCGCGCTGCACGGTCACGGGACGTACTACGTGCACTGCGGGCTCGGCCGCGACCGCACGAACATCGCGAAGCGTGTGATCGAGTCCGTGGGCTCGAGCTCCGGGGCCCGCGTGGCGGGCACGATGGATCTGCACAGAGCGGTGTCGTTCGAGAACCGGAAGGACCCGTTCGAGCGCGGGCGACCGTTCAAGCTTGCCGACGGGGTGTGGGTGGCGCCGCGGCTGAACGACATGGAGTTCTACGGCTACGTCATTCAGGGGCAGCCGGGCCACGTCTTCCTCGCGCTCAATCCGCACGACTCGGCGCAAGCGGCGTTCATCGCGAAGGCGCAGCGCGACATGAAGCAGTACGTGGTGGATTACTCGCTCGCGCTGACGACGGCGGGCGACACGGGGACGATGGTGCAGGCGGCGGACACGACGCAGGCCGCGCTCGCGGCGATGGTGGCGCGGTTCCGCAGCGAGCCGCCGCCGTTCACGGTGATGATCCCGCGCACGGCGTTCGAGGAACGTCCTAGGGAACCTCTACTTCGTGCGCTCCTGAAGGCCTACGGGCGCTGATCGGTCGCACAAACCGCCGCTCGGGCCTGCTTCTCAGACGAAGGCTCATCCGCTCAATCCGCCCCTCTGAACAGCCCTCGGGCTGGCTCCTCAGACGAAGGTTCATCCGGATACGGCGGAGACGCGGATCAAACGGATACTTGCTTTGGGGTGGCGCCGAATAGCGCTCCGGCTCGGGACCCAACATGACGAGGCGGCCAGTCGCGTTGCCGCACGCTCTCCCCGCAGCCATCAAAGCTCCCGGTCCTGGCGCGTTGGACGGTCGCCGTGCAGCTCCGCCCCATCCGCGTTTCCGCCGCATCCGGATGAACCTTCGTCTGAGGAGCCCGCCCGGGCGGCTGTTAAAGGGCGGATGAGGCGGATGAGCCGTCGTCTGTAGGGCCAGCCCGGGCAAAAGCCAGATCTCGAACCGCTGAACGAGAGCTATCAGAGCGGACTGAGCACGAGGAACTCCACTCGGCCGTATCCCGTGCCTACGCCGTCCGGATTGCTCGTGCGATAGCCGCCCTGGAAGCCAAGGTGGAAGTTCGGCGTGATGTGGAAGTTGATCGTCGGGCCGAACTGCGTTCGGTGCGCCGATGGGCTTCCGGCGATCGACTTCACGGGCCCCCCCTGATACACCAGCTCGCCACCGAGATAGATCGGCACGTCGCGCGTACCGGGGTTGATCTGATAGGCGGCGCGGGCGCGCGTCCAGAGATACTCGGACTTCGTGTTGTACGAAATGATCGCCTGGTGCTCCTGCTGGTTCGCCCAATAGTTCCCCTGGAGACCGAGCACCACGCCGCTTGCGCCGCCGGCCGTGCCGCCGATGCCGACATTGGTCGGCGCGTTGCCGTCGCTGACGAACGCGTAGCCCACCAGTCCCGTGATCGCGCCCTCGGTCGTCCGGTACTGCATTCCGAGGGACGGCACGAATGCGTTGTGCGATTCGGTGCCGGTTCCGTTGCGGAAAGTGTAGCGCTGCACGTTGGCGCCGAAGGTCGGGCTCCAGCCGAACTGACCAGACGTGAGCGAGACGCCGAGGATGCCGCTGCCCTCGCCGAGTCCGCTGAGCTCGAGGCCGCCGTACGTAGCGAGGGTCTGGGCGTCGGCGGCGGGCGCGATGAGCGCTGCCGACACGATGGCGAGTGAGAGGATGCGATTGATCGTATTCATGGCACTGGTGCTCGGGACACGGGGGACGTTTCGAGTCTGCAGTCCCCCAAACGCACGCGCCCTCATGCCAAAACCGTACCGGGTGCGCTCGCTAGCGGGGGGAGAATGGCGGACTCGGCGATCCGGGGACCGTGCGCCGGCGTACGGTGCGCCATTTGCCTACAGGTGCGTCGTGCGGCGCGATGGTGCGCCGTCGCACAAGACTCTGCCACGTCTCGCGATGCCGAACTTCCGCATGCTCGCTCGCTCTCCTGCTTTCTTTGCGCTGTCGGTACTCGTGGTTGCGGCCGCGCCCTGTGGCTGCCAGTCCGATCCACCGGGGCGCCCGAACGCGCCACCACCGCAATCGTCGACTCCCGCCCGGGGAGCGACCGCCGCTGAAGTCGCGGCGCGACCCCCCCTCGCCCTGCAGGCCCCGCCGACCTCGCCGCCGCCCAACGTGCCGCTGGCGGAGCAGAAGGCGTTCATGAACAGCGCGGCACGCACGGCATGGGCGTTCGTGTCGCGCGCCGCCACGCCGATCGGTTTCGTCGGCGCGACGGACGCGTACCCGTACATGACGGTGTGGGACCTGGCGAGCACGCTGGCGTCGATCTACTCGGCGCGCGAGCTCGGTTTCATCACGCCGACGCAGTATCAGAAGCTGATGGATCGCGCGTTCACGACGATGGAGAAGATGCCGCTGTACGGGAACGTCGCGTACAACAAGCTGTACGATGCACGCACCGGCACGATGGTGGACCGCAAGACCGAACGCAGCTCCGTCGGTTACGGTTGGTCGGCGCTCGACCACGGCCGCTTCCTCACCTGGCTCAGGATCATCGCGCAGAACGATCCCACCTACGCCGCACGTGCCGAGAAGATCGTTGGCCATCTCGACATGGACCGCATGGTGAGGGACGGCTACCTCTACGGCGAGAATCTCGATCCGAAGGACGGACGGGCGTACGACTACGCCGAGGGACGCATCGGCTACGAGCAGTACGCCGCGGAAGGATTCGCGCAGTGGGGAGCGCGTGCCGATCTCGCACTGAGCTTCGGGGCGAATGGTCGGCCGGCGACGGTGAATGGTCAGACCGTGCTCGCCGACGCGCGCGGCGGGGATCATCTCACGAGCGAGCCGTTTATCATGATGGGACTCGAGCTGGGCTGGCCCGCTCCACACTGGCGCCCGCTCGCGCTCTCGCTGCTCGCAGCACAGGAGGCGCGCTACAAGCAGACCGGCGTGGTGACGATGGTGAGTGAGGACGCCGTCCCCGATCCGCCGGCGTACTTCTACTACTACTACGTGTATGGAGACGGGCGCCCCTGGGTGGTGAGTACCCCTACCGGGGAGACGAGCAGCTCCTTTCCGCGCTGGGTGAGCGCGAAGGCCGCATTCGCCTTCCACGCTCTCGCGCCGAGCGAGTACACGTGGCGTGTGCTACAGACGGTGAAGTACGCGGCCGCCCCGAAGCGTGGTTGGACGGCCGGCGTGTACGAGGGCACGAGGCGCGCGACGAAATCGTTCAACGTGAACACGGCAGCGATCGTCCTCGAGTCGGCGCTGGTGTTTCAGCGAGGTGGATGCCCACTCATCCAGAAGACCTGCCCGGGACGCGATTGAGCTGCCCAGATCTCGACCATCTACGCGACCGATGATGCGGCTTTCGCGGGAGTGACCCAGCGGCGCAGTGCAGCGAAGCGCGACGTATCGGCATTCTCCCGCTCCACCCCCACGACGAAGCTCGCACGCAACGGCGACTCGATGGAGCGGCTGAACACGACGCGCCCCGTGCCGGCGATCGACGTGCCGGGCACCTCCCAACGCATCATGGTGCCGGGCTCCACCGGATCGTCGAGGATGAAGCGCGCACCGCCATCGCTCTCCTCCTCGAGGAGGCCGATGCCGAGGGCGGTGTCCCCTTCGCCATCTTCTCCCGCCATCGACGTGAGCGCCGGCAGCGCCACTCGACGCCGCTCCCCCTGCCGTGGGTTGACGAACCGCTCGACCATATTGTCGAGCAGCGGAAGACTCTGCCGGAAGCGTTGCCGCGCAGCCGGGATGGCGTGATGCGCGCTATGCAGCTCGATCGCGTCGCGCGTCGCCAGCGGGAGATCCTGGAACACCACACCGTGATGGAACACCGTGCCGTACTTCGTCGGCGTCGGCGTGACGTGCGTGACCTCCCCGCGGGGAGTAATGGTTCCCGACGCGAGCTGAAGGGGCACCTCGACGAGGGTCCCCACGGGGTATTCACGGGTGCTGCGGAACGACAGCCCCGTCGCGTTGATGTCTTCCGTCGTCGCCGGCATGGCGTCGCCGGCTGGCACCCCGTCCACCACGACTCGCACACGCGTCGGCACCCGTTGCGCGAAGCGATAGTCGGCACGGAGCTGCTTCGACTGAATGCTGTGCCGTACCACGTACAGCGCGAAGTAGAGATTCCACCCTAACCAGATCGCATTGACGAAGAACGCCGCCGACCACGCACCGGTGACGCTGCCGTAGTTGATCCAGCCGTAGTGCCGCGCGATCAGCGCCCACACGAAGGCCACCACGGACAACACCGAGAGATAGAATTGCGGCGCGTATGTCCTGAACGGCACGTCGCCGGCCCCCTTCGGCGTGACGTTGAACTTCAGTGGCTTTTTGGCGAAGTATCCCGAGAGCGCCATGACGTAGGTCCACATGCGCGTCATGTTGTAGCGCTCGGCGATGAGCAGATACCCCGTACCGCGCGCCAGCAGCTCGAAGGCGCCGATGCGCAGGAACATGAAGGGCACGAGCCGCACGAGGAACGCGCTGTTGCTCACCGCCACCGGCAGCCACCCGGTGAGGAAGAACACCACCGGCGCGAGGTAGAACACGAGCCGCTGTACGGCGTCGATGTAGATCATCAGCGCCGAGAAGTACGACAGCCGCTGGCGCCAGGTGAGCCCGGGGATGAACAGCGGATTCATCTTCCGCATGATCTGCATCGTCCCCTGGCCCCAGCGCAGCCGCTGCACGTGGTACTGCGTGGCGTTCGCCGGGGCGAGCCCGTAGGCCAGCGTCTCGCCGTGGTAGTACGATTGCCACCCGCGCGAGTGCAGCACGAGCGACGTCTCCATGTCCTCGGTGATCGTCTTCGTCGAGAAGCCGCCGATCTCGTCGAACGCCTCGCGGCGCAGCACGCCGCAGCTCCCGCAGAAGAACGACGCGTTGTGCCGGTCGAGCCCGGGTTGCACGATGGAGAAGAAGAGCCGGTTCTCCTCCCACAGCCGCCGTCCCTCGTCGTTGACGACGTGCGTGAACGAGTCGGTGTTGTAGAAGTCCTGCGGCGACTGCACCATCGCCAGCTTCGGGTTCTCGAAGTAGCCGAGCAGCCGGTCGAGAATGTTGGGGAGCGGGACGTGATCGGCGTCGAGCTGGAGCACGAAGTCCTGCTTGGTGACGCTCAGCGCGTGGTTGAGATTTCCCGCCTTCGCGTATGCGTTCCCCTCGCGGCGGATGTAGCCGATGCCGAGCTCCTCGCACATCGCCTTCATCTCGTCGCGCTTGCCGTCGTCCAGCACGTACGTGTTGTGCGGGTAGCGGATGGCGCGCGCGCCGATGGCCGTGCGACGGACGAGCTGGAGCGGCTCGTCGTAGCTCGTGATGAAGACGTCCACCTTCAACCCCGGCGGCGGCGGCGGCGGCTCGCGTCGTTTCAACTTCCAGACGTTGAAGACGAAGAAGAACATGCTGACCAGCCCCGTCGTCTCGGCCGTGACGAGCACGATCGAGAAGATCGGGTGGTTCCAGTTCAGGGTGCTCGTCCAGCGCCACCAGATCCAGTACACACTGAACAGGAGCGCGAGCGCTGCGACGAAGCGCACGAGCAGCTCCTGCGCTCTCGGCAGTTGCGGAATCGTGTTCATCGCGAGCATGGGTCGTCGCGACGAGCGAGAAGCAGGGACAGCTTCGGTAGTGAGGGGAATGCTCACGTGTGTTTTGACTTGAGGTACAGTTGACCTACCTAGTGCAGGGGCCGGGCCTACGCCGCACATTCGCCTGCTCACGCTCCGTCGCCTCATTGCGGCGCGCCGATAGCGGGCTCGACCAATGCAACAGCGCGCCGCGCCCGGTGTTTGATTCACGAGCGACCTGAGGCGGCGCCCCTGCACGCGCTCGCTTCTGCGCGTGTAAAGCACAGTCTGCTCGTGACTTGGATCGCTCGCCGTACGTCTGTGATGTGTAGTCGCACGCGTGCTGGTTGCGCGTGCTGCGGTCCCCTTCTCACAGTCATGACCATGTCCTTTTCCGCACGGTCATCACGGTCATCTCGCCGCGCGTGCTCGTTTGCTGCGCCGTTTCTGCGTGTCGGTCCCGCTCTGCTCCTTGCGACGGCTGCTGCCTGCTCCGCTGCCGACTCGAGCACTGGACTGGGCACCAACAGTGCCGGAAGCGTGAGCGGCAGCACGCCCACGACCACACCAACCCCTGCCCCAACGACGGCGATGCCTAATCTCCTCGCCGGTACGACGCTGTGGGTGAATCCGTCGTCCCACGCCCGTGCGACGGCCGACGCCTGGCGCGCGACTCGGCCTGCGGACGCTGCACAGCTCGACAAGGTGGCGGCGCAGTCGCAGGCGACCTGGTTCGGTAACGGGAATTCGAGCATCCGTGCGGACGTCGACGCGGCGGTGACGACGATGTCGAGCGACGGCGCCATGCCGGTGCTCGTCGCCTACAACATCCCGCAGCGCGACTGCGGCGGCCTGTCGGGCAACAACGCGACCAGCGCCGACGCGTATCGCTCGTGGATCACCGACTTCGCGAACGGGATCGGCTCGCGCCGTGCGGCTGTCATCCTCGAGCCCGACGCGCTCGCAGCGATGGATTGCCTCTCGAGCACCGATCGGCTGATGCGACTCGATCTGCTGAGCTATGCGGTGCGCACGCTTCAGGCGAAGGGCAACGTCGCCGTGTACCTCGATGCCGGAAATCCGCAGTGGCACTCGGCCGCAACGATGGCGTCGCGGTTGGCGAGCGCCGGCGTCGCGCTGGCGCAGGGCTTTGCGCTCAACGTGTCGAACTTCTTCTCCACGAGCGACAACGTGAGCTACGGTCAGCAGATCGCCGGCCTCACGGGCGGCAAGCAC
The DNA here is from genome assembly GCA_964438255.1 of uncultured Gemmatimonadaceae bacterium. Lineage (GTDB taxonomy): Bacteria > Gemmatimonadota > Gemmatimonadetes > Gemmatimonadales > Gemmatimonadaceae > AG11. The sequence continues at coordinate 23,339 of CAYTKA010000029.1, read as the reverse complement.
TTCATCATCGACACGAGTCGTAACGGACTCGGCCCAACGGCAGACAACCAGTGGTGCAACCCCGATGGCCGCGCTCTTGGCGAGCGGCCGAGCACGAATACCGGGCTCGCGTACGTGGACGCCTTCCTCTGGGTGAAGACACCCGGCGAGAGCGACGGGGCGTGCAACGGTGCGCCGGCAGCGGGTACGTGGATGCCGGAGTACGCACTCGGACTTGCCCAGCGCGCCTCCTACTGAACGGCTGAGCCCGAGATCATCGCCCCGTGTCCCCTCACTGGGCGGACACGGTATTGTTTCTTTGTGCCGACGGGCACGGTTGCTGCGCGAGCTGCGGTCATGACCCACCATGTCTGACGTCGTCATACGCGGCGCCAGGGAGTCGCGCTTCACGCTCGAGCGGGAGAGTGGCGAGGAGTTGCTCTCCCGTCTCGTCGCTGCAAACGCCGCCGCCGGGCTGAGCCCTCTGCACCTGCTCGTCCTCGTCGCGCATCCGGACGACGAGGCAATCGGGGCTGGTGCGCTGCTGCGCGGCTACCCGGATGCGACCATCGTGCACCTGACCGACGGCGGCGGTGGCGATCTGGCGTCGGTGCTCGCACGTGGATTTCGCACGCGCGAGGAGTACGCACAGACGCGACGGCGAGAGGTGCTGGCCGCGTTGTCGCTCGTGGGGATTCCTCCGTCGCGCGTGCGCTGCCTCGGCATTCCCGATGGCGAAGCGGGACGCCGTCTGCTCGACGTCTCACGGCTCGTGATGGATCTGTTCGACGATCTCCGTCCCGACGTCGTCCTCACGCATCCGTACGAAGGGGGGCACAGCGACCACGACGCGGCGGCGTTTGCCGTGCACATGGCGGCCGGCGTGCTGCGGCGCGAAGGCGGCGGTGCGCCGCTCGTCCTCGAGCTCACTTCATATCACAACCGCGACGGCCACCGCGTGCGCGGCGAGTTTCTGCCGCATGACGACGTGCCGCAGGCACAGATGCTTCTTGGCGATGAAGAGCGCGAGCTCAAGCGCCGCATGTTCGACGCGTTCACGAGTCAGCAGGACGTCGTACGGCCGTTCCAGCTCGGGGTCGAGCGCTTTCGCGTGGCGCCACGCTACGTGTTCACCGAGCCGCCGCATCCAGGGATGCTCGACTACGAGCGGCGCTGTGTGCGGATCACCGGTGCGGAATGGCGCGCGATGGCCGAGCGCGCCCTGGCGAGTCTGCGGGCGCGTAGACGAGTGAACACCACGCATTAGCCAGGTCGTTCATCGCTTCGGGTTCCGGCTCTGTCCCAGGTCATCGTCTCGGCTGAGCGACCTGGACGGCAAGCATCGTGCATTGCATTCGTGCGCCATGTCAGCCAAGCCAGATCCGGGTGTCGTGTCCGTGGCTGCCGAGCACGCCGCTCAGTCGCCGGACTCCACGCTTGCACCCGACGTCGACCCAACGGCGCCTGCCGCGCCGGCAACGCCAGGCGCGCCGACGCCCGATCTGAGCCGTACCGGCGAGGCGGTCATCCGGAAAGGCCCCTCGCTCGAGGCGACGCTGCTCACCGTGCTCGCCCTGCTCTACTCGCTGTACTTCGCGCGCGAGTTCCTCATCCCGATCGTCTTCGCGCTGCTGCTCAACTTTCTTCTCAGCCCGCTCATCCGGCGGCTGCATCGCGTGGGGTTTCCACCGCCGATCGGCGCCGCGCTCGTCGTGATTCTTCTCGTCGGCGCCTTTGGAGGAAGCGTGTATCAGCTTGCGGGGCCGGCGCAGCGATGGGTCGCTATGGCACCGCTGGCCTTCAGCCAGGCACAGGGAAAGCTCCGCTCGATCATTCGTCCCGTGCAGCAGGTAACGAAGAACGTGGAGCAGGCAGCCAACGCCGTCGGCGGTCCCCCCGAGCGGAGAACAGAGGTCGTGGTGCAGAGCGCACCGAGTCTATCGTCGCGCCTGTTCGGTACGACGCAACGCATCATGGCCGCGCTGCTCGAGATCTTCATTCTGCTGTACTTTCTGCTCGCGGGCGGTGATCTCTTTCTCCAGAAGCTGATCAAGGTGCTGCCGCACTTCAGCGACAAGGTGAAGGCGGTGGAGATCGCGCGCGCGATAGAGGCGACGGTTTCGGCGTATCTCACGACTACGCTGCTGATCAACGCCGTCGAGGGCGCCGTAGTGGCGTTGGTGCTCTGGCTGCTCGGGATGCCCAACGTGCTGCTGTGGGGCGCGATGGTGACCTGCCTGGAGTTCGTTCCCTATCTGGGTGCCGCGACGGCGGTGCTCGTGCTCGGCGTGGCGGGGCTGACGACGTTCGATCAGCTCGGGCGCGCGCTGCTCGTGCCGGGCAGCTTCCTCGCCATCAACCTGCTTCAGGCGAACCTCATCACCCCGCTGCTGCTCGGGCACCGGCTGACGCTCAATCCGGTGGCGATCATCGTCGGATTGGCGTTCTTCTTCTGGATCTGGGGAGTGCCGGGCGCGTTCCTGGCCGTGCCGCTGCTCGCGACGCTCAAGATATTCTGCGACAACATCGCTGCATTCGCGGCGATCGGAGAGTTTCTCGGCCAGCGTGATGCCGACGAACGGCGGCGCACCGCGCGCCTCTGACGTCGCAGGTTGGCGACGCGGCCCGCGCTATCGGCGCTTGAGCACCTTCGCGAGCTCGTCGGTGATCTTCTTCACGTCCGTCTCGTCATCGGAGATGCTCACCTCGATCGTGTCCGTCTCGGCGCCGGGACGGCGGACGACGTCGATCATCCAGCCGAGGGTTGGTCCACCGCAGCGGGCTACCGCGCCGGACTTGAGGTGTGCCGTGACGATGCCTGGAAAGGCGTACTCGACCGTGCTTCCCTTCAGTGCGCGCTGGAGCGCCGCGGCCACGGCGTGACCGCGCTCGTGAGCAACGCTCGCGTCGTCGCTGATCGCGTGTTCGAGCGTCTGGCTCATGAGCTCGGGCGGCAGCTCGAATGCCGCTAGCGGATCGTCGGGGTCAGGCGGCTGAGGGGACATGAAAGACCGGGCACTGCAAGGTCGGATGGGTGTCGACGTTACCTGCTGCGATACACCGCCGCGCGGGGAACGGCTCTACTGCCGAATCTGTGCGCGCGACGAGCCGAGCGCGAGATGTCCGCGTTTGGCGGCGCTAGCGTATGCAAGCCGTTGCTCGCATGGCTCCGCCTGCGAGGGCGACGTCGAGCCCGGCTTGAAGCATCAGCGCGATGAGAAGCACCGGCAGGCTCGCCACCCACCGAGGTGTGACCCCGCTGCGCCGCAGGAGCCACCACCCGCCGACGGTAATAGGAAGCTCGACGACGAAGTCGAGCACGGGATGCGTGTAGAGGGCGAGCCCTATCAGCGGGCCGCCCGGCCAGAACAGCTTGTGGCCGGTGATCATGTCGGGCGGGAGGTGCGCCAGCACCAGCAATGCGCTGGCGAGCCCGGTAGCACGAGAGCCGGTTGCGACAAAGGCCGCGCCTCCGACGACGGCGCCCAGCAGCAGTGCAGCGTGGAGCGTGTGGGAGTAGAGCCCGGAAGGGTTGCACACGCCCGCCAGGGCGAGGGTGACGTCCCAGACGTCGGGCGCGACGGAGGCCGCGAGGAGCCATGGCACCGAAGTCTTTCGCCATCGACTGCCAACCGCCGCGGCAATGCCGAGGTGCCCCGTGATCACAGTGGCAGAAACTTTCGCACTTCCTCGAGCAGACGCGTGGGTGGGACGGGCTTGGCGAGGTACTCGTCGCAGCCGGCCGCGAGCGACGCATCGCGATCCCAGGCGCTGGCGAGCCCCGTGACGACGATGATCGGGATGGCCCGGGTCGCCATGTCTTCCTTGAGTGTGCGAACGGCATTCCAGCCGCTCGTGCCGGGCATGGTCACGTCCATCAGCACCAGGGCGGGCTTCTCGCGACGGGCGACGCTCACCGCCTCGACACCGTCCGCCGCTTCGAGAACGCCGTAGCCGGCGCTGGCGAGGACCTGCGCGTAGAGCGACCGCTGGTCGGCGTTGTCTTCAGCGACGAGGATGGTCGGCCCGTGAGGAGCCGTAGGCGGCATGCGCGGCGGGTGAGAGGATACTCATAAGGTATTCGCGCGTACCGTGAACGGCGAGGGCGCACTATTGGCTCGGGCGGCGCGAAACGCCGCCCGAGCTGACAGGGCCGCCAGTCAGCGTCGTGTCGCCGCGTTGACGGTCGTATCGACCGTCTTCAGTACCTGCGTGAGGATCTCCGGATTGCGGTCGAGCGTGAGCACGACGCGATCCACGATGCGGGCGACGTTGTCGAGATCCACGTAGAGGTACGCTTCGGCCAGGACACCGCTGATGCTGAGTTGCACCTTGCGGATGCCGACGTCCACCCCGGCAGTGATCTGCACGAAGTTCATCGCGTTCGCATCGAGCGACACGTGCGCGCGGACGTCCTGCACGGTGAGCCCGATCGAGTCGACGGACAGCTCCGGCACCTCGAGGATCACGTCGCGATTGGGCGTGAGGCCCGCGCTCTGCGATGGCGCGATGCGCTGTCCGGGCGCCCGTCGCGCCTGAGTCGTGTCGCGCTGTTGTGCCATCGCCGCCGGCACGAGCGCGAGGCACAGCGTGACGAGGATCGGGACGAATCGCGAGCGCATGGATCTATCTCCTTGGTGGGCCAGCCGGTGAGGTATTGCCTGACGAGAGGCCGATCGACTGCAGCGCGCTCGGATCGGCCCGGAAGCGAATCAGTCCATGGACGTTGCGCAGCGTGGCGGTCACGCGGCCGAGCAGCACGCTCGCGCCGGCGCAGGCATGCCAGGACGAGCGCCGCGCGCCGGCAGTGCCGCTCGCGCCGATCGCCACTCCGGCCGTCACGCTGTCGCGCGTCCAGCTGCGATCGGTGATGTCGAGGGTGATCACGGTATCCAGTATCGCTCGACGGCGGCTCGCGGACCTCTCGGCCGCTGACGCTGGTGAGACCGGAGACGTCGCGCTGTCGGGACCGCCGGCCCAGAAACGCAGGGTGGTGCCGTACGCCGCGCACGCCAGCGACCGGCTGCTGCTGTCGCCACGCGCGGCGGTGCTGTCGGCGCGCTGTGCCGACGCGTGCGCGGCACCGCAGACGACGGCGGCAGTCAGCAGCATGATTCGTCCAGGGCGCACATTCATGGCGGCGTCCCCTGCGGCACGCGGCGCACCGACGCGCTGTCGCGCAGTCCGAGCGATGCGCACGCACCGCTCGCGCCGGTGCCCGCGGCCGTGCCGGTGATGCGTGCCGAGATGCATTCCGCATTGAGCCGGCCGAGGATCTCCACCGCCACGTACACGTCGCGATAGGTGGTGCCGGTGACGACGGGCGACGTGATGTTGCGTCGCCCCACAACGCGTACGGAATCGAGCCGCACGTCGCCGCGCAGCTTCACGCAGATCTTCGGCGGCCGTCCGAAGCGCACCTCTTGCGCCTGCACCGCGGCGAAGAGCGCGACGGTCGTGTGCTGCACGCTGTCGGCGCGCCCCACCGTGGCGCGATCGCTTCGGCCACGTAGCGCGCTGTCGGGGCTCGATGGCCCGACGTCCGGGCCGATCGCGGCAACGCACGCGTTGGTGTCCGTCGGCGCGACGGCCTGCGCGCGCACCGGGTCCACCACACCGATGAGGGCGAGGACGGCGATCGACGCGACATGACTGGTTTGGACGCACGCTCGACGCATGACGATGGTGCGGGGTTCAACATCCGTGCCTCACCGACACATCGGCATCGATCACGACACTGGCGTTCTTTTTGCCCCCGCCTGCAGCGGATTCCTGCTTACCCCACCACGTTCGCGTACGAACGGGAGGAAGAGTCATGCGCACCGTCGTTCATTCCGCGCTGTTGCTGGGTGCCCTCGTGGCAGCCGGCGCGACCTCCGCGCGCGCGCAGGGCACGCCGACCAATCAGATGGCGGCGATGCCCGGCCGTGCGGGCCGCATCGAGCGAGCGTGCGGCTCGGCCGCCGACACGGCGTTCCGCTTCCGACGCTCCGTGGGCGACAGTGCGCGAATGTCCGCCGGTCAGGCGGCGCAGCCGCCCGAGGGCACGCGGCAGATCACCGGCGGCACGGTGCGCTCCCACGAGTATCCGGAATACGACGTCGTGCTCGACATTCCGAACGTGTGCGTGCAGAACATCCGGCTGAAGGTCGACACGGTCACGGCGAAGATCAATCTCGACGCGAAGGTCTCCAACCTCGTGCACCTGAGCGCCGGCGCCGACGTCTTCATCGGCGACGTCGATCTCAACATCCGCGGCGTGCGCGCGCAGGCGCTCCTGCTCGTCGATCTCGACGACGTCTACCACATCGTCGATCAAACGCTGACGTTCGTCGACAACCATCCGGAGATCATCCAGCAGCTCGGCTCCACGCTGCAGAACACGGGCGCCGCCGTCGGCGGCCTCGTTGGCGAAGTCGTCGGCGGCGTGACGGGGCTCCTGCTCGGCACCTCGCGCAACTCCGCGGGCAACATCGTGCAGCGCGTGGTCGACCAGGCGACGGGCAGGATCCTGGAGAGGACACTCTCCTCGGCGGGGAAGACGGTCGCCCAGAAGGCAGTCGGGAGCGTACTCGATCTTCCGACGATCAGCGAGACGGCCGGCGCCGCCGGCGCCGTGGTGCGCCGCGTGCGCGATACGGCGGGCAAAGTGATCGAGTTCACCCTGAACAAGGCAACGAACGCGATCTCAAACGTGAAGATTGTCCCCTGATACCTGACCGCTCGGGCGGCGCTCCACGCCGCCCGAGCGGTCAGCGAGCGCCCTGCCAAGGGCACGCTATGTGCCCTCGGCACCGGCATGCTCCTCTCCCCCAAACACCTCCCGCGACTCGCCGCGATCGTCGGCCTGTTCACCCGCTACGGCCTGCGCGACGTCGCCAAGCAGCAGGGCCTCATCTCCCTCCTCCCGTCGGAAGAAAACGTCCCGCCCGAGGACGCTGCTGAGCGCGAGGCGCTGGCTGTTGGATTTCGGAAGCGCCTGGTCGAGCTGGGGCCGGCCTATGTGAAGCTCGGGCAGGTGCTTTCCACACGCCCCGATCTGCTCCCCGAGCCGTACATCAACGAGCTGAAGAAGCTTCAGGACGACGTCGGCTCCATCTCGCTCGCGGAGGTGGAGCAGACGATCGAGGAGGAGCTTGGCGGGCGACTGAGCAAGCTGTTCCAGTTCTTCGACGCCGAGCCGCTCGCCACCGCCAGCCTTGGTCAGGTGCACGCCGCACGCATGCGCAATGGACGCGAGGTGGTCGTCAAAGTGCAGCGCCCCTCAATTCGCGCCGGGCTCGCCGAAGACCTCGAGTTCTTCCACGAGCTGGCGGAGTTCATGGCAGCACACACCAGCATCGGCGCGCGCGTCGACGTGCTCGGCGTCATCCAGCAGCTCGAGCGCGCGCTCGCCGAGGAGCTCGACTACCGCACCGAGGCGCGCAACGCCGCGACGTTTCGCAAGTCGCTCGCGGAATATCCCCGCATCATGGTCCCCAAGGTCATCGAGGCGTACACGAGCGAGCGCGTGCTCACCACGGAGCGCATCCACGGCATCAAGGTCGACAAGGTATCGCCGCTCACACGGCTCGAGCACGACTTCGGTCCGGTCGCCGACGAGCTCACGCGCGCGTACCTGAAAGGAATCACCCTTGACGGCTTCTTCCACGCCGACCCGCACCCGGGCAACGTGTTCGTCGTGCTCCCGGGAACGCCAAATCCGCTCACGCCCTCGGAGGTGGTGAGCGCGGAGCGCCGCAGCGACGCACGCGAGCCGACCACACCGCTGTCGCAGCTCGAGGCCGAAGCACAGGAAGCCGCTGCGCCTCTCCCAGGTGACGTCGATGTGCGCATCGCGCTGATCGACTTCGGCATGACGGCGCGTCTCTCCGCATCGATGCGAGAGGCAGCGACGCGACTGCTCTTGGCGCTGAGCGACTCCCGCGGCGACGAGGTCGCAGCGACGCTGATCGAGCAGGGCGAGCCGACGCAGGACTTCGACCGCACCGGGTACACGCGCGCGATCAGCACGCTCATCGCGCGCAATGTGGAGCTCACCGCCGCCGAGGTGCAGGCGGGCAAGATGCTGTTCGAGGTGATCGACCTCTCGTTCCAGCACGGGCTGCGGCTGCCGGCGGAAATGACGCTGCTCGCCAAGGCGCTGTTCAACCTCGACGGCGTGACGAGCGAGCTCGATCCGCACTACACGCCGATCGAGACGATCCGCGCCTTCAGCAACGAGATCGCCGTCTCACGCGCCAGGCGCGACCTCTCCCCGCGCCGCATCTATCAGGTCGTCAAGGAGAGCAGCGATCTGCTCGCCGCCCTCCCGCGGCGGCTCGACATGATCACGGAGCGCTTGGCCAACAACGACATCGGTGCGCACGTGGACGTGCCGCAGTTGCCGGCACTCATCGTCGCACTCCAGAAAGTCGCCAACAGAATCTTCTCCGGGCTCGTGCTCGCCGGACTACTCGTCGCGAGCTCCCAGCTGCTCCCCTACTGGCGCCGGCTCGGCATGGTCGGGTTCGTCATTGCCGCCGTCATCGCCCTTTACATCGTGGGCACGATCATCGTCGGCGACCGGAAGCCCGATCGCCGTTGAACGTCAGCGAGCTCGGCATCTGAGACGCGACGGGCTTCGCTCGTACGCCTGTTGCATGAGTCGCGCGGCATGCTGCGCCGTATCCCCTTCCCGGTCCGCAATGTCGTCGCAACGCTGACCGCGATGACGAGCATCGCCATCGCGTGCGGCCGGTCATCCGCGGAGCCCGGCGCAGGTGAGTCCAAAGTCGCCGACGTCGCCGCGGCCGTGGCACAGGTAGCCGCCACCGTGACCGGGCAGGACGCACCGATCGCCAACGCCCGGCTCGGCGGAAAGCACCTCGGCTTCGACACGCACACCTATCCGGGCGACAGGACGATGCAAGCGTGGAAGAGCGCGCCCGGTGCGCCGTACAAATGGGTCGGCTACTACCTGCCTTCGCCCTGCCACAAGGACGCATCGTGGGTGGGCAAGCGCCAGACGCTCGTGGATTTGGGCTGGGGTCTCGCCGCCGTGTACGTGGGCCAGCAAAGCTGGGGTCGCGTCCCCAAGCCAATGACGGCGAGGAAAGCAGCGGCGCTCGCACGCACCCATACGACCTGCGACGCCGATTTCCTCGGCGCCGATCGTGGCGCGGCCGACGCATTGGATGCGATCGCCGTCGCGCAGCGGGAGGGATTCCCGCCGCGCTCGGTGGTGTTCCTGGACATCGAGCGAATGGAGCGGATGCCGCAGGCGATGCGCGCGTACTACCGCGCGTGGGCGCGCACGATGTTACGGAGCGGCCAGTACCTGCCGGGTGTTTACGTGCACGCGCACAACGCGCAGGTCGTACACGATGATCTCGAGACGGAGTTCGCTGCAGCGAACGTGAACGAGGAGCCGCGCGTCTGGATCGCGAGCGGTCGTGGCTTCGAGGACACGAAGGCGCCGCAGGATGTCGGCTTCGCCTTCGCCGGCGTGTGGCAAGGATTGCTCGATGTCGCGCGAAGCGTTGCTGACATCAGGCTCCCGATCGACGTGAACGTGTCGGCGTGGACGTCGCCGTCGGACCCGTCATCACCCGCCCGCGCGGTGGATTGACGGGCATGATGACACGACGGCCCCCGGACGATCGTCCGGGGGCGTCGCGGTCCGGCGCAGGGAGAGCGCTACCTCTTCGCGTCGAGAAACTTCGCGACGCCGCCGTGGCGCGAGCAGGCGCCGCGATGGCCCTTGGCGTGGGAGTATGTGTGGTCCTTGCACTCGGCGATGGCACCAACAGGATTCTGCTCCTCGGCGTTCATCGCGGTCTTCTTCTCCGCCTTGGCAACCTTCGCCTCAGCCTTCGCCTCCGTCTTCGCAACCTTGGTTGCCGCCTTCGTTTCTGTCTTCGCAACTTTGGTCGCTGCTTTCGTCTCCGTCTTCGCAACCTTGGCCGGAGCGGGTGCAATGCCGCCATGGCCGGAACAGGCCCCGCGGCCGCCGGCCGACGTCGTGCCATCCTTACAGGTGACCTGTCCCTTCTGGGCAGACAGCGGCGCAGCAGAGAGGAAGAACAGGGCAGTGAGAATGAGTGAAACGCGTAGCGTCTTCATGGCGATGCCTCGTGGTCCGCGGTGGGCTCGTGCGCATTCGCGCACGAGACAGAATATGACGGCGTTCCAGCACAAGCGATATGTTCGACGGCCGAGCTCGCCATCCGTTCGGTTCTCCACGACATATCATTTACGGTAGAAGGTATGGCACTGACGCGGCGGCATGACGTCCGTGGCAGTTGGAGCCGGCCCGAAACACGACAGGAGATCGTACCGTGACTGAGACCTTCAAGAAGCCCAGCGACGCAGAGCTCAAGGCGAAGCTCACCCCCTTGCAGTACAAGGTCACCCAGCGAGAGGGAACGGAGGCGCCGTTCCAGAATGAGTACTGGGACAATCACGAACCGGGCATCTATGTCGACGTCGTGTCGGGCGAGCCGCTTTTCAGCTCCCTCGACAAGTACGACTCTGGTACGGGATGGCCGAGCTTCACGCGGCCGCTGGAGTCGTCGAACATCACGACGAGGACGGACCGCCATCTTCTCATGACGCGCACCGAGGTCCGCTCGGCGCACGCCGATTCACATCTCGGCCATGTCTTCGACGACGGCCCCGCGCCGACGGGTTTGCGCTACTGCATGAACTCCGCGTCGATGCGCTTCATCCCCGCGAGCAAGCTCGAAGCGGAAGGGTATGGGGAGTACGCGAAGCTCTTTCAGAAGGACACGTGAGCCGTGAACCTGAACCGTGACGGCAGAGGCACACCAGACTGAGTCTGGTGTGCCTCTGCCGCCTCCTGAGGAGAGACCGCCTCACGGCTTCTTGGTTTCCTTCTTCTCCTCCTTGGCCTCTTCCTTTTCCTCCTTCATCTCCGCCTTCCTCGCACCCTTGTGGTGCTTGCGAGCCCCCGCTTCCCTCGCCTCGGCCTTCGCCTCCGCGCGCTCCTCCGCCGCGCTCTCGTGCACGACATCGCCGATCACCGCACCGGTGATCGCGTCTATCTGTACCTCATCCACCCCCGCCTTGCCCTTCGTGGTGATGTCGTACGAGTAGAGTAGCTTCCCTCCTTCGCGCTCGAGCTCGTACTTCTTCACCTCGCCACCCGGCACCTTGGCGAGCGCCGTGGCACGTGCCGTCGCTTCGGGGATCTTCGCCTCGGCCTTGAGCTCGGCCCTGCCCTCGTGCTTGGCCCCCTTCTTCATCTGCGCGGCAACGGGAGACGTCGCGAGCGTGACCGCCGCGATCGCGACGAGCAGAGTGAAGCTGCGATTGGTGTGGGTCATACCTGCCTCTCTGGTGAGGAATTTGTCTCCGGTGCCGCACCTGCGGCCACCGGTCGTGCTGCTCCCTGTGGAGCCAGGCGGAAATCGCGGCCACGGACGGCCACGAGGAAAGTCGGTACGAGAAAGAGCGTGATCGGCGTGGAGAGTGCCAGCCCGCCGATGACGGCGAGGGCGAGTGGGCGCTGCATCTCGCTGCCGGCGCCGAGTCCGAGCGCCAGCGGGAGCAAGCCGAACAGCGTGCAGAGCGTCGTCATGAGAATCGGCCGCAGACGGACGCGTCCCGCCTCGAGCAGGGCCGGTTCGAGCGGCTCTCCGGCAGTCTGCATCCGATGATACGTGAAATCGAGTAGGATGATGCCGTTCTTCACGATCAGGCCGACGAGCAGGATCAACCCCATGAACGACGAAACATTCAACGGCGTGTCGGTAATCCAGAGCAACAGCATAGCCCCGACGAATGAGATCGGCGCCGCCAGCAGCACGACGAACGGCTCGACGAACGAGCGAAACTGGAGCACCATCACGGCGATCACGGCGGCGATCGCGAGCGCCAGTACGGTCAGTAGCGATTTGAATGCCGCTTTCTGTCCCGCCGCCTGACCGCCGATCTCCACGCGGATGCCGGGCGGCGGAGGATGGCTCGCCAGCACGGCGTTCACGCCGCTCATGACGTTGCCGAGCGGAGCGTTGACATCGCCGGTCATCGTGATCATCTGCTGCTGGTTCTCGCGCGTGTACACAGCGCGCGTTTCCGCCGGCTCGAAGGTGGCCATGGCCGACAGCGGCGCCGTGGTGCGGAGCGTCGGCACGGCCACCGGAAGCGTGCCCATCCGCAGTGCATCATTGCGCACGTTGTCCGGCGCACGCACCCGAACGTTGAGCGAGCGATCCGATAGTCGCACCTTCCCTGCCTGCACGCCGAGCAGCGCTCCGTTAACCGAGGCACCCACCTGGTCCGGCGTGAGCCCGAGCCTGTTCGCCTCGGCGGTATTGATGTGCATGAGCAACTGCGGCGCCTTCTCCGCCACACCATTGTAGAAGTCCTGAAGCCCGTTGACCTTGTTCATGTCCGGCTCGAGCAACTTGGCGTAGTTCTCCAGCGCTTCGAGGTCGGCGCCGAACAGACGGATCTCCACCGGTCGCGCTGCCCCCGCGAGGTCGTTGATCACGTCCCCGAGGATCTGCACGAACTCGATGCGCAGCCGCGGCACCGCGGTCTGAATCTTCACGCGCACCTCGTCGATCACGTCCTGTGCCGAGCGGCTGCGTTGGCCGGGATCTCTCAGGCGCGCTACGATGTCGCCCTTGTTTTGCTCCGTGGCGAATAGACCGAGCTCGGCACCCGTGCGCCGTGAGATGCCGTCGATCTCGGGCGTTTGCAGCAGGATCGTTTCCGCAATGTGTACCATGCGATCCGTTTCGATCAGCGCCGTGCCGCCCGGCGAGAAGTAGTCGAGCACGAAGGCGCCTTCGTCGATTTCGGGGAGGAAGCCCGTGGGGACGACCCGATAGACGAGGATACCGGCGAGCACCAGCACCACCGCGGCGACGATCATCAGTCGCGTGTGATGCAGCACCCGGTCGAGTGACCGCGAGTACTTCTCGGCGAGCGTATCCACGCCGTGGCCGATGCGCGCGAGCAACGCCTTCATCTTCGCCTTGCCCCCCGCGTGTGTCGGGATCGGCTCGCCGCGCGCGTACGGCTCGGGCGCCTCCGGATGCAGGAACGCCTCGGCGAGCAGCGGGATGATCGTGACCGCGAGCACGAGTGAGACGAGCACCGCGATCGTGAGCGTGATGGACAGCGCCTTGAAGAACTGCCCGACGACCCCTTCAAGCAGACGGAGTGGGAGAAACACCACCACCGTCGTGATCGTCGACGTCGTGACGGGAACGATCAGCTCCTGCACCGCGTCGTGGATGGCACGGTCGCGATCCGGCGTGAAGCGCAGATGGCGGACGATGTTCTCGCTCACTACCACGGCGTCGTCGATCACGATGCCGATCGCGATCGCCATCGCGCCGAGCGTCATCAGGTTGAACGTCTGCCCGACGAGCGACATGATGAACACCGTGATCGCGAGCGTCAGCGGGATGGACGCTGCGCTGATGGCGGTGATGCGCCCCTTGCGCAGGAAGACGAAGAGGATGATGACGGCGAGCACGGCACCGACGAGCATCGCGTCGCGCACCGAGGTCGTCGCCTCGCGCACGAGCGTTGCCTGGTCGTACACCGGCTTGAGGACCATCCCCTTGGGCAGCGTCTTCTGGAGCGCCTCGGCAGCCTTCTCCAGACTGTCGGCGATGGCGACCGTATTGCCCCCGACCTGGCGCGTGATGTTGAGCAGCGCCGCCGGCTTGCCGTCGCCGGCGACGACGCGGACGTGATCCTCCGTGCCCATGGACACGGTGGCGAGGTCGCGCACGTGTAGCCCCTTGGCGACGACGATGTTGGCGATGTCATCCACCGTCGTCGCCTCGAGTGCAGTGACGACGAGATATTGCTTGTAGTCCTGTGCCATGCGCCCCACCGCCTGCACGGTGGTGGCTTTCTGAATTGCCACGGCGATGTCGTCGTACGAGATCCCCTGCTCGGCGATGCGCACCGGATCGGCCACGACTTCGATCTCGCGCACATCGGAAGCTTGGACGTCGACTCGTGCGACGCCTGGGACGTGCCACAGAACGGGACGCAGTTGGTACCGCGCGATCTCGTACATCTGCGCCGGCTCCCCCCCCTCGAGATTGTACGAGATGATCGGGAACAGCGATGGCGACAACCGCTCCACCTGGATGTCGAGCCCCTGGGGGAGCGACGCCGCCGTCTGGTTCACGCGCGCCTGCGTCTGCTGGAGCGCGTAGGCCATGTCGGTGCTCGGCGAGAACGTGACGGAGATCTCACTCGCGCCGCGGATCGACCGCGACCGCAGACGCGTCACCCCCGGCACCATGCTGATCGCCTCCTCGAGCGGCTGCGTCATGACGAACACCACCTGCCGCGCGTCGAGCGATGAGCCCTGCGCCACGACGATGATGCGCGGGAACTGAAGCTCGGGATAGATCGCCGACGGAAGGCTCAGCGCGGCGTAAATCCCACCCGCACACAACAGCGCGATGACGAGGTAGACGAAGCGTCGCTGACGCGCGACGGCGCCGGCGAGCGTCCGGCGCTCCTTCGTGCGAGCCGGCGCCGCGGCGGGCTCGCTCACAGCCTCACGAGCACCGATCGCGCTCACGGCTTCACTGGCACGGGTCGCGCCACCTTCGCGCTGTCTTCCAACCCATACGCACCCTGCGTGACGATCGTCTCGCCACCCTTCAGCCCGTCGACGATCTCGACCTTGCTCTCGGTGCGGCCGCCGATCTTCACGTCGCGCGCGTGTGCCGTACCGGTCTGATCGACGACGAACACCTTGTATTCGCCTGGCTGCTCGCCGGGGACGAGCGCTTCCGCCGGAATGACGGTGGCGTTCGGCCGCGTCTCCACGGCAATCTCGCCGAACACGCTCTCGCCCAACCGGAGCGCGCGCGGCGGGTTGGCGACGGTGACGCGGATGGGGACGGAGCGCGAGCCGGTATCGAGTGCCGCGCCGACCGTGGCCACGATGCCGCGGCCGAGTGCTTCCCCGCCTGCCTTCTCTCCGGCAGAGAGCGTGACGCCTGCTCCCGGATGCACCGGGCCGGCCGCCGCCGGCCCGAGCGAGAGCACGGCGTCGAACGCCGATGGATCGGCAACTTCGACCAGCACCTGCGCCGGATCCGCGGGAGCACCGAGAACGGCGGTCATGCGAGTCACCACGCCGCTCACCGGCGAGCGCAGCACGGAGAGCGCGAGATTGCGCTGCGCGGTGACGAGATCGTTGCGCGCCTTCGCCAGATCCGCTGCGGCGGTCTCGGCATCCTTGCGCGGCAGGATCCCTTCGTTGGCAAGTCGCTGCGCGCGTTCGTAATTGCGTTCCGTGGCGCGCACCGCGGCCTCTGCGGCGTTCGCCGCCCCGACGAAGGTGCTCTGCTCGAACTCGACCAGCGGCTGCCCCAACCCCACCCGCGCCCCCTGCGCGACGAAGATCTTCGTGACGCGCGTCGGGCTCGGAGCGCTGAGCGCGGCGAAGCGGCCCGGCCGCCCCACCACCGACCCGATGGCATTCACGTAGTGCGTGAACGGCTCGACGGTCACCGTCGCCGTCTTGGCGGCTACGACAGGCTTCGTCGCTTCGCCAGCGGCCGTTTCCTTCTTCTTGCACCCTGCGGCAAACAGCACCAGCACCAGGCACGTCACGATGGCACGGTGAACGGCACGCGTCGAGGATGAATCGTTCATTGCCGCGGCACGGTCTGGGTGAGCACGCGCAGCTCCGCCTCCAGCGCGATCAACGCGGTCAGATCGTCGATGTACTGCCCCAACATCTCGCGTGCCGACCGGCGCGCGGCGAGCACGGCCGGGAGGGCAGACGCCCCCTCCCGGTATGCTGTCAGTGACTTGCTCGCCACGCGTTCTGCACGAATCACCAGCTCCTGGTCGCGCGCCACGCGTGCGCGCAGCGACGCCAGCTCCTTCAATCCCGCAACGAGCAGCTGACGTGCATTCAAGCGCGCAGCGGCCAGCTCGGCGCGCGCGCGGTCGCGCGCGGCGTATGCCGCGGCGATCGCTCCTTGATTCTGATTGAAGATCGGTAGTGGCACGGTGACACCGAACACCCACAGCTTCTCGTCGCTCACTGGGTCGGTCGTCGGCTCGTGCCACTCCATGCCGAGCTGCAATGACGTGATGTTGAGCACGCTCCGACGTTCACGCGTGACCGCCAGCTCCGCCGCCCGGAGATTCGCTTCGGCGGCCACGACGCTCGGGGTGGCGGGTGCTGTTTGCACCGCACCAGGCGTGGGCATGTTGGGAGCCGCAGTGATTGGAGTGGCACCACTCGGCGTGGTCGTTGGCATCGCCGGCGGAGGCGCAGCGGGCGACGTAGGCACGCTGGATAGCGCGGCGGCCAGGCCGAGCGCGTTCAGGCTGTCGGCCGCGCGTAGAATGTCCCCCGTCTGATTCGGCTCGAGACGCAGCGAGTCCACCAGCACGATCGCCGTGCCGTCCGCCGGGATGCCCATGAGCGTCTGCAGGGTGAGCAGCGTGCTCATGAAAGTGAGCGAATCGCTTGCCGCGACATTGGCCTGCTGGCCCGACGTCACCGTCGCGAGATCGACGTCGAGATCGCTCGCGTCGCCGGCGTTGCGGCGCGACGCGGTCATTGCGCGGAGGCTCTCGGCATCGCGCGCCGTCTGCCGCGAGAGTCGGAAGTGCGCCTGCGCACCGAGCGCCCGCGTGTAGGTCGTATCGACATCGAGCAGCGCAGCGGCCCGCTCGGAGATGAAGCGCAGTTGCGCGGCGCGGTGCTGCGCACGCGCCGCGCCGACCCGCGGTCCGCGCACCCAGGGTGCGTCGAACGGCACGTCGAAGATCAGATGGCGCTGCGGCGGTGCGCCGGTACGCTGCGCCGAGAGCGACGGGTTGGGGAGTGCACGCGCCGTGATGAGCGCGGCGCGCGCTGCGGCCGTATCTGCGCGCGCGAGCGCGACGCGCGAGCCCTGCGCTAGCGCCAGGCGCTCGGCGTCGGCACGTGTCACGGGGAGTTGAGCGCGTACGCTCCGCGGTGCCGCGGCGATCGCGATCATGACGAGCACCGCACGCCCGGCCACAAGTTCGATTGAGGGCCTCACGTGATGGAGCGTAGCTTTCCAACCTGTCACCACGGTGACAGACCATCACGACACCGGATTGCCGATGGATGATCTCGGGAAGGTCACCGTCGCCCGGGTACCGCTCCCGGGCTCCGAGGCGAGCGTGATCTGCGCCCCGTGCACGGAGGCGATCCATTGTGCAATGGACAGACCGAGTCCCGCTCCCCCCGAGCGGGGACGGGACGCGTCCGCGCGATAAAAGCGTTCGAACACCTGTTGGAGCTGGTCCGGGGGAATGCCGCAGCCGTTGTCCTCTACCGTGAGCGTCGGTGCCGGATCGGGGTGCACATGCACCAGCACCGAGCCCCCGGCGGGCGTGAACTTCACGGCGTTGTCGAGCAGGACGACGGCCAGCTCGCGCACGAGCGCAGGGTCGCCCACGAGCGGCGTCTCGTCGAACTCCTCCACGAGCAGCGACACGTCCGCCGCCTGTGCCAGTGGGCGGAGAGAGAGCGCTGCATCGATCACGACGTCGTCGAGAAAGAACCGCTCGCGCTGCACCGGCCGCTCGCCGGCGTCGGCGCGGGCAAGCGTGAGAAGATCGTCCACGATGCGTCCCAACCGCTCCGCTTCCTGCGCCATGCCGCGCAGCGCGCCGACGTAGCCACCGGCGGAGCGCGGCGCCTGGAGTGCAACGTCGGCCCGCGTACGCAGCACGGCGATCGGTGTACGGAGCTCGTGCGCCGCGTCGGCCATGAACCGGCGCGTGTGCTCCATGGAGCGCTCGACTGGATCGGTGGATTTACGGACGAGGAAGTACCCGCCCGCGCCCACGAGCACGACAGCGGCCATCGCCGCCCCAGCGAATGCGACGATGAGGGCAGCGAAGCGGTCGTCCAGCTCCACCTCGTCCGCCACAGCCGCCGCGACGAGCTGCTGACCCGACGCCAACCGAAAGCGCTCGGCGTGCATCGACAAGATGCGCTCGTTGGCGCTGTTGCGTTCCCCGCTCACCGCACCGAGGATGGAGGCACGGCGTGCACCCTCGCGGATCCACTGCGGTGCCTCACCCGGTTTGATCGGTGTCCCCGCGCTGTCGAGCAGATAGAGCGCACGATCGGGAATGTGCAGCTCGTCGACCGCATCGACGACGTCACCGCGCGCACTGCGGGATTCCATTTCGCGAATGCGCGCCGCGCGCACCAGCTCGTGCGTCGCATCGCGCAGCGAGTCGGCAAGCTGTCGCTTGAGCTGCCCGTGGATCGCCGCGTACAGTCCGCCGCCGAGCAGCAGCAGGATCAGTCCGAGCGTCGCGGCGTACCAGGCCGTCATTCGGCGGCGAAGACGAGCCAGTGGCGGAACGCCCGTGACCGTGCTCACAGGCCGAGTCGGTACCCCGCGCCGCGCATCGTGTGGATGAGCTTCGGCTCGAACCCGTCGTCCAGCTTGCGGCGCAGCCGGCGTACGAGCACCTCGAGCACGTTCGTGAATGGATCGTGATTGTCGTCCCACACGTGCGCCGTGATGGCGGCGCGATCGAGCACTTCGTCCGGATGCAGCGCGAAGCACTCGAGCAGGGCGAACTCCTTCGCTGTCAGCTCGATCGGCGTGTCACCGCGTTTCGCGCGCTTGCCAGGCAGATCGACCTCGAGGTCCGCGATGCGGACCACGCGCGGCAGCAGCGCCGGCCGGCGGCGCGCCAGGGCGCGCACACGGGCGAGCAGCTCCTGCAGGGCGAACGGCTTGGTGACGTAGTCGTCCGCGCCGGCATCGAGACCGGTGACGCGATCATCGACTGCGTCGCGTGCCGTGAGCATCATGATCGGGGTCTCGAGTCCGCTGGCGCGCAACGCGCGGCAGAGCTCGAACCCCGATCCGCCCGGGAGCAGGACGTCGAGGATGATGACGTCCAGCTCCTCGTGGCGGCCCGACTGCAGTCCTTCGGCGAACCCACCGGCGACTGTCACGCGCGAGGCCACCTCCCGGAGACCGGCGGCCACCTCGCGCGCGAGCTCGGCATCGTCTTCGACCAGCAGCACGCGCATCGTGCGATGCCTTCCTCTCAGCGATCGAGGACGAGGATGGTGAACGAGCCGGGAATGATGGGCGGACGCGGACGCGGGCGGTCTGCCGCGGGCGCCGGCGTCTCACCGTACTGCGCCGACGATACGTAGATCTTGTGTGTGCGCGGATCGAGCGCCATCGTGCGCGCGCCACGCGTCGTCGGCACGAGCGACACCGCGAAGTGGCCCGGCGAGTCCTCGCGCGCCACCGCGAGCGTGCCGTCGCCCGCTGATGCGAAGCTCAGCCCCGTCGCCGGGTCGAAGCTGTTGGCATCGACGCCCGCACCGACGGGAACCATGGCGATCACTTTCCCACTGCCGTAATCCACGACGACCATCGTCTTGTTGTCGGCGCAGCCGACGTACAGCCGTCCCTTCGCCGTGTCGATCGCCATCCCTGTCGGCGCCTCGCAGCCGGGCAGCGGGATGTGCGGCTTCGTGGCGAGCGTCTTCGCGTCGAAGGGAATGATCTCGTTCTTGTCCTCGACGTTCACGTAGATCGTCCCCTTGCCGTCGCTCTGCGCGGTTTCGGCAGCGCCGCTCAGCGGCACCGTCCCGAGGACCGCACCCGTCGCTCCGTCGATCGCCGTCGCGCTCTTCCCGGTGTGATTGATGGTGAATACCCGCCCGGTCGCGTCGTCGAACAGGATCGCGTCCGGGTTGGCACCGGTGACCTTCACGACGCTGATCGGCGCCAGCGTCTCGAGATCGAAGATGGTGATGCTCGTGTCGCGCCCATTGCTCGTGAAGCCGCGGTTCAGCGCAGGAGCGAAGGCGATGCCATGCACCCCCGGTGTGTTGGGGATGTCGCCCGTGAGTGTGTCACGGTCGAGATCCACGACCTGCACGTGCGTGCCGCGCGACACGAACAGTCGGTGCGACGATGGATCGACGGCGAGATAGTCCCATCCCCCCTCCCCGCCGGTGTTGATGCGCCTGATGACGTGATACTGCCTTGATTGTGCAGCCAGCGTCGCCGGCATCGCGAGCGCGGCGAGCGCAAGGATGCGGCGTGTGCGACGATTGAGCGACATGGGTCCTGTCCGAGGCGGGAGGGAGGAGCTCCGGCAGTCAAGTTCAACTTGCAGTACGTCACGAATGACCGCCATCGTTGGCCGCCGTGCAACCCCTCAGGTGCAACGGCAAGTCCGCCGGCTGGCTGCTCCGGCGGACTCTACGCCTGTGTCCTGTTCCTCGTGCATCGCTCCGGACGGTGGCGCGAGGGGCGTGTTGCGCACGACGCGCGCCACGGAAGCGCACGCTGCACGACTTCCATGCGATGCGGTATGATTCGCCGTATGCGTTCCTCTCGCCACCGAGATGTTGTTGCGCTCGCCCGTCGTGCGGCGAGCGTGCTCGCTCTCCTTGCCGGCTCCGCATGCGCATCGTCGGGTGCCACGCCGGCCCTCCCTCCCTCCCCCGATCGTTCCGGCGGCCCTCTCCCGAAGCCCGGCCCACCGACACCCCCGCTCCCCGCTGTCGGAGCGCTGGCCTTTGCCACGCCGGCCGCCGTGGGAATGGACTCTACGCTCCCGCCGCGACTCGACAGCATCGTGCGCGTCGCCATCGCCGAAGGGGCGGCGCCCGGCGCTGCCGTCGCGGTGGGGCGACATGGGCGCATCGTCTATCTGAAGGGCCAGGGCACCCTCGATTACACCGCTGGCTCGCCGGCCGTCGAGCCGAACACGCTGTACGATCTCGCGTCGCTCACCAAGGTCGTCGCGACCACGACGGCAGCGATGATCCTCGAGGAGACGGGGAAGCTCGACCTGAATCGCACCGTCGCGAGCTACGTCCCCGAGCTCAACGCTCCCGACAAGCAGTCGATCACCGTACGCATGCTGCTGACGCACAGCGGCGGTCTCGAGGCATACGCACCCCTGTACCGTCAGGCGCGCGGCAAGGCGGAGTACCTCGCGCAGATCAACGCACGCCCCCTCGCGTACCCGCCGGGAACGCAGACCGTGTACAGCGACTGGGACATGGTGCTGCTCCAGGCGGTGCTCGAGCGCATCACCGGGATGTCGCTCGACCAATTCGTCGATGGCCACGTCTTCAAGCCACTCGGCATGAACGACACACGATTCCGTCCCGACACGAACGACACGGCGCTGCGGCGTCGCATCGCACCAACGACAACGGACAGTCTGCGCGGCGGCCCACTTCAGGGCGTCGTGCACGATGCGAACGCCTGGGCGATGGGCGGAGTGTCGGGGCACGCCGGGCTCTTCTCGACGGCGCACGATCTCGCCGTGTTCGCGCAGCTGCTGCTCGACGGCGGCACCTTCAACGGCGTGCGCATCGCTTCGCCACAGCAGGTGGCGCGGTGGACGTCACGGCAGGGTCCGGGGGTGAGCCGCGCACTCGGATGGGACACCCCGGCACCGCAGTCGAGTGCAGGACGCTACTTCTCGCCGCGCAGCTTCGGCCACACCGGCTTCACAGGGACGTCGATATGGATCGACCCTGAGCGCGGGCTGTTCGTGGTGCTGCTGATGAACCGCGTCAATTCACGCGGTGAGGCCACACGGCACGTTCAGTTCCGGCGCGACGTGTCGGATGTCGTGCAGCGGGCGGTGCTGGATGTGCCGCTCACAGACTGGGAGGCGATGCGCTGACCACTTGCGACTTCGGGACTCGGCTCGGTGCGCCGGCGGACAATCCCGTCACGGCGCTCACGACGGGCGGACGAACCTTACCCCCGGCAACCGTTCCGCCATGTCGCGCAGCGCCGTGAACCGCGCGGAGAGCGGGACGAACTGCTGCACGGCCTCGTGCTTGGCGAATCGCTCCACGGTCGCCCATACGCTCGGGTCGTATTCCGCCAGCGTGGCTGCGCAGTCGGCCACCATCCATGCTGCCGCGTAGACGTCCGCAGGCTCGAGCCGTTCCACCGCCGTGCGGAAGCGCGCCAGCGCCAGCGCCTCGCGTCTGGCCCGCACGTCGAGCTGCACGACGAGCGACTCGAGGAGCTCGCGGCCCTGGAACCACCATTCCGTCCGGCCGGCGAAGACGCGATGCGCCGCGTCGAGCGCGTCCTCCGCGTCCTCGGGCGTGCCGAGCCGGAGCGCAGCGAGGCCGACCCCGGCATGCGCGCCCACGGCGATGTCCTCGGCCCCGAGCTGCTCCGCCAGCGCCGCCGTTTCGCGATACACGCGCGCCGACTCCGTGGCATCGCCGCGCTCCCGCTCCAGGTTGCCCAGGTTGTAAAGCGTGGCCAACCGGTGCGCATTGTTGCGCAGCGTCGTGTAGAGCCGCAGCGCGTCCTGGAGGAACTCGTACGCCGCGTCGAAGTCGCCGCCGCGCAGTCCGATCACACCGAGGTTGCTCGACGCGTTCGCCGCGACGTCGAGCGTCTGCGACTCACGGGCGATGGCGAGCGCGGTGCGGAACGCCTCGGCACCGCCGAGCTCGTCGCGCGTGCGCATCAACGCCGCACCCAGCGTCATGTATGCTCGCGCCTCGATGACGCGATCGTCGCGGACGTGTGCCCGCTCGATCAGCCGCTTCGCCAGCGTCACGGCGTCGGCGGGGCGCACGCCAACCACGGTAATCGCGAGCCGGAGGAGCGCTGCGTCAGCCATCTTCGCGTCCGCCGTCGTCTCGGCAATCCGCACCGATTCCTCGGCAATTCGGAGCGCCTCGTCCACCTCGCCCGTACCCACGAGCGTCTGGACGAGCAGCAGGCGGATTTGGACGACGTCCGCCGCGCTGCCCACCCGCTCGGCCGAAGCGAGCAGCGCGCGACATTCGAGGTCCATCTCGCGCGTACCCTGGCCGAGTCGCATGCGCGCCTGCAGTCGCCGCAGTTTTACCGGAATGGCTTCACGTGCCTTCTGCGCGAAGCTCGGCGAAGCCAGAATCGCGTCGCACGAGCGCTCCATATCGGCCCACCGTCCCGCCTGCTCGGCGGCGCGCGCAAGCTCGTCGTGCACGGCGACGCGCTCTTCGTCCGTGGCAGCATGCAGAAGCGCGTGGCGCAGAAACTCCGACGCCTCGTCGAGCGCGTACAACGCCATCGCGCGTGAGGCGGCGCGGCAACACCAGGTGTACGCCTTCGCCGAATTGCCGCTGCGTGCATAGTGCGACGCGATCTGATCCACCGCGTCAGGCGTGCGCCGCGCGAGCACGTCGCCGATCTGCTCGTGCTTGAGTCGGCGGCGGGCCGGGCTGACCGAGTGCAGCACGGCGTCGATCAACAGGGCATGCGCAAACTGATACGTGTCGTCGTGCTCGCGCGCCGGCTCGAGCACCGACGTCGTGAGTCCCGCGTCGATCGCATCGAGCACCACATCCA
>CAYTKA010000028.1:0-38275 GCA_964438255.1 uncultured Gemmatimonadaceae bacterium | reverse complement strand
GACCAAGCCCAAAGCGGAGGCCGGTCTCGGTGCCACACGCTGTCCTCGCAGCCATCACAGCTCCCGGCCCTGGCGCGCTGGACTCTCGCCGGGCAGCTCCGCCCCATCCGCGTTTCCGCCGCATCCGGATGAACCTTCGTCTGAGGAGCTAGCCCGAGCGGCTGTTAAGAGGAGCGGATTGAGCGGATGAACCTTCGTCCTCGGCTCGAGGCGGACGGCGAGACGAAAGACCCAGCTTTTCCCCCGCCGCGAAATCGACGTATGCTTCCGCCCACTTGCGCGGCCAGTAGTCTTCCGGCCGATCGAAAGCGGCGCTGCCGAGCCAGTCACGCAGCGCGAGATCACGTGAGTCATGGACGCGCAGTCGCCGCTGCTCCGGCGAATCGACGAGAAACAATCCACCGAGCGACCAGAACGCCTGGCCACCGAGCGACGCTTCCGGTTCCTGCTCGACGAACGATGACGCGCTTGCCCGCGTCGGCGAGCTCGGTAGCTGCGACCAGACCGGCGAGCCCCGCACCGACGACGATCGCGTCGGCTTCCAGGTCAGCCACGGGCGCCGTAGCCCCGTGCCATCGCGACGGCGAGCGCGACCATCACGGTCGCGAGTGCCGCCTGGACGTAGCTGATCGTTGCGATACGTCGCGCTGCCGTCGCGTGCGACGGTGGGTCGAGCGCGAGCCGGCTCTTCAAGGTGCGCCACCGGATGAGCGTGGCCATCGGCCAGACCTCGAGCACGAGGATCACGACGAGCAACGTCATCTTCGCAAGGAACGTGTCGTTGTGCATGTAATAGCCCGGCGCCTTCTCGGTGCCGGCGAGGAGGCGCGCAAGGCCGGTGCCGATCCAGATCACCGCGGCGATCCCCCACCACGTGTCGGCAGTGAACGCGCGCGACAGTGAGTCCTTCTCGGAAACGTTCCGGAGCGCCGAGGCGCGCGCCCAGACAGCGCCGAGCCCGATGCCCAGCGCCATGAGATGCGCCCAGGCGAGAACGAGACGAAGCATCACCACCTCCGTGAGAAGCGCAGCGGGCGCGGTCGATGTCGGAAAGATCGCGTGGGCAGTCGCTTTGGCAACACGGCATTACCGCGACGGTTCAGACCTGACAGGTCGCCAAGGCGGTACCGCCGGCCTTCGAAGGCTGGAGCGCGCGGAGAAGGCGTGGGGCGAGCGGGCGGCGGAGCGTGAGCTGCTCCTCGACATCGGCGCGCCGATCGGCCACGATTACTGGCACCTGATGAGTCTCGCCGGATTGCTCCCCGGCGCGTCACGCCGGAAATGATGCAGGCGTGGGTGCAGGAGAAGGGCATCAGCCTGCGCGGTGGGCGTCCGCCGTTCGGTTCCCACTCTCACCGATGATCACGTGGCGATCGCTGACGACGGCGCGGCGTTGGAGGCTCGGCACATCACCTGTCGCTTCGGCGACACTGTCGCGCTCGACGACGTCAGTCTGCGCGTCGGGCG
The DNA here is from genome assembly GCA_964438255.1 of uncultured Gemmatimonadaceae bacterium. Lineage (GTDB taxonomy): Bacteria > Gemmatimonadota > Gemmatimonadetes > Gemmatimonadales > Gemmatimonadaceae > AG11. The sequence continues at coordinate 36,808 of CAYTKA010000028.1, read as the reverse complement.
AGGCCGCACGATGGCGCTTGTTGGCGAGAGTGGGGCGGGGAAGACCACCCTCCTCCGCTGCTTCAATCGACTCGTCGAGCCGGAGTCCGGAACGATCGTCGTGAACGGCGTGGACGTCCGTACGATCTCGGCGATCGAGGTGCGGCGACGTACGGGCTACGTACCGCAGCACGGCGGTCTGCTTCCACATTGGCGCGTCCTCCGCAACGTCGCGCTCGTGCCAACGCTGCTCGGGGTGAGCGATGCACCCTCAGCGGCGCGGACGGCGCTCGCCCTCGCCGGCCTTCCCGCGGAGCGATATGAGCGCCGATTCCCGCACGAGCTTTCGGGGGGGGAACGACAGCGGGCCGCACTCGCGCGTGCCATCGCCGCGCGCCCGCACGTCCTGCTGCTCGACGAGCCGTTCGGCGCCCTCGATGCGATCACGCGATCGGAGCTACAGGGAAGTTTCGAGGAGCTGCACCGTGCCGTGCGGATCACGACGCTGCTCGTCACGCATGATCTCGCCGAGGCCGCGCGACTGGCCGAGGAGATCGCGGTGATGCGCGCCGGTCGAGTCGAGCAGGTCGGGACGCTCGATGCGCTCAGGACGTCCCCCGCGAACGCGTACGTCACGTCGCTGCTCGAGCGTACCCTTGCCGGGCTGTCCCGTCTCCTGCCGCGATCATGAGCGCCATCGTCGCGGTCCTGCTCCTGCTCGCCGGTACGCAGGTTCCGTCGAGGGCCACGCCCCCTGCGAACGTGGTGCCGGTGGTCATCGCGTCGAAGCCGTTCGGCGAATCGTATCTTCTCGCCGAGATCTTCGCGCAGCTCCTCGAGGCACACGGGATTCGCGTGGAGCGGCGTCCGGGGTTGGGCGGCACCGAGATCGCGTTCGGGGCGCTGCGCACCGGGGCGATCGACGTGTACCCGGAGTACACCGGTACCGGTCTCCTCGCCGTGCTGCACGATACCCTCACGGATTCGCTCGCCGCCGATCCGCGGCGCGTGTTCGCGCACGTCGCCCGGTCGTTCGATGAGCGATACGGGATCCGCTGGCTTGCGCCGCTCGGGTTTCAGAACACCTACGCGATTGCCGTGCGCCGAGAGACGGCGGCGCGCTTTCGTCTTCGCACGCTCAGCGATCTCGCGCGTGCGGCGGCCCAACTATCCGCTGGGTTCACCGCCGACTTCATCGGTCGGCCGGATGGACTCCCCGGACTCGCGCGTACATACGGGCTTCATCCCCGCGTCGTGCGCCCGCTGTCGCCCGCCGTGAAGTATCAGGCGCTCGCCAGTGGCGCTGTCGACGTGATTGACGGCTACTCGACGGACGGGCTGCTCGCGCGCTACGATCTCGTGACGTTGGCCGACGACAAGCACTTCTTTCCGCCGTACGAGGCCGCGGCACTCGTCGGTCGACGCGTCGCGGGCGGCCGGCCGGACGTCATCGCGGCGCTCATGACGCTCAGCGGACGGCTCGACGAATCGCGCATGCGCGCGCTCAATCGGCGCGTCGAGGTGAATGGCGAGGACGTACGACGCGTCGCGACCGACGCGCTGCGCGCGCTCGGCCTGGCCCGGGGCGCGGTGCACGCGTCCGCCGATCGTACGAGCTCCTCGCGGGAAGAGATCGCCGCGTATCTCTGGCAGCACCGCGGCGAGATCGGCGCGTTGACCCGGCGGCACCTTCTGCTGGTCGCCGCGGCACTCGGCGCGTCGATCCTTGTCGGCGTCCCGTTGGGTCTCGCGCTCGAGCGGGCGCACCGGCTCGCGGAGCCGGTCGTCGGCGCACTCGGCGTGCTCGAGACGGTTCCCAGCATCGCGTTGCTCGCGATCATGATTCCCCTGCTGGGCGTCGGTGTCGTGCCGGCACTCGTGGCGCTCTGGGCGTACGCGCTCTATCCGATCGTGCGGGCGACGTACAGCGGCGTGCGCGATGCCGATCCCGACGCGGTCGACGCCGCGACGGCGCTCGGCATGACACCGATGCAGCGCCTCACGATGGTCCGCCTTCCGCTCGCCGCGCCGGCGATCATGACCGGCATCCGCACCGCGGCCGTGATCACCGTCGGCGCCGCAACGCTCGCGGCATTCATCGGTGCAGGTGGACTCGGGGAGCCGATCGTCGCCGGCCTCGCCCTCGTGGACACCCGCATGATCCTCCTCGGCGCCCTCCCCGCTGCGGCGCTGGCTCTCCTCGTGGACGGCGCGCTGTTCTTGGTCGAGCGCGCCGTCGCGCCCCCCCATCTCCGACGCCGCAAGGAGTCGTAGTCGACCGCCTTCTCAGCTCCCACGGCCGGCGCCGAGTTGGACGTCGAACAGGTCCTGATAGTCGGCGTCGTAGCTGGTGCCGAGCAGCGCCGGGCGGCTGACCGATTCGCCGTACTTGCGAAGGAAGCGTGCGAGGGCGCGCTGGAGGCTTGCCCGCTCTTGCGCGAGTCCCTCCGCGCGGTTGGACAACGGGCCGCCGTCCTCGATCGTCGATTCCCAGCCGCCGAGTCCTACCGTCACCGTGGCGGACAATCCAGCCGCGATGCGCCGCGTGTCTTCCGACTTCGCGATCTGGAGCACACCGCCGATCAGCGCACTCACGAGCGACGCGCGCTTCACGAGCTTCCTCTTGTTCGACGCGGTCGTCAGCGAATCGCGCGTCGCCGCCTCGCGCGCCGCGAGCGTCGCGAGCTGACTGCGCACGTCGCTGATGAGCTGGCGGTGCTGCTCCTGCTTCGCCCGGAACGGCGCGTCGGCGATCGAGCGGAACACGGTGACGAGTGCGTAGCAGTTCCCGCTCGTGCTCGCCCCCGACGGATCTGTCGCGCGCCACTCGAACCGCACGGTGCTGTCCTGACGCGCCGGCAGCACGAAGCCGTAGGGAATATCCCAGTGGTAGACGGAGCCCTTCTGCGCGCCGTTCGGCAACGTGGCCAGCGGCTGGTACGTGAGCGTGTCCCCATTTGCGTCGTCCGCGTCGAGTGCGACGTCGACCGACTCGCCCTCCTCGCGCTTGTACGAGCGAATGGGCGAGCACACGGGCGCGACGTTCTGTGATCGCACGGAGACATGCACCTCCGTCGTGGCCGTCCCGCCATCGCCGTCGTTTGCCGTGAGACGCCAGAGATAGACGCGGTTCGTCGTGCCGCGCGGGGCTTGCCAGAGGAGGGTGTTGGTCCGCGCGTCGAACCGCGGCGGCAGCGAGGGGTCCGTGACGTTCGTGACGGCGAAGGAGAGCGCGTCGCCATCGGGATCGGACGCCTCGATCGGCACGGTCAGCGAGTCGCCGGCCGGTACGACGCGATCAGTCGGCTGACGGATGATCGGGGGCCGATGGGCATCGGATACCGTGACGATCGCGGAGCTGCGCGCGACCTCCGCGCCGTTGATCAGCGCGTGCAGACCGATGTCGTAGGTCGTGTTGGCGTCCGGGCGGAGCGGCCGCCAGCGAAGAATCCCATTCTCCACGCGCGCGGTCGCCGGCGCGCGCTCCAGCCGGAACTCGACCGTCGCGCCGAGCGGCAGGTCGTTCACGATCAGCGGGATGCGCACGCTATCGCCGATCTGGACCTGTCGCGCGGCGATAGGCTCGAAAGCCGGCGACGCGGGGGCGACGGCGGAGCGCTGCGCCTGCGCTGCGCCGTAAGAGACGGGTCCCGCGATCAGGAGAGACCCGAGGATGGCGATCATGATGGCGAACGACGGCATCACTCCTCGAGAGGACGACGGAACAACGACCTGCACGACAGTGAACAATCTACGAAGCGTGCGCGGTCCGGCTCAACTCGGAAACGAAGTGGCGGCATTGCTCGTCGGGGCAGACGAGACGGAGATCATATGAAAGATCCACTTCCGCAACGTGCTCAGAGGGCAGGTGAGGTCCGGTAAGGCGCTCATCCGGGCGTCGTGCGCGGCGTGCGTGCTTCTGGCGCTACCGCTCGCGGGCCAGGCGCCGCGCGCGGTGGATGCGCGCCATGCGGGGCCCCGCATCGGGCTGGCGCTCAGCGGCGGCGGTGCGCGCGGTCTGGCGCACCTCGGCGTGCTCAAGGCACTCGAGCGTGCCGGTGTCCCGATCGACGCGATCTCCGGCGCCAGCATGGGGAGCCTCGTCGGGGGACTCTATGCCTCCGGCTTCGATGCAGCGGAGCTGGAGACCATCGCCCGGGGGATCGACTGGCGGTCGATGTTCAGCGACGCCCCCGACGCGCCGCGGTCCGAGCCCTTCGCGACGATCCGCGACAACGCGTCGCTGCTGGCGTTGCCGATGCATCAGGGGCATATCGCGTTGCCGTCCGGCGTCGTCGCCGGCCAACACGTCTCGGAGCTGTTCGCGCGCCTCACCTGGCCGGTCCGCTCGGTGCGCGACTTCCGTCGATTGCCGACTCCATTCAGCGCGATCGCCACCGACATTACCACCGGCGACGCCGTGGTGCTCGACACCGGTTCCCTCGCCGGCGCGATGCGCGCCAGCATGTCGCTGCCCAGCGTGTTCGCCCCCGCCGTGATCGACGGCCGCACACTGCTCGATGGCGGACTCTCACGAAACCTCCCTGCCCAGGACGCGCGGGCACTGGGCGCGGACATCGTCATCTGCAGCGACGTGTCGGAACCGCTCCTCGACGCACGCGACCTGCACACGATGGTGGACGTGCTCAACCAGGCTGTGAGCTTTCATGGCAGCGCGTCGACGCTGCAGGAGCGCCGGCGCTGCGACGTCTACATCCGCCCCGACGTGTCGGGGCTCGGCTATCTCTCGTTCGATCACATCGGCGAGTGGATCGCGCGCGGCGATTCGGCGACGGAGGCGGTCGCGGCGCGGCTGCGCGAGCTCGTCGACGCCACGGGCCCGGCGCACCCGCGCCCGGGCGTCCTGCTCACTCGACGCGTCGCACCGGTGAAGATCCGCGCGGCGGTCGTTCGCGCGTCGAGTGCCGCGGCGCGCGACTTCGTGGCGTCGACGCTCGATCTGCGCCCAGGGACGATGGTCGATCCGGCGCGACTCGAGCGTGCGACGACCGCCGTCTATGCGAGCGGGCTGTTCGAGACGATCACGTACGCCGTCGTGGACACCGACAGCGGGAGCGTCGCCGTGATCACGGCGCAGGGTGACAATGCCGACCGCGTCGACTTCGGCTTCCGCTACGACGATCGGTACAACGCCGCCCTATTGTTCAACGCCACCGTCCGTCACCTCCTCGGATTCGCGTCCACCGGTCGCCTCTCACTGCGGCTGGGCGAGCAGACGCGCATCGCACTCGACGTCGCGCGCGGACGAACGCTGCGATCACGCTGGGTGCTTGGTATGGGTGCGTCGTATCTCAGCACGCCAGTCGATTTCTTCGAGGGACAGCGTCGCGCCGCGGAGTCGACGCTGCGCATCACGAGTCTGACCGGCACCGCCGGTGCAGCGATCGGGAACGCCGCCATCGCCCTCCAGGCGAAGGGGGAGGACTTCCACGGCACCTCCGCGATCGCTGCCGTCGACTCGAGCCAGCATCGGACATACGCGAGCGCGGCGGCGATCATATGGTGGGATCACATGGACGAGCCTTCGTTTCCCACGCGCGGCAGCGCCCTGCTCGCGCGCTACGAGCGCGCCGGCGGCGGCGGACCATCGTTCTCGCGTCGCTACGTCGCTGCTTCGGCGGCCGTGCCGCTCGGATCGCGCTTCTCCGTGCTCGGACGCGCGACCTTTGGCCGCTCCACCCCCGACAGCACGACGCCCGCGCACTATCGCTTCTACCTCGGCAGCCTCACGCCGTCGGCGGTGTCGGGGGAGTCGCAGGTGCCATTCGCCGGGCTGCGCGTGCAGGAGCGGAATGGATTCGCCGTTGCGGAGCTCGGTGCCGCCGCCCAATGGGAGGTCGTGCAGAATGTCTTCCTCTCGGCACGGGCGGACGTCGGCAACGTCGCCCCGACGGTGTATGAGGCGTTGAGCACGCGCATCGTCGGCATGGGACTCTCGATCGGCACGCGAACGATCGCCGGTCCCGTCGAGCTGCGAGTCCACGGACGGTCACCGTCGACCGCCATCCTCGAGTTCAGCGCCGGACACCTGTTCTGAGCGCCCGTCACTCGCGCCGTCGGGTGAGCCGATACCCCGTGCCGCGCAGCGTCTCCAGCACCGCGGCGCGACTGCCGGTCAGCTTGCGGCGCAGATAGCCCACGTACACCGCCAACGAGTTCGACCCGCGCGCGGCATCATCGTGCCACACGTAGTTGTGGAGCGTATCCGCCGACACCGGAGCGCCGGCGCGGAGGAACAAGATGTCGAACAGCCGCAGCTCGCGCGCCGTGAGCTGGACTTCATGGCCGGCGCACCAGACGCGATGGGCCTCGCGATCGTAGACGAGGTCTTCGAATGCGACGCGAAGCTGCGCGTTCGCCAGCTGGACGCGACGTGCGACGGCGGCGACGTGCGCGCGCACGACGTCCCAGGGCAGCTCGCGCGCCAGCGCACCATCTGCTCCGTTGCCCAGCAACGCCACCACGTCCGCGTTCGTCGGCACGTTGATGCACAGTAGTCCCACGCTCTGCCACCGCCGCCGAGCATGGCCGATCATCAGCGCGGCGTCGTCGACGGCGGGACCGGTCGTGCCGACGTCGACGATGAGCAGATCCGGTGGCTGCTCGTCGAGAATCGGATCGTCGAGAAGCACCGACGTCAGCGTGGACACGCGGACAGCATGCTGCTGGAGCTGCTCGACCTCGGCGACGAGGCGTGCTCGGGTGGGACCGTGCGCGCTCAGGACGCAGGCGGTGAACGGCAACGACGGAGCAGCGGGCGGCGTGCGGTGTCTGGTCGATGGCATCGCGCCAGAGTTCCGTGGATGCGTCGAACGACGTTGCAGAGTGTCGGTGCGAGACTCGACGACGCAATGATATTCCGGAGAAGTAGGGGCGCAAGAAAGCGCAGTGTGCAGCGGCACGACATGAGAAGTTTCTCACGCCGCATCCAGCCCCCGCGATCATGCGACATGCCCGATCCACGGCGTCGGCGCCGTCGTGCAAACCCGGCATCGTTTGTACCGCAGAGCTACAAAACCGCCGCCTGAAAACGAGCGAGCGGGGAGCGAACATTGCATTTCGTGCATGCGCAGCGCATCATTGCGATGACGCTGGCGTTCGCCACCCTTCTCGCCCGATGCCGTATGGAACCCGCTCGTGACTTCACCCCGCCGCGCCCTGAGCTCACTCCAGCCATGTGGCGCGAGCGACTGGAGCTCTCGAGGCGCCGGGTCGATACCGTCGTCCTCCAGGTCGATGCCACGGTGTCGCAGATCAATGGGCTCGCCTGGCTCATGGAGCGGCGCGACGGAGGCATTCTCGCTCGACTCTCGGAGCTCCAGGCCGAGGCCGCCGAGCGAAAGTGGGGGGTGATGGAAGTAGCGCGTGCCCGCCTCGCGCTGCTGCGCCCGCGCCGCGCCGAGATCAACGCGCTCGGCCAGGCGTACCTCGCCAGCGTGCTCCCGGGCGCTGCGGACGCGGCGCACCGGATGCGGCGCGCGGGGATTTCGGTGGCGGTCGCCAGTGAGGTCGCCGCCGAGGCGCTGTTTGGCGTGGCGAATGCCCTTGGCGTCTCCGCCCGTGACATCCGTGCACCGCATCTGCGCTTCGACGCCCTCGGCGCCTACGTCGGCTGCGACATCGGGCTCCCGCACCTGCTCGTGGAGCGCGACGTCGACGAGCTGCTCATGTCGACGGGCGGCGCGCGCACGCTCTACATCGGCACACGGCACTCCGAGCTGCTCGCCCCACGTGACCGCGACAGCTTCATCGCGTTCACGGGTGTCGTCGCGCGGGAGAGCATGCGGTCGGACGGCGACAGCGTTCAGAGCTTTGGGCAGCTCGCGGAGTTGCTCGGCGTCTAGGCGGCCGCTCCGGCTGGCTCGTTAGCTTCCGCGCATGCCAGCCTTCGATCTGACCAACCGCGTGGCCGTCGTCACCGGCGGCTACGGTGTGCTCGGTGGCGCCATTGCGTCCGGTCTCGCCGGCGCGGGCGCAAGAGTCGCGATTCTCGGACGCCGGCGTGATGCCGCCGAAGAACGTGCCGAGTCCCTTCGCCGCGCCGGGAGCGACGCGATGGTCCTCGTTGCCGACGCGCTGAACGAGGAGCAGCTCCGCGCTGCGCGCGCGGAGCTGCTTCGCACCTGGGGACGGGTGGACATCCTCATCAACGCTGCCGGCGGCAACGTGGCGCGCGCGCGCAACGACACGACGAGCATCTTCGACGTGCCGATGGACGCCTTCGACGAAGCCCTCCGCCTCAACCTCCACGGCACCGTCGCGCCGACGATGGTCTTCGGTGAGGCGATGGCCGTGCGCAAACACGGTTGCGTCGTCAACATCTCGTCGATGGCAGCGATCCGCGCACTCAGCGGCGTGCTCGCGTACTCGATCGCGAAGACGGGGATCGACAGCTTCACCCGGTGGATGGCGGTGGAGCTCGCGCGCAAGCACGGTGACGGGCTCCGCGTCAACGCCGTTGCACCGGGCTTCTTTGTCTCCGAGCAGAACCGCGCCGTTCTCATCAAGCCGGACGGCAGCTACACCGACCGCGCGAACGCCATCATCAAGCAGACACCGATGGGTCGCTTCGGCCGGCCGGAGGAGTTGCTTGGCGCCGTGCAATGGCTCTGCAGCGACGCGGCGTCGTTCGTGACGGGAGTCGTCATCCCTGTCGACGGCGGGTTCAGCGTGTTCAGCGGCGTCTGACGCGCGCGTGCTCGCTTGATTTTCGCCGGAGATCAGTTCAATTGACCTCGGCGGCGGTCTCTCGTCTCCTCCCATCATGAAGATCACTGACATCCGCGCGACCCCCGTGACGGTGCCGTTGGCGGCCCCGCTGCGCCACGCCAACGGTGCGCATTGGGGCCGCTTCGTTCGCACCATCGTCGAGGTGGAAACCGACGAGGGGATCATCGGACTGGGTGAGATGGGCGGCGGTGGCGAGTCCGCCGTCGCCGCCTTTCAAGGGCTCAAGCCATATCTGCTCGGCCGCGATCCGGCGCGGATCGAGGAGATGCGCTTCCTCATCGCCAATCCCACGGCATCGCTCTACAACAATCGCACGCAGATCCTCGCCGCGCTGGAATTTGCCTGTCTCGACATCCTCGGCCAGCGCTGGGAAGTGCCCGTCTCCGAGCTGCTCGGGGGACGGCTGCGCGACCACGTGGCGTTCGCGTCGTATCTCTTCTTCCGCTACAACGACGCGAAGCGCGGCGGGGAGGTGCGCACCGTGGAGCAGCTCGTGACACAGGCGCGCGATCTGAAAGCCGAGCACGGCTTCACCGTGCACAAGCTCAAGGGTGGCGTGTTCCCGCCGGAGTACGAGCTGGAATGTTATCGCGCCGTCGCGGAGTCGCTGCCGGGCGACCGCTTTCGGTTCGATCCCAACGGCGTGTGGTCGGTGGAGAAGGCGATCTGGTTCGGGCAACAGATCGAGGATCTCAACAACGATTACCTCGAGGATCCCGTGTTCGGGCTGCACGGGATGCGACGTACGCGAGAGAAGGTGCGGCTGCCGTTGGCGACGAACACCGTCGTCGTGGGGTTCGAGCAGCTCGCGGCGAACGTGCTCGACACGGCGGTCGACGTCATCCTTCTCGATACGACGTTCTGGGGGGGCATTCGCCCGTGCGTGAAGGCCGCCGGTGTCTGCGAGACCTTCCAGCTCGGCGTCGCCGTCCACTCCTCGGGGGAGCTCGGGATCCAGCTCGCGACGATGCTGCATCTCGGGGCGGTCATCCCGAACCTCTCCTTCGCCGCCGACGCGCATTACCATCACCTGACGGACGACGTCATCGCTGGCGGCAAGATGAAGTACTGCGCCGGGACGATCGCCGTGCCGACCGCACCAGGGCTCGGTGTGAAGCTCGATCGCGACAAGGTGAAGGAGTATCACGAGCTGTTCCGCGAGCGCGGTGGATACCCGTACGATCAGGATCCGCTGCGTCCCGGCTGGACCCCACTCGTTCCGAACGATCGATGGGCCGATCCTGCCGACGACCGGACGCCACGGCTCGTGCCGTGAGGGGGCCCGTCCTCCTCGCCGGCGGCATCGTCATCGCGACCGGCATCTCAACCTCCATCTCATGACTCCCAAGCGCACGAGCGACGCCTATACACCGAAGCCCGAGCATCACTTCACGTGGGGCCTCTGGACGGTGGGACATTCCGGCCGCGATCCATTCGGCGATCCGGTGCGACCGCCTATCTCGCCCGTCGAGATCGTGCACAAGCTTGCCGAGCTCGGTGCGTACGGCGTGAACCTTCACGACGACGATCTCGTGCCGCGCGGCTCGCCACCCGGCGCGGGCGCCCGCATCGTGCGCGAGTTCAGGAAGGCGCTCGATCAGACGCGCATGAAAGTCCCGATGGCGACGACGAACCTGTTCGGCGATCCCGTATTCCGCGACGGTGCCTTCACCAGCAACGACGTCAATGTTCGTCGCCACGCGCTGCAGAAGACGATGCGCGCGATGGATCTCGGTGCCGAGCTCGGCGCCGAGATTTACGTGTTCTGGGGGGGTCGTGAGGGGACGGAGACGAACGCGCCGAAGGATCCACGCGAAGCCATGAAGTGGTTCCGCGACGCGATCGACTTCCTCTGCGAGTACAACATCGCCCAGGGATACAAGTATCGCTTTGCGCTCGAGCCCAAGCCCAACGAGCCGCGTGGTGACATCTTTCTGCCGACCGTGGGACACGCGCTCGCGTTCATCTACACCCTCGCCCATCCGGAGATGGTAGGGCTCAATCCGGAGGTCGCGCACGACACGATGGCCGGTCTGGAGTTCTCGCACGGTGTAGCGCAGGCGATCGAGGCCGGCAAGCTCTTTCACATCGACCTCAACGCGCAGAAGCCGGGACGCTACGATCAGGACTTCCGCTTCGGCAGCGAGGACGTGAAGGGGGCGTTCTTCCTCGTGAAGCTGCTCGAGGATTCGGGCTACACGGGGATGCGGCACTTCGACAGCCATGCCTACCGGACGGAGGACCAGCAGGGCGTGTGGGACTTCGCGGCGGGGAGCATGCGCGCCTATCTCATCCTCAAGGAGAAGGCCGCGCAGTTCAACGCTGATCCGGAGATCCAAGCGTTGCTCGGTGAGCTGCGCACGCGAGGCGCGACAAGCGGCGGGCGCATGAAGTTCAACAAAGCGTCGGCAAAGATGATCAAGGAGGAGCACTTCGACCTCGACGCGATGCGCGCCAAGGGCTACGGCTACGAGCGTCTCGATCAGCTCACGATGGAGCTCCTGCTGGGAGTGCGTTGAGTGGGCGAGCTGCTGTTCCTCGGGCTCGACGTCGGAACGAGTGGCGTGAAGGCGATCCTCGTCTCGCCGAGGGGCGAGGTGGTCGCAGCGGCGACCTCACCGCTCACGATCTCCACGCCGCGACCGGGCTGGACGGAGCAGCATCCGGAGGATTGGTGGAGCGCGACGCTCGAGAGCATCCGTGCCGTGCGCGCCCGGCGTCCCGGCGCGATGGTGGAAGCGGTCGGCATCTCGGGGCAGATGCATTCGTCGGTCTTCCTGGACCACGAGGGACGTGTGATCCGTCCGGCGCTCCTCTGGAGCGATGGTCGAACGACGGCGGAATGCGCCGAGATCACCGTGCGCGTCGGCGGTGAAGCGCGCCTGCGCGATCTGGCCGGCAATCCGGCGCTCGAGGGGTTTACCCTCCCGAAGATCCTCTGGCTGCGCAGGCACGAGCCGGAGGCGTTCGCGCGACTCGCCACGGTCGTCTTGCCGAAGGACTACATTCGGTACCGGCTCACGGGCGCGCTCGCCACCGATCCGTCCGATGCATCGGCGACGCTGATGTACGATACGGCACACCTGCGCTGGAGCGACGAGATCCTCGCCGCGGTCGGTCTGCCACGCACGATCGTCCCTCCGGTCGGTGGCTCTGCCGAGGTGCTCGGGCGTGTCACGACGGCGGGTGCGTCGATCACCGGGCTGACGGTCGGGACGCCGGTCGTCGGCGGCGGCGCGGACAACGCCTGCGGCGCGGCGGGAGTCGACGTCGTCACTCAAGGAGAAGTGGTGACGAGCTGGGGAACGTCGGGCACCGTGCTCGCGCCGACGGCGGAGCCGCGCGTCGATCCCGAGCTGCGCGTGCACACCTTCTGTCACGTCGTGCCGAACACGTGGTACCTGATGGGCGTCGTACTCTCGGCAGGGGGTGCCTTCGCCTGGTACCGCGACCAGCTCGCACGCGAATTTGCCGATCGCGACGAAGCGACGCGCAAGCTGAACGAGGAAGCGGCAACGGTGCCGCGTGGTGCAGCGGGGATCACCTTCCTCCCGTACGTCCAGGGGGAGCGCACGCCGCATCGCGACGCGTCGGCACGGGGCGCCCTGCTCGGCCTGAGTCTGGCGCACACCCGCGCGCACGTCTCGCGCGCCGTGCTCGAGGGAGTGTGCTTCGCCCTGCGCGACTCGCTCACCATTCTCCGGGAGCTCGGCTTGTCGCCGCGTGAGCTGCTCCTCACCGGGGGCGGCGCGCGCAGCGCCTTCGTCCGCCAGCTGCAGGCGGAGGTGTTCGGGTTGCCGGTGGCGACGGTGAACCGCGAGGAGGGACCGGCGTATGGCGCCGCACTGCTGGCGGCCGTTGGAACGGGCGCCTTTGCCGACGTCGCCGCCGCGGCGCGGGCGACGCTCATCCGCGGCACCCCAGAGCACCCTGATCCGCGAGCCCATCGCGAATACGACGAGCCGTATCGCCGCTTCCGTGCCTCTTACCCTGCAGCGCGACCGAGTTCAACTTCCGTGGCGTCGTAACCCTGGGATTCGGACACCGGTCGCGCATGCACTCATACATTCGTCGGCTCAGCAGCTCACAGGAAAGCGGGCTCGTGCTCGTCCTCGTGCTGCTGACGATTGCACTCACCGCCCTCGCCGGCTCGCACGTGGACCGCATGAGCGGGCAGATGGTGAACAACTTCTGGAACGCCAACACGATCATCCAGACGCTCACCGATGCGAGCTTCTTCGCCGTCATGGCGATCGGTGCGACGCTCGTCATCATCACCGGTGGGATCGATCTGTCGGTCGGCTCTGTCTACGCGCTCTCCGGCGTCTCCATGGCGTTGACGCTTCGCGCCGCCGGACCGATGGGCCCTCTTCCCACGGTGCTCGTCGGTCTCGCGGTCTGCGTCGGCGTCGGGCTGCTGTGCGGACTGCTCAACGGGTCCCTCGTCGTCGGGCTCAAGGTGCATCCTTTCATCATCACGCTCGGCACGATGTGGATTCTGCGCGGCATCGCCTTCGTCGCCACGAAGGCGGAGAGCATCCTGCTCCCGCCGGCGATCACCGCCGTGACCAAGGCCCCGCTCGGGCTCGGGGGGGGACTCTATCCCGTGCCGATGCTGTGCATGATCACCGTGATGATCCTGGGCGCGATCTACCTCACGCGCACGGTTATGGGGCGACACATCTTCGCTTTCGGCGGGAGTGTCGAGGCGAGCCGCTTTGCCGGTCTCTCGCTGTCGCGCATCCAGGTCGGCGTGTTCGCCATCTCGGGGCTCACCGCGGGGCTCGCGGCATTTCTCGGCGCGAGCTTCTACGGCTCCGCGTCCTCGGGCGATGCTCAGGGATACGAGCTGTACGTCATCGCGTCCGCCGTCGTCGGGGGCGCGAGCCTCAATGGCGGCAAGGGGAGCGCGGTCGGCGCCGTGCTCGGAGCGCTGCTGATCGTGCTGATCCGGCAATCGATCCGCACGCTGCACTTCGATCAGAACTACGAGTGGATCGTGATCGGGTGCGCGATCATCATTGCCGTGGTTGTAGACCAGTGGAGCACACGCATGACCGCCCGCCGACTGAGCCGCGTCGCCGAAGGAGTGCGCGGCCGAGCGGCGGCCTGAACCTTCATCGGAGACGAACAGAGTGACGACAATGCGGATCGCGCGCCGCGCGATGGTGCTGGCCGTGCTGGGCCTGGGGATGGCCGGATGCAACAAGGGTGGCACGGACCAGGCAGCAGCGGGCGGCAAGGCCGCGGGCAACAAGATCACGATTGCCCTGATCGGGAAGAGCTCGACGAACCCCGTCTTCCTCGCCGCGCGCAACGGGGCGGAGCAGGCGGCCAAGGATCTCTCGGCCAAGCTGAACGTGCCGATCTCCGTTGCCTGGCTCACCCCGCCGCAGGAAGACGCCGAGATGCAGGCACAGCGCATTCGTCAGGCCGTCAACGACGGCGCCGACGGCGTGCTCATTGCCGCCTCGGATGCCGGTAAGGTCACGGGCGCGATCAACGACGCCGTCGATCGCGGCGTCCCCGTCATGACGTTCGACAGCGACGTCCCGCAGTCGAAGCGCTTCGCCATCTACGGCGTGGACGACGTGAAGACCGGCGAGGCCGTGATGAAGGAGCTCGCCGCGGCGATGGGCGACAAAGGAAAGGTCGCGATCCTTGCCGGGAACCAGAACGCACCGAACCTTCAGCGCCGGGTGCAGGGGGTGAAGAACGAGGCGGCGAAGCATCCGGGGATTCAGATCGTCGGCACCTTCAATCACATCGAGACGCCGCAGGATGCCGCAGCCGAGGTGCTCCGCGTGAACAACGCCTACCCGGACGTTCGCGGGTGGGCAATGGTAGGCGGATGGCCGCTGTTCACCCAGACGCTGCTCACCGATCTCGATCCGAACAAGCAGAAGGTCGTCGCGGTGGATGCGCTACCGGCCGAGCTGCCGTACGTGGAGAAGGGCATCACGCCGGTGCTGCTCGCCCAGCCGGTGTACAAGTGGGGCTACGTGGGCGTCGAGACGCTGGTCGACAAGATCCACAACAAGAAGGATCCCGCGTCGCCGGTGCTGCCGATGGAGCTGGTGCGAGTCTCCAAGGAGAACCTTGGCCAGTGGGCGCGCCAGTTGAAGGACTGGGGCTTCACCGACGTCGATCCCAAGTATCTCAAGTAGCCGAGTCGAATGACCGAAGCCGCGGTCCGGTTCGAGGACGTCAGCAAACAATTCCCCGGTGTGCAGGCGCTGAGCGGCGTGACGCTCGAGATCGCCGCCGGCACCTGCCACGCGCTGTGCGGCGAGAACGGCGCGGGGAAGAGCACGCTCGGAAAGATCCTCGCCGGCATTCAGGGGCCCGACAGCGGGCGCCTCGTCGTGTTGGGGCGCGAGGTGCGCTTCGACAGCCCACGCGACGCACTCGCCGCCGGCGTCGCAATGGTGCACCAGGAGCTCGCCTTCTGCGACAACATGACGGTGGCGGAGAACCTGTGCCTCGGCGCCATACCGACGCGGCTCGGGTTCGTGGACGACCACGAGATGGAGCGCCGCGCCACGGCGCTCCTCGCCGAAACGGGGACGACGCTCGACGTGCACCGCAGGTTCGGCGAGCTGTCGATCGGGCACCGGCAGATGGTGCAGATCGCCGCTGCGGTCGGTGGTGGCGCACGCGTCATCGTGTTCGACGAGCCGACGAGCAGTCTGAGTCAGGCCGAAGCCGATCGGTTGTACGAGCTGATCGGGCGCCTGAAGGCACGCGGCGTGACGTGCATCTACGTGTCGCACCGCATGCCGGAGATCTTTCAGCTTTGCGACGCAGTGAGCGTGCTGCGCGACGGACGGCACGTCGACACGCGGCCGATCGGCGGTCTGACCGAGCGCGAGCTCGTACAGATGATGATCGGCCGTCCGCTCACGGAGTATCTACCCGCGCACGGCAACGGGAAGCGCGGCGACGAGGTGCTCCGCATCGAGGAGCTGTCGGCACCGGGACGGTTCGAGGCGATCTCGCTGTCGCTGCGCGCCGGGGAGATCGTCGGGCTCGCCGGATTGATGGGCGCCGGACGCTCCGAGGTCGCGTGCGCTGTGTTCGGGCTCGAGAACGAAGTGCGGGGGCAGATCTATGTGCACGGGCGACCGGTACGCATCACGCGTCCCTCGGAGGCGATCAAGCTCGGGATCGGCTTCGTGCCGGAGGATCGCAAGAAGCAGGGGCTCGTGCTGTCGGAGACGGGACTGCACAACACGTCGCTGCCGACGCTTCCGCGGCTGTCGCGATTCGGGTGGCTGCACCTCGCGCGCGAGCGCGAGATGGCGAGCGAGTATTTCCGGCGGCTGCGCGTGAGGACGCCGAGTGTGGACACGGTGGTGGCGGGGTTGTCCGGGGGGAATCAGCAGAAGATCGTGCTCGCGAAGTGGCTCGCCGCGCGGTCCGACGTACTGATCCTCGACGAGCCGACGCGGGGGGTGGACGTCGGCGCAAAGGCGGAGATTCACGCGCTCATCGGGGAGCTCGCGTCGCAGGGGACGGCGATCCTGTTGATCTCGAGCGAGCTGCCGGAGGTGATCAGCCTCGCCGATCGCATTGTCGTGCTGCGCGAGGGGCGACTCGTCGGTGAGGTGCCGCGCGAGCGGGCGACGCAGGATCAACTCCTCCGCATGATGGCGGGGCTCGGCGAGCATTCTCCGGCCGCCTGAGGGCATGCCCCGCGCGCCGCCTTGCCCCGGCGCGATGATCGACGTAGCGTCGGGCGTCTGGTTCTTCCACTCCACCGAGCGTCTCATGCGTCCTGCTCAGCTGCTGCTCGTGCTCAGCGTCGTCGCGAACGCCGTTGCCTGTGCCGCGAATCCGCCGAGCGACGGCGCCCCTGCGGCGCCGGCCGGCGATCGCACCGTGATCACCCACCAGCAGATGCTCGACGGACATTTCCAGACGGCCTACGATGCCGTCGAGGCGCTGCGAGGGATGTGGTTGCGGCCGAAGGGGCCGGACAGCTTCACCGTGCCGAGTCAGGTCTGGGTCTACGTCGACAACGTCCGGCTCGGCGACGTCGAAAGTCTCCGCGGCATACACCCGTCGACAGTTCTGTCCCTCCGCTATTACAACTCCAACGAAGCCACCGCACGCTGGGGCGTCGGACACGCGGCGGGAGTAATCCAGGTCACCACGTTGACCGGCCCTCCCTGAGCCGCGTCCCGGCCGCTGCAGCATCAGCGTCGACCATCAACACCCACCCGCGCTCTCTCATGTCTTCCATTCGGTCGCGTGTCCTCTCGTTCTTCCCCGGCGCGCTGCTCGTGGCCGCACTGCTACCCACGAGTGGCGCGTGCGCGCAGACGCCGGCGTATCAGAATCAGGACCTGCCATTCGCCGATCGTGTGAACGACCTCGTCGGGCGGATGACACTCGAGGAGAAGGTTTCGCAGATGAAGGACGTCGCGCCGGCGATTCCCCGGCTCGGCATTCCGGAGTACAACTGGTGGAACGAAGCGCTGCACGGCATCGCACGCTCGGGGCTCGCCACGGTCTTTCCGCAGGCGATCGGCTTCGCCGCGACGTGGGACGACAGTCTCGTCAAGCGGATGGCCACCGTGATCTCCGACGAGACCCGCGCGAAGCACCAGGAATACCTGCGCCACGATAGCCACCAACGCTATCAGGGGCTCACCATCTGGTCGCCCAACATCAACATCTTCCGCGACCCACGCTGGGGACGCGGGCAGGAGACCTACGGCGAGGATCCATTCCTCACCGGCCGAATTGCCGTGAGCTTCATTCGCGGCCTGCAAGGCGACGACCCGAAGTACTTCAAGACGATCTCGACGGTGAAGCACTTCGCCGTTCACAGCGGGCCGGAGCCGGATCGTCACACGTTCGACGCCGTCGTCAGCGAGCGTGATCTGCGCGAGACCTATCTGCCGCACTTCGAGATGGGCATCAAGGAGGGGGGCGCATACTCGCTCATGTGCGCGTATAACCGCGTCGATGGCAAGCCGGCGTGCGCGAACGACATGCTCGAGAAGGACATCCTACGCGGCGAATGGCGTTTCCCCGGCTACATCGTGTCGGACTGCGGCGCGATCGACGACATCTATCTGCGGCACAAAGTGGCGCAGACCGCTCCCGAGGCGGCGGCGATGGCCGTGAAGACGGGAACCGATCTCGATTGCGGGCGGGTGTACCCGAATCTCGTCGAGGCGGTGAAGGGGGGGCTGATCACCGAAGCGCAGATCGACACGTCGGTGAAGCGGCTGTTCCTCGCCCGCTTCCGGCTCGGCATGTTCGACTCGCCCGAGCGCGTGCGGTGGCAGCGCATCCCGTTCCGCGTGTTGGACCAGCCGTCGCACCGCGCCCTCGCCCGCGAGGTGGCGCGCGAGTCGATCGTGCTGCTCAAGAATGCGAGCCGTACGCTGCCGCTGCGAAAGGACCTCGGCACGATCGCGGTGATCGGCCCGAACGCCAACGAGCCGACGATGCTGCTGGGCAACTACAACGGCATCCCGGCCGACCCGGTGACGCCGCTGCGGGGCATTCGTGAAGCCGTGAGTGGTCGCACGCGCGTGCGCTACGCGCGCGGTGCCGATCTCGCCGAGGGGTTTCCCGTACTCGAGCAGATGCCGCCGTCGGCGCTGCGCACGCCCGATGGGCGTCCGGGCTTACAGGCGGAGTATTTCGGCAGCCGCACGATGGCGGGCGCGCCCCTGTTCACGAGGACCGACTCGACCGTGGACGCCCGCTGGGGTGAGGGCGCGCCGCGCGCCGACATGAACCCGGACGACTTCGGCGTGCGGTGGACGGGCACCGTTGTTCCCCCGTGTACGGGCACGTATCGGCTCGGGCTGAACGGCACGATGAAGTTCAGCGTCGCCCTGGACGACAGCGTGGTGGCGCGCTCGCAGTATCGCTCGCGCGGCGACGAGTACCCCGATCCGCGGCAGGTGATGTCGGCGCCGCTCACCCTCGAGGGCGGGCGTCCCTACCGCATACGCGTCGAGGGGCAGGAGTCTTACGGCGACGCGCAGCTCCAACTACTCTGGGCCGTGCCGAGTGCGCTGCTCGAGCGCGACGCCGTGCAGGCGGCCCAGCAGGCGGACGCCGTCGTGATGGTGCTCGGGCTGACGGCGCGCCTCGAAGGCGAGGAGATGCCGATCGAGGTGCCGGGGTTCAAGGGAGGCGACCGCACGAGCATCGATCTGCCCGCGCCGCAGCAGCAGCTGCTCGAGCGCATCGTCGGGCTGGGCAAGCCGACGGTACTCGTACTGCTCAACGGCAGCGCGCTGGCCGTGAACTGGGCGCAGGATCGCGTGCCGGCCATTCTCGAGGCGTGGTATCCCGGCCAGGCCGGAGGCACGGCCATCGCCGACGTCCTCTTCGGCGACTACAACCCCGGCGGTCGCCTGCCGATGACGTTCTACAAGGGCACGTCGGACCTCCCCGCGTTCGACGATTACCGGATGGCGAACCGCACGTATCGGTACTTCACCGGGGCACCGCTGTATCCGTTCGGCCACGGATTGAGCTACACGACGTTCGGCTACAGGCACCTGCGCGTCTCACGCCCCATCACGCGCGCGTCGGACACGGTGACGGTGCGGGTGGACGTCACGAACGCCGGGCGCCGTGCGGGGGACGAGGTCGTCCAACTCTATGTGCGGCACCTCGCGTCTCGTGTCGATCGTCCCCTGAAAGAGTTGAAGGGGTTCAAGCGCGTGACGTTGAAGCCGGGGGAGACGCGGACGGTTGCGCTTCCACTCGCAGCGCGGGCGTTGGCGTACTGGGACTCGACCTCGCACGGGTGGGTCGTCGAGCGCGATTCCATCCGGTTGCAGGTCGGAGGCTCCTCGACTGATGCTCGGCTCAGTCGCACGATCCCGGTGCGGGTTCCACGCTGAACCGGGAGACCAGTCGGACAGTCGGACGGTCGGACGCACGGGCAGAGCGTCCGTTGACGAAGCCGTTACGCGTTCTCAGCTCTCGATACGGTGACGGGAATCTTTTTTTCGGAGTCCGGATATGGAGTGGGCGCGTACCCGGCTCGCCCGCCCCCGACCCGACCCCACCGTGAGAAAAATCAACACGCGCAACTTTCACCTCGCCACGCGCTCGACGCCGCGTGAGGTGAACCGCCGTATCGTGCTCAACCTGATCCGCGAGTACGAGCCGATCTCGCGCGCCGAGCTGGCACGTCGCATGAACGTCCATCGGAGTACCCTCACGGGGCTCGTGCGCGAGCTCGTTGCCTCGCAGGTGGTCTTCGAGCAGGGAACGGCCGCCAGCGTGCGCGGCCGCCGGCCGACGATGCTCCGCGTGCGGACCCGCGGGCGCTACGTCCTCGCCGTCGACATTCGCGCCGGCCGCTCGGTCATCGCGCTCAGCGACGTGGGCGGCGAGATGCTCGATCGCCGGACGTTCGAGACCCCGGATTCCCCCGACGCTCTCCCTGTGCTGCTCGACCAGCTCGGTGACGAGCTCCTGGCGGCACGGGGACCGGATGCCTTCGAGCACTGCGACGCGATGGGGATCGTGCTTCCCGGAATGATCGATCGCACCACGGGCCGACTGCTCTACGCGCCTCGCCTCGGCTGGCGCGACGTGGACCTGCGGCGGACGGTATCCGAGGCGGTTGGGCGGCGTGTGTTCGTCGAGAGCGCACCGATCGCCTGCGCGCTCGCGCGCCTCTGGCTGGAGCCCGAGGCAACGCGTGTCGTGAACAGCTTCGCCTACGTCAGCGTCTCCGAGGGGATCGGCGTCGGGCTCGTGGTCAACGGCGAGGTGCTCCGCGGCGAGGCGCACACGGCAGGGGAGTTCGGGCACGTCACGCTCGATGCGTCTGGGCCGACGTGCGTGTGCGGCAAGCAGGGCTGCTGGGAAGCGCTCGCCTGCAACTCCGCCACGGTGGAGCGGTACGGGAGACATCTCCGGGGCGAACGGTCGAATGGCCGCGCGGCCAACGCGGCGTCCGCGCGCCGCTCGCGCGGCAGGCCTTCGGTCACGATCGAGGACGTGGTGCGCCGCGCGAAAAGCGGCGAGCCGGCCGCCATCTCGACACTCACCGAGACGGGCGCGCACATCGGACGCGGTCTCGCCGTGATCGTCAGCGCGTTCAATCCGGGGCGCATCTACGTCGGTGGAGAGATCACCGAGGTGTGGGAGTACCTCGAGGCGCCGATCCTCGACGCGGTGGCCGCGGGCTCGATCACCGAGCGGGCGCGCGCCACGCCGATCGTCGCCGACGGAAATCCGGCGGGGTATCGACTTCTTGGCGCGGTCGCGCTCGTGACGGCCCCGAGCTACGCCGCGCTGCCGGTCGGGTAAGGCGGTCGGACGGGCAGACCGTCCGACCGATTGCATCTCCCCGCCCCGCGCCGCATGTTGCGTGACACCGCTCTCCAGTCACGTGCACAATTTTTCAGCTTGCCGAACGGGCCGGCTCGGGCTCGCACTCGCCGTCGTCGTCTCAGTGCTCGCCGCACCGGGTGCGGGCGCACAGCGGGGGCCCGGCCCGCTCGCCTGGCCGGCCATCGGCCGCGACGCGAAACCATGGACGCGATGGTGGTGGATGGGAAGTGCCGTCACCCGCGACGGCATCTCGACCGAGCTGCGCGACCTGCACGCGAAAGGGTTCGGCGGCGTCGAGATCACGGCCATCTACGGCGTACGCGGTGCCGAGTCGGCGGCGGTGCCGTATCTCACGCCGCAGTGGGTCGCGCTGCTCCAGCACAGCCTCGACGAGGCACATCGACTCGGCATGGGCGTCGATCTGCCGCAGGGCTCGGGATGGCGCATGGGGGGACCATTCGTGCCGGCGGGGGACGTCAACGCATCGCTGCGATTGGTGTCCGACAGCATGCCGGGCGGCGCGGAGCGCCGGTACGTCGCTCGCATCGTTCCGTCGGGCGACAAGGTCAAGCGTCCCGCACCGGGAAACGAAGGGCAGGCGATCGACGTCTTCTCGCGCGGTGCCGTCGATCGATATCTGCGCGCGATCGCCCAGCGGCTGACCGTCCCGCTCGGTGAGCTGCGCTCCTACTTTCACGATTCCTTCGAGTACACCGGCGACGGCTCGTTCGAGCTGTTCGACACCTTCGAGCGAAATCGCGGCTACGACCTGAGAGCCGAGCTCGAGGCGCTCGCCGGCCGCGGCGACAGCGACCGCGTGGCGCGCGTGAAGTCGGACTACCGGCAGACGCTCGACGAGATGCTGCTCGACAACTTCGTGCGGCCCCTGACGGCGTGGTCGCACGCGCGCGGCAGCCTGATGCGCGAGCAGGCGCACGGCTCTCCGGGCAACCTGCTCGATCTGTACGGTGCCACGGACATCCCCGAGACGGAGATCTTCGGGCCGCACGGCGGTCCCGACGCCAATCCCATCGTCAACAAGTTCGCATCGTCGGCCGCACACGTGGCGGGACGGCGGCTCGCATCGGCGGAGTCGTTCACGTGGATGGGCGAGCACTGGACCGCCACGCTCGACGAGGCAAAGCGCGCCGCCGATCGATTGTTCCTCGCCGGCATCAACCATCTCGTCTATCACGGCACGGCGTACTCGCCCGCAGATGCCGCGTGGCCCGGATGGGAGTTCTACGCATCGTCGGAGTTCAACCCGCGCAACGCATGGTGGAACGATCTGCCGGCGTTCAACGCGTACGTCGCGCGCGTGCAGTCGGTGGTCCAACAGGGACGCGCCGACGAGGACGTGCTGCTCTATTGGCCGATCTGGGACAGTTGGCACGACGCGGCAGGAATGCGCATGGACTTCCGCGTGCACAATCCAACCTGGCTGACCGACAAGCCGGTTGGTGACGTTGCGACGTGGCTGTGGGGGCAGGGGTTCGGCTTCGACTACGTCTCCGATCGACAGCTCATCGCGCAGGTCTCGGCGCATGGTCGGGGGATTCACACGGCGGGCGGCGAATACAAGCTGCTCGTCGTCCCGCGCACGGACCACATGCCGCCGGAGACGCTCGATCGCCTGCTCGCACTCGCGCGCGGCGGCGCGGCGATCGCGTTCGTCGAGCGATTGCCGGCCGACGTCCCCGGCCTGGCGCGCCTCACCGAGCGGCGCGCGCGTCTCGCAGCCTTGCGGCAGCAGCTCTCCTTTGCGCCTCCCGACGCACGCGGCGTTCGGCGTGCCCCGGTCGGACGCGGAGCTGTGCTCGTGGGGCCGGACGTCGGTGCCCTGCTCGACGCGAACGCCATTGCGCGCGAGCCGATCGCTCGAGTGGCCGGCGTGCGATTCCTGCGGCGTCGCGGCGATGGCGGCTACGACTACTTCGTGACCAACGAGGGCCCTGATTCTGTCGCTGGCTTCCATGCGCTGTCAGTGCGCGCGGCGTCGGCGGCGCTGATGGACCCGATGACCGGCCGCGTCGCGCTCGCCGAGAGCCGGCGCGATCGAGGTCGACTGACAGTGCGTCTCGAGCTCGCACCCGGAGAGTCGCGGTTCATCCGCACCTTCGACGTGCCGATCACGGGTCGATACTGGAGCTACGCACAGGCCGCCGGCGCGCCGGTATCGCTTCACGGCCAATGGTCGGTGCGGTTCCTGACGGGCGGGCCGGTGCGTCCGGCGCCGTTCACCGCTGACTCCCTCGTTCCGTGGACGTCGCGCGGCGACGCCGACGCCGACCGCTTCGCCGGTACGGCGCGCTACGCGCTGCACTTCGACGTGCCGAGCGATGCGCCGGAATTCATCCTCGACCTCGGCCGTGTGGCGGAGAGTGCACGCGTGTGGGTGAACGGACGAGAGCTCGGTGTGCTGTTCGCGCGTCCATTTCGCATGCGCATCGGCGGTCTGGCGGCACGGGACAACCTGCTCGAGATCGACGTGACGAACGTCTCGGCCAATCGCATTCGCGATCTCGATCGGCGCGGCATGCCCTGGAAGATCTTCCACGACATCAACTACGTGAACATCGACTACAAGCCGTTCGATGCGTCGGGATGGCCGATTCGCGCGGCCGGATTGCTCGGCCCGGTGACGCTCACGCCCTTGCGGCCGGCCTCGCTCGCGGGGCAATGAACGTCGCGCTGTTCGTTCCCTGCTACGTCGATCAGCTCTATCCGAATGTTGCGATCGCTGCGCTGACCGTGCTGGAGCGGCTTGGCGTGACGGTAACCATTCCCGACGGCGCCGCATGCTGTGGCCAGCCGCTCGCCAACGCGGGGTTCGGTCGCGAGGGAACCCCTCCGCTGGCGCGGCTCGTCGAGACCTACGCGCCGTTCGAGCGCATCGTCGTGTTGTCCGGAAGTTGCGCGATGCACGTGCGCGCACACGCGGCAGAGGTGGGGAGGGTGCGCGCCGACGCCGGCACGCGGGTCGCCGCGCGGACCACGGAGCTATGCACCTTCCTGCACGACGAGATCGGTCTCGAGGCGGTGAGTGCGCTGAACGCGTCGTTTCCGGGGCGCGTCGGAATTCACATCGGCTGCCATGGGTTGCGCGGGCTCGGCCTCGCCAGGCCGACCGAGCTGCAGGTGCGGCCGTTCAACAAGGTTCGCGCGCTGCTCGAGACGGTGCGTGGTGTCGACGTCCGTGACCTCGCGCGCCCCGACGAATGCTGCGGCTTTGGGGGGACCTTCTCCGTCGGAGAACCCGACGTCTCGGCCAAGATGGGGCGCGATCGACTGCGCGACTATCGCGAGAGCGGCGTCGACGCCGTCGTGTCCACCGACGTCTCGTGCCTCATGCACTTGAGCGGGCTCGCCCACCGCGACGGCTCCGCGCTGCCGATGTTGCACGTCGCGGAGCTGCTGGCAGCAGGGAGCGACGCGCGGTGATGCAGCGCGGCGTCGCGCTGCCCGCACTCGAGAGCCGAGGGCACGTCGACCATGCCGCGGCCGCGGCGCGCTTCACCGCAGACGAGCCCCG
Source organism: uncultured Gemmatimonadaceae bacterium (assembly GCA_964438255.1). Lineage (GTDB taxonomy): Bacteria > Gemmatimonadota > Gemmatimonadetes > Gemmatimonadales > Gemmatimonadaceae > AG11. The sequence goes on along the minus strand of CAYTKA010000028.1, from coordinate 12,219 downwards.
TACCGACTGGCACGACGGCGCCCTATGGTTCGTGCGCCGGAAGCGCGACCTGGCCGCGGCGAGCCTTCCCGAGTGGGAGACGCTGCGCGAGCTCGCATCGCAAATCAAGGAGCACGCGCTGTCGCACCTCGACGAGTATCTCGAGCGATTCGAGGTGCAGGCGCGACACAACGGCTTTCAGGTGCATTGGGCTCGTGATGCGGACGAGCACAACCGAATCGTACACGGCATCCTCGCCGGCGCCGGTGCGCGGCGCGTGGTGAAGAGCAAGTCCATGCTCACCGAGGAGTGCGGGCTCAATCCGTATCTCCAGAGCCGCGGCATCGAGGTCGTCGACACGGATCTCGGCGAGCGAATCGTGCAGTTGCGCGAGGAGGCGCCGAGCCACATCGTCCTCCCGGCCATCCACCTCACGAAGGAGGACGTCGGCGAGACGTTCCATGAGCACCTCGGCACGCCCCAGGGGATGTCGGACCCCCCCGCCCTCGCGGCGGCGGCGCGTGAGCACCTGCGTGCCCGATTTCTTGCCGCGGACGCGGCGCTCACCGGCGTCAACTTCCTCGTGGCGGAAACGGGTGGCTTCGTCGTGTGCACCAACGAGGGGAACGCCGATCTCGGGATGGCGCTCGCCCCGGTGCACATCGCGTCAGTGGGAATCGAGAAGGTCATCCCCCGTGTGGCGGACCTCGGCGTTTTTCTTCGACTGCTGGCGCGCAGCGCCACCGGGCAGGCAATCACGACGTACAGCTCGCACGTGCACGGACCGCGCGACGGTCAGGCGGTACACGTGGTGCTGGTGGACAACGGTCGCACACGGCAGCTCGCGCGCGAGGAATTCCGGGGCTCGCTCAAGTGTATTCGCTGCGGCGCGTGCATGAACACGTGCCCCGTCTATCGGCGCTCCGGGGGACACAGCTACGGCTCCGCCGTGCCGGGCCCGATCGGTTCCGTGCTCACGCCCGGCCTCGACCTCGAGCGCTACGCCACGCTGCCCTTCGCGTCCACGCTGTGCGGCTCGTGCACGGCGGTATGTCCAGTGAAGATCGATCTCGACGGGCAGCTCCTTCGCTGGCGGCAGCGGGTCGTGCAGGCGGGCTACGTGTCCACGCGCAAGTCGCTCGCGATGCGGAGCGCGGCAATGGTGCTCGAGCACCCGCGTCTCCTGCGCGCCCTCGGCGCGGCTGCGCGTGCGGCGATGCGTATCCTGCCGCGGCGGCTCACTCGACTGGCGAGCGGAGCGTGGGGCAGGTGGCGCGATCTGCCGGAGCCACCGCCGCAGAGCTTTCATGCGTGGTATCGCGCGCGCGGCGGGGACCGCCGCTGATGAGCGACGCAAAGGCGGCCATTCTCGCTGCCGTGCGCGCGGCACGACCGGCACCGATCGCCGCGCCCGAGACGTGGGCGGTGGCGAGCACCTTCGCGCGTCCCGACATCGATCCTGCGGTGCGATTCGCCGAGGTAGCGTGCGCGGTGGGTGCAGTCGTCGAGACGACGTTGCGTGGCGATCTCCCCGCCGCCCTCGGCGGCGCGTGCGCGGGCGCGAGGCGCGTGCTCTCGCTGGTGCCGGGGCTGGCGAGCACGATCCAGGGCCCGCGCGACGTCCACGGCCTGCGCGATCTCGACGTCTTCGTCGCCGGCGGAATGCTCGGCGTGGCCGAGTGTGGCGCGATCTGGGTTGCACCGGAGGGGAGCGCGTCGCGCGCCGCGCTATTCCTCGCCGAGCGCGTCGTGCTCGTCATCGACCGAGAGGCGATCGTCCACGACCTGCACGAGGCCTATACGCGCATCAACGTCGGCGCAGCGCCCTTCGGCGTGTTCGTCGCCGGTCCGTCGAAGACGGCGGACATCGAGCAGTCGCTGGTGATCGGTGCCCACGGGCCGAAGGCGCTGACGGTCATCGTAGTGAGCGATGAGCTGCCAGGCCGGCGTTGACGGACGAAGTACCGGCTGTCGCGTGCTCAGGGGAAGCCGGAGGTCGTGGTGCTGTCAGCGCATCGCCCACCGCTCACAGATTTCTCCGATTCAGCTCGCCGACCGCGTAGTCGACGGCCCTCGCCGTGAGCGCCATGTAGGTCGCCGACGGATTCACGCACGAGGTGCTCGCCATGCAGGCGCCGTCGGTGATGAAGAGGTTCTTCACGTCGTGCGCCTGGTTGTGCGCGTTGAGCACCGACGTCCTCGGGTCCCGCCCCATGCGGGCGGTGCCCATCTCGTGCACGCTGAAGCCCGGCGGCGCGTCGTCGTCGTACGGCTGCGCGTCCCGGCAGCCGGCTGCCGCGAGCATCTCCACCGCCTGCTGCTTGAGATCCTCGCGTGCCGCCCGTTCGTTCTCGCTCCACCCGACGTGAAGGCGGAGAATGGGAATCCCCCACTTGTCCTTCTTCACCGGGTCGAGATCGACGTAGTTCTCATGGCGCGGCAGGCACTCGATGTAGCCCTGCATCGAGAGCCGCCACGGCCCTGGCTCGTGCAGCCGCTGCTTGAGCTCCACGCCGAATCCAGGCTCGCTGGCGCCGCGGGACCACGACGGCCGGCTCGCCCCGGCCTGAATCCCGTAGCCGCGGAGAAAGGGGAGCTTCTCGTCCTTCTTGCCGAGGTTGCGGAAGCGCGGGACGTACGTCCCCGTGGGGCGCCGGCCGTACGTGTACTTGTCCTCGAGCCCCTCGAGCGTCCCGTGCGCGCCGGCCTTCGACAGGTGGTCCATCACGTTGTGGCCGACTTCGCCGCTCGAGTTCGCGAGCCCGGTCGGAAAGCGCTCGCTCCTCGAGTTGAGAAGGATCTGCGCCGTGCCCAAGGTCGAGGCGTTGAGGAAGATGATCCCGCCGTAGTACTCGCGCGTCTGCCCCGTCTTGGCATCGACGATACGCACGCCCGACGCGCGATCGGTCTTCGGGTCGAACAGCACGCTCTCCACGATCGCATCGGTGACGATCGTGAGCCTGCCGGTCTTCTGCGCTGCGGGGAGGGTGGCGCTCAATGAGCTGAAGTACCCGCTGAAGCTGCAGCCGCGCGCGCACTGGTCGCGCGCCTGGCAGGGGCCGCGGCCATTGTGCGCCTGCGTCAGGTTGGCGACGCGCGTCAACGTCACGTAGCGATCGGACCAGTTCTTCTCGATCGCCGTCTTCATGACCTCTTCAGCGCAGGTCATCTGCCAGGGCGGGAGGAACTCGCCGTCAGGGAGATGCGGGAGGCCGCGCTTCTCCCCCGCGACACCGACGAAGCGCTCGATGTGCGCGTACCAGGGCGCGAGATCCTTGTAGCGGATGGGCCAGTCGACGCCGTGGCCATCGCGCGCGTTCGCCTCGAAGTCGAGATCGCTCCAACGCCAGCAGGCGCGTCCCCAGATCAGCGAGCGCCCGCCGAGCTGGTAGCCGCGAATCCAGCGAAAGGGCTTTCCCTCCTCGGTCACGTACGGATGCTCGCGGTCGTTCACGAAGAAGTGCTTCGTCGTCTCGCCGAACGCGTAGTTCTTGCTCTGGATCGGATAGTCGCGCGCGTAGAGGGCCGGGTCGCCGCGGCCGCGGTGCGGCAGCTCCCACGGCTGGAGCCACTCGGTGATGTAATCCTTGCCGTGCTCCACGTGGCGCCCGCGCTCGACGACGAGGGTGCGGAGGCCATGCTCTGTCAGCTCCTTCGCGGCCCAGCCGCCCGTGATGCCGGAGCCGACGACGATCGCGTCGTATGGTTCGTTGCGCTGAGGGGACATTCGGGAGCGATTTTCGCAGTGAGGCGGAGCGACGTCAGACGGCCCAGGCGCGTCCGACCCGGGAAAGAGGGACGCACCCTTCGAAGCGACCAGGCACCGGCGCGTGCCGCAGCTCGACCGTGGCGCCGACCTGCGACGTGTAATAGCCGAGCAGCGTGAGCTCCTTCATCGTGCGGAAGAAGGGCGGCGGCGTGGGCGCGGCAACGGCTCGCGGCGACGCCCGTCGATACGCTTCCGCGTCGAGCGACGCGAGGACGTCGTGCTGGTCGGCGGCGGACAGGCGGAGGAACGACTTGCCTTTCGTCTCGCGCGCGCGGCGATCGACGTCCGCCAATCCGGCGAGGAATGCGTCCCGCTCGGCCGGCTGATAGTACTCCGCGAGCATCTTGTCGATGAAGCGATGCACTCCCGCGGCGCGCGCGCCCGGCGTGTTCGTCGCGGGGATGATCTGCTCGGCGATCGTCGCCACCATCGCGCCCTGCTCGTCGGTCAGCGCCGCAGGCTTCCACCCCTTCTCGGCGACGGGAGGCGCCTCGCACCCGGCCAGGAATGCAGCGAGCGTCGGAGCGGAGATGGCGCCGCCGAGCAGCAGGGCAGTACGGCGCAACGCCTCGCGACGATCAATGTTCTCGGGATGAACGGTCATGGCCACTGGCAGACGGGAGGTACGCGCCGCATCGTTTGATCCGATCCCGAACTAAATGTCTGCTCAGCCGTTGGCAAGAGTCCGGAGCCCCGACTGCCCGAAATTCCTCGCCCGTCGCCCGCCGCCGTTCGAGTTGGCCTCATCGGCAGCGGCAACATCAGTGAGACACACGCGCGTGCCGCGGCCGACATCCCCGGTGTGGAGCTCGTCGGCGTGTTCGGTCGCAACGCCGCGACCGCGACCCGTCTGGCCGAGCGGTACGGCGCACGCTCCTTCGCCACGTTGGCGGCGATGCTCTCGCATCGTCCGCTCGACGCGGTGATCGTCGGCACTCCTTCCGGCGCCCACGCAGATGCGGTGCTCGCCGCCGCCGGGTGTGGCATGCACGTCCTCGTGGAAAAGCCGCTGGAGATCACGACGGCGCGGATCGACGAGATGATCGCCGATTGCGCCCGCGCCGGCGTCACCCTCGGCGTGATCTTCCAGGACCGCACGGCCCCTGATCTCGTCTGGCTGCGAACGCGTATCGAGCAGGGGGAGCTCGGCACACCGCTGCTCGCATCGGCGAGCGTGCGCTGGTATCGGCCCCCCGAATATTACACCGGCTCGGCGTGGCGCGGCACACGCGCGCTCGACGGCGGCGGCGCGCTGATGAATCAAGGAATCCATACCGTGGACCTGCTGCTCTGGCTCTGTGGTCCCATCGCGCGCGTGTCGGCGATCACGAAGACCGCGCTGCATCGCATCGAGGTGGAAGACACGGCGGTGGCTACTCTGGAATTCGCGAGCGGAGCGCTCGGCACGCTCGAGGTGACGACGGCGGCGTATCCGGGACAGCCACGTCGTCTCGAGTTGACGGGCACAGCGGGCACGGTCATCGTGGAGGGGGATCGCGTCACGAACGTCGCCCTGCGTACGCCGCCCTCCGTGCCGTTGCCGGAGCACGCAGGGAATGCCAATGCGAGCGCGTCGTCGCCGGTCGTCTCCGACATTCAGGGGCATCGGCGCGTGTTGGAGGATTTCATCGCCGCCGTGCGCGATCGGCGCCCCCCGATCTGCGACGGCAAGGAGGGCCGCCGGAGCGTGGCGGTGATCGAGGCGATCTATCGTTCGGCAGCGCGGCGCGAACCGGTGGCCGTGTGATGCGGGCACGTGCTCCGCTGACCATTGCATTCGTCGCGCTCTGCACCGCGACGATACCGACGGCGCGGCGCTCCGACGCCCATCCGGCCGGAGGAATGCCAGCGACGTCGGGCGTGCCCACTCCCGCCGACCTCCGCCACGCAATCACGGCGGCACTCTTCGTCCCCGAGCCACTGCCGCAACTTCACGTCGAGCAGTACGGCAACTTCGACGTCGCGCCGGGCGTCGTGGCGGAGCGGGTGAGTTATGCGACGGCGTACGGGCTGCGTGTGCCTGCGATCATATATCGTCCGCGATATGCGCCGGCGATGAAGGTGCCGGGACTCGTCGTCGTGAACGGCCACGGCGGCGACAAGTCGAGCTGGTATGCATACTACGCCGGCATTCTCTACGCGCGTGCCGGCGCGGTCGTCGTCACCTACGATCCGATCGGAGAGTTCGAGCGCAACGCGGAGCGCCAGTCGGCCACGCGCCAGCACGATCGCGAGGTCGAGCCGCTGCCGGAGATGGGGCGTCGCATGGGCGGGCAGATGGTCACCGACGTCATGCAGGCGGTGTCCTACCTCGCCCATCGCGCGGACGTCGACAGCACCCGCGTCGCAGTGCTCGGCTACTCCATGGGGTCCTTCGTCTCGGCGCTCACCTGCGCCGTGGACACGCGTATCCACTCCTGCGTGCTCGCCGGCGGCGGAAACCTCGACAGCGTGGGCGGCTACTGGGACAACAGCAAGAAGATGTGCCAGGGGCTGCCGTATCAGGCGCTGCGATTCCTCGGCGATCGTGGTGCCGTGATCTACGAGTTGCACGCCGCTCGGGGGCGTACGCTCGTGATCAACGGGACGGACGATGCCGTCGTCGCCGTGGACAGGATGCGTCTGCCCTTCTTCGAGGATCTGCGCCGGCGCACCATCGTGCTGCATGGCAGCGCGCAGAACGTCTTCGACGACATGCTCGTCGAGGGTGGCGGCCATCGCCCGTACTTCGTCACGAGGGCCGCCGCCTCGTGGCTCCACGAGACGCTGCACTTCCCCAACTGGACGCCCGCGTCGATCGCCGCAATGGGTGAGACGCACATCAGCGAGTGGGCGGTACGCACCGGCCACGGAGCCGAGAAGCAATATTCGTCGGAGCTGAGCGAAGGCGGGACGCGCGCGCTCGGGGTCGACATCCCGGCCCTGCCGCGCGATTCGCTCACGGCACTCCCGCGCGAACGGTGGGAGCAGGAGAAGGCGCGCTACGTCTACGAGACATGGGTAGGCGAAGCGACCACGAGCGGCGCTCCGATCAGGCGCGAGCAGCTCGTGGCGCTCGAGCGCGTCCGTGTCCTGAGCCAGGCCGACCGGTATTTGTACGAGGTGCCCGTCACCGTGACCGCCGTGCGCGCGACGCGCAGCGCCGGCGGGCCGCACGACTTCTTCTCCGAGGGCGACTACTGGTGGCCCGATCCCTCGGACTCCGGCAAGCCGTACATCCGCCGCGACGGCGAGACGAATCCGGCGAACTTCGTCGCACACCGCGACGCCATGCGCCATCTCAGTCAGATCGTTCCGGCACTCGTGGCGGCGTACGAGATCACGCGCGATCCGCGCTATGCGCGCGCCGCCGAGATGCATCTACGCGCCTGGTTCGTGGACTCGGCAACGCGGATGAACCCGCATCTCCTCTACGGTCAGGCGATCAAAGGGATTGCGACCGGGCGAGGGATCGGGATCATCGACACGATCCATCTCGTCGAGGTGTCCGAAGCGGTACGCCGTTTGGAGGAGATGGGTGCGTTGAGCACGCCCGTGCTCTCGGGCACGAAGGCGTGGTTCCGCGACTACCTCACCTGGATGACGACGCACGAGTACGGGCACGAGGAGCGCGACAACGGCAACAACCACGCGGCAGCGTACGCGTTGCAGGTTGCCGAGTTCGCGAAGCTCATCGGCGACACGCCGCGGCTCGCCGACACGCGCCGCTTCTTTCGTGATTCGCTGCTCTTGCAGATGGCATCCGACGGCTCCTTCCCGCGCGAGCTGGCGCGCACGAAGCCCTACGGCTACTCGCTCTTCCAGCTCGACGTGATGGGCATGCTCGCCGAGGTGCTCTCGACGCCGCGCGAGAACATGTGGCGGTACACGACGCCCGATGGCCGCGGAATGACGAAGGCCCTGGCCTACATGTACCCGTACATCGCCGACAAATCCACGTGGCCGAAGGCGCCCGACGTCGTGTACTTCGACCAGTGGCCGATCCGTCACCCGTCGCTGCTGTTTGGTGGACTCGCGTTGAACGAACCGAAGTACATCGCGCTGTGGAGGCGGCTCGATCCGGATCCGACGGCGGATGAGGTGGTCCGCAACTACCCCGTGCGGCAGCCGCTCTTGTGGGTATCGCCCTGACGTTCACCCGCTGACGACCGTCGCTCCCGCGTCGCGCAGGAAGCGAGACGCGACTTCGGCGTACTGCGTGAATGCCACGTCGGGCTCCTCGATCTCCGGGTGCCAACGCTTCTCCCACTCGAAGTTGTAGAAGCCGCGGTATCCCATCCCGACGAGCGCCGCGATCTGGCGCGCCACGGGCACCTCGCCCGTCCCGGTGAGGACATACTTGCGATCGGCGCCGGCGGGCACGGAGTCCTTGAGGTGCACGTGCCGCACGTACGTCCCGATCGCGCGCGCCGTCTCCTCGGGCTGCTCCTTCCCGAACACGAAGGTGTGATGCGCGTCCCAGAGCAGCGCGACGTGCGGTGAATCGGCCCGGCGCATCAGCTCGACGAGCGTCGGCGAGTCGACGAAGTCGCCGTGCGTCTCGAGGATGACGACGACGCCGCGCGGGCCGGCGTGATCGCCGAGGGCGCGCAGGCCCCGCGCGATGTGCGCGATGGTCGTCTCACGGGGGACGCCGGGAACGTACTTGTTCCCGAACACGCGGACGTATGGCGTACCGAGCGCCTGCGCGAGGTCGATGAACCGTCGGGCGCCGTCCAGCTCGGCCGCGTGCTTCGGTGCGTCCATCTCGTGCAGGTTCGTGGACGCACCGAGGCAGGGGATCGTCAGCCCGCGCGCGGCGACGTCGCGTTTCGTCGCCTCGATGCGATCGGGCTGAAACTCGGGCAGCTTCGGCAGATCCATCGTCTGCTCAATTCCGCGCAGCTCGACACCGGCGAACCCGTGCGACTGGGCGAAGTCGAGCACCTGCGTCCAGCTCCACTTCGGGCAGCCGAGCGTAGAGAAGCCGAGCCGCGCCCTCGTGGCACGGTCGGCGGCGATGCTTCCCCGGCCGCCCACGCCACCGGCACGCGCACACGCCGCCGCCATCGCTGCGGCTGCAGTACCGATGAAAGTCCGTCGGTCGATGCGCATGTCAGACCTCGCTCATGAACCGCTCCTTCGTCATCCGCGCGAGCTCATCCAACGGCATCGCCCAGATCTTCTCGTTGAAGATCTCCACCTCGATCGGACCACGGTAGCCGGCCCGCTCCACCTCGCCGCGGATCTTCCGGAGCTCGATCACGCCGTCACCCATCATGCCGCGGTTCAGCAGCGGATCCGTCGACGGTACCAGCCAATCGTTCACGTGATATCCGGCAATCCGCCCGCCTAGCCGCGCGATCTCCTCCGTGCGCGCCGGGTCCCACCACACGTGATAAACGTCCACCACGACGCCGACGTTGGGATCGCCGACCGACTCGGCGATCAGCCGTGCTTCGCGCAGTGTCGTCACGCAGGACCGCTCGGCAGCGAAGGCGGGATGCAGCGGCTCGATGCCGAGCCTCACGCCGCACGCCGCGGCGTAGGGCGCGATCGCCGCGACGCCGTCGGCAACCATGCGCCGCGCGCCGGCGATGTCCTTGTCGGCCGCAGCGCCGCACACGAGCACGAGCACCTCGGCACCGACCGCGGCCGCCGCGTCGATCGCCCGCTTGTTGTCGTCGATCTTCGCCGCGCGCTCCGACGCCGTGAGGGCAGGGAACATCCCGCCGCGGCATAGGCTCGACACGCCCAGCCCGGCGTCACGCACGAGACGAGCCGCCGCGTCGATGCCGATCTCGGCGAGCTTGTGCCGCCAGATGGAGATGTACGGGATCTCCACGCGCGCGCATCCGTCCACGACCTGGCGCAGGCTCGACCGCTCCGACGTCGCCTGGTTGAAGCTCAACCGGCTGGCGTCGCGCAGGGGCGCGGGATCGCGACCGCTCACCGGATTCCCGCCTGCGCGAGCACCGGTCGCATGCGCGCCACCGCACGCTCGGGGTCGACGATCAATCCCGCGGCGTCGGCGAGACGCAGGAGCTCGGCCAGATGCACGATCGTGCGCCCGCTCTCCGCCCCGCCGAGCATGCGGAAATGGCACTGATGTCCGTTGAGATACGCGAGGAACACGATCCCCGTCTTGTAGGCGCGCGTCGGAGGCTGAAAGATGTGGCGCGACAGCGGCACCGTGGGCGCGAGCACGCGATGGTACGTGTCGACGTCGCCGCGGTCGAGCGCCTGGAGTGCGGTCGACGCGGCCGGGGCGATCCCGTCGAAGATCCCGAGCAGGGCGTCGCTGTGCCGCGTGCCATCGCCGAGGATGAGCGCGTCGTAGTTGAAGTCGTCACCGGTGTACATCCGCACCCCCGCCGGCAGGCGCGCGCGCATGTCGATCTCGCGCTGCGCATCCAGCAGGGAGATCTTGATGCCGTCGACCGTGGCGCGATGGTCGGCGATGATGCCGAGGCAGGTCTCCATCGCCTGGCCGAGGTCGTGCGTCCCCCAGTAGCCGGCGAGCTGCGGATCGAACATGTCACCGAGCCAGTGCAGGATCACCGGCTGGCTGACCTGACGAAGAATGTTTCCGTAGACGCGACGGTAGTCGTCGGCACTGCGTGCGGCGCGAGCGAGGGCGCGACTCGCCATGAGGATCACGCGCCCTCCTCTGCTCTCGACGTACGACACCTGCTCGGCATACGCGCGCTCGACGTCGGCGACGGTGACGTGCGCCGCCGGCGCGAGATGATCGGTGCCGGCACCGCAGGCGATCGTGCCGCCCTCGGCGCGCGCCTCGGTGACGGCGCGGGCGATCAGCTCCTTCGCGTCCGTCCAACCGAGTCCCATTCCGCGCTGCGCCGTGTCCATCGCCTCGGCGACGGCAAAGCCGTGTTGCCAGAGATGGCGGCGGTATGCCAGTGTGGCATCCCAGTCGATCGGTGCCTCGGTGTACACGTCGGCGTCACGCATCGGATCGCAGACCACGTGCGCCGCCGCGTACGCGGTGCGCGATGCGAATGGACCGTCCGGGCGCGGCCAGACACCCGGGGCGCGGAGCGTGTACGACTCGAGTGTGCCGTCGCGTCGCGGCAGGCGAATGGTCGGCGTCATCGCGCGCCGGCCTTTGCCCTCGCGTCGCGCGCCGGCGTGCTCGGCGACGCCGCGCGCAGCGCCGGCACGTCGAGCCACCGCCGCTCGGCCCACGACTGGAGTCCGAGCTCGGCAAGCTGCACGCCCTTCGCCCCTTCCATGAAATCGTGGACGTACGGCTCGTCCACGGCGACGTGACGGAGGAACATCTCCCATTGCACCTTGAAGGCGTTGTCGAACGCCGTGTTGTCGGGGACTTCCTGCCAGTCCGCGTAGAAGTCGAACGGATTCGGGACGTCCGGGTTCCAGGTGGGACGCGGCGTGTTCACGCGATGCTGCGTCTTGCAACCGCGCAGACCGGCCACGGCGCTTCCTTCCGTGCCGTCGACGTGAATCTCGAGCAGCTCGTCGCGGTACACGCGCACCGCCCACGACGAGTTGAACTGTGCGATGATCGTTCCATCCTGGCCCGCGAGCTCGAAGGTGCCGTACGCCGCATCGTCTGCGGTTGCCGTGTAGCGACGACCCCGCTCGTCGACGCGCTCCGGAATGTGTGTCGCGCCGAGGCACTGCACCGCGGTCACCTCGCCGAAGGTGTGGTCGAGCACGTACCGCCAGTGGCAGAACATGTCGGCGATGATCCCGCCGCCGTCTTCGACCCGGTAGTTCCACGACGGACGCTGTGCCGGCTGCAGGTCGCCCTCGAATACCCAGTACCCGAATTCGCCGCGCACGCTGAGGATGCGCCCGAAGAATCCGGCAACGACCAGGCGGCGCAGCTTGCGAATGCCGGGAAGGAACAGCTTGTCCTGCACGACGCCGTGCTTGACTCCGGCCTCCGTTGCGAGTCGCGCCAGCTCGAGCGCGTCAGCAGTCGTGACGGCGATCGGCTTCTCGCAGTAGACATGTTTGCCCGCGGCGATGGCGTTGCGCACGTTTGCCGGCCGCACCTTGGTGAGCGTCGCGTCGAAGTAGATCGAGTCGGTGGTGTTGGCGAGCGCGGCGTCGAGATCGGTGGAGGTGCGCTCGATGCCGTGCGTCGCTGCGAGGGCGCGCAATTTGTCTGCATCGCGGCCGACGAGGATCGGATCGGGCATCAGCCGATCGCCATTCGGCAGGAGCACGCCCCCCTGCGTGCGAATGGCGACGATGGAGCGGACGAGATGCTGGTTCAGCCCCATGCGCCCGGTGACGCCGTTCATGATGATGCCGATCGGGCGAGTTGCCATGGCGAGTCCTCGGTTCCGTTGGGCGGTTGATCAGATCAGAACAAAATAGCAGTCGTACGGCTGCAAGCCGGCTCGTTAGACCCAGGCCCATCCGCTCATCCGCTCCATCCGCCTCGTAACAGCCGCTCGGGCTAGCTCCTCAGACGAAGGTTCATCCGGATACGGCGGAGA
>CAYTKA010000027.1:0-38804 GCA_964438255.1 uncultured Gemmatimonadaceae bacterium | reverse complement strand
GACTCCGCCCCATCCGCGTTTCCGCCGCATCCGGATGAACCTTCGTCTGAGGAGCCGGCCCGAGCGGCTGGTAAAAGAAGCGAATGAGCGGATGAGGCGGGTGAAGCGGATGACACCGCGCTACCGCTTTATCGGCCGTCCCGGCGGCGGTGCCACGAATCCGGTGAAGTGTCCGGTGTGCCGGAAGGTCTGCGTGTGGCCGTGATCACCGACCTCGTCGAGCGGCGCGTCCTCGACGTCGCTCAGGCGCGAGACATCGATGCTGATCGTCCCGTCGTCGTCGACCGGATTGTAGATGTTGGCGAACTTCCTCCCGAACGCGATCTCGTCCGGCTTGTAGCTCGAGCGCGTGTGCACCGTCTGTGAGAACGTCTCGTCGATGCCGCTCATCAGGATGTCGAACTCGGCATCGTGCGCGACGAGATCGGCATGCGTCAGCCCCCACAGCGGGCTGCTCTCGTCGATCGGATGGACTACCGTCCAACTCAGCGGAAAGAACACCACCTTCGTGCGCTCGAGCTTGAGCTGATCGTAGCGGCGGGCCACGCCGTCGAGTCGGCTGTAGAGCACCTTCGCCTCGAGCTCCATGAGCTGATTGCTCCGCGCGTTGGTCACGCGAAACATGAATCCCGTCTTGCCCTGATACGGCGCGACGACGGCGACGTTGCTGAACATGAGCGCAGCCGTCGGGCGCGCAAAACGCGCGAACGCGAGCCCGGTGAGCAACGCGACGAACAGCAGCCCGACGAGCGACTCGATCGAGACGACGACGTTGGCCGGCACACTGACCGGATACACATTGCCATAGCCGATCGTGGCGAAGGTATCGACGCTGAAGAAGAAGGCACGCCCGAACGCGCCGCCCATCAGTGTTGGGCTCGTGCCGGCAAGGGCACCCAGGCCGCACAGGAGAAAGACGACGGCAAAGAGCGCGTTCATCACGACGTATGACAGCGCAACGATCGCGAGAAAGCGCGGCCATGTCATCGTGAGCAGCGCGTGATAGCCGTTCAGATACGACAGCGCCGGAAAGCCGTCGCGCCGCGACGTGAAGCTGCCGTCGCGGTTGAGCATGCGTCGCTGGCGAAAGCCCCCGACGACCGTTCCAAATCCGAGGTCTTTGGGTTCCTCGGCCACGGACAGCACCGGAGAAACGACGTGGTCGGAAACGTCTGTATCAGTCGCTGCGTCGCGCTCGGTCACATTCGGAAGGTAGTGCTCCCCTCATGCTTGCGTCAGACCTCGCCGTCGAGTGATTTTTCGTGCAGCGGATCGCCGCGTGCTCCGCCCCACGATGACGCCCCATCCCTCTCCGCGCATCTCGCTCGGCATGCAGATCCCGCGTCGTCGCCGTACGTTCGCCGCGGCCGCCCTCGCGTACGCGCTCGCGTACATCGGCTGGGTCGGCGCCGGCGGCGCCGGCGCGCGCGTGCATGCGCTCGCGAGTGAAGCGGTCTTCCTCCCGCTCGCCGCGCTCGCCGCCGTGCTCTTCCTGCTCGCGTCGCGCCGCAATGAGACGAGCCGTGCGATGCGGCGTGCGCTGCGCTACCTGTCGGCTACCGCAGCGCTGGCCGTCGTCGGGAATCTCGTCGCGCTCCAGTCGCTTCTCGCCAACGGGCGCGTGACGCCGGGATCGCCGGCCGATGTGGGTTACGCGCTCGGCTATCCGCTGACGATGGCGGCGCTGTTGTCCATCCCGGTCGGACGACGGAAGATGGACCGCCTGAAGTTCGTCTGCGACGCCGGGATGGTGTTGTCGTTCGCCGGCCTCGCGCTCTGGTACTTCGTGCTGCGTCCGATCGGCATCAGCGCGACGTCGCCGGGCGCGATTGCCTCGCTCCTTCTCTATACGTTGGCGGATCTCCTGCTGCTCGTCGGCATCGTGACGATCACCCTGCGCCGTCCGATCGACGATCACCACGGTGCGATCGTCTGGCTCGGCGTGAGCACGGCACTCGGTCTCGTCGCCGATCTCGTCTTCAGCATCATCGTCGTGGAGCGCGGCGACCGCACGCTGCTTGGTACCGAGGTGCTGTACCTCGCCACGTACGTCACGCTCGTGGCGAGCGCGGAGGTGTTCTGGCGTCAGCCCGCGACGACCCGTGCCGCCGATGAGACGCCACGCCCGGCGCGACTGGCCTCGCTGCTGCCCTTCATCGCCGCTGGCGCGACGTACGCGCTGCTCTGCGTGATCGCGCTCGAGCACTGGGTCGCGCCAGTCAGCGGCGCGGCACTCGGTGCCGTCATCGTCTCGCTCTTCCTCGGCGCACGACAGCTCCTCGCGCTCCGTCAAAATGCGGCGCGCGTTGCCGAGGCTGCGGTGCGCGCGAGCGAAGCACGCTTCCGCTCGCTCGTGCAGCACTCGTCCGATCTCATCTTCGTGCTCGACGCCGACGGCGTCATTCAATTCGCCAGCTCGTCGGCGTCGCGGCTGCTCGGCTACGAGCCCGACGCGTTGCTCGGTGTCGAGCTCTCCGCGCTCGCGCATCCGGCCGACGCCGGGATCGCGTCGTCGTTCGTCTCGCTCACCGCGCGGTCGGAGCGGACGTCGCCGCCCACCGAGTGGCGGCTGCGCGGGACGGGAGACATCGTGGTGCAGGTCGAGGCCGTCGGGAGCAACCGCCTGGCCGACGACGCCGTACGCGGCCTCGTCGTCAATGCGCGCGACGTCGGCGAACGGAAGGCGTTGCTCGACCAGCTCGCGCACCAAGCGTTCCATGACCCGCTCACCGGGTTGGCCAATCGCGCTCTGTTCTACGACCGCGTCTCGCACGCGCTCGATCTCGCGCACCGCCAGGGACGCACGGTCACCGTGCTCTTCCTCGATCTCGACGACTTCAAGGAAGTCAACGACACCCTCGGCCACACCGAGGGCGATCAGCTGCTCCGCCTGATCGCGGCGCGCCTGCGTGCCTGTGCGCGCACGACGGACACCGTCGCCCGGCTCGGCGGCGACGAATTCGCGGTGTTGATCGAGGACGTGCCGGCGATGCAGCACGCCGACCGCCTGGTCAAGCGGATCCGCGAGCAGATGACCTTTCCCTTCACCCTCGCCGGACAGTCGGTGCGGATCTCGGTGAGCATCGGCAGCGCCGTGGCGGTGGGCGGCCAGGTGGACGAAGTGGTGCGCCACGCCGATCTGGCGATGTACGTCGCGAAGCGACACGAGAAGGGCAGTCACCGGGCCTTCGAGCCGGCGATGCTGGGCTGACAAACGACGGGGGCCCGGGCTGGATGCCCGGGCTCCCGTCGAAGAGCGAGGTTGCAAACGGCGGATCAGTGCGAGCTGTCGCTCGCCGAACCGGCCAGGCTCGTGCCCGTCGACGACCCATCGGAGCAGTACGTGATACCGTTGCGAGGATTGCGGAAGCACGAGCTGTATTGCGTCGCGATCGGCGTGGAGACGAGCGCAATCGTCGGCCGCGCGACGAACATCTTGCCGCGGGCGTCCGTGAGCTCCACCACCGCGCTCACGCTCGACCCCACGGGATACCCACCGAACCCTCTGCTCACGTCCGACGAGTAGTTGTACGCGTAGCCCGTCATGCCGTAGCTCTGGAAGTAGCCGGAGCCGAAGTAGGTCACACGTCCGTCATACGACGACACATCCACCTGGCTGCGCGGCGTCGTGCCTCCGGTATAGTTGCACACGCCGATGAACAGGCCGTCCTGGAACAGGTTGCTGCAATCGGCACCCGTCCACGACGCGTTGATCTGGTAGGCAAAGTCATTCGTGATGTCGAACGCCGTGGCCCCACCCGACGCCGCCGCGGTGCGCACCTTCATCGGGAAGACGAAGGACTCAGTGGTCGTCCACGACGAGACCGACAGCGCGCGGCTCCGCCGTGTGCCGGTCTCCGACTTCTCGTCGAGATAGGTGCCGTCGGCGTTGCTGTACCGGTAGTGCGACTTGTAGTCGTAGTCGCTGCTGCTGAAGCCCGCCGAATAGTTCATCGGCGTCTCCGGGGACAGGATCTCGATGGTCGTCGTGGCGGCGTTGTTCGACAGGTCCCAGTCTGCCGGCATCACGCTCGTCGCATAGACCGTGAGGTCGTGACGACCGATCACGCTGAAGCGCGTCTGGAAGGCGCAGGACACCGTATGGCCGGCGTCCACCCAGATGCCATCGGCCTGATCGAGCACGGAGGCGCCGTCGACCGACAGCATGCACGTGGCGCGTGCGCCCACGTCGCCGTTCTTCTCCGACACCGTGGCCACGACGTTGACGAGCGCCCCTGCGAGCGCCTTGGCGGGCGCGGTCACCGCGTCCACGGCGATGTCGGGGCGGCGCTTGACCTGCGTCGATACCGTGACGACGTCGTTGCGGTTGCCGTCGATGCCGCCGACGTTCGCCTGAAGCTGGACGACCTGGTTGCGGCCGAGCCCCGGATACTGCGCCGACCACGCGCCCCCGCCTGTGCCACCGGCGTTCTCGGTGAACTGGAGCTTGCCGGTGGAGCCGAACACCTTCACCTGCATCTTCCGGATCTGCCCCGGAGCGGTCCCGGTCTCGAGGCTACCGGTCGTAGCCTCGACCAGCGTCGTGCCCTCCTTGTCGAGCAGCGCACGGCTCTCGAGGGATGCGGAGCCCGACCGGCCGGTCGCTGGCTTGGCTCCCACGTCGCTGTACTTCTCGCTGTTGGGATGGAATTTCGGTGCGTTCTGGGCCTGCGCTGCAGCCAGGGCGGGGGTGCCGGCGGCCGCGAGCACCACCGACATCAGGGCCGCCGGAATGGTCGAGAGGCGGAGGGACATCGTTGTCTCCTCGAGGTGGCGTGATATTTCGCCGCTGCGGCCGCTCGATTGGCGGTCCGGCGGGCGGGGGGGGAGTTGTCACGATTCGTCGCCGAATCGTCACGCCCGAAATATCCGGGGGAAAGCGGGCTCATCCAGTGAGCCACGCCACAAAACAAGTGTGCGGTTCCCGGTCCGGCTGATCAGCGCCCCCTACACCTCCCGCCGATGGGCCAGCCAGTACACGACGCCTCCGAGGAGGACGAAGCCGAGCGCTCCGCCCACGACCTTGGCGACGAACACTCCGGGTGCCGCGTCCTCGGGGGGAATCATCGCCACGATCATCGCGAAGACCGTCACCGCGAGACCGCTCGACCCGACGAGCGTGGCGACGATCGGGCCTCCCGGCACGCGAATGGTGTCCGCCGGTGCCGGCGTGCGGCGGTGGATGAGAAACGACGCGAACAGGTAGACGTACGGGATGAAATAGACGAGGAGCTGCGTGTCGAGCAGGATGAGATAGGCCTTCTCCACCGTCGTGCCTTTGCCGAGCACGGAGAGCAGCAGGAAGATCGTCGCCAGGATGGCTTGAACGAGAATCGCGACGTACGGTGTCTTCCACCGGGGATGCACGCGACCGAAGGCGGGCGGGAAATAGCGATCGAGACCGATGGCGAAGGCCACGCGCGCCGGACCGGTGAGCCACGCGCCCACACCGCCGATGTTGCCGAGGGTATACGACGCTGCTGCGAGCGGCGCGAGCCACCAGAGCGCGGGGCTGATGTCGCGCGCACCGGCAGCCGTCGCCTGGAGAAATCCGGAGACGATGTTGATGCCGTTGCGCGGGATGAGCCACAACAGCGCTCCGGTACCGAGGATGTACACGGCGGCGATGAGTGGCGCGGAGACCAGGATCGCGCGCGGCAGCGTGACGCGCGGGTTGCGAACCTCGCCACCCATGGCGCTGGACAGCTCGAGGCCGGCGAAGGCGAAGGCGATCGACGCCCAGAGATTGAGCCCGGGAAGGTGGCGGAGATCGGGCACGAGGCTCTGCCGGGTGATCGGATTCGCCGACGGATGTCCGGTGAGCGCCGCGTAGCCGCCGAGCAGGATGAGAATGACACCGGGCAGGTACGTGCCGATCCCGCCGGCGTTCTGGAGCCACTTTCCGGTCGCGAGGCCGACGACGTTGAGCAGCACGGCGAGCCAGAGGCAGGCGAGCGTTGCCGTCAACACGTACGTCCAGTCGTTCACGAGCGCGCTCTCTCCCTTGCCCACCACGAACGTGGCGATCACCGCTGCCGAGATCAGCAGGTTGGGATAGTAGAGCACGTTGCAGATCCAGTAGCACCAGCCGCACAGATAGCCGTGCTTCTCGCCGAGCGCCCGCTTCGTCCATTGATAGACGCCGCCCTCCTGCGGGAAGCGCGACGACAGCTCGATGACGACGAGCCCCTGCGGGACGAAGAAGAACACGGCGGCGAGCACCCAGAGCGTGAGTGCGCTCGGCCCTGTCTTGCCCGCCGTCGCGAGCCAGCGCAAGCCGAGAACCGCCGCGATGTTGAACAACGCCAGATCACGCAGCCCGAGCGCGCGAGGAAGCGTGCTCTCGCCAGCGGTGTCTGCGGCGAGAGGTGGCGCACGGCGCGAGATGTCGGTCATGCGATGGTGGTCAGAGGCGGAACAGGTAGCTCGCCTTCACGAAGAAGGCGTCCTGGGTGCGGTTGTAGCCGCGGAAGCGGAAGCTGTTCGGGAACTCGAACGGCTCCGCGCCTGCGCGCCGCGTGTCGGCATAGCCCGCGCCATAGCCGATGAACACCACCGTGCCCGGGTTCGGCTGGTAGGAGAAGAGGAAGTCGCCGTGGAACGACGTGCGCTGGCAGCGCACCGTCACCTGATAGGCGTCGTCGGCGCACTCGTCGTACGTGATGATCGGCCGGCCCGTTCCTCCTTCGTCACGCAGCGAATCACGGTAGAACGAGTCGTACTCCCCGACGAGCCGCACGAACACCGGCCGCGCGAGCTGATACTCCACCTTCAGGCGCGGGATGCGGTTGTTGGCGACGATGCTACCGTCGGTGCGGCGATTGAAGCTCTGGAGGTTGTACGTCGCGTTGAGGCGCAACTTGTCGGTCGGGCGAATGGTCAGCCCGTATTGACCGACCACGATGCTCGAGGACGCCCACTCGTGGAAATTCTCGTCGCGCCCGTAGAGGTAGAAGAAGTTCGCCGAGATGGGAAATCCCGTCGGTGTGCTGAACGAGAAGAACGGCTCGCTGTTGCCGATGCGCGGTATCCCATTGAACGGGAGCGTATCACCCGCTGCGCCGAGGATGCGGTAGCTCGCGTACAGTCCCGGGTCGAACCCGAACGTCTCGACGAAGTAGCCGGTCCCGGCATTCCAGCCGCCACGCATCGTCGCGTTCAACGTGAAGTGCAGCTTCTTCTCGATCGCATCGAGGCGATGAACGAAGCTCTGATACCGCCAGGTGCTCAAGTAGACGGGATTGAACGTCACCACCTCGAGGAAGCTGCCCGGCGCGCCGAACCAGTTGTAGCGCTGGTCGAGGACGCCGTTCACGACGCCGCCCCGCCCGATGAAGCCGCTCGCGGCGCGGAACGCCTCGTGTACGCCGTCCAGCGAGTAGCTGAACGCGAGATGCCTGCCGTTGCGGTTGATCGCGGCACGCCAGAGCGGAGCATCGAGGAGGCGACCGTCCGGCTGCTTGGTGAAGCTCCGCGCGTACTGCCCCTGAAAGGCGTAGATGCCGCCGAACAGATAGGTACCGTCGACGTCGGCGACGCGATTGTAGCTTCCCCCGTCCACGCGATCGGTGTATGCGATGCCGAGCTTGGACGACGTGCCGACGTCGCGCACCACGCGCAGCAGGTTGAAGACCGGGTGGTCCGCACGCGAGTACGATCCGGTCACGCCGTCCACCGCGCTGAGCAGCGCGATGCTCGTCCCCGAGATCTTGCCGGTCAGCTTCGCCGCCCCCTTCGGCTGAATGATGCGCCGTGTGTAGATGAGCGAATGCGGCACGGCAAACTGCTCGATGCCGTCCAGGAAGAACGGGCGCTTCTCGGGGAAAAAGAGCGCCTGGCGGGGATCGAACGCGAACTGGCCAGCATCCGATTCGATCTGCGAAAAGTCCGGATTGACGGTGCCATTGAGCGTGAGGTTGTTCGTGATCCCCCAGCGCACGTTGCCACCGAGCTCCGGCCGCCCCGCCTCGTAGCGCCAACCGCCCACGCCGTTCGGCGCAACGCTCGCCGTGCGCTGCGTCGCCTCGGGGTTCACGTCCACGACGAGCCCGCGACGCAGTCCGGCGAGCCCCTCGATCGTCCCCGACTGCGCGAGGAAGGAGAGACCGGCGCGGCGCGCCGGCGTCCAACTGTCCTCGTGCCCCGAATGCCGGATCTGTCGCACGACGTTTAGCCCCCACGTCTGCACGTCAGCCGACTGATACTTGAGGCTCTTGAACGGGATGCGCACCTCGACGACGTACCCCTCGGGCGTGATCTGCCCCTTGGACTGATAGACGAAGTCGGGACTCAGATCGGTGGGATCGCGCGCGAGGGTACCGCCGGCGAAGCCGTTGGTCTGCGACTGGTTCGACTCGGTGATGATTCCGTCGGCTTGCACGCCGAGGGGGTTGACGCCGAACACCGTCGCCTGGCGGCGGTCGTTGAACGTGCCGAGGAGGATCTGAACGTTGTCGTCGTTGTCGATCTTGTCGCGGTCGGCAAGCGTGGCGCGGGGTGCACCGTGCGGCTCGAACGCACGAATGCCGAAATGAATCGCCGTGGGCGAGTACCAGACGAGCACCTCCGTCGAATCCTCGGCGGGGGCGCCGTCGCTGGGGGAGAACTGCGAGAAGCCGGTGAGGAGCGCGGCCTCGGCCCACTGCGGCTCGTCGAGACGGCCGTCGACGACGATTCCGGCGTCGTCGAGACGCGGAGGCGACACGCGCGTCTGGTTGGCGCGCCCGTTGTACACGCTCTGTCCGGCGGTCCGCTGCACCGTGGCGCGCGGCGCAGGGGGAATGGTGCGTCGTGCCGGAGTGGCAGCGGCGAGCAGCGCGGCCGCAGCGTAGAAGAGTGGGTTCATTCAAAAAAGACCAGTGCGCCGAGTACGTCCTACCGCGCACAATCGTGTATACGGAAGGCCGGCGCGCCGTTGGTGCGCCGGCCGATTCCGCCACTCATGTCCGTGCCTTCGTCTTCCCCTTTGCAGTCTTCGCCGGCGTCGAACCGACCCTCGCGCTCCTGGGCGTCACGGTGAAGTCGGCGATGTGAACGTCGAGGTTGTGGTTGACGCGCAGTCCGACATAGCCGTCGGTGTTGCCGAGGTGTGACTTCGCCAGCGAGGCGACCGACACGCCGTTGACGCTCAGCCGCACGGAGTCCGGCGAGGTCGCATCCACCGTGAGCGTGTTCGTCGCCTTGCCATTCGCGTCGGCCTTGTGCACCGCGGCGGTTTCCGTCCAATCGATGATGGTGTGCACGTCATTCCCGGCGCGATGCTTGACCATCACCTTGCCGTCGCCGCGCACGAGCAGGTAGGCGTAGTTCTGATCGGCCGCGGTCAGGTTCTTCCCCATGAAGAAGATGCCGTACGCCTCGGGATGCACGGGTGCCTTCGTCTGCGTGAACGTCGCGGACGCTGTAAAGGGGCCCGTCACCTTGTCCGATTCCTTCCAGTAGATCGCAGCCGGACCGGACGTGACGTGATGGCCCGAGCCCATGGTGACGAACTTCGCGTCCTCCAGCTTGGTGTTCGCACGGTCGGTGCGGCCCGCCCAGCCGGCCGGCAGCGCGCCCCCGGCGACGTTCTTGTCGGGATCGGCGTTGTGACCGGCGTGCTGCGCCATGAGGGGCGTAGCGGTGAACATGAGGAACGACAGGGTGGCGAGCGAACGGTGGATCATGGCGAGCTCCGATGGGTGAATGACAGCGAGACCGTTCGGCTCAGCGCGGCGTCGCGGCGAGCTGCTCGGCGATCTCGGTAACCTGCGGCACGTGCCGCGCTTCATGCTGTCCGATGAAGAGGATCCACTGGTACAGGTCGATCTCGCCGAGCCGCGGGTGCGCCGCCTTCACGGAGCAGAGCGCCAATCCCTCTGCGGCGCGAATGGCGTCGTGCAGCTTGGCGCGTGACCGGGCGATCGACTCGAGCGCCTGCTCCCGCGCCCACCCTCCCGCCGGCGTGACGCGCCCCGGCGCGACCATCCGCCGACTACGGTTGAGCAGCGGCGTGCCGTCGAGCGCGCCGAGCATCGAGCTCGTCTCCGTCTCGGCCGGATGGCCGGCCGCACGCGCCTCGATTGCCCGCTTCTCGATGAGCCGCGCGGAGCCGTTCTCGACCATGTAAAGGTGCTCGAACAGATCGCACACCGACCAGCGATCGGGGGCAGGACGTTCGGTCCAGCGGGCCGGAGGTATGTCCGCTGCCGCGGACAGGAGCGCGCTCCGTTGCGCGTCGACGTACGCGCGCAGCTCTTTCAGGCGACTGTGCATCGGCAATGCAGGTGGTGGCGTTCGAAGGTGCCCTGTCGCACGCAGCGCCGCAAGCGGCGCGAGCCGACGCGACGGAGTCCCGCTCGCCGATTCGCCTCGTCCTCGCGACCGAGGGCGCGACACGCTAGGCTTCCGGCATGGACCTGACCGCGCCCTGTCCCCTGGCCGCCACGCTGGCGGAGCGATTGCGCGCCGAGCGCGATTCGCTCACGCGGCGATGGCTGACCCGTATCAGCGGGCGCGTCGCGATCCACCCGAATCGCATCTTCCCCTCCGACGAGCTGCTGGATCACGTGCCGCTGCTCATCGACGGCATCGCCGGCTATCTCGAGGATCCCGCGCAGCCGGTGAACGCCGACATGCCGGTCATCGCCAAGGCGATGGAGCTCGGCGCGCTGCGGCACGGGCAGGGGTTCGACGAGTACGAGTTGATGAAGGAGTACGAAATCTTCGGCGGAATTCTCTTCAACTTTCTCGCCGAGGCGGTTGATGCGATCGACGAGCCGTGCTCGCGTGCGGAGCTGATGCTCTGCTCGCATCGGCTCTTCCACGCCATCACGCTCATTCAGCAGGCCACGACGGTACACTTCCTCGCGCTGGTGAAGGAGCGCCTGCACGAGCGCGAGGAACGCCTGCGCGCGTTCAACCGCGCGCTCACCCACGAGCTGCGCAACCGCATCGGCGCCGCGATGGGCGCGAGCCAACTCCTTCAGATGCCGGAAATCGCCTCGACCGAGCAACGACGTCTGGCGGATATCATCGCGCGCAACATGGAGAGCATGCGGGTGTCGCTCGACAACCTGCTCGAGCTGTCACGTCTGGCGGCCGACACGCGCCAGCAGCGCCACATTCGTCTCCCGCGCGCTGCCGCCGAAGTGGTGCGTCAGCTTCGCGAGCTCGCGCGGTCGCGCGACGTCGTCGTCACGGTGGATCCCTCGCTCCCCGACGTGGAGGTCAACGCAGCGGCGGTCGAGCTCTGTCTCACGAATCTCCTGTCCAACGCGCTCAAGTACAGCGACGGCCGCAAGTCGCTGCGATGGGTGGACGTTCGTGGATTCATCGCGCCGGCAACGGAGACCGAGCCGCCACGCGTCGTGCTCAAGGTGGTCGATAATGGATTGGGCGTTCCGCCCGATCAGCGCGAGCGGCTGTTCGAGCGCTTCTTTCGCGCCGGCGTGGAGGCGGTGACGGGCGTCGAAGGCACTGGTCTCGGCTTGAGCATCGTGCGCGAGACGGTGGAATCGCTCGGCGGCCGCGCGTGGGCGGAGTTCAGCGACCGGGAAACGGCCTTTGCGTTTTCGCTGCCCACGCGTCGCGCGACCGAGCTTCCCCCGATGCCGCACGACGGCGCCGCGCCGGTCTAGCCTTCCCGCCAGAGAGCCGCGAGGGCCCGCAGCGCTTCCGGCGTATCGACGTCCACCGGGATCTCGTCGTCCACGCGCACGACGGCGAGGCGATCGCCGAGATCGCGCAGCAGCTCGCGCGCCCCCCTGTCGCCCGAGAGGCTGGACAGCTCCGCGAACATCGCGCGGTCGAACAGCACGGGATGGCCGCGCCCATCGCGATATCGTGGCGCGACGGCGTCGACCCGCTCGCGGTACCAGCGCTCGCACAGCGCGCGCACGACGGCGGACGACACGAGCGGCTGGTCGGCGAGACCGATCACCACGGCCTCCACAGTATCGGGAAGGGCGGCGATGCCGGCACGAAGGGAGCTTGCCAGTCCCGCGTCGCGGTCGGGGTGCTCCACGATCTCGGCCGCCACGCCCCGCACGGCGGCACGGCGCTCCCCGGACTCCGGCGGCATGACGACGTACAATGCCTCGACCTCCGTCGCGAGCGCCGCCGCGCTCCAGAAGAGAACGGGATGGCCACGGAGCGGTGCGAGCAGCTTGTCGCTGCCGAAGCGCGAGCTGCGCCCCGCCGCCAACAACAGCCCGGCGATCATGGGGTCGCGTCGAGTGCCTTGTGCAGCACGCGCAGCGCGAGGGTCGCACAACCACGCCGGGCGTACGGCACGCCATCGCCGAGCGACGCGATGACCGCGTCATCGCTCATCGCCAGCGCGTCACGCACCGTGATACCGCGCACCCGCTCGGTGAGAAGCGACGCAGCAGCCGTTGCGATCGCGCATGCACTCGCGGCGAAGGCCGCGTCCACGACGGCGCCGTCGCGCACCTCGACTTCCATGCGCACACGGTCTCCACACAGCTGATTGACACCCTCGTATACATGCGTCGGCGCGGCGAGGGTACGCTGATTGTTCGGGCGCCGGTAATGCGCCACGACAGTCGCGAGATAGGGCGCACGCCCGGTCATGACGTGCCAGCGGCCTTCACGCCGCCAGCGGCACCACGCCACACGGCAATCAACTCGGCGATGATGCTGACGGCGATCTCCGCCGCGCCCTGCGCGCCGATGGCGAGCCCGATGGGCGCGCGAAGCCGCGCGAGCTCGCGGGCCGATATTCCGTCGTCGGCGAGCAGCTCACGCAGCGAGGCCGTGCGCCTGCGGCTACCGAGCATTCCGACGTACGGCGCGCTGCCGCGAAGCGCGACGCGCAGCACCGGGAGCTCGACTTTGTAGTCGTGCGCCACCACGACGACCGCCGTGCTCGCGTTGCCGAGCTGCTGCGCGACGACCTCCGCCGGCAGCGCGGCCTGCCGTTCGGTCGCCGTGGCGAATCGCGGCTCACTCAGCGCGTCGTCGCGCGGATCGACGAGCAGGGTGCGCCATCCCAGCGGCTGCGCCAGCGCACAGAGCGCTGCGGCCACGTCGGTCGCACCGACGATGAGCAGCGTCCGCGTCGGCGTGAGACACTGCACCAGCCACTCTTCGCCGCCGGCCTCGTGGATGCCATGCTCCGCTCGACCATCGAGCGCGTCGACGGCGGCGGCAGCTGCTGCGTCATCACGCGCCGCTGAGCCAGTGGTGCCGGCGCGCGTGCGATCCTCGCGAACGAGCAGGCGCCCGAGTCCCCCGGCAAGTGGCGTCACGAGCGCCGCACGCAGTCCCGCGTCGAGCGCGGCCTCGGCAGCGGCGTACGCCGCGGCGGTGGGATCACCAGAGATGAGCGACACCGGCTCGACGAGGAGTTGCACGTCGCCGGCGCAGCCGAGCCCCAGGGCGAGCGCATCCTCCTCACCGAGGGGCACGGTGAGGAGCTCTCGTACGCCGTCGTCGCGCACGCGGCGCGCCGCCTCGAGCGCCCGGCCGTCGGCACAGCCGCCGATCGTCACGCTGCCGAACGCGCGATCGTCCACCGCAAGCGCGAGGTGCGCACCTACCGGCTTGGAGCTGCCCCCGTCGGAGCGCACGAGGGTAACGAGCGCGCCGCGCTCGCTGCCCGACGCACGCAAGGCCACCCATGCCGCGAGTGCCGGATGCGCTGCTCGGGCAGAGGGGGCGCTCATCCCCGCGACGCCGCCTGATCGAGTGTGTCGCGCCATACGCGTCGAATCTCGTGCGCGCCCTGTGCGTTGGGCTCGATCAGTGAACGGCGCCAGTACCACCGATCGTGCTCCGGCGCACTGGCGCCATGGCCGAGGAAGTGTGCGTACACGTCCGCCAGCGCCGCATCCGGCGTGCCGGCGGCAAGTGCGCGAATCCGCGCGTTCAATCCGTCGAGAATGTGCAGTGGCATCGTGCCCGCGTCATCGAGGACACCGGGAATTCTGCCGAGGCGATCCGACGGATCGTAGATCGTGGTGAGGATCACGAGTGCGTTGGGTCGTGCGCGACGTACGGCGTCGAGCAGGAAATCATACGCCTCGCCCACGTCCTCCGCGATTGCCTCGAGGAGCGAGAGGCGCGGCCGGTTCGCGAAGGCACTCAGGAGATCGTTGCCGCCGACGGTGAGCGTGACCAGCGTATCCGCGTCGCTCGCCTCGAGCTGCGGCAGCTGTTCGCCGAACACGTCGCCGATCGTCGCGCCGTCGCTCGCGAGATTGCGGTGGCCGATGCCGGGAAAGCGCGCCACGAGATCGGCGCCCCGGTCGTCGGGCCAGCGCGCATCGTCGTTGCGGTACAACAGCGACGCGGCACCGAGCGGTGCGACGTTGCCGGCGTGGGGATCCCGCTCCAACGCCACCGCGACGTCGACCTCCCCCACGTCGAGCGCGGGATAGAGATCGATGGACATCGAGTCGCCGAGCGCGATGTAGGAGGTGAAGGAGTGGGCCATTCTGGCGCTACCACCCCACCGTGAGCCCTCGCGTCGCCAGAATGCGGGCCACCGTCTCGCCGATCTTGTTGTTCGGCGTGCTCGCGCCCGCCGTCACGCCGATACGCAGCGGGCCCGCCGCCGGCAGCCAGTCGTGCCGCGTCTCCTCCACATGCTTCACGCCCGCGATGCGGAAATGCACCGTCCCTGCCTCGGGATCGATCCCCGTCGCGTCCTCAATGTGATACGCCGGCACGCGCTCCGCACACAGCGCGGCGAGTGAGATGGTGTTGCTCGAGTTGAAGCCGCCGATCACGACCATCGCATCGAGCGGCTCCTCCAGCAGCGCGAGCACTGCGTCTTGACGCTCCTGCGTCGCACTGCAGATCGTGTCGAACGTTCGGAAATCCTTCTGTCTTGCGTCGGCGCCGCGGGAGCGCGCAATCGCTTGCCCCACCGCTTCACCGATCGCCAGCGACTCCTTGGCCAGCATGGTCGTCTGGTTGGCGACGCCGATGCGACGGAGATGCAGATCGGGATCGAAGCCCGGCGACGCCGCCTTGGCGAACTTGGCGAGGAAGGCTTCGCGGTCGCCCCGTCCCTCGATGTACTCGCAGACCTCGCGCGCCTCGTCCATGTGCCGGACCACGAGGTAGTGGCCGCCGGGGTACTTCATCACCTGCGACGCCGTGGCCCGCGTCTCCTCGTGGTAATGCTTCCCGTGAATGAGCGCCGTGTAGCCGTCGCGTGCGTACGACTCGACGCGCTTCCAGACGTTGAGCACCGAGCCGCACGTCGTATCCACGAGCACGCAGCCGATGGCGCGCAGCGCCTCGAACGCCGCGATCGTGACCCCGAACGCCGGCAGGATCACGACGTCTTCGGGTCGGATGCCGCTGAAGTCGATCTCGCCGTCGGAGCGGTGTTCGAGGATCTCGATCCCCATCGCCCCTAGCTTGTCGTTCACGTGGGGGTTATGGATGATCTCGCCGACGAGCAGGAGCCGGCGGTCGGGGAACTTCTTGCGCGTCTGATAGGCGTACTCGACGGCCCGCTCCACCCCGTAGCAGAAGCCGAACTCCTTTGCCAGCCGGATCGTGACGTCACCGACGGTGAGCGTGTAGTCGTGCTCCCGCAGGGCGTCGACGATCTGTCCGTTGTAGTCAGCCGACAGCTCGGTCTGGACATCGGCCTTGAGACCGAAGCCTTTCCGAAAGTATGTCGCGGGCCGATCGGGAATCGAAGCTGCCATGACTGTAATCTAGCAAGAGGGTCAGGAGGCGGAGAGCGCTGGCGCGGCGGGGCACGTCGAGCCTACCTTGGCCCCATGGCTCACGAGCTCGACGCCGACTTCATCGCCCTGCAGGCGGCCCTGGCCGGCGAGTACTCGCTCGACCGTGAGATCGGACGCGGGGGGATGGGTGTCGTGTATCTCGCGCGCGAGGTGCGGCTCGCCCGACCGGTGGCGATCAAGGTGCTGCCTCCCGGCCTCGCCGCCGACCCGGCCCTGCGCGACGCGTTTCTCGGCGAGGCGCAGGTGGCGGCGCGGCTCACGCATCCGAACATCGTCCCCGTCTACGCCGCGGGCGAGCGGGGCGGATTCGTCTACATCGTGATGGCGTACGTGGAGGGGATCACGCTGGGCGAGCGGATCCGCACGCGCGGGCCGCTCCTGCCTGGCCAGGCGGCCCGCATGCTGCGCGAGGTATCGTGGGCGCTCGCGTACGCCCACGCCGCCGGTATCGTGCATCGCGACGTGACCGCCGAGAACATCCTGCTCGAGCGAGGCACCGATCGCGCGATCGTGATGGACTTCGGCATCGCCAGCGCGATGTGGACGGCGGCCGTCACGGCCGACGGCCGCGTGATGGGCAACGCACACTACGTGAGCCCCGAGCAGGCGGCAGGGGAGCCGGTCGACGCGCGCAGCGATCTCTACTCGCTCGGCGTGGTCGGGTTCTATGCGCTCACGGGTCGACTGCCGTTCGACGCCGCCACGCCGGCGGAGGTAGTGGCGAAGCATCTCACCATCCCGGCGCCGTCGATCGCGAGCGCGGCGAGCGCGGTACCGGCGCGGCTCGCGCAGGCCGTGGACAAGTGCCTCGTCAAGGAGCCGCTCCGCCGCCACCGCAACGCCGAGGCATTCGCCGAAGCGATCGACCAGGCGTTCGAGCACGCGAAGGAGATCCCGGCTCCGTTGCGGGTATGGATCACCAGAGGGGAGAAGGAGTCGGCACCCCGCGCGATCTTCGTCATGTGGGCGGCGGTGCTCGGCGTCCTCATCTCGACGGAATCCGGCATCCCATGGCTCTTTCCTCTGCCTCTGCTGTCCGCCGCTGGGCTGAGCTACATCCCGTTCTTCACGCGCCTGCGCCGCGTCCTCCGCGACGGCTATGTCGTCGACGACCTGCACGCCGCGCTCAAGGAGCACGCGCTGCTGCGCAGCGAGGAGATCGAGTACGAGCGTGCGCAACAGTCGTCGTCGATGCTCACCGGGATGAAGCTGCTGTTCGGCGGATCCGTCGTGTCCGGGCTCGCCTTCGCGACGCTGATGCAGCGCACCGCGCCGACGGATTTCGCCATGGCGTTCCGCTATGGCGTGGGACTCAGCATCTCGCTCTCGACGCTCGCGCTCTCCAGTGTGACGCTCATCGGCGATTTCGTGCGGCTGCGGCTGAGTGCCAAGGCGGCGTCGCTGTCGATCTCCTTCTGGAAGAGTCCCTGGGGCGTTCGCCTTGCCCGCGTCGCCGGCATCGGCGTGAAGGCACCCGCACGACCGGTGCTCGGCATGCCCATGCTCACGGAGATCGCGCTCGGCCGAGCGACTGATCTGCTGTTCCAGGCGTTGCCGAACAGCTCGCGCCGTGAGCTCGCGGCGCTGCCCGAGGTCGTGCGCCGGCTCGAGGCGGATGCCGGCAAGCTGCGCGGTGTGATGGAGGACCTCGATGGGCAGCTCATCGTGTTCGATCGCGTCGCCGACTCGCTCACGAGCGAGGAGCGCGCGCGGATGGCCGACGAGCTTCGCGCCACGCGTGCCCAGGCTGCCGAGCGGCTCGCCGCCACCGTCGCCGCCCTCGAGAACATTCGCCTCGACCTGCTGCGTCTCCAGATGGGAAGCGCGGGGCTGGAGTCCGTGACCGCGTCCCTCGATGCGGCGCGGCGCATCGGCGAGCAGATCGGCGATTCCGTGATGGCGCAGGACGCGGTGGAGTCGCTGCTCCGCGACGTCCGCACCTCACCCCCGGCGGCGTCGCTCGAGCACGACGATGCGGCCGAGCACGACGACGACGATACGCCAGTGAGCGGCGTCCCCGCGGCGAGTGGCTGAGCTTCCGCCGCTGCTCCGCCCCCCTCCGCTGCAGAAGGGGGACACGATCGGTGTGGTCGCTTCCTCCTACTCGCCGCGCGCGGGTTGGTTGGCGCGCGGCGTGCGCGCGCTCGAGCGCGCGGGCTACGGTGTCCTCGTCGATCCCGAGCTCTCCACCACGCGGCGTTATCAGCGCGCCGAGGACGAGCGCCGCGCGGCCAGCTTCACGCGCATGTGGCTCGACCCGCGCGTGAGGGCGGTGATCGGCGGCACGGGCGGCTACGGTGCGGTGCGCATGCTCCCCTATCTCGACCCCGAGCTGTTCCGCGCGAACCCAAAGTCGTTCGTCGGCTACTCGGACATCACCGTGCTGCATCTCTGGCTGATGCGCCTGGCGGGGCTGCGCGCCTTCCACGGTCCCACCGTCGACGATCTCATTCCGAGCGCGCGCGATGCCACGACGTCGTCGCTGCTCACCGCGCTCACGAACCCGCGCCCCGCCACGCGGATCGGGCGCGACGTCGCGCGCTCGGTGCGTCCCGGGCGCGCCGCCGGCCGGCTCGTCGGCGGCAATCTCGCGCTCGTGCAGCAGACGATCGGCACACCGTATGAGATCGACACCACCGACGCGATCCTCTTCCTCGAGGAGGTGCGCGATCCCATGTCGTTCGTCGACGAGCGGCTCGTGCAGCTCCGCGCGGCCGGACTGCTCGGCAGGGTGAAGGGAATCGTCTTCGGCCATCTCTCACTCGACCGCTCCGAGGAGGATGAGTTCGAGGACTTCGTGCTCGACCTTGTGTCGGACCTGGGCGTCCCGGTGCTGATGGACTTTCCGGCCGGCCACGAGAATCCTAATTTGACCCTGCCGATGGGTACCGAGGTTGAGCTCGTGGCCGAAGAGAGCACTGGCTGGATCGTTTATCGCGAGGACGCACTCGCCGTCCCCGCGGCCCCCGTAACACCTGTGCCTGCCCCTGACACCACCCCCGCCTCGTGACCGCATCCGATCAGTACGACCTCGTCGTCATCGGCGCCGGCCCCGCCGGGGAAAAGGGCGCTGCGCAGGCTGCGTACTTCGGCAAGCGGGTCTGCATGATCGAGCGTGCGCCCAAGCCGGGTGGTGCGGCGATCAACACCGGCACCGTTCCCTCCAAGACGCTCCGCGAGACGGCGCTCTATTTCTCCGGGCTGCGCCAGCGCGGCCTGTATGGCATCGACCTGCGCGTGAAGCAGGACATCAGCATCGGCGAGTTCATGTATCGCGAGCGCTCCGTGATCGAGACGGAGTGGGGACTCATCACCGACAACATCGCGCGCCACGGCATCGACACCGTGCAGGGCGCAGCACGGTTCCTCGACGCGAACGTTGTCGAGGTGACGCGCTACGGCCAGCCACCGCGGCTCGTGCGCGGCGCGACGTTCCTCATCGCCACCGGCTCCTGTCCCATGGCGCCGACGGGCTACGACGTGGACGACGAGGTGATCGTCGACAGTGACTCGCTGCTCTCGCTGGCGACGATCCCGAGGTCGATGATCGTCGTGGGCGGCGGCGTCATCGGCTGCGAGTATGCGTGCATCTTCGGCGCCCTCGGCGTGCGCGTAACGATCGTGAATGCGCGGAGCCGGCTGCTCTCGCATCTCGACCACGACCTGACGGACGCATTGCGTCAGGCGATGACGGCCCGACTCCACGTGAGCGTGCATGGGGACGCCGACGTGCGTGCGGTGGAAGTGGAAGGGCGACGCGCACACGTCACTCTGTCCGACGGCGTGACCCTGAGCGCCGACGTGGTGCTCGTGTGCACCGGCCGCGTGGGCAACTCGGCGCACCTGGGACTGGACGCGCTCGGCGTGCGCAGCAACGACCGCGGCTTCCTGACGGTCGACGAGCACTATCGCACCGCCGTGCCGAATATCTATGCGGCAGGGGACGTGATCGGCTTTCCCGCACTTGCATCGACATCGATGGAGCAGGCTCGCGTGGCGGTGTGTCATGCGTTCGATCTGCGTTACAAGCGCGCCGTGTCGGCGATTCTCCCGTACGGCGTGTGGACCATCCCGGAGATCGCGACCGTCGGCGAGAGCGAACAGTCGCTCGTCGCACGCGGTGTGGAGTACGAGGTCGGATGCGCCAGCTTCCGCCTCAACGCGCGCGGCCAGATCATCGGTGACACCGACGGCTTCGTGAAGCTCATCTTCCGCCCCGAGGACCAGCAGCTCCTCGGCGTGGCCATCGTCGGCGAAGGCGCGTGCGAGCTGATTCACGTCGGCATGACGGTGCTCGCGTACGGCGGGACGATCGACTACTTCATTCAGGGAGCGTTCAACTTCCCGTCGCTCTCGGACGCGTACAAGTACGCCGCGTACGACGGACTGCAGCGACTCCAGCGCCGACACGCGCGCCGCCCCGGGCTGCCGTCACTGACGACGACCACCGTCGGACCGTAGGCGGCAAGCAGCTCACAACGTGGCGAGCAGCGGCCCGACCGCGTACGCCAGTATCGTCTCGTACGCCTGCTGTCGCGTCACCAGTCCGGCTGTGAGAATCCCCACCGCACCGGGTCCCTGCTTCACGTTGTGCTCTCCGGTGACCGCGTCCATCGCATGGCCCAGCTCCATCCCGTCGCGCACCAGCGCAGCGACGCGTGCGGGCAGCGGCATCGCGAGCGAGCCGCCGACCTCTTCGCGCCCGTCGCGTGTGACGACGGCAGCCCAGGCACATGTGCGCACCGAGCCGTCGGCCTGTGCCACCACGCCTCCCTCGAGACCGATCCCGAGATCCGCGTCGAGCGCGAGCCGGGCAGCACGGGCTCGGGCAAGCGCACCGCGGATCGTCTCTTCATCGCCCCACGGCTGATCGGGCACACCACTCGGCACCGCCACACCCGTGACTTCGGCGTCGGACGCAAGCCGGGCCACGATGGCGCGTGCCGCGCCCACCTTCACGGGATTGGTCGAGCCGACGGCGATACGGTGAATGGTGGCGAGCGATGGTGTCATACAGGAGCGAGCTCCGGCCGAGGTCGGCGTGGAAGGTAACGCCATGGGCACGCGGACGATGCGCCGGTTGCCGCCACCCACGAGGGGGGATATGCTAGGGCGTGTCGCCCGCCCCCGAGCTCTCCTCCGCCGCACTCCGCCACTCGCGCACGCGCGAAAGTCATTCGTTCGCCTTCATTGCCGAGCGCCTGTGGCTCGACTTCGTGAACACGGACACCGGCGCGCGCGGCACCGATCCCCTCCAGGACTTCGGCCGCTTCGTGAACTGGCTCGAGGCGGCGCAGGTGTTCGACGCCGAACGCACCGGCTCGATGCAGCGCCGCGCCATGCAGCAGCCCGCGGGTGCGCTGGCCGTGCTTGGCGACGCACGCCGCGTGCGCAGCGTGCTGCGGAGTCTCGCCGAGCGTGGTGAGATCATGACAGACGCTCGCCTCGAGGCGCTCGCGGAGATCAATCGCGTGCTGGGCCGCAGTGCGGGCACGCGCCGCGTCGAGCTCCGTGCCGACGGGAGCTTCGCACGCGCCTTCGTGCCGGTGGGCGACGCATTCGCGGGGCTTCTGATCCCGATCGTCGAGAGCGCCGCCGACGCGCTCATCCTGGGCGAGCTGGCGCGCGTACGCCGCTGCGCGGACCCGCGCTGCGGCCGCGTCTTTCAGGACGAGACGAAGAACGGTCGGCGCCGGTGGTGCGACATGGCAACCTGCGGCAATCGCGCGAAAGCCGCACGCCACAGGATGAAGCTCCACGCGTAGCCTCGACGGTGAGCTCGGCGCAGCTGACGATCCGAGCGGGACGCTGCCAGGCGTGTAGCTTACCACCTATGCCCGCCTCTGCGCGTATTCGCGTCACCCGCACTCATCTCGAGCTGCGCAGTGCCACGCAGCTCCGACCATCGTCCGCACCCGCGGGTCCGGTCGAGCTGCGTCGCGTGCATCCCATCAGTGCGCCGCAGTATCGCGACCTCTACGCGCTCGTCGGCGAGCGCTGGCTCTGGCGCGACCGTCTGATCTGGACCGATCAGGAGCTCGACGCCTATCTCGCCTCGAAGAGCGTGCACGTGTGGACGCTGCACGTCTGCGGCGAGACGGCTGGCTACTTCGAGCTTCAGCAGTGCGGTGACGGTGCGGTCGAGATCATGTACTTCGGGCTCGCCGCCCCATACATCGGCCGCGGTTTCGGTGGCTGGATGCTGACCCGCGCCGTAGAGGAATCCTTCGCCCTCGGCGCCGCGCGGGTGATTCTCAACACCTGCACGCTGGACGCACCACAAGCGCTACCGAACTATCTCGCGCGCGGCTTCACGATCGTGCGGGAGGAGCAGTACAGTCTGGCGGTCGGACGGTCGGACGGTCGGACGGTCTGACGGTCTGACGGTCCGACGGTCCGACTGTCCGACTGTCCGACTGTCCGACTGTCCGACTGTCCTCACCGTCCCCGCCGCCGTCCGCCCCCCGATCGTCCGCTTCCTGGCCGACCCCCGCCTCGCGCACCAGGGCCGCCCCCGGGCCGATATCCACTCGAGCTGCGCCGCGCCTCGTGTGGTACGCCGTCACGCCGCCGTCCACGGTTCGCCTGGCGCTGCTCGTCGCGCTTGCGGTTGAAGCGCGCGATCTCCTCTTCCGTCCATGGCTGGTCGAGCAGCGTCTGGAGCTCGTCGAGCGTGCGCGCGCGCACCGAGCCGCGCTGCCCCCGATGCACGATGAAGCGCACGGGTCTATCGAGTGCCGGCACCTCACCCTCCGTGAGCGAGCGCGCGATCTTCTCCGGCAGCCGGAGCCGCGCTACACCCACCGGACGTCCATTATCCTCCTCGACGTCGTAGTCGATCTCCACCTCGCGATCGCGTACCTGCGTGCGAGACGGCAGCGCATCGTACTTCGCACGCGCCGCACGCGGCGAGAGCGCGTCCAGCTCCGCGCTGAGATCGAGGTTTGACATCTTGAAGTCGCTCATCGAGCTCACGCGCTCCTGCTCGAGCCGCCGCTCGTACAGCGACGCGAGCTCCGCCTGCCCCAGCCGCGGCAGCGCGCCCCCCGACCGTCGATATCCCTCGCGCACGCCGTCGATGAGCGGGAGATTGTTCCTCACGGCAAAGTGCCGTGCCTCACCACGAGCGAGCGCGTCGGCCAGCACCTTGCGCGCCTCCCCCTCGCGCCCGGGTGGAAACTCGTCGATCGCCTCGATCTCGCGTTCCAGCTCGAAGCCGAAGTACTCCACGCGCCGGCGCAACACCAGCGGCGCCTTACGTCGCTCGGCGTCGTACGCCAGCTCGGCCTCCCCGCCTTTCGCGAAGCGGCGGACGAGATCCATCGGCAACTGCGTGCCCTCGATCGACGCGCGCGGATTGCCGAACCGGTCGGCGAAGTAGCGCAGCTCGCCCGCGATCGCTCCCCAGCTCCCGCACACGCTCGTCTTGCCGACGCGCGCTTCCTCGCCCCATGCCGTCTCTTCGTCGATCACCAGGTCGAACGGCATGTACTCGGCGAGGAGCGTGGCGAACTTCCGGCGTGTCGCTTCGTGCGCCATCGGCATCTCCGCCGGGAGCGGCATGTTCAGCCCGCGATACACGCTCGCCATCCCGAGCGCCGCGTCCTCGATCGACTTCACCAGCACCCCGCGACGCTCGGCCCACTCAGCAATCTCCTCCTCGTGAAAGAGATGGCGCGGCAGCCCATACACCTCGCCGACGTAACCGGCGACGCGATACGCCTCGGCGTACACGTTGTACGCCGTGAGATGATCGCTGCCGGGCACGATCAGCCCATCGAGATCCCGCTCCTCGCGCGTCATCCGATGCAGGCTCTCCACGCCGCTCATCACGGCGAGGTACGGGACCAGGTCGTCGTCCGCGTTGACGAGCAGCTCGGCCCACTCGCGCTCGACCGGCATCGCCTCCACGAGCTTGCCGTACCGCGTGAGCCGTCCCTTCTCGATGATGCCGCGCCCTTCGAGAAACTGCAGCGCGCGGCGGTATGCGATCCGGTCGAGCGGAACGGGAAGTTCCAGCTGCTCGACGTTCACGCCGAGGTCGGCACAGGTGATCGCCACGCGCTCGGAGTCACCCGCGAGCTGGAACTCGGGCTCCGTGGGTTTGAGCGAGAAGAAGTCGATGTCGCGGTCGCTGAGGATGAACACGCGCCCACCGGCCACACGCCCGTGCACGCGTCCCGCCATCTGCAGGATCTCGTTGGCGCCCAGGTGCAGCTTGGTCAGCACGTTCTTGCCGCGCTCGACGATCGACGTGAAGCGCGTATCGTCGATGATGACCGTGTCGAGCCCCTGCACGTTGAGCGCGCTCTGGCCCGCCGCCGTCATGGCGAGAAAATACGGCTTGCTCTCCTCCCCCTCGAGAAATGGACGGAGGACGCGAATCGGCTCGCCGCCGTGATAGTGCGCCGTGTTGATGCGCGGCGCGCGCACGCGCACGCTCTCCGCCGCCTGCTCTACGCCTTTGCGCGTCGGAACGAACACGGCGACACCGCGCTTCTCCTTGTAGATGCGCTGGAGGAACTTGTCGTCGAGGAATTCATCCACGTCCTTGCGCACCACGTCCACCTTTGCCGCCTTCTTCGGATCGAAGGCGTACACCTCCAGCACGTCGTGGCTGTCGAGGTAGTTGCGGTAGAACGTCGGATCCACGGTGGCGGAGAGCCAGATGAACCGGCAGCCGACGCGCTTGCCGAGTGCGAGGCACAGCTCAAGCTCGGCCGACGTCTGGTGAATCTCGTCGACGATGAGCGTGTCCTGCGGGAGGATGTCACCGTCCTGGAACCACCGCCGCGCGATTCCCGTCGTCACGATGACGATGTTCCAGCTTGGCGTGTCGGGAGTGGCTTCGCGCTCGCGATTGATCACACCGACGCGCAGGTCGGTGGTGCCGAGCAGCTCCTCGGCGATGGGTCGAATGGCGAGCGTCTTCCCCGTGCCCGTACCGGCGACGATCCCGAACCCGCGCCGCGAGCGCGCGAGCGCGCGCACGCGGGTGCCGTGGTGCGTCTCGAGATAGGTCGCGATGTGCAGCCCGACGGCCAGCTCGATCGTCTCACACGCCGCGCGCGTCGGCGCGATGACGATGACGCGACCCGTGGGCGGCTCAGCGCCGACGAACGCGTCGTGATCGGGCGGAAGATATTGATCTCTTACGTCGCGCATGCGCCGTCGTGCAGGCGAGATTCGTGCGCGCGCGCGAACGCCGCCACGTCAGGGCTTCTTGTCGTTGCCGAACTTCTTGAGGAAGGGGATTTCCTTCTTCTCGCCCTTGTCGGGTCCTTCGACGTAATCGTCACCGAACAGGACTCTACCGTTGGGTGGCCGATTGCGCACGGCGGTGGGACAATCCGTTGGTGCCGGCTGCTGCTTGGCGGGCACCCTGTCCAGCCAGATGCGGCACATCCCCGCCGGGGGGCGGAATGCCTTCGGCACGTCGTCATCGCCTCCCCCCCCCGCCCGCTTCTGAGCGTGCGCGGTGCCAGCCACGGCGACCGTGCAGGCGATGGCGAGGAATGCGGTCCGAAGGGTCATCAGGCTTCTCCAGCAGCGCGCGGCCCATCCGCGCGCTCACGATCGGTAAGGCAGGGCGGATGCCACGCTCGCCCATCCGGCTAACCATATCACTTGGCGGTACTTACACCAGACCGACCCCTTCGATCCGCTCTCGAGGTGTCTCTGTCGCGAGACAGCCTCTGTCCAACTCGTCCCCTGTTTGACACCCACTCCCGAAGCCGAGGCGGGTGACGCGCCGCGCGAACGGTCCGGAGCGCGGCCGCGGCAGAGTCGGGGCCCGCCTCACCGTCAGTCCCCGAAGCTGATCCCCACGGCCCGGGCCGTCTGCACGACGTCGTGCATGACGTCCACCCGCTTCGGCTCGCGCAGCGCCTCGACGATCGGAATCGTGACGATGTGCGGCGTCTGGAGCGCTACCATGTGACCCCACTTGTTGTCGGCGATCGCTCGCACCGCCGCGCCCCCGAACCGCGTCGCCAGGAGCCTGTCGTAGCCCGTCGGCATGCCACCGCGCTGGAGATGTCCCAGCACGAGCGAACGTGTTTCCTTTCCGGTGATCGTCGAGATCTCGCGTGCGATGGAATCGGCCACGCCGCCGACGCGGCGCGCCTGGCCGGGGAGCGACTCGCCCATCGTGTGCGAATGCCCGCCGATCGGGAATGCACCCTCCGCGACGACGACGATCGAGAAGTGCCGTCCGTGCGCATCGCGCGACATGATCTTGTCGCAAACTCGCCGGATGTCGTACGGGAGCTCCGGGATGAGGATGACGTCGGCGCTCCCCGCCACTCCCGAATGCAGCGCAATGAACCCCGCGTCGCGCCCCATGACCTCCATGACCATCACACGATCGTGGCTCTCCGCGGTCGTGTGCAGCCGATCGATCGCCTCGAGCGCCGTGTTCACGGCGGTGTCGAAGCCGAACGTCGTCACGGTGCCGCTGACGTCGTTGTCGATCGTCTTCGGTACGCCGACGATCTTCATTCCTTTGCGGCACAGCCGGTTCGCGATGTCGAGCGAGCCGTCGCCGCCGATCGAGATGATCGCCTCGATGCCGAGCTGGCGCGCGTTGTCCATCAGCTCGTCGGAGCGGTCGACCTCGACGTAGGTGCCGTCGGGCTGGAGGCGCGGGTAGCAGAACGGATTGCCGCGATTCGTCGTGCGAAGGATGGTGCCGCCCATGTGCGCGATGCCGCGCACGGAATCCTTCGTGAGACGGATGACCTCGTCCTCACCCATCAGACCGGCGAAGCCTCGTTTGATGCCGAGGACCTCCCAACCGCGGTTGATCGCAGAGAGGACGGCGGCGCGAATGACCGCGTTGAGACCGGGAGCGTCGCCGCCGCCGGTGGATATGGCGATGCGCATCAGGGAGGAGGAGAGCTGAGAGCTGGAACGAGTGGATCGCGACAGACGACGGGCCGGCGCGTCAGGAGAACGTGTCGGCCCACATGGCGTCACCGTGTGCGCAGTCAGCGCGCGGCCTGAATGAGCCGCAGCACCTCGCCCGGCTGTGCGTGCCGGCCGAGCTTCGACTTCTCGAACACGGGGACTTCATCCTTGAACACCTCGAAGCGTCCGCCCGAGCCCGGCTTGAGCTCGATCGTCGCCTCGGGAAAATGCCTTTCGAGCTCGGCCGCCAGACCGGTGGCCCGTGGCTCGTAGTTTCAAAGCGTGCAGTACTCGATCGTGATCTTCATCGTCGTGCGTTCGCGGGGGACGGAAATATAGCGTGCCGGCCGGCCCCGAGTGCGGCCCGCGGCGCCCGAGGTCGCTCGACGGCGGCCATCGGCTTCACCCGGCGACGAGACGATGCCGCATGTCGACCGGTCGTATCTTACCATCGGCGCATGCACTGCGCATGCAGAGGTCGCCGCGCATTCACGCTGGTCGAGCTGGTGCTCGTCATCACCCTGCTCGCGCTCCTCGCCGCGATCGGCCTGAGCACCCTCCGGCGGCAGCTCGATCGTCTCGCCGTACGGCACGCCGTGCGCGACGCCGCGCTCGCCGTGGCCCGCGCGCGCGACGAGGCGCTGGCGCAGCATACCATCGTCACCGTGCGGATCGACACCGCCGCCGCCGCGCTCACGCTGCGCGCGCGAGACCGGCGGCTCGCCGTGCACGCGCTCGGTCGGACGCACGGCGTCGCGCTGTCGTCCACCCGCGATTCCATCGCCTTCGACGTGCGCGGGCTCGGCTACGGCGCGGCGAACCTGACGCTCGTCGCGCGTCGCGGCAGCGCAGCCGACACGCTGATCGTCTCGCGCCTTGGACGGACGCGGTACTGACGCGCGTTGCGCCTGTCCGTGCGTCTTCAATCAGCGGCGACCGTGCCGAAGTCGTACCCCGGCACCGAGATGCGCGGGATCGGCTGCCCGATCACGCGCTCGATCGTGCGGACCATCGCGATCTCGTCGGGAGACATGAAGGTGTACGCGTCGCCCTCGCGCGCTGCGCGTCCGGTCCGCCCGATGCGGTGCACGTAATCCTCCGCCTGCTGCGGCACGTCGTAGTTGATGACGTGCGTGATGCCAGAGATGTCGAGCCCGCGCTGGGCGATGTCAGTGGCCACGAGGACGGTCGTCGTGCCGTTCTTGAAGTCCTGAAGGGCACGCGTACGCTGCGCCTGTGTCTTGTCGGCGTGCATCGCCGTGGCGCGCACCCCTGCCTTCTCGAGGTCGCGCACGACGCGGTCGGCGCCATGCTTGGTCCGCGTGAAGATCAGCACTGATTCATGCTTCTTCCCGGTGAGCAGCTCCACGAGCAGCGCATTCTTCTTCTCGCGCGGCACTGGATACACGGCATGCGTCACCGTGCTCGCAGCGGCGGAGCGTGCGCCGACCTGCACGACGACCGGCTTGCGCAGATATTTGCGCGCCAGCGCCTCGACCTCGGGGGGCATCGTCGCGCTGAACAAGAGCGTCTGACGATAGCGCGGGATGTCGCTGACAACGCGGTTGATCTGCGGCGCGAAGCCCATGTCGAGCATGCGATCCGCCTCGTCGAGCACGAGGACCTCGAGATCGTCGAAGACGACGTTCTGTCGCTCGAGGTGATCGATCAGCCGCCCAGGGGTGGCGACGACCACGTCGACGCCCGCGCGGAGCTTCTTCTCCTGTGGATCGATCGGCACACCGCCGTACACGGCCACCACCGATAGGGGCGCGTGCTTGGCGTACTTGCGAAAGCTCTCCTCGACCTGCACGCACAGCTCGCGCGTCGGCGTGAGAATGAGCGCACGCGTACGGCGCGGTCCGTCGATCAGCCGGTCGATGATCGGAAGGGTGAACGCGGCGGTTTTGCCGGTCCCTGTCTGCGCGAGCCCGATGATGTCTCGCCCCTTTCGCGCCAGCGGAATCGCCTCACGCTGGATGGGAGTCGGGCTGGTATAGCCGGCGTCGCGAATGGCGTCGAGCACCGCGGAGCGGAGCTCGAGGTCGGCGAAGGTCAGCGTCGGCTCATCGGCCGGCGCGCCCGCCTCGGTCTGTTTCGTTGCTGTCATGTGTCCTGATGCGTCGCGCCGGGGCCGCGATCCCGGGCCTTCCGGGGCCGGCGCGTGCACCAGACTTGGCGCGGCATTGTCGCGCGTCGGCCGGTGCGGTGATGAATGAGATGCGACCGCGACAGCGGTCGCGCACGAGTGTGTCGTCCGGCTGGTGCCGAACGGTCGTGGAAGGGTCCGCAGCCTCACGCGCCCGGTGCGCGCGTCTTCCACCGCCGACGGGAAACGCGCGGATCGCCTCGCTGCGCCGCTCCTCTCCCGCCTGGTCTTTCGACGTTCCAGTCATCGAAAGATAACGGGATCAGACCGCGGCGGTAGCCGCACCATCCAATCGGGCACTGGTAGTACCGGTGCCTCCTACCGCCCCACGAAGTCCATCACGCGCTCCAGCACCACCTTCGCCTCCTCTTCATTCACGGCGTGCCCGCCTTCAGCGAGCTCATGAACGACGAGTGGCGCGCCGGCCTCCACGAGCGCGCGGGCATAGGGGCGGGCGTCGCGCACCAGCCTGTCACGTCCGCCGAGTACAGCCAGGACGGGGGCGGCGAGCGTGCGCATCCGCGCGGCCAGCGCCTCCGGCGGGGTTCGAGTCCACTCGAACTCGTGCAGCAGCCGCCGCATCGCACGGACGTGCGCCGGGAACTGCGACGGCGCCCAGTACTCGTCGATGTCGCGCTCTGTGACACGAGATCCCTCCGTGTACACGAACCGGTGCGCGCGCGCGACGATCCATCGCGGTACCAGCCAGTCGAGCACAGTGTCCACGACTGGTGGACTGACCCATCTGGCCAGCCGCTGAACGCCGACCGTGCCAAAGATCGCCGGGTTCACGAGCGCCAGCCGCCCGATCGGCGTAGCGTCAGCCATCGCGAGCTCGAGCGCGATCGTGCCGCCCATCGACTGCGCGATTACCAATGCGCCGGCGAGCTCCTCCACCTCCATCAGCTCGCGTAGCAGCTCGACCTGTCGCGACAGTCGGTACTCGCCTGGCCCCACGGGTTTGTCCGAGAGTCCGTGCCCCGGTAGGTCGACGGCGACGGCGCGCATCCCGAGGCCGGCGAGCGGCGCGAACCAGTCGCGCCACATGTAGATCGAGGCGCCCCACCCATGAAGGAGCAGCACGGGAGGTGAGCTCGTTGCGCCCGACTCGGCGACGCGAAGCGCGAGGCCGCTCGACAGCACAGTGCGGACGCGAATGCCGGCCACGCCGGCTGGAAACATCTCCTCCGGCGCGAGACGGCCCCTGGATCGCCCTCTCGCGCGTGCGCCGCCCGTCGTCAGACGATCTCGATCGGCCGTCCGGCCAGACGTGCGATGAGGCCGAGCCGGAAGGTTATGTCCGTCCACCGCTCGTCCCCGGCAGACAGCGTCTCGAGTGGGTAGGTGGGCCAGACGTGCGGGTCGGCGCTCTTCGGGCTGGCCATACCCTTGTGGGGATGCCACACGCCCTCACGATCACGATCCTCGAGAAAGCGCTCGAATAGCTTGGACCAGTTGTCGTTGCGGCGCAGGTAGCCGAGCCGCGCCATCAGCTCGAGCCAGAAAAGCGCAAAGGGCACGTCGGCATCGGCAGCATTGCGGTGCGGCAACGGATCGCCGAGGATCAGATGCGGCACGGCGACGGCGCGTTTGCCCACGAGCTGCACGGCCTCTTGGCGTGGCTGGGGCTGCGTGAGATGGGTGTAGAGCGCGTCTATCTCGCGATGGTGCTCGGCGCGGAAGAGCGGCATGTACGCCAGCAACATCACCGTGTAGATCGACGGCGGCGCCGCCTCGTTCGCGAGCAGATGCTGATTCCCCTGCCGGACGAACGGCTTCTGGGCGAGTGGCGAGCGGAGGTAGTCGGCGAGACGTGTGAGAATGCGGCGCGCCGCGCCACGCAGCCGAGGGTCGCCCTCGTAACCCGCCTGCGCCAATGCGGCCGCCGCCGCTTCGCGCAGCATGGCACGGCCGTGTTTGACCGACTCCTCATCCGGCGCGTGCTTGCCCAGCTCGAACAGGTACGCCGGGTCGTCGTCCTCTGCGAGGAGACGGAAGAGGATGCGCCGCGCATGGACGAGCGGCGGCGTATCCTTGTGCCATCCGTACTCCATGAGTCGTCTTACTGCCGGAATGGTCCCAACCCCTTCGAAGTGCTCGGCGCGTGAGGAGGGCACGGACAGCATGCCGCCGGCCCAGGTGCCGTCGACCGCTTGCTGGACGGCGAGCGTCAACGCGGGCCGGTAAGTCAAGGGCAGGCCAGCCACCTTATCCGCTTCGGCAGGCGCGATCCGCGCGACTTCCGTGAGCGCCCTGAACCGGATCGGTGGTGCCGCGTGTGCCAGCAGCCAGTCCAGTGGAAATTCCACCGGGCTGGGCGGCGGAGCCGGCGGGGCCGGAATCACCGGTGGCCCTGGTGGGGTCACCAGGGGTCCACTGGGTGGTGGCACCGAGGCGGCTGGCGTCGGGGTAGGGACGGGGGCGGCCGCAGGGGCGGCGGGGTTCGACGACGACGGCAGAGTCACGGCAGGCTCACGGTACAGACGGTCGGCGCGGGGGCTCCCCCGTGGTGGAACGGGCCCGCGAAGGGCGGGTAAGCATAGCAGATTCACCCGCGCCCGCTAGAGGGGGCGCTGTAAGCGTTAGTTGCACAAAGACTTAGAGTTCCAGCACCACCTTTCATTCTCCCGAGGGTACGGCAATGAAGGCAGTTCGCATCGCGGCGCTCAGCGTCGCCCTCCTGATCAGCGCTGCCGCCGCAGCAAGCGCGCAGGCCCAGCAGGGCGGGCAGATGGGTGGCCGGCGGGGTGGCCTGCAGATGAATGGCATCGAGCTCACCGATGCGCAGAAGGTGAAGCTCGAGGAGATTCAGCGGAAGTATCAGCCCGAGATGATGAAGCTCCGCGAGGACTTCATGAACGGCGGCGATCGCGCACAGCTCATGAAGAAGAGCAACACGTTGCGCGAGCAGTCGGCGGCAGAGATTCGCGCGATTCTCACTCCCGATCAGCAGGTGGTGTGGGACAAGAACATGGCCGAGCTGAAGGCGAAGGTGGAGGAGGCACAGAGGCACCACCCACCGGCGCTCTGACCGCCGCGCCGTGCGCGGTGAGTTCATCGATCTCGACGGGGCGCGGCTCTACTACTACGCCGCGGGCTCGCGCGGCGCGGGAGAGCCGATCGTCTTCGTGCACGGCTTCGCGACGTCCGGACATCTCTGGGGTGACGTCGTCTCGCTGATGCCCGCGGGGCATCGTCTGATCGTCCTCGACTTGCTCGGCTATGGGCGCAGCGATCCTCCGTCGACGCGCCAGCTCAGCCTGCGCGCCCACGCCGAGCGCGTCGTGGGGCTGCTGGACGCGCTCGGCGTAGGCGATGCATGCGTCGTCGGGCACGGGCTTGGCGGGGGCGTTGCGCAATCGCTTGCGCTGCACTGGCCGCAGCGCGTGTCACGGCTCGCGCTCGTGTCGAGCATCGGTTTCGCGCGGTGGCCCACCCGCGACGTGCGGATCGCGCGTGCCGTTCTCCCCCTGCTCCGCCGGCTCCCCCCGGCGTGGCTGCTGTCGATGGTGCGCGCGGAGCTCGAGCGC
Organism: uncultured Gemmatimonadaceae bacterium; assembly: GCA_964438255.1. Taxonomy (GTDB): domain Bacteria; phylum Gemmatimonadota; class Gemmatimonadetes; order Gemmatimonadales; family Gemmatimonadaceae; genus AG11. The sequence continues at coordinate 6,507 of CAYTKA010000027.1, read as the reverse complement.
GGCTACCGCGACGCGGGCCACGCCATTCACTCGATCGACAAGTATCTTCGTCCCTTCGGCACGCCGAGCGGGCGTGATGCGCTCGTGCGTCACATCGCCGCACTCGACGCGCGGGAGACGGCGGAGTTGGGTGAGCAGCTCGCTGAGATCGACGTGCCGACCGCCGTCGTCTGCGGGACGCACGATCCCTTTCTGCCCGTTGCGCTGGCGCGTCGGCTCGCCGACGCCATTCCTGGCGCGACGCTGAAGATCATCGCCGGCGCTCGGCATCTGCTCCCGGAAGACGCCCCGCGCCCGCTGGCCGACACGCTCACCGCACTCTGCGCCCGATGACCGAGACGTCCTCCCGACTCGAGGAGCGGCTCGAGGAGCGGCTCGAGGAGTTCGGCGGCTGAGGCGTCGCGGGCGGCCGCTTCGTCGAGTCCGCGGGCAGGGAGTCGCGCGTCGGCGCGGCAAGCAGTGAGTCGGAGGCGGGGCGACGACGTTTCGGTGCTTCCTCGTCCGCGCTCAGGATCTCGGGACGCAGCGCTCCGAGCGTGTATCTGCTCCCCGCGTTCCACAGCACCCAACTGCGCACGTTGTTGTCGTAGCCGGCCTGGATCTGCGCGCGCACCTCGGCGACTCCATAATGCGGCTTGCCGAGCGTGAAGTCCTGATACCAGGGGATGATCTCTGCTGCGTTCTTCACGCCCCGGTTGCGCGCCTGTGCATCGCGCAGCGCCCGGTCGATCACCGCGTAGGGCGCCGCGTTCGGATATGGGATGTCGTACGCGCCGCGGTAATAGTGCGACGGGTATGTCATCGGCATGACGATGTCCGCCTGATCGGCGAACGATTCCCACTTCTGGCCGATGGTCATGTCGGTGGTGTCGCTCGTCGTCAGCCCGAATACGTCGATCGCCATCGGTGTTTTCAGCGATACGAGGCGGGAGCGCAGATAGCCAAGCTGCTCGCGAATCACCGTCTCGCGCTTCCGTCCATTGGCGAGCGGGAAGCTCGCCTCGCGCAACATGCGCGGCTCGTCGGGAAAGCGCACATAGTCGAACTGCACCTGGTCGAAGCCAAGCGACTGCGCCTCTTCTGCCAGATCGCCCGCGTAGGCCCACACGCCTCGCTGATGCGGATCGAGCCAGGGATTGCCCTTCCTGTCCAGCCAGGGCTTGCCGTCGGACTTTCGCTTCACCGCCCACTCGCGCTTCGCGTTCGCGAGCGCGGGGTCCTTGGCGACCACGATGCGCGCCACCGCGTAGATCCCGTGCGCGTGCATCGTGTCGAGAATGGCGCGCATGCGCGACGCCGACATCAGGGGCACCGTATCGGCGCCGACGCGGTGGGCGAGGGGCACTCCGGATCGATACAGGACGTAGCCGCGATCGTCCTTCACGTCGATCACGAGCGTGTTCACCTCGGTCCGCTTGGCGACGTCGATCAGCTTCCATATGCGCTTCCCGACTGCGGCCCACCGGTTCACGTACAGACCGCGCATGACGGCGGGGCGCGGGGCGAGCACCGGTGGTTGCGGCGGCGGCGGCGCGAGCTGCGCGACGAGCGGTGCGGGAAGGCCGCACAGAAGGAGAAGGACGAGGCGGAAGGGCATGGAACGAAGCTAGCGCTCGCGCCACACGCTGCGGAGCATCTATAACCGCCTGACTTCCCGCATCGCATCGACTGCGTGACCGATGTCGCGCGATAGCGCACGCGCTTCCTGCGTCGCGTTCGTCACGTCGGAGAGGGCGCTTCCCAACCCCGACGACCGCAGCTTGAGCAGATCGAGCCGGAGATTCCGCAGCGCAAGCCCGGCGCTCTCCAACTGCGCCGCCAGCACACCGCGGCGCTCGGACAGCTCGGTGATGGTCGCGCGCTGCCGCTCCAGGAGTGCGAGGCGGCGCTCCTGCTCGGAGGACGGCGTGTCACCAGCCTCCGCGCGCAGCGTCGCAATACGCTGCTCGAGCGTGGTGACCGACGTGCCTCCTACGTCGGCGTCCAGACGATGCAGCGTGACGGCAAGTGCGCCGACGCGCTGCGCGAGCGCATCCACAGTCGGCCCCACGTCCGGGATCATGTCGCGCTCGGCCGGTGCGAGGCGGGCGAGTGTCTCGTGCACCGCTGCGCGATCCTCGGCGGCACGGCGGACGGAGGCGCCATGGACACCGGCGAGGACGTCGGCCGGGACGAGCAGGAGCGCCGCCTCGGTGCCACCAGTTGTCGACGGCGGCGCTGCCTGCCCCGCTCCCCCGGACAGCGCCGCGGTGCCGCGGGAAAAGAGGTGGCTGAGCGGGATCCCGTCTGCCCAGAGCCGTGCGCCGCTCGACACGATGCCGAGCGTCATGAACGTGCCGGGAATGAGAAACCAGAAGAAGTGCGGCGAGGTGACGAGATTCACCACGGCGAGGCACGTCACCGTGGCGACCGAGCTGATGGCCTGCCGCCGGAACGACGCGACGCGCTCCTCGACGGGACGCCTGGTTTCAACTTCCACGCGCATGCTGGCGCGGTCGACCTTCTCGCGGACCCGGCGCGCCGCCTCCCACCGCCGCTGATCGCGACGCCACGCGCGCCACTCCTCACGCGTGCCCCACGTCGGCATCACCGGCATGGGCGGTAGAGAATCATCGCGCTCGCGGCTGCGTGGCTCCCACGGTGGCGGCGGCGGAACGGGGCCAGGGGCAGGGGCACGTGGCGGCGCCGGCGGGGACGGCGTCTCGGCGCTCTCTGCGCGGTCGGTGAACGACGCCGCCTCGCGCGCGCCGGTGAGGGCGTCGCGAAAGGCGCTCGCATCGGGCCAGCGGTCTTCCGGCTTCTTCGCAAGCGCGCGCGCGATCGCGTTCGCGAGCCGGGGCGGTATGTCGGGGCGCAGCGCTGCGAGCGGACGCGGTGTCTCCGACACGTGCTTCACGAGCATCGCCGGAGTATTCGCAGCGCGGAAGGGCGGCTCGCCCGCGAGCATCTGATACGCGATGATGCCGAGCGAGTAAATGTCGCTCCGCCCATCGATGTCGCGCTCGCCGAGTGCCTGCTCCGGCGACATGTACGCCGGCGTGCCGATCGCCACACCGGTGACGGTGAGCCGCGAGTCTCCCGCCGCCGCGCGCGCGATGCCGAAGTCCGTCACGAGCGCGCGTCCCGTGCCGCGGTCGATCATGACGTTGTCCGGCTTCACGTCGCGATGCACGACGCCGTGGGCGTGTGCGTACGCGAGGGCGTCGGCCACATCGGTGAGGATCGCGCACGCCTGCGCCGGATCGAGGCGCCGCTCGCGCGCCAGGCGGGCGCCGAGGGTTTCGCCGTCGACGTATGCCATCACGAAGTAGACGAGCCCTTCGCGCTCGTCCACGGTGAAGATCGGAACGATGTTTGGATGCGTGAGCTGCGCCGAAGTCTGTGCCTCGCGGAGGAAGCGCTCGCGCACCTCGGCGTTGAACGCGAGCTCGGGCGGGAGGACCTTGATCGCCACGCGGCGGTGCAGCCGCAGATCGGTGGCACGGTAGACCACAGCCATCCCGCCCCGCCCGATCTCCGCGTCGACGAGATACTGCGTGCCGACCGCGACCACCAGGCGGTCGAGCAGGTGGTCGGTCACCCGCGCTCCGTGGCGCGCCGCGAGGTGGAGCTCCACCGCGTGCCCATCCGGCCTATCTCGTCGGCGACGTACAGCGCGTCGTCCACGTTCTCGGCGAGATTCATCGCCTGGTTGGCGAGCGACGTGATGTGCTGCTGCATCTGCGGGCTCGCCCCGAGCCGCATGAGGTCGAAGCGCATGTTCTGCAGCGCGATCGCGCACGTCTCCAGCTTGCCGCCGAGCGCCTCCTTGCGCTGCGCGGCGTCGACGAGCGCCCGGCGCTGGCGCTTGAGGTACGCGAGCCGGCGCACGCGATCCTCGCTGCCGCGCTCGAGCGGGTTGGCAGCGCTCTCCAGCGTGGTGATCTCGCTCTCGAGCTGGCTGCGGGCGCTCGCGAGATCCTGGCGCGCCACCTCGTCGAAGGCGATCGCGAGCTCCTGCACCTTGTCGGCGAGCGCGACCGCGGAGCGCGAGACGTCGCCGAGCTGCTCGCGCTGCGGCTTCGGAAGGTCGTTGAGGCGGCGCAGGATCTCGTCGCGGTCGGCCATCGCCTGCCGCACTCGATCCGCCTGCGGCCCGCTGAGCTGCGCGATGGCGTAGGCCGGGTGCGCCGGCAACGGCGAGAACCCCGACGGCAACGCGGGCGCCATTCGCCGCGCCAGCTTGCGCTGCGCGCGCGCGTCGCGCAGCCGGGCGCGCGCATTCTTGTCGAACATGGCGCGGACGTACTCGACCGCCTCCTCGATCACCTCCATCAGCTCGCGGTCGCGCGGCTGACGGAACACGTCGCGCCAGTCATACCCCTCGCTCCAGAGCTTCGCATACTTGAATGCGATCAGGATGCTCCAGAGGATGGTGACGAAGAGGAAATCGCCCCGGCCGAACAGCGTGAACAGCATGATCACGCCGTTGACGAACAGATACGGCGCGATCTTGCGGCGGAAGGCGACGACGGGAGGCGCGTCCCAGCGGCGCAGGTCCTCCGGCGCGATCTCTCCCGGCGCGACGACCGGACGCGCGCCCGTCGCTCCGTACGGCGCGGGCGCGTACGCGCTCTCGGCGGGCGCGTAGGCCGGCCGCATCGCCGCGGCGGCGGGCGGCGGCACGGCCGGCGCGCTCGGCATGGCCTCCCGCGGCGACGACGCCTCGCGCACCCCGGGCGACTCGCGTGTGTCCAGCGCGGCCACGAGCGCGCCGGCATTCGGGAACCGGTTGATCGGATCCTTCTCCAGCAGCATCATCACCGAGCGCGCGAGGTCGGTCGGCACGTCGGCCCGGCGCTGCTGCACGGGAACCGGCCGCTCGGAGATGTGCTTCACCAGCATCGCCGGCGTGCTCGTGGCCGTGAACGGCGGCTCGCCGGTGAGCATCTGGTATCCCAGGATGCCGAGGGAATACAGATCGCTCCGCCCGTCGATCTCGCGCTCGCCCGCGGCCTGCTCGGGCGACATGTACGCCGGGGTGCCGATGGCCATCCCCGTCGCCGTGAGCCGACTGTCGCCGGTGCTGTCCATGGCGCGCGCGATGCCGAAATCGGTGACCATCGGCCGGCCCGTCATGGAGTCGAGCAGGATGTTGTCGGGCTTGATGTCGCGGTGCACGACGCCGCGGTCGTGGGCGTAGGCGAGTGCATCGGCCACGTCGCGCAGGATCTTCCGCGTCTCGTCGATCGTGAGCACGCCGCGCTCGTGCAACCGCTTCGCCAGGTTGTCCCCGCTCACGTACGCCATCACGAAGAAGACGAGCTGCTCCTGCTCGTCGACCGTGTAGATGGGCACGATGTTCGGATGCGAGAGCTGCGCGGCCGTCTCGGCCTCGCGCAGGAAGCGCGACTTGATCTCGCTGCGAAACGCGAGCTCGGGGGGGAGCAGCTTGATCGCGACCTGGCGCTTCAGCCGGCGATCGCGGGCGCGATAGACGATGCCCATGCCGCCCCGTCCGATCTCAGCGTCGAGCTCGTAGTGAGCCGAGAGCGCGCGCTGAACGTGAGCGCGGAGCTCGTCGTCCGCGGCTGTGGCGAGCGGGTCGGGCAAGCGACGGCTGGGAGGCAGGGTGAGACGGGACGCGCACATTCTAGCACCACGGAGCGACGCGGGAAAGGACGGCCGCCACAGCGGCAGGGACACTACGTCACGATGGCCGTGAGAAGTGTCAAACCCTGCCGGCCTGTCGTACGGCGCTTGGAATGGAGTGTGCGCACCAGAACGGCGGTTGGCCGCGGGGCGTACCGGCTCGTAGCTGCATCGCCCCGCGGCCGTTCTTTCACATCGGGTACCAAACATGGCACAACGCCAGACGCTTCCCATCCTCCCGCTTCGGGGGACGGTCATCTTTCCCGGACTGACGGCCCCCATCGCGGCGGGCCGCCCGGGTACGCTCCGCGCGATCGAGGCGGCCCTCAAGGGCGACCGCCTCGTGTTCGCCGTCGCGCAGCGTGACAACACCGACGAACCCACTCCGGACATCCTCTACTCGATGGGCGTGATCGCCCGGATCGGGCAGATCCAGCGCGGCCTCGGCGGGGTGCAACTGCTGCTGCAGGGCGAGCAACGCGCCACGGCGCTGCAATACACGACCGTCGACAACTATCTCGCCGCCGTCGTCCAGCCCGTGGAAGAGATGAAGCCGCTGAACGAGAACGACCCCGCGTTCGTGGCGCTGTACAAGGAAATCCGCGAGCGCGCCGCCGAGCTCGGCGAGCGCCGCGGCCTCCCGGAAGAGGTCGTGCATCAGGTGCTCGACGCCGTCACCGACGCCGGCCGCTTCAGCGACCTGGTGGCGGGCTACATCGAGCTCCCCGTGGCCGAACGACAGGGACTGCTCGAGAACCTCTCGGTGGAGGATCGCCTCCGGCGCGTGCTCGTGCACGTGCAGCGTCAGATCGGCATGATCGAGATGCAGGAGGAGATCAAATCGCAGGTGCAGGAAGAGCTCGGCGAGCGGCAGCG
>CAYTKA010000026.1:0-39349 GCA_964438255.1 uncultured Gemmatimonadaceae bacterium | reverse complement strand
AGGCATCCCCCACATGCCTTCCTTCGCTTGACCACAATAGATGATGGCAAGCAGACATACGCGCTTTGCTATCGCAATCCACACTCTACCAAATCGACGTCCCGCAACGGCTCACACCGCTGCGACACACCGGCTCGGTAAGAGATTCCATTTCCCACGAATCAGTCGCCGGCCAAAAGACCGGAGCCGACGACCCATCCTCTGTCCTTCACTTTTCAAACAGCGGCCGCGATGAAAAACTCGCGGCGAGCCTCGCAGTGTAAACAGGCGAGGCCGCTCCTGCAAGTGCGGCGCTCGCATCCTCACGCACAGCACGAGCAAATCACAAAATGCTCGGCGCGAGAGGGCCAGAATAATACTCAGCTTACACGCGCACTTCAAGTGACGCACTCGCGGCGATCACCAGGCGATCACATGCATCGCGCTTACCTTCCATCATGCTCAATGCCATCGTCTCGCCGAAGGGCGCTCGACGCTGGGACGCCGGACATCCGTGGATCTATCGGAGCGACGTCACCCGGCGCCCCGATGGCGACGCCGGTGTTGCGCGCGTCGCAGATCAGCGCGGCAAGCCGATCGGCGTCGCGCTGTGGAGCCCGCGCTCCGAGATATCGCTTCGCTTGCTCGACCGCGACGCCGATGCGCGTATCGACGAGACGTGGTGGCGAACGCGCATCGCAGGCGCGATCGCACGCCGCACCGGACTGAGCGACCACGCGAACGCATATCGGCTCGTACATGGCGAGGGTGACGGGCTCCCATCCCTCGTCGTCGACCGCTACGATCGCTGGCTCGTCGTCCAGCTCATGAGCGCCGGCCTCGAGCGCTACCGCGGCGAGATCGTGTCCGCGCTCGCCGAGCTGGTACAGCCGGAGGGAATTCTGGCGCGCAACGATGTGTCCTTGCGCGTCAAGGAAGGACTCGAGACCAAGGTCGAGCTGCTCACCGGCAGCGTGCCCGAGGAGATCGAGGTGCACGAGCATGGCGTGCGCTATCTCGCCGCGCCGTGGCGTGGGCAGAAGACAGGTGCCTTTCTCGATCAGCGCGAGAACCGCGCGCTCGTCGGCCGAGTCGCACGAGGACGCGGGCTCGACTGCTTCAGCTACCATGGCTCCTTCGCGCTGCACCTCGCACGCGGCGCGGAACACGTCGTAGCGCTCGACGCATCAGCGCAGGCGCTGGCACGCGCTGAGGAGAACTTCCGACGCAACGGATTCGCCAACGGTTCCTTCGTCGAGGCGAATGCGTTCGAGTATCTGAAGGCGCGCGAGCGCGCAGGCGATCGCTTCGACACGATCGTGCTCGATCCCCCGGCGTTCGCGAAGACGAAGGCCGCCCTCCCCGGCGCGCTGCGCGGCTACAAGGAGATCAACCTGCGCGCCATGCGCCTGCTCGCACCGGGTGGGCTGCTCTTCACGGCAAGCTGCTCCTTCCATCTCACCAAGCCGCTCTTCCTCGAGATGCTCGAGAGCGCCGCTGCCGACAGCGGTCGCCGCATCGCGCTCCGCGAGATCCGCGGCCAGCCGCAGGATCATCCGGAAGTGCTGACGATTCCGGAGACGGGATACATCAAAGGGGCGTTGCTGGAAGCGGTGGACTGAGTTGCAACGGCCTCAGCACCTGCGGCTCGAGTCCAGCTACCGGTGTCGCCGCTCACTTCTGGCATTTCGGGCAGAAGTACGTGCTCCGCCCCGCCTGCACGATGCGCTCGATCTTCGTCCGGCAGCGGCGACATGGCAATCCCTCGCGATCGTAGACGTCGAGATCGACCGTAGCGTCGTCCGTATATCGTGAGCCGGTGGCACGTTCGATGACATGGGCGATTGCTGTACGCAGCGCGCGCACCTGTGCCTGGGTGAGCGCGCTCGCTTTCGCGACGGGGCTGATCTTCGCGCGCCAGAGTGCCTCGGCCGCGTAGATGTTCCCGAGGCCGGCGACGAGCCGCTGATCGAGCAGTGCGGGCTTGATCGGTCCACGACGCGACGCGAGCGCGGCGCCGAGTTGCTCGGCGGTCCAGCGGGGATCAGCGGCGTCGGGACCGAGGCCAAGGTCGAGCGCCGCACCGATCGGGTGCACGTCCAGTGTTCCGAGCGCGCGCGAGTCGACGAGCACAAGGCGCGTCTCGTCGCCGAACTCGATCACGGCGCGCGCGTACTTCGGTAGCGGATCGTGTGTGCTGCCCGGCTCCCAGTCGCCGTTCATCCGAAAGTGCACGTGGATGATGCGCCCGTCGTCGAGATGCAGGAGCTGATGCTTTCCGCGGCGCTCGACGCGCACGATACGCGCGCCGACGAGCGCGCGCAGAACCGCCGGGCGGACGCGGCGACGAAACGACGGATGCAGCAGCCGCACGGAGGCAATCGTGCGCCCCTCCGTGACTCGGCGCAGCACGGTCATGGCAGCTTCGACTTCCGGCAGCTCCGGCATTCAGCGAATCCTCACGGTGGCGTTGACAGCGCTCGTGGAGTCGAGGCAAAATGCGCCGATGTCCGCGGCCCCTCAATCCGGCGCCGCCGGCCTGGACTTCTAACCTTTGGCGTGTCCAGCACTTGCGCACGCGTCCGGACGCTCTACCTTAACCACGTCCTCTCCCGACCAAACGCATGGCGCAGCGGCCGTCCCGCTCTCTCAAGCACGAGTACGAGCTGTACCTGGAACGAGAGATCGAGAACTACAAGGAATCCGTGCCGCGCAGCGTTCTGCTCTCCATCGGAGACGACGCCGTCCGCGCGCTTGCCGCGCAACAGCAGTTCGCGCTCACGGAGCTGCTGCTCGTGGACGAGGTGGACAAGATCATCGTCAAGCGTCTGCGTCTTCCGTCGTATGCGACGTGGCGCAAGCGGCGGCTCAAGCTGCTCGACGAGCTGCGCCGGCCCGAACATTGGGGGCTGAGCCCTGACGACGTCGTGGTGCGGGTGGTGCAAACCGATTCCGGCGAGGCGCGCGTGCTCGTTGCCGGCCATGAAGTCGAGACGCCCGCGCTCTATCTCGCCGCGAACGGATGCGACGTCACCGCGCTGTCCGCGCCCGACGCCGTACAGCGTGTGATGGATGCAGCGGCAGAGGCGGGGCTTGGCGAACGCGTGCACGCCAGCGCCATCACGCTGAACTCCTGGACCCCGGACGCACCGCTCACTGCGGTGATCTACACGCCGACGGCCTTTGCCGGACTCACGGCGACGGAGCGCGCGCGGGTGATCCAAGTGCTCCAGAGTGCGACGGCGGATGGCGGCGTGCATCTCGTGCAGACGATCGCGGCTGGCAAGCGAGCGCCGGTGTCACTCGACGAGCTGCGTCGTCGATACCGTGGGTGGGATGTAACCGTCGAGGAAGGATCGGAGAACACCTTCCTGGCGCGGAAGGCGATCGCGTAGAGCTCGCGTATCAATCCGACACGGCGATCGCCGCTTCGTCCCGTGTCATAGCGAAACAACCGCGCCGATCAGCTCGGCACACCTGAGCCGTAAGTCGAAAGAAATAAACGACTTGCGTTTTTTGTACGCCATGGCCTCGGAGGTGCTTCTGGCAGGGTGCCCCCGCCCGTTCCGGGGGCGTCCCTCCTTTCAGTGCCCATCATATGAAGCAGCACCGGCAACCGCAGTTCGACGAGCCCGTGGGGATCGTGATCTCCCGCGGGCGGGAGCCAGAGACGACGCCACGTTTTGCCGCGTACGTCTGGGCGCCCTATCCCGACGAAGAGTTGGAAAAGGAAGCGCAGTCCGCCTGAGCGGACGCGCCTGTTCGCCGCTTACGAGCGCCGCGGATTGCTCCGCGGCGCTCTTCTTTTATGTCGCACCCGGTACGCGGCTTGCCTTCGGGGCTCGCGTGAGCAACCCGGCATCGTGGGACGTGGAGCGCGCCCAACTTCTCGGGCGGCGCATCTCGGAGCTCGGATTGGCGATCGGTGGAACACGGGTCGAGCGATTGGTCGCGCGACTCTACGAGGAGCTCGACGACCGCGGAGTCGCCTTCCAGCCGCCCGTATATCTGAGCGACCAGTGGGGCTGCCCCGACGGCACGCCCCTGATCGGTGTGCCGTTCTATCTCGCCGACGCGCGACTCGAGCGCATCGAGGCCGAGCATTCGGGCGCGATCGAGAGCGACGACGACGCGATGCGCTACCTGCGCCACGAGGCCGGACATGCGATCAACTATGCATTCCGGCTGCACGAGCGACCCGACTTCGCGTCGCTGTTCGGCGACTATGGGCGTCCGTACGCAGAGCACTATCTCGCCGATCCGCAGTCGCGCGAGCACGTGCGGCACATCCTCGGTTGGTATGCTCAGAAGCACCCCGACGAAGACTTCGCAGAGACGTTCGCCGTGTGGTTGACGCCGGGGCTCGACTGGCGCAGCGAGTACAAGGATTGGGGCGCACTCCACAAGCTGGAGTGGATGGATCACGTGATGCGCGAGTTCGCGCGGCTTTCGCCAGCGACGCCGGCCGTCACCGACGACGATTTGCCGGTGGAGGCGATGCACTGGACGGTCGCCGACCACTACGCCGGCGAGGAGTTGCTCCCCGTGGGCGACGCGCGGCAATTCGACGGCGATCTGCGTCGCATCTTTGCGCTGCGCGGCGATGCGCCGGCGGGCGAGGGGGGGCATCACACTTTCTGGGGCGCCACGAGGGTGAGCTGGTGACGCGCATCACCTACTGGTCGGGTGTGGGCGCCGCAGCGGTGCGGTCGCTGTTGCGTTCGCTGGCAGCACGTGCCGACGCGCTCGACCTGCGCGTGGCCGGCCTGGAGGCAGCCACGTTGATCGAGCTGGCTACGTTTGGTACGGCGGTGGTCATGCACTGGCGCTACACACAGGCGTTCGGCTCGACGCGCGCCATGAATGAGGGACAATCGTGAAGGCGGTGCTGCTGCATGGCGCCGACGCGGCGGAGCCGCCGGAGGACCTGCCGCCGGAGCTGGACAAGCGGATCAAGGCGTGGCCGTCGAGTCGTTCGCTGCGTTGCGGCTGCGCGACCATGGGCGTGTCGACCTGCGCGTGACGCCGGACGACAAGAGCTACGTGATCGAGGTGAACCGAACTGCTACCTGGAACGGAACGGTGAGTTCGCGCGGGCAGCGGAGAAGGCGGGGATCGCGCACGATGCGCTGATCGGCCGGATCGTGGAGCTCGCGCAGGCGCGGTACTCCCGCTGATCGCGGAGCGCGCCGGGTAGAGAGGGCGGAACGCGAAAGAAGCCGGCGCTTGGCGCCGGCTTCTCCGTATGCGACGACGAAAGGCTTACTTCTTTGCCGTCTTGCGACGACCGCGCTTGGCCGTCTTGCGGCGGCCGCCCTTCTTGGCACCGGCCTTCTTCGCCGAGGACTTCTTACGGGCCGAGCCCTTCTTCGCGCTTCTGCGCTTCTTTGCAGCCATGGAAATCTCTCCTGTAACGGAGTGGAACGCTCGATCGAACCCCCGGTGGTTCGGACGAGCCAACGGACGAGCATCGAAATGCCCTTCCGCCGCACCACGATCTCATGGCGAGACCGTGACGACATCGCGACGCACGCTGCTCAAACCGCGTCGCTCAAGCTGGTGAAGTTGAAATCTCGGACCTTCAGCGGTGGAACCATGATCGCCTGACCGGGCCCGCCGTCCTCGCTTGCGCTGACCCGAACCGGCGTGCCGAGCGCGTCGAGGTTGTTCAGCATGAAGACGGGCGAGTCGTTAAACCGCAAATTCTTGACCGCGCGGGTGATTTTGCCGTTTTCGATCAGAAATGTCCCGTCGCGTGTGAGGCCGGTGTACAGGATGGTGCGCTGATCGACCGGCCGCAGATACCAGAATCGCGTGACGAGCAGTCCACGCTGCGTCGATGCGATCATGTCGTCCAACGTGCTCGAGCCACCATCCATCTTGAGTGACCCGCCACTTGCCGTAGGAGAGACGCCTTTCTTCTGCGCCCAGTAACGGTCGTAGTTCAAATTCTTTACGACACCGTTCTCGATCCAGACGCTTCGGCGGGTCGGAAGTCCCTCGTTGGTGAACGGTGCACCGGCGACATCGAGGTCGAACGGGTCGGAGAAGATGGTGACGCGTTCGTCGACGACCCTGGTGCCGATCTTGTTCCCGCCACCCGGTTTCGAGAAGAAGGATCGGCCCTCGTCTGCCGCGCGCGCATTGAGCGCGTTGGCGATGAACTGCACGAGATTGCCGACCGCCGTTGGCTCGAACACCACGGCGTAGCGTCCAGGCTCCGCAGCGACGGGCGACCGCGACGCACGCGCCTTCTCCGCGGCGCGCGTGCCGAGGGACGCCGGATCGATGCGCGACCAGTCGTGGTGCGCCGCGCCAGCCCACCCGGAACCCGCACCGTCGCGAGTGCGCGCGGTGGTGGTCAGCACGGCGGCGGTGCCCCGCGTGTAGCCGAACAGTCCCTTGGTGTTCGCGACGGCATTCGCCCCGGCGCGCGCGTCGAGATAGCCGGTGGAGACCAAGCCGTCCTTGCTGGCCGGTGTGGTGATCGCGCGGACGGCGTCCGCGCGCGCCGTGGGATCGAGCGTCGCGGTGGATTCGCTCCACTGGCGGCCGGGCTGATACTGTTGCGGTTCGAGCTCGGGCACGAACTCCGGATCCTCGGGGGTGAGCTTGGCGAGGCGTTCGGCGTTCTGCACCGTCTGTCGGAGCGACGCGTCGTCGAGCTGGTTGGTAGTGCTCGTCGCGCTGCGGCGGCCGGCGTACACGGTTACGGAGACCGTCGTGTCGAAGTTGTCGCCGCCGGTGGAGATCTGATTCACGGCAAAGCGCGTGTTGCCGCGGCTGCCGCTGTTGATGTTGACGCGCGCGCCGTCGGCCACGGTCACGAAGCCGAGCGCGCGCTTGGCGATCACCTCGCACTCCTCGCGGGAGAGGTAGCGCGCCTGGGCCAGCGATCGGAGCTCGCTCACGCCTTCCGTCCCGTGTTGATGACGTTGACGTTGTGGAAGCGGCTCGGCACGCACCCGTGGCTCACGGCGTTGACCTGCATCGGCTGGCCCTTGGCGTCGTTGAACGCACCGCCGAGGTGGTAGCTCTTCGGACCGCCGAGCATGTCGAGCGATCCCCAGAACTCGGGGGTGCGCATCTGGTAGGCGACGTCCTTGAGCATGCCGGCGATCTTGCCGCCCTTGATCTCGTAGAAGAGCTGCCCGCCGAACTGCGCGTTGTAGCGCTGCTGATCGATCGAGAAGCTGCCGTCGCCGATGATCGCGATGCCGCGGTCGGTCGCAGCGATGAGATCGTCCCACCCGATGTCCCGTTCACCCGGCAGGAGCGAGACGTTGGGCATCCGCTGGAACTGAACGTCGGCCCAACTCTGAGCATACGCGCAGCCGTGCGAGCGGACCTGCTTGCCGGCGCGCTTGTAGTAGTCGGCGAGGTACGGCGCCTGCTCCCGCGTCGTGTGATAGTCGACGAAGATGCCGTGGCGAATGATGTCGAAGCTTTCCGGCTTGACCCCCTCGTCGTCCCAACCGACGGCGGAGAGGGAGCCGGGCTGCGAGCGGTCGCCGCGGATGTTCATGAGCGGCGAGCCGTACTTCAACTTACCGAGCACTGCCTCCGGCGGAGCGACGAAGGAGGTGCCGGCGTAGTTGGCCTCGAAGCCAAGCGCGCGGTCGAGCTCCGTGGGGTGCGCGACGGACTCATGGATGGTGAGCCACAGATGGCTCGGATGCAGCACGAGGTCGTAGCGGCCCACCTCCACCGGCTTGGCGGAGAGTTTCTGCACCGCCTCGCTCGCCCAGCGCGGCGCGTTCTCGAGCAGGCGCGCATCGCGGACGTGCTCGTAGCCGCGCCCCATGGGGGCGATCTCATTCGACTGCCGCGTCTGAAAGTCGCTCGCGTCGGACGACACGGCGGTCATCGTCATGGACGGTTGCGAGCGATAGATCGTCTGCACGATGAACGAGCCGTCGGTGGACGCGAACGTCTTCTCCTCGCGGAGGAAGAACATGTTCGAGTTCACGAAGCGCGCTCCCGCCTTGAGGGCGGCCGCGTTGGCGGCGAGCAGCAGGCCGACCTTGTCCTCCACGGCGACGGCAAAGGGATCGATCTCGATCGGTGTGTGCCACGACCCGTCCGGCACGGGCGACGCGGGCGCCAGCGTCACGGGGCGCACGAGGGTGAGGCTGTTGGCGCGCGCCTGAAGCACGGCCTGTCGGGCGACGCGCGTGACCTCGTCGCGCGAGACATCACGGCTGGCCGCGAACCCCCACGCGCCGTTGACGAGCGCGCGTATGCCGAACCCGCGCGTCTCGTTGTCCACGAGCCCCTGAACGCGTTGCTCGCGCGTGAAGATCGACTGCGTGCGATTACGACTGAAGCGGACGTCGGCATAGCTGGCGCCCGCACTGCGCGCGGCGTCGAGCGCGAGATGCGCGAGCTCCTTGAGATCTGGATCGCTGCGACGGGCGGATGATGGAAGCGCCGCGGTGACGGCGGCGCGGGCGGCGGAGGGAACCGCGCTGAGAGCGGCGAGCGCGGTGGCGGCGGCGGAGGTGCTCTTGACGAACTCTCGGCGGGATGAACCCACGCAGTACCCTCGCTCTCTCTCTGAACCAAGGATGCGTGCCCGGACGAGACCGCATCAGTAATGTGCAACTTGCGCGAATATAGGAATGTGTGAAATGGCACGCAATAGCGCGCACGCTGCACACGCACGTGAATCGGTGCGCCGGTGAATCGGTGCGGCAGTGAATCGGCCGGTGCATCAGTCACTCGAGCGATGATCACCGATTCATCGACGGCCCCGCCCTTCCCTCTCCCAAGGTCACCCGTTTGGTTTCGTTCACGCCGCGTGCGCGGCGTCCCGTTTCAACACCGCACCGAGAGAGAGGCGCCTGTGAGAGCGCTGGTGAAGGCAACGGCCGGCCCCGGCTTCGTCCTTCGTGACGTGCCGCGACCGGACATTCGCGATGACGAAGTCCTGATCAAGGTGCGCCGCGCGGGCGTGTGTGGCACCGACGTCCACATCTACGAGTGGGACGCCTGGGCCCAGGGGCGCTGCCATCCACCATTCACCGTCGGTCACGAGTTCGCCGGCGACGTGGTGCAGGTCGGGCGATTGGTGACCGATGTCAAGGAAGGCGATCGTGTCACGGCGGAGGGGCACATCGTCGACGGCCGATGCCCGCTGTGCCGCACCGGGAACGCGCACGTCTGCCCGAACACGAAGATCATCGGCGTCGACCGCGACGGCTGCTTTGCCGACTACATCGCCATGCCGGCGACGAACGTGTGGCATCTCGACGACGCCGTCTCCTACGAGATCGGCGGGATCCACGACCCGATGGGAAACGCGTTCCACACCGCACTCGTGGGCACGGAGCTGTCCGGCAAGACGGTGCTCATCACGGGCTGTGGGCCGATCGGGCTGTTCGCCGTCGGGATCTGCCGCGCGGCAGGGGCATCACGGATCATCGCGAGCGACGTGAACGCCACGCGCCTGGGACTCGCACGGACGATGGGCGCGCACGATGCGGTGACGCCGCAGGAGGCCGAGCGCGCCGTAAAGGGAGCCACTGGCGGCCTCGGCGTGGACGTCGTGCTCGAGATGTCGGGTGTGCCGAGTGCGATCCATCAGGCCTTCGCGCTCGTGCGGGTTGGTGGACGAGTGCAGATGCTCGGTATCCCGGCCAAGCCGATGGACGTGAACTTCGCGACGGAGATCATCTTCAAGGGGATCACCATCTACGGCGTGGTCGGCCGCCGGATGTACGACACCTGGATCCAGATGACGCAGTTCCTCCGCTCGGGCCAGTTCGACCCGACGCCGGTGATCACGCACCGCTTCCCGCTCGAGCGCTACGACGACGCCATTGCGGCGATCAAGACTGGGTCGGCGGGGAAGGTGGTGTTCGAGATTGCATGACGGCCGGACCCCCTCCTTACACTATGACGCTCAATTCGAAGTTCACCGCCGACCTCGACGCGAGGCTACAACAGCTCCGCGATGAGCGGGTTTACAAGCGGCTCAACTACCTCGATTCGCCCCAGGACGCGCGCGTCGACATGGAGGGACGCGGCGAGGTGCTCATCCTGTCGTCGAACAACTACCTCGGGCTCTCCAGCGAGCGCGCCGTCGTCGACGCCGGGATCGAGGGACTCGAGCGCTTCGGCGCGGGCACAGGAAGCGTCCGCTTCATCTGCGGAACGTTCACCATCCACCGCGATCTCGAGGAGGCGCTGGCGCGCTTCGTCGGGACCGACGCGTCGATGTCCTACGTGTCGGCGTGGAACGCCAACGAAGGACTCACGTCCACGATCGTCGAGGAGGGTGATTTCGTCGTCTCGGACGCACTGAACCACGCGTCGATCATCGACTCGATTCGGCTCGCCAAGGCAATCACGAAGTGCACGACTGCAATCTACAAGCACGCCGACCTCGACGATCTGCGCGCGAAGCTCGCGGGGGCGAAGAGCGCGAAGCGGCGCATGGTGTGGAGCGACGGCGTGTTCTCGATGGAGGGCTCGATCGCGCCGCTGCCGGATCTCCTCCAGATCTGCCGCGATCACGACGCGATTCTCGTGATCGACGACTCGCACGCCACGGGAGTGCTCGGGGCGACAGGCCGCGGCACGGCCGAGCATTTCGGCGTTCTCGGAGAAGTGGACGTCATCACCTCCACACTCGGTAAGGCGCTCGGCGGCGCGGCGGGTGGGTTCGTGGCGGGGTCGGCGGCGTTGTGCGACTACCTGACGCAACGCTCGCGGCCGCAGCTCTTCTCGAACGCCCTGCCACCGACGGTCGCGGCGAGTGCCCTCGCCGCGGTCGAGTTCATCGAGTCGCATCCGGAGCGCGTACAGACGCTGCGCGACAACGCGCGTTACTTCCGCGAGCGCATCATCGAGGCCGGATTCAAGCCGCTCGCCGGAGAGACGCCGATCATCCCGATCATCGTTGGTGAGACGTCGGCGGCCATCCAGATGAGCGACATGCTGCTCGACGAGGGCGTGTTCGTCACCGGCTTCGGCTTCCCGGTTGTGCCACAGGGTCAGGCGCGCGTGCGCTGCCAGATCTCCGCCGCGCACACACGAGACGACCTCGACGAGGCAGTCGGCGCCTTTGTAAAGGTTGGCAGGAAGCTGAAGCTGGTTTGAGCTACGGGTTACGGTTCACGGTTGATGGGTACACGCCGTATCGAGATCACGAGCCGCTTCCAGCTCGCCGTCTGCGGCTCGCCCACGCTCTGGACGCATGCGCCGTAGCGTGCGCCGCCGAGCATGCGGGGTGCCATCCAGGCGTTGATGTCGGGCGAGAGGTGGCCGATCACATCGCCGCCGGGAGCGTGCACCCAGACGTTGGGTTCGTCGACCCCGGGCGGGTCCGGGACGAGGATGAGCTGATCTCCTTGTTTGAGCCGCCGAACGACTGCGGCGCGCTCGGCGAACACAGTGCCGTAGACCGCCGCTTCGAAGTGCGGGGTGTCGGGCAAGACCGAGGACATGGCGATACCTCCGCCGAGGGCAGGTGAGACAGCCGCCGAGGCAGAAGTCGGCGGCCTTCCCGCTACGATATATGCAGTGGCCATTCCACCGGCCATCCCCCGTTCGTGACGCCCGGGCCGGCACTTCGTCTCACGGGTGAAGCCCGGGCGCGAGCCCGGGGAGGAATCTCATTTTTCGAGGCTTCTGCATATGCGACTCGTCCGTGTCCTGACGGCCCTCGGCATTGCCGCCCTGCTTGCGCAGCCAGCTGTTGCCCAGGAAGGACGGCAGTTCAAGGACGCGTGGTTCTGGGGCGCGAAGGCTGGCGTCATGAAGTTCTCGTCGGAGGCCAACCCGGACGGGTCCGCGCCCCTGTTCGGCGGCGAGTGGCTGATCACGCGCACGCGCGGCGGCCTCTACGTCAGCTTCGATCAGACCTACGTGCAGACACAGGGTGGCTTTGGCGGCCGCGACGCGGCAGGCAACCCGACGATCAATCTCGTCAATCTCGGTAACGTGCGCCGCTTCACCGCCGCAGCGATGGTATTCCCGATGCAGCGGCCGAACGTCCACCCGTATGCCGGTCTGGGCTTCACCTTCTATCAGATTGGACACACGAGTCTCGTCTCCGGTGCGACACCGACTTCGGCGCAGACGGACAGCATTCAGCAGCGGAAGACCGTCACGTCGCCGGTCGGCATCATTGGCGCGCAGGTGCGGCTCCTCCGCCTGTCGGTGTTCGGTCAGGCCTTCGCGTCACCGACGCAGACCAGGTTCTTCCTCTCGAACTCTCAGGGGAGCCACACGCTGATGTATGGCCTCGAGGCCGGCATTCGCTACAACGTCGGCAGCTCGATCGACCGCGCGCGCTGACGGCGAGATCAGTCGATCAGGGCTGCAGCGCTGCCGCGTGCCCGTCGAGCACGCGGCTCATGACGCGCATCATGTTGCCTCCGAGCATCTTGGTGACGTCGCTCTCCGAGTAGCCGCGGTCGAGGAGGGCCTGCGCGATGCGCGGCAGTCGAGTCACGTCCTCCATCCCCTGCGGGAGCGCCGACACGCCGTCGAAGTCGCTGCCGAGGCCGACATGATCCACGCCGGCCACTTTCGCGATGTGATCGATGTGGTCGATGAGCACGGGAAATGACGTCGGGGGGATGAGCGCCATGAGCGAATCGCGCCGGGCCTCCAAACGCGCCCGCACGGCGGTGGTGTCGGCGCCGCGTGCGGCGAGCGCGGCACGACGCTCTCGGCTGATCGTGTGCTCCACCTCCTCCACACGCGCGCGGTAGGCCGGATCGATGAAGCGCGAATAGAAGTTCACGTTCACGACGCCACCGTTCCTGGCGACGGCACGGAGCTGTGCGTCGGTCAGGTTGCGTGGCACCTCGTTCAGCGCGCGGGCACTCGAGTGCGACGCGATGATCGGCGCACGCGACACGGCAATCGCATCGAAGAAGGTGCTGTCGGAGACGTGCGATAGATCGACGAGCATGCCGAGCCGATTCATCTCGCGCACGACCTCGCGACCGAATGGCGTGAGGCCGCCGGTGCGTGTGCCCTCCACGCCAATCGACGACCCTGCCCAGCTATTGCCGTTGTTCCAGGTGAGGGTCATGTACCGCGCGCCGCGGTTGTACAGATCGCGCAGGCGATCGAGCGAGCCCTCGATGGCGTGGCCCCCCTCGACGCCGATGAGGATGGCGACCTTCCCCTCCTGCTTTGCGCGGACCACGTCGGCGGCAGTGGTGGCGAACAACAACCGGTCTGGATGCCGGTCGACGAAGGCGTGAATGACATCCAGGTACTTGATCGCCCGCGCGAAGGACGCGCCGGGCGTGCGGGCGTACGGCGCGTCGACCCACGCGGACATGAACTCGGCCGTGAGCCCCGATTCGACGAGTCGCGGCAGGTCGGTCTGCCCCTGTCCCAGGCCGAATCCCGGAGGGTTGCGACGATCGGCGTCGTATGCGTCGTCGAGCATCTTCGTCGGCATGTCGTTGTGCGTGTCGATCACGTACGCATCGCGATAGACGCGCATGGCGCGGTCGCTGACCACGGGGACGTTCAACGGTTCCGGTGCCGTGCGCGGCGCGCACCCGGCGGCGAGGAGAGCGAGGGCGAGGAGGGCAAGGCGGCGCATCACGGCGTGTAGGGTCTCCGGGAGAAGTGCTTCGGCGTGGGCGAGACGAACGGATCGTCTCGCATAAAGTATCGGAGCGGCCACTCGGCCGCACGAGTGATCCCCACGCGCGGCGTGACGACGACGTCTCGGTCGGCCACAGGCTCACCCTCGCGAATCACGATCGGCCCGCGCTGCAGCGACCCGCCGCTCATCGAGCCGTCGATGGCCATGGCGAGGCAGAGCTTACCCGGGCCGTTGGTGAGATCGCGGTCCTTCCGTACGCCGGGACGGCGGCGGCGCATCAGGTCGACGCCCTGCGTTGGATGCACGGCGCGCACGAGCACTGCGGCGCCGTGCCCACGCTCGCGCGTGACGGCGTTGAAGCACCAGTACATCCCGTAGATCAGATACACGTATGAGATGCCCGGCGGCCCGAAGAGGTGCAACGTGCGCGGCGTGAGACCCGCCGCGGCGTGACACGCCGGATCATCCGGTCCGAGGTACGCCTCCGTCTCGACGATGCGTCCACACGTCATCCCGTCAGCAGTCCGACACTCGAGCACGGCACCGAGCAGCTCGCGCGACACGATCTCCGTCGCGCGGTCATAGAACGTGACGGGAAGTGGAGCGCCGAGACGAGAACGCCGCGCTTTTGGCGCGGCGCTCCCGGTCATGCTTCGGCGCGGGCTGCCGTCTTCCTCGCCCGTCCCTTCTTCGCTGCGATCTTCTTTGCGGCCGTCTTTTTCGCGGCGGTCTTGGCGACCGGTACGTCGGCCGCGGCACTCTTCTTTGCTGCCGTCCTCCGTCCGTGTCCAGCACCGCGGCCACCATTCGCCCCCGCGGCTGCGGTGTCTGCCGCTGGCGCGGCGGGTGTCGACCCCGATGCCGGCGCGGGCGATGCCGTCGGCGTCACGGGCGCTTTCGCTGATGCCGCGGCCGGTGCATGGGCCGCGGGATTCTCCGGGACTGCTGCGTGCGAAGCCGTCGGCGTGGCGCTCGACGACGGACCGACGACGCCGATGCTGAGCAGGCTGCTCAGCAACTCGGCTGGCGGCGCACTGCGACCGCGCAGACCGCCCACACCGCGCGGACCCATGCCGCGTGGCGCGACGGGAGCGCTGGGTGCGGCCGGCGTCGGCACGGGCGTCGTGCGCGCGAGCTGCGCCGACACCGGCTCTGCCTCCGCAGCGCGCGCGACCTCGAAGTCGTCGCCGCGGCGGCGCAGATCGATCACGTCACCATCGTGTGCGTCCTTGAGGATGCGCGGGAAGTTGCGGTCGCTGAGGCTTTCGCTGTCGCGGCCAAGCAGCTCGCGCGCCTTCGCGCGCACGGCGCCGGCACCCACTGCTTCGTCCCCTGTCGTGAGCGCGGCGACGGCGCGCCGCACGAGATCGTAGGCCTCGTCGCGCGTCAGACGCTCGCCACCCACGCCGACCTGGTCGCCCGTCTTCGTGCGCGGCTGCCGTTCGCGTCCACGACGTGACTCCGTCGCGGTGGGCGTCTCGATGGCCGATGGAACTGCCACCGATGCATCGGCCGGCGACGTCGACTCCTCGCCCTCGGCACGCGTGCGATCCTCGCGGTCGCGACCGCGGCCGCGACGGCCACGGCGACCGCGTCCGCGCTCACCCTTGCCCTCCTCGCCCCGCGGCGCCGGCAATGCTGCACCCGGTGCTTCGGTACGCGCAGGCTCGGCCTCGGCGCTCACCACCATGCGCCCTTCAGCGTCAGCAGCCGGCGGGCCGATCTCGAGCTGACCATTCTCCAGCTTCGTCGCGCTGAGCAGTCCACGCTGCACCGCTTCCTGCACGAAGCGCGAGAACTTCGCCATGCCGAGGTCCTTCTCGGCAAAGGTGTTGTCGATCTCGACCATCACCTGCTTGAGACGATCGGAGCGCATGACGTCGCCATTGCGCTGCATGCGGTTGACTGCCTCGGTGACGAGCTCCCACGGATCCCACTTCTTGGTCGTCTCCTCGTCGGAGCTCTTCACCAGGCCGGCGAGCGCGTTGTAGCTGTAGTACTCGTCGCAGTTCATGACGAGGAGGTCGCTCGACGACTCGCGGATGCCGACGCCGATGACGTACTTGCCGTACTCCTTGAGCTTGAGCACCAGGCTCGCGAAGTCGCTGTCGCCGGAGAGCAGGATGTAGGTGCCGATCTCGGGGCGGGTGAAGACGAGCTCGATCGCGTCCACCGCCAGGCGGATGTCCGTCGCGTTCTTCTTGGACGATCCGTATGCCGGCGCCCAGATCATGTCGATCGACGACTCGGCGAGCGGGACGACGTACTGCGGGTAGCGGCGCCAATCGGCGTAGGCGCGCTGCACGGCGACCTTGCCCTTGATGATGTCCGAGCCGAGCAGCGTGCGCAGCTCGCTGCTCAGATCGGAGCGGATGCCCATCGTCACGTTGTCGAAGTCGATGAGCAGCGCAGCGTTGGGGGCGTGGAGCGGGGAGCCGTAGCTCGACGCGCCGGCGTGTGGCGCGGCGGGCGCCTGGGGTGCGCGGTGGAGGAGCGCGCCGGTGCGCGCTGGTCCATTCCGCGAGGTGCGTGGATTCATGCAGTCCCTTGCGTCACATGACGCATGGTATGGGAGCGGGTGCGCCTGCGTCGCAGTGCAGCACCCGTGCTCTCACCAGCGGCGATCCGCCCGACCGAGGTGGTCGGCATGCGCGGCGCTCGCTGGCGGGGCGGTTTCTCGCGGCGCGCGCGTACACCGATTCGCCCGCTGCGCGTCGCGCAGAACTCCTGGGCGGCACCGATGACGCCGACACCGTCACTGACCGGTCACCCTTGACGCCGCGGGCAGGATTGCTCGCGCCGTCCCGAGTGGCCGATGGCTAATCTATGGTGGCCCAACGATTTGCGTAAGCCCTTCAACCGCGACGCTCGATTTGATCGTTCACCCACGGTCAATCCGTTCACGGTTCACGCGCCCTTCCCATCGCCTTGAAGATCACCCGCTTCGGCCGTTGTCCGTCCCACTCACCGTAGAACACCCGCTGCCACGGACCGAGATCGAGACGGCCGGCCGTGACCGGAACGATGACCTCGTGACCGATCGTGAGCGACCGCAGGTGCGCGGCGGCGTTGTCTTCTCCCGTCCCAGCATTGTGCCGATAGGCCGCCGGGTCCCATGGCGCGATCCGCTTCTCCAGCCAGTCGAGGATGTCCTTCCACAGTCCCGGCTCGTGATCGTTCACGAACACCGACGCCGAGATGTGCATCGCCGACACGAGCACCATTCCGTCCTCGATGTGCGCCGCGGCGCGACACGCCTCCACGTCGTCCGTGATGTCGATGATCTCCTGGCGCTTTGCCGTGTTGAACGTGCGGTAGGTGGTGTGCGTGCGCATGGCCTGTCGGTTCGTGGCGAAGGGTGGTCGCCCTGAGAGGCGACCAGTATGTTATCGCGAAACCACCCTCCCGCGCGCCCGTACGGAGCACTCGTGAAGCAGGTCGGCTTTCGCGCTCGTCTCTTTCTCATCCTCCTCGGCTTCGCTCTCATTCCGACGATCGTGCTCGTGGTCGCGTGGGAGGTGACGGTGGTGCGCGCGCTTCCGTTGCTCGGCACCATGCCCGCCATGGAGCGTATCGCGGAAACGGGACGCCGCGCCGTTGCGGCGAGCCAGACGGCGTCGCTCACCCCGGAGCAGCGCGCGCTCCTGGCCGAGCATCAGCGCGCGCTCGACGAGGGACTGCTGCACGGACGCCAGATGGAGTTTCTGATGACGCGGCGCGCGCCGGTGGTGGCTGGGCTGCTGGCGCTCGCCGCTGCGCTGTTCATGGGGCTGATCGCGTCGCGTGTCGCCGGCCATCTGAGCCGAAATCTCAGCCGCCCGCTCAGCGAGCTGGTCGGGTGGACGGCGATGATCGGTCGTGGTGAGCCGATCCCCGAGGGCCCGCCGCGCAAGGGCGCGCCGGAGTTCGTCGTGCTCCGCAACCGCATGCGCGAGATGGCGAACGAGCTGCGACTCCGGCGCGCGCGCGCGCTCGAGACAGAGCGTGCGACCGCACTGCGTGAGTCGGCACGGCAGGTAGCGCACGAGCTCAAGAATCCACTGACACCCATCCGCTTTGCGATCGCGCGGCTGCGCCGCGAGGCCCCCGAATCGCTCGCCGAGACGATCGACGTGCTGGAGACGGAATCGCGGCGGCTGGAAGAGATGGCGCGAAGCTTCGCACAATTCGGGCGCCTGCCCGAGGGGCCGCAGGCGCCCGTCGACCTCGGCGAGCTGGCCCGGTCGTCGGTGCGGAGTGTGGTCCCGGAGGAAACGCCGGTGATGGTCCACGTGGAGGACGGCGTGCCGATGGTGCCCGGGCACGTCGATGCGCTCGGGCGCGCGCTGACGAACGTGCTCCTCAACGCGGTCGAGGCGAGCCCGCCCGGGGCGGCGATCACGATGTCGGTGCGATGCGTGCACCATGCGGGGCGTCCAATGGTAGAAGTGGCCGTGCACGACAACGGCTGCGGCATCCCGGACACGCGGCTCACGCGCATCTGGGAGCCGTACGTGACGCACAAGCCTGGCGGCACGGGGCTCGGCCTGGCGATCGTGCGCCAGACGCTGCTCGCGCATCGTGGCGACGTATCCGCCGAGAGCACCACCGGCGCCGGTACGACGATCCGATTGTACCTGCCCGTGGAAACGTTGGAGCTCACCGAGGAGATGGCGACGTATGGCAGTTAGTGGTGTGCTGGTTCCGATCGTGTTGTTCACCATGATTCCGATCACGGCGATCGGCGTGCCGATCGCGCGCGCGTATGCGCGGCGGCTGGAGCGCGGTCCGATCACGCCGCCAATTCCGTCCGACCTGGCGGCGCGGCTCGAGCGCATGGAGCAGGCGATCGACTCGATTGCGGTCGAGGTCGAGCGTATCTCCGAGGGGCAGCGCTTCACGACGAAGCTGCTCGCGGAACGCGTGCCGCCGCCCCCATCGCAGGTAGTACCGACGTCCTCCTCACTGCCGCGCTGACGCGATGCCGAGCGTTCTGATCGTCGACGACGAGCCGAACATCCGCCGGATGGTTGGCGCGCTCCTCTCGAGCGAGGGCTACGAGGTGCGCGATGCCGCGGAGGGCGCGGCGGGACTGGCGCGCGTTGCCGAGAGCTGTCCCGACGTCGTGCTGCTCGACCTGATGATCCCCGGAGAGCTCGACGGACTCGCCACGCTCGCACGCCTGCGCGAGGTGGTGCCCGAGGTGCCGGTCATCATGATGAGCGGCAAGGCCGGGCTGAGCGATGCGGTGAAAGCGACCAAGCTGGGTGCGTTCAACTTTCTCGAGAAACCCCTGACGCCCGAGGGGGTGCTGCTGGCCCTCGCCTCGGCGCTGGAGCTGCGGCGCGTGCGACGCGAGGCGCGCGCGCTGCGGGAAGATCTCGGTCTCGCCGGTGAGATGATCGGCGGAAGTCCGGGCATGGGGCGGGTGCGTGAGATGATCGGGCGCGTCGCGCCGACGGACGCACGGGTTCTCATCACCGGGGAGTCCGGAACGGGCAAGGAGCTGGTCGCGTCGGCGATTCATTTCGGGAGCGCGCGCAAGGATCGCCCGTTCGTGCGCGTGAATTGCGCGGCGATCCCGCGCGATCTCGTGGAGAGCGAGATGTTCGGGCATGAGAAGGGCGCGTTCACCGGGGCGACCGACCGGCGCATCGGCCGATTCGAGCTCGCGCACACCGGCACGCTCTTCCTCGACGAGGTCGGTGATCTCGGCGCGGAGGCGCAGGCCAAGCTGCTGCGCGCGATCGAGGCGCGGGAGATAGAGCGGGTCGGTGGCGGGAAGCCAATTCGCGTCGACGTGCGCATCGTGAGCGCGACCAATCGCGATCTCACGCGCGCCGTCGCCGACGGATCGTTCCGGGAGGACCTGCTTTTCCGCTTGAACGTGATCCCCCTGCCGATCCCGCCGCTGCGGGAGCGGCCCGACGACATTCCCGCGCTCGTCGCGCACTTCTCCGCGCTCCATCGGGCGCGCACCGGTCGTCGTCCGCCGCAGTGGAGCAGCGCGGCGCTTTCGCTGCTCGCGCAATATCGCTGGCCGGGCAACGTGCGCGAGCTGGCCAACATCGTGGAGCGTCTCGCCATCCTGCATCCGGGCGTGGAGGTCGATGAGCGCGACGTCCGCGCCGTGCTTCCCATCGGCAACGGCAGTCGTCCTGCCGTCGCGCCGCTTCCCGATCCGTCGCTGCTCGAGCAATCGCTCAGCGAAACGCTCGATGGCCACGAGCGCACGCTGATCGTGCGCGCCCTTTCCGCCGCGGGCGGCAACGTCGCCGAGGCATCGCGACGGCTGAAGACGGACCGCGCCAACTTGTACCGCCGCATGCGGCGCCTCGGCATTCCGGTCGGCGAGGAATGATCCGTCGGCCCGCACTTCCACGCTCCCTTCTGTCCATGCGAACTCTGGCCCTCGCGCTCGGGATGGCGGCGCTTCCGGCGCTCGCCATGACCCAGCAGCGCGATACCGTGCAGCCGCCGGCGCAGCTGCCGCGCGACGTGGCGCGCGAGGTCGTCGCGCTGTTCAACGCCACGACGCTTCGTACGACCGAGCGACTGGAGATTCCCGCCGGCCGCGACATCCCGGGCCACGTGGCCGTGCTCGATGGCCCGGTCATCATCGGCGGGCACGTGGCGGGGCGCGTGCTCGCGATCAACGCCGACGTGATCCTGAAACGAGGCGCACGCATCGACGGCGATCTGCTCGTCGTCGGCGGCGACGTCGAAGGGATCGAGGGAGCGACGATCGGTGGCGAGCTGCGTGTCTACCATCCCCCGCTGCGCTACACGCTGGAGGGCGATCGTCTCGTCGCCAAGACGGACGAGACCGCGGCGGAGGATCAATGGTGGCGGCGCTTCGAGCGGCACGGCGAGCCCAACTCCAATCGCCTCGAGCTCGCGACTGCCGGTGCGTACAATCGCGTCGAGGGACTGCCGGTGCGACTCGGCCCCGTGCTGTATCGCGACCAGGGGTGGGGCCACCTGCGCCTCGACGCCTTCGCCATCCTCCGCACCGGGAGCAGCTTCTCGTCATCCACGCCGGACGTCGGCCATCTCGTGCGCGGCGAGGTGCGCGTCGGCCGGGAGTTCGGGGCAACGCTGGGCGCCCGATTGTTCGATCAGGTCGACCCGATCGAGAGCTGGCAGCTCTCGCCGATCGAGGCCAGCCTCGCGTCGTTTCTCTTCAAGCGCGACTACCGCGATTACTTCGGTCGGCATGGCGGGCAGATCTACGCCGCGCTCCGCGCCACCGAGAACGCGGACCTCACGCTGTCGTACGGCGACGAGCGATGGCGGTCACGCGAGACGCGGAATCCGTCGGCGATGCCGTACAACGAGGTGGACTGGCGCCCGAATCCGATGGTCGACGGAGGACGGTTTCACGTGGCGAACCTCACGCTGCGCGTGGACACGCGCAATGACGCGTTCAATCCGTGGGCAGGATGGTATCTCCTCGCCGACTTCGAGCATGGTGCCGGCACGATCGACGACGCCGGGCCGACGTCGCCGGGTGTGCGCGTCACGACGGTTGGACCAACACGGTACCATCGCGGCTTTCTCGACGTGCGCCGCTACAATCGGCTGGCGCCGAGTGCCGCGCTCAATCTGCGGCTCGTCCTCGGCGGCTGGTTGAGCGGCGACGCGTTGCCGCTGGAGCGCCGGCTTTCCATCGACGGACCAGGAACCGTTCCGGGTTTCGCGTTCCGCTCGCCGATGGACGTCGACGTCGGCACCTGCGCGACGGGTGACGCGCCACCGGCGCAGCCGGCGCAGTGCGAGCGCGTTGCGCTCGCACAGCTCGAGTACCGCAACGACATCCACATCTCGTGGAACGAGTGGTATGGCAGCCGCTTCCGCGCCGACGGCGCGTGGGTGTTCTTCGCCGACGGCGGACGCGGGTGGCTCGTGAACGCGCCTGGTAACACGTTGAACTTCGGCCGGCACGATCTGCCGCCGCTCTCCACGTATCGCACTGACATCGGCGCCGGCCTCGACTTCGATCTGCTCGGCATCTACGTCGCGAAGGCACTCTCCGCCCCCCAGGAGCCGGCGAAGGTGTTCCTGCGCGTGCAGCACCGCTTCTGACCGGTGACTCGTTCGCGGCGCCTCCTTCCCGCCCTCGCGCTCACCGTGGTGAGCGCGGCACCCCTGCACGCGCAGCGCCGGCTCTCGCTCGAGGTGATCCCGCCGGCGGGCGCTGGCGGCGCGCCGACCGTGACGGCGGCGAGTCTCTTCGCCGACCCGGACATGCGCGATCTCGTGCGCAGCGGATTTCCGGCGTCGCTGCGCTTCCGTCTCGAGCTGTGGCGCGTAGGCGGTCTGTTCAACGACCTCGAGTCGCAGCAGGAGTGGGAGCTGATCGTACAGTACGATCCGTCGGCGCAGCGGTATCGGGTCGTGCGTCGGCAGCATGGCCGTGTGGAGGACCTGGGCAGCTACGCCACGCTCACCACGGCGGAGGGGATGCTCGAGCGGCCGCTGCGCGCAGGTCTGATTCCCGAGCGTGACGGTGCGCGGTACTACTACACGCTCGTGCTGGACATCGAAGCGCTCTCGGTGAGCGACATGGCGCAGCTCGAGCGGTGGCTGCGCGGCGTGCGCGGCGGAACGGCCGCGTCAGCGCTCGGTTCCGGCGTGCGGACGCTGATGCTCCGGATGCTCGGCGGCGAGAGGCAGCACTACAACGGGCGTAGCCCGACGTTCACCGCGGAGCGATAGGGCGCGATCACCGACACGCTCCGGCGGGCGAATCGCACAAACGAAAAAGGACAGCTAATCCCCAGCCGTCCCCGTTTGGTGCTCCGTCGATATACCGTGCGCCCGATGACCGTGGCCATGATGACCGTGGTGGCCGTGCGACGCATGATGACCGTGTGCGCCATGATGAGGCTGCCGGTGCTCGAGCGCCTCGAGCTGATGCAGGATCGCGTCGCCGTAGAAGGTCCGGATGTAGCGTGCCTGTGTCGTCGTCAGGCGGCGCACCGCCCACGACAGATGCACGAAGTGCGGTTCCACCGGATGCGTCAGCGGATGCATCCCGATCTCATGCGGCAGTCGATTGCCCTTGCGCGTGTTGCACGGCGAGCAGGCGGTCACCACGTTGGTCCAGTCGTTCGTCCCCCCGCGCGACATCGGGATCACGTGGTCGCGGGTGAGTGCCTCACGCGGTCTGAGCTCGGCGGCGGGCCGGCCGCAGTACTGGCAGCGATAGTGATCGCGCGCAAACAGGAACGTGTTCGTGACCTGCCGGCGGAAGCGCCGCGGAACGTGAATGAACTTCGTCAGGCGGATGACCGCAGGACGCGGCATCGTGAGCCGCTCCGAGCGCACGACCCGATCCTGTTCCGCTTCGACGATTTCGGCCTTGCCGTCGATCACGAGACGCAGCGCCCGACGCATGGGGACCATGGTCAGGGGCTCGAACGACGCGTTCAGGGCCAGACATCCCACTATCACGCATTTCCTCCCGGCGCACCGCGATCCTCGGAAGCTACGCCCATGGGGGGGCGCCTACAAGAGCGCGGCTCTCCCATAAGCGACTGGCCGAGCGGCGCCGAGGTCACGCGTGACCGCCTCGTGACACGATCAACCGCGCCGCCCCGGCGCGCCCGCAACGCCGAAGGCACCGGTGCGCGAGCCATGGCGCTCCGGATCGTACAGCGCCTCGTCCGACACGCCGACGCGACGCGCCATCTCGAGCGGTGCGGCGACGCTCGCAACCTGCTCGCGCGAGTGCCCGTCGGAGCCGAGGGAGAGGCGCACACCGGCGTCCGCGGCCCGGCGTACGAGGCGCTCGTGCGGCGGATAGCGCGCTGAGATCTCGAACGCGATACCGGCATGCAGCAGGGCGCGGACGGCGCGCTCCTCGTGCGCTTCGCTCCACAGCTCGTGCGGATGGCGCGCACGCAGCGGTGGCGGCGTGAGCGTCGGATGCGCGAGGATGTCCACCGGCATCTCCGCGGCGAGCGCCTCGAGCGACGTCACGAGCGCGTCGACATACGCATGGCCCGTCAGCTCGTCCGGAAGCGTGGTCGAGAAGGCGCGGAACCAGCGGCCGTTCGGTAGGCGCACGGAATGCAGCGAGCCGATACGGTGCGTGAAGCGGCGCACGGTCTCGTCGGGGAGCTCGCGCCAGAGCGCGTCGTGCCAACAGAACTCGCCGCCGCGCAGCACGTCGTATTGCTCGAGGTCATCGAGATAGCGCTCGACGGCGGCCGCAGAATCCACCTCCGTCGGCGCATCACGCGAGATGTGGTCGCTGACGCTCGGCCGCGTGCCGAGCAATGCCGCACGCTCGACCACCCCGGCAACGGTGAGCGCGCCGTCGGAGTGGCGCGAGTGCGCATGGCAGTCGGTTGGGCGCCAGCCCGTCATCGAGTCGGAGGTATGGTGAATGGATTGCTCGTGTCCCGCGGCACGCGTGTCGAGTCGCGCGGCGGGCGCGCGACGCTGTCACGCGGAGCACGGAACACCGTGCTATCGCGCGGGCGCGACGTCTGACGCGACGGGCGCGGAACGGGCGCCGCACCGGGGATGATCATCGCGTCGCCCGGTGGCACAGCCGGACGGGATGGACTGACGCCGCTGTCCGGCGGTAGTGGACGCACCGGCGTCGAGGGCGGGAAGACGAATCCGGTGTCTGCCGGCGCAGACGCGTTGTAATTCGGAACGCACGGCTGCGTCGGATCGGTGCCGATGATGAAGAACTCGGTCACCGAGCCGGAGCAGCCCGGTCCGGCGAGCATCCCACTCACCGGATCGATCTGGCGGACGACGATTCCCTCCGGTCGCGGCCAATCCGGTGGCGCCGGCTTGCGGCGATAGACCTCGTTCATGAATGCCGTCCACGCGGGTGCAGCGAGAATGCCCCCCTGCGCGTTGCCCTTGATCGTCTTCGGCTTGTCGAGTCCCATCCATAAGCCGGCCACGAGGTCCGGCGTGTAGCCGATGAACCAGACGTCGGTCCCGTCGTTCGTCGTTCCCGTCTTGCCCCCCGCAGGAAGATGGAACTGCGCGCCCACCGAGCCCGCCGCCGTGCCGCGCTGCACGACGTCCTTCATCATGCTGACCATGATCCACGCCTCTTCCGGCGACATCACCGGCGAGCGCACCGGGGCGGGTTCCCAGAGCACGTCGCCCTTGGCGTTCTCCACCTTGGTGATCGCCATCGGCGCGGCGCGCGTCCCCAACGTGGCGAACGCCGAATACGCGGCCACCATCTCGATGGGATAGACGTCGGCGGCGCCGATGTGAATGGAGGGATAGGGCGGGATGGGCGTCGTGATGCCGAACTTGCGCGCCATGTCGATGACGCTCTGTTCGCCCAGTTCCATGCCGACCTTGATCGCCACGATGTTGCGCGACTGATAGAGTCCGCGCCGCATCGGCATCGGTCCCTCGAACTTGCCGTCGTAGTTCTGCGGGGTCCACACGCCGCCCCCCGCCTGCGGCACGCTGACCGGTGAATCGTCAACGATATACGATGGGGGACGGCCATTCTGCACCGCATCGGCATACACGATCGGCTTGAACGTCGAACCGGGCTGCCTCAGTGCCTGAACGGCGCGATTGAACTTCGAGTCGTCGAAATCGCGTCCGCCGACGAGCGCGCGCACGGCACCCGTGCGCGGGTCCATGGCGATGAATGCGCCCTGGAGGTACGGCGAGTTCGGCGCCGCCGGCTCACCGGCGCGCGACGACGCGCGCGCGAGATACGCCTCGAAGGTCTGATGCTTATAGGGGCCGTACCGCCCCGACTCCACCGCGCGCAGCTGGTTTTCCAGTGCACGTTCGGCCGCCGACTGGAGATCGACGTCGAGCGTCGTATAGACCTTGAGCCCCTGCTCGTACAGCCGCTGCCCGAACTGCTGCTCGAGCTGCTGCCGCACCCATTCCACGAAATATGGCGCCACGTCGCCCGCTTCGGATCGGCGCGCGAGCTGCAGCGGATACGCTTTCGCGAGGCTCGCGTCGGCGTCGCTGATCACGTTGTTGTTGCGCATGAGCTCGATCACCGTGTTGCGCCGTTGGATGGCGCGATCCGGTGAGCGGCGCGGATTGTATCGCTCCGGCGCCTTGGGGAGACCGGCGAGGGTGGCCGCCTCGGCGATGTTGAGATCCCGCGCGGATTTACCGAAGTACCGCTGCGCCGCCGTCTCGACGCCGAACGACTGATTGCCCAGCGCGATCTGGTTGAGGTACAGCTCGAGGATCTTGTCCTTGGGGTACTTCGCTTCGATCGCGCGGGCGACTTTCGCTTCCTTGAGCTTGCGCACGAGCGACTTCTCACGGGTCAGACGCTCGGGGAAGATGTTGCGCGCAAGCTGCATCGTGATCGTCGAGAAGCCCTCGGCGAAGCTGCGCCTGCGGATGTCGGCGAGGAGCGCGCCGGGAACGCGCATGAAATCGACGCCCTTGTGCGAGTAGAAGCGCTTGTCTTCCACGGTGATGAAGGCGTTGCGCACGATGGGCGGGATCTGATCGAGCTTCAGCAGTGTGCGGCGCTCGAGACCGAGCTCCGCGATGAATCGGCCGTCCGCGGCGTACAGCTTCGACGTCTGGCGCGGCTGGTACTCGTCGAGCACGTCCACCGACGGGCAGGCACCGGCGCGACAGACGAGCGCCCAGCTAGCGTAGAGGAAGCCCATGCCGAACGCCGCCGTGAAGGCGAGCGCGACACCGAGGCCGCGAGAGAGCCGCGGGTGACGGCGGCGGAAACTTGTCGAGAACGGGAGATCCATCGACTGTCGATTGGGGAGCCCGGTGGCGGACGACGGTCCGCGACAGCAGTGCCCGGGAAGGTTAACGCGCGGTCGCGGCATGCACCAACGAGCCGCGGTTGCGCGTCGCCTGACAATTCGACACCGGACGGTCTATTTTTGTGCCATGCAGACGAAAGACGTGCTCGACGAGCTACGCTGGCGCGGTCTCGTGTCCCAGCACACGGAGGGCGTGCCCACCGCGCTCGCCGCCGGCCCGGTGTCGGCGTACATCGGATTCGATCCCACGGGCAGCAGCCTGCACGTCGGCAGTCTGCTCCAGATCATGATCCTCGTCCATCTCCAGAGGGCCGGCCATCGTCCCGTGGCGCTCGTGGGCGGCGGCACGGGGATGATCGGCGATCCGAGTGGGAAAGCGGTCGAGCGGCAGCTCCTCACCCCCGAGCAGGTGGCGATCAATGCGGCCGGCATCCACGCGCAGCTCGAGCGATTCCTCGAGTTCGACGGACCGAGCGCGGCACGCATGCGCGACAACGCGGCGTGGCTGAACAGCCTCGGCCTCGTGGAGTTCCTGCGCGACACGGGGAAGCACTTCACCGTCAACTACATGCTCCAGAAGGAGTCGGTGCGCTCGCGCATGGAGGCGGGGATCTCGTTCACCGAGTTCTCGTACATGTTGCTTCAAGCGTACGATTTCCTCGAGCTGCGCCGTCGCGACGGCGTGACCATGCAGCTCGGCGGCAGCGATCAGTGGGGCAACATCACGGCAGGGATCGAGCTGATTCGGCGCGTGGACGGCGCCGAGGCGCACGGCCTCACGGCGCCGCTCGTCACGACCGCCCAGGGCACGAAGTTCGGCAAGACGGAGGCGGGCGCGGTGTGGCTCGATGCAGCGCGGACGTCGCCGTACCGGTTCTATCAGTTCTGGCTGGCGACGGACGATGCCGACGTCGGGCGCTACCTGCGTTACTACACGCTGCTCTCGCGCACGGAGATCGAGGGGCTCGATGCCGCCACCGTCTCGACGCCGGAAAAGCGCGCGGCACAGACGGCGTTGGCGCGCGACGTGACGCGCCGCGTGCACGGCGACGCCGCGCTCGCGGCAGCCGAGCAGGTATCGACGTTCTTCTTCGGTGGACTGGATCCGCGCGAGTTGACGGACGAGGCCTACGGGATTCTTCGCGGGGAAGCGCCGTACGCCGAAGCGGATGCGGCAGCGCTGTCGGCCGACGGCGATGCGGCGAGCTTCGACGTGCTCAAGCTGCTCACGACCTCCGGGTTGGCCGCGTCGAACGGCGCGGCGAAGCGGCTGCTCGAGCAGGGGGGCGTATCGGTCAACAGACGAAAGGTCGGGGCGGGCGAGCGCATGGTCCCGCGCGCGGACGCGATGCTGCGCGGGGGGCATGTCGTCGTCGGGAAGGGGAAGAAGGACTACGCCGTGCTGAAGGTGCGCGGCTGAAAATCTTTCCCAGTGCGGGCGAGAGTCGAGGTTGCAGTGGTGACGGCGGTCAAAGAGCCCGGAGCGCCGCCGCAATGTCCTCACTCGTCGTGTAGCAGTGCGGCGCCAGCCTGATCGTTCCTTCCCGCACCGAATGCGCAACCTTGGCCGCGGTGAGCCGCGCGCTCGCTGCCGCCGCATCCGCCGGCCGTACCGACGCGATCCCTGCGTGCCGCTCGCGCGGCGTGACGATCGCAATTCCACGCTCGGTTGCGCCGTCCAGTAGCTCACCGACGCGCGCGCCGATGTGCGCGGCCACCGCGCCGGGCCCGAGCTCGTGAAGCAGCTCCAGGCTCGGCACCAGCCCGGCGAAGTCCTGATACGGCAGCGTGATCTGCTCGAACCGGCGTGCGTCGTCGCGCCAGGTGAGGTCGTAGGCGAGCAGGCGCGAGAAGTCGTCCGAGCCCTGCACGCCCATCCAGCTCACCGGCTGCGGCGCGAGCTCGCGCACGAGTGCGCGGCGGACGTACGTGAAGCCCGTCCCCCACGGGCCGAGCAGCCACTTCTGTCCCCCGCATGCCAGAAGGTCAATCGGCGTGCGGGCGACGTCGAGCATGAGCGCGCCAAGTCCCTGGATCGCGTCGACGACGAACCGGATGCCCCGCGCGACGCATGCCGCGCCGAGCGTGTCGAGGTCCGCAACGGCGCCGGTCGCGAATCCGACCCACGACACCGCAAGCACGCTCACTCCGGGGATCTCGAGTGCGGCGAGCAGTGCCTCCTCGTCGATCAGACCGCTGCGCACCGGCACGCGGTGCAGCGTGAAGCCGCGCATCTCCGACGCCGCCATCCACGGATACACGTTCGCCGGAAACTCGAGATCCGGGATGACGACGACGTCGCCCGGACCGAGCGGGAATGTCCACGCGGCGAGGTTGATTCCTGCGCCGGTGTTGGTCGCGAGCGCGATCTCCGCGACGTCGGCGTTGACGAGACGTGCGATCAGCTCCCGCGACCGATCGAGCGTCGCGAACTGCTCCTCGTAGTCCAGCCGATACGGGGTGGCACGCCTGCGTGTGAAGTCGTTCTGCGCGCGAACCGACCGCTCGGGGAGTGGCCCCGTGCTCGCGGCATTGAGATAGATGTTCTCCCCCGCGGCGGCCCAGGGGAACTCGACTTCGCGCAGCCGCCGGACGTCGAACGACACGCTCAACCGCGCGCCGAGCCGGGCGCCTCGATGACGCCGCTCTTCGCCGCGTGTCGCGGGTCGAGCGCGTCGCGCAACGCGTCACCGAGCAGATTGAAGCCGAGCACCGCCGACCCGATCGCGAGCCCGGGTGCAACCGACGTCCACGGCGCGTTACGGAGCTGATTCAGATCGCGCCCGTCGGCGATCATCGAGCCCCAGCTCGGCGTCGGCGGCTGCACGCCGAGGCCGAGGAAGGAAAGCGCCGACTCGGCCATGATCGCCGCCGCGACGCCGAGCGTGGCCGCGATGAGCACGGGCGCCACGACACTCGGCAGCACGTGGCGCAGGATGACGCGAACGTCCCGCGCGCCGAGAGCCTTCGAAGCCTGCACGAACTCCAGTTGCCGCACGACCAGCACCTGGCCGCGGACGAGCCGCGCCATCCCTGCCCAACCGACGATGCCGATCGTGAGGAAGACCACGGTCAGCGACGGCTGGAGCGCAGCGGCCATCGCGATGAGCAGGAGCAGCGTCGGGAACGCGAGCGTCACGTCGGCGAGGCGCATGACGATCTCGTCGACCCAGCCGCCGTAGTAGCCGGCGACGAGTCCCATCGTCAGGCCGATCAACAGTGCGATGGCCTGTGAGATGACGCCCGCCGCGAGTGAGACGCGGGCGCCGTACACCAGGCGTGCCCACACGTCGCGTCCCTGGATGTCCGTGCCGAGCCAGTGCGACGGCGACGGCCTCTGGAGCTGATTCACGAGGTCGATGCGCACCGGGTCGTGCCGAGCGACGATCGGGGCGAGCACGGCCAGCAGCACGATGAGCACGACGACGCTCACGCCGAACCACGCCCGCCGGTCGCTGCGCAATGCCTTCGTGACGCGCTCGTTCATGACGGATCTCCCGCCTCTGGTGGTGTGCCCGGCCGCTGATGCTTCCAGCGGCGATGATGCCAGAAGTATTGCTCCGGCGCACGACGAATCCAGCGCTCGAGCGTGTTCGTGTACGCCGCGACGATGCGATCGACGTCTGCCTCGCGATCACCCGTGCGCCCGACCACGACTTCCTCGAAATGCATCGCGTACCGGCCGCTCGGCTGCCGCAGCGCACAGCCGAAGACGACGGGAACGTCGAGCCGCAGCGCGAACACTGCCGGTCCGCGCGGCGTCTTGGCGTACCGCTCGAAGAACGGCACCCACGTGGACGCGAGCCCCACCGCCCCTTGATCCACGAGAAACGCGACGGCGTGCCCCTCGCGTATCGCGCGCGGTACGCGCCTCACGGCGTCGGCGTCGTGGATGACGGTCATGCCGATGCGGCGTCGCGTCTCGGTGAGATACCGATCGAACAGCGGATTCTGCATCCGCCGCGCCACCGCCTCGAGCGGGATGCCACGCGCCGCAACGTACGATCCCGCCAGCTCCCAATTGCCGAGATGCCCCGTCACGAAGAGAATGCCGTGACCGGCGCTTCGCTCCCGCGCGCGCGCGACGACATCCCAGCCGTGCACCCGCTCGAACATGCCCAGCACCTGCTCGCGCGAGTATGCCGGCAGCAGCGCCGTCTCGATCGTCGTACGACCGAGACTCGCATACGACTCGCGCGCGATGCGCAACACTTCCGGTTCGGCAAGACCCGGAAATGCCGCACGCACCTGACGCTCGACCACCGCGCGGCGAATGCCGAACGGGCTGTACCCGAGCTTGCCGATCCGCTCACCGATCGCTCCCGCGCGATGCATGCTGAGGCAATCGAGCGCCGCGACCGCCGACCGCAGCGCCACGTACTCGGCGTAATGCGCGACGACCGTGCCCTTCACTGTGTCGCCCAGATCGCCCGATCGCCCGCGGCCGTCGCCGCCGCGGCGAATCCGTCGATCATCGTGCTCTCGGGGAAATCGCGCGCCACGCGCGTACGCCCTGCCTTCCCCATGGCCGCGCGTTGATTGTTGTTGGCGAGGAAGTTGGCGACGGTAGCAGCCGTGTCGCTCGGATCGGCCGGCGGAAGAAGCACGCCGGCGATCCCGTCGGGCACGTACTGTGACAGCAGCGGCGATCGCTCGGCGATCACCGGCACGCGCGCCGCCATGAAGTCCAGGCACGCAAAGGCACAATCATCACCGTCGGCGGCGACCCAGCCCACGTCGGCGGCGCCGACGACCGCCGGCATGTCGTCGCGCTCGCCGAGAAAGCGCACGAGTGGGGTGACCCCGAGCGCCGCGGCGTGCATGTGCGTGTCGTCGTCGTCGCAGCCGGTGCCCACGAGGGCAAGACGGAGATCGGCATGTCGCTCGGCCAGAAGCGCCAGTGTGCGCAGCGCGGTGGTGATGCGCGTCTTCACCTTGCGATCGGCGACGCAGACGATGAGCTGCGTCTCCGGCTCGATGCCGAGCAGCTCGCGTGAGGCGGCACGCACCTCCTCGATCCGGGAGACGTCGAGCCCAAGGGGGGCGACGAAGGCGTTCGCCTCCGCGCCCGCGGCCGCGCGGTCCGCCTCGCTGGAGAACAGCAGTCGTGACGTGGCCATTCGGTCCGCCCAACGCGCACTGCGGCCAGACGTGAAGCGTGCACCCACCGGAATGCGCCGGATCACCGCGCCGCGCTCGGCAAGTCGCATCGCCGAGCTCACGATGAGCTGCTCGCGCTCGGTGTGAACGAACGCCGCCTCGGTGAACCTCTCCTTCAGCACGCTGCGGAGCCGCCAGGCGTCGCGACTCACCGCCCCTGTGAGCGGCAGCGGCACGACGTCGAGCCCTTCACGCGCGAACGACTGCTCGGCGGGGGAATCCATGCGGCAGACCACGGTGACCGTCGCACCGCGATCGCGAAGTCCACGCGCCGCAATGGCGAAGGCCCGCGAGGAGCCGGAGTACCCCGGCGCGCTATGAAAGAAGAGGGTGCGCACGCGTCAACGCGCTCCTGCCGTGACCGCGGGAGCTGCGGGCTCGCCCTCGTCGCGCCGGAGCTGCGCGGCATGCAACCGATGGTAGATGCCGCGTCGCGCGAGGAGCTCGGCGTGGGTGCCGCGCTCGACGATCTCACCGCGCTCGAGTACGAGAATCTGATCCGCGTGCACGACGGTGGAAAGACGGTGGGCAATCACGAAGACGGTGCGACCAGCCAGCAGGCGGTCGATCGCCTCTTGCACGAGTCGTTCCGACTCGGTGTCGAGGGCGGACGTCGCTTCATCGAGGATCAGAATGGGTGGATCGGTCAGCAGCGCGCGCGCGATGGCGAGCCGCTGCCGCTGTCCGCCGGACAGCCGCGTGCCGCGCTCGCCGAGGACGGTGCCGTAGCCCTGCGGCAGCTCGGTGATGAAGGCGTGCGCGTTAGCGGCGCGCGCCGCGGCCTCCACCTGCGCGTCGGTGAAGCGGTCGGCGGCGCCGTAGGCGATGTTGTTGCGCACGGTATCGTTGAACAGGACGGTGTCCTGGCTGACGATCCCCGTGAGACCACGCAGCGAGGCAAGCCGGATGTCGCGCGTGTCCACGCCGTCGAGCCGGATCGCACCGCTCGACGGCTCGTAGAAGCGCGGGATCAGATCGACGAGCGTGCTCTTCCCCGCCCCGCTCGCGCCGACGAGCGCGATGACCTCGCCACGCCGCGCCGTGAACGTCACGTCGCGCAGGACCGGCTCGTCGTCGTACGCGAAGGACACGTGCTCGAACGACAGCGCCTCGCGCAGCCCCGACGCCTCGCGCGTGCCGCTGTCGAGCTGCTGCTCGGTCGGATGGTCGAGGACCTCGAACAGCCGTTCCGCCGAGGCGAGCGCCTGCTGCGCCGTGGTCGGCGCCTGCGAGAGCTGCTTGAAGGGCGGCAGCAGGCGCATCACCATGATCATGAAGGTGATGAGCGTCGCACCGTCCATCGTCCCCCGCCCCAGCAACACTTCGCGCGCCCCGATCCAGAGGATCAGCACCGCCACCGACGTCCCGATCAGCTCCGTCATCGGTTGCGACAGGAAGGCGATGCGCGTGATGCGCACCATCCCCGACGAGTAGCGATGGCTCGCGTCGGTGAAGCGGCGGTCCTCGTACGGCTCGCCGCGGAACGACTTCACGAGGCGCACGCCGCTCACGACTTCCTGCAGCACGCTCGTGATCTCGCCGTAGTCGCCGCGCAGGCGACGATGCCCCTTGCGCAGCTTCCGCAGGATCGGCTGGAGAGCGAGCGTGAGCAGCGGGGCAATCACCAACGCGACGACAGTGAGCCGCACGGAGTACCCGAGCAGGACGATGATCGTGCCGACGACCTGCGCGACGTTCTGGAGCGTGCGCGTCACCAGCTCCGTGATCAGCGCCTTGGTCTGCTCCGTGTCGGCGAGCACGCGCGAGATGATCTGCCCCGTCTTGGTGCGCTGGAACCAGCGCAGCGGGAGCCGCTGCATGTGCGTGAACACGGCATCGCGGAGATCACGCGTCACGTTCTCCTGAAGTGACGCGCCAAACTGCCCGCCCAACCACACGAACACGTTCTTCACGGCGACGATCGCCACGATGGCGACGATCATCACTTCCACCGACCCGAGCGGATCGGCCGGATTGAGGAATGCGCCGACGAGCTGCTCCTGTGCCGCCGAGATCCAGCGCGCGCTCGTCGTCGGAATGAACTGCCTGGCCTTGAACAACGCGTTCAGGAACGGAACGAGCAGGGTGAAGGAGAAGACGTCCAGTCCCGCCGCGACGATGTT
The DNA here is from genome assembly GCA_964438255.1 of uncultured Gemmatimonadaceae bacterium. Lineage (GTDB taxonomy): Bacteria > Gemmatimonadota > Gemmatimonadetes > Gemmatimonadales > Gemmatimonadaceae > AG11. The sequence goes on along the minus strand of CAYTKA010000026.1, from coordinate 5,771 downwards.
ACAGGCGATCGTCCCCACCATGCGCCATGAGTGCGGGCGCAGATACCGCAAGAGTCGGCGATACATGCGCTAGCGCTTGGGGGTGAGCAGCGAGACAGGCAGAATGCACTCCTCCGGCGTCACGCCGCCGTGGAGAAAGGAGCCGCGATAGCGGCTCTGATATTCGCGCAATTTGGTCGGATACACGAAGAAGCTGTCACCGGCCGCGAGCAAGGTGTTCGCCCCGAGCCCGCGGCGTGGCAGCTTGAGCGCATCCTCCTTCTTGAACAAGAGTGCGTAATCCGGGTTCTCGGCGCGCAGGTCCTCGCCGAACTTGTAGCGGAGATTCTGCGTCGCGTCGCGGCGCGCGAAGACCGTGGCGGGCGTGTGACAGTGGATGGAGCCGTGATCGCTCGTCACGAGCACCTTCACTCTCCGCCGCGCTGCTTCCTGAAGGACGCTGAACAACGCAGACCGCTTGAACCACTGGAGCGTGAGCTGCCGGAGGGCGATCTCGTCGCGCGCCACCTCGTACAGGATGGCGGATTCGGAGCGCCCGTGCGTGAGCAGGTCGACGAAGTTGAACACGAACGCGCTAATCCCTTCGGGGGCGATGGCGTTCGCCAGCTTGCGCTCGAGCTCGTCCGCGTCGTACGACGACGAGATCTTGTCGTACTTCACCGCCACCGGATGGCCGATCTCCTCGAGCTGAGCCACGAGCAGATCGCGCTCGTGCGCGTTGAGCGTCTCGTCCTCCCGCTCCCCCCACCAATCGGGAAAGCGCGACGCGATCTCGTTCGGAAAGAGTCCGCTGAACAGTGCGTTGCGCGCGTAGGGCGTGGCCGTCGGCAGCACGCCGAAATAGTGCGTCGTCTCGATCTCGAACATCGGCGCGATCACCGGCTCGATGACCTTCCACTGATCGAGCCGCAGGCAGTCGATGACGACGAACGCCGCGGCATGATCCTGCCGCACGATCGGCATGAGAAACTCGCTCACGATGTCGATCGAGAGCGGAGGGCGGTCGCCGCCGAGGTGGGCCAGCCACTCGGGGTAGGCGCGCCCCATGTACTGGGCGAACTCGCGCCGCATGTCCGGAAAGAGACCGCGCAGCGAGTCGTGCAGCCCCATCTCGTTGGCGGCGGTGAGATCGAGGTCCCATTGCACGAGCTCCAGGTACCGGTCGATCCAGCCGCGCCAATCGAGATCGCGCGGCGACTCGTACTGCATCTGCCGAAACCGGTCGACGAACGCGCGCGCGACGGCCTGCTGATGAATGCGCGGGCCCTCGAGCAGGCGCGCGACGATGGCGTAGACCTGACGCGGCGTCACGGGCTTCACGAGGTAGCCGCCGATGTTCTTGGCGAGGGCCTCCGTGAGCGTTCCGTCTTCCTCGCTCTTGCTCACCATGACGACCTGAATGGTGGGCTCGATCTCGCGGAGCTCTTTGAGGGCGTCGAGGCCGCGCGTGCCGGGCATCTGCTCGTCGAGCAGGACGAGATCGAACGGCCGGCGACGCACCAGCTCCGCGGCGTCGTCGGCATTGGTGGCGGTCTGAACGTCGAACCCTTTGTCACGCAAGAAGATGCGGTGCGGCTCGAGCAGCTCTGCCTCGTCGTCGACCCAGAGGACGGCCTTGGCCTGATGCGGCATGGCGGAAAGATAGTCGGACTGTCTGATGGTCGGACAGTCAGACGGTTCACCGTGAACGGTTCTCGGTGAACGGTGAGAGGTGAGCGGCCACGGCGCGGAACTGGCCGAGGGCGGTCGGCCGGACCACATTTCTGCCGTGCCCGCACCACTCCCACCATACGCGCTCGCCGCGCCGAACTTTCCGTTTCGCCATCTTGCCGTGCTTGCGGGGCGCGCGCCGATTGGAGGCGCGCGCGAGGTCGCCCTTGGCTGCTTCCTCGCGGCGCGGCTCGCTGCCGATCGCGTCGGCGAGAACGACGGCGATGGCCCGGCGCGCGCCGCCCGCGCCGCGGGCGCCAAAGGATGGGTCGGCACGCTCGCACTTCCCCCCGCGGTGCGCGCTCCACTTCAGCGGTGCGTCGAGTCGAGCGCATCAGGGAGCCGCGGCGCCGTGCGGCGAGAGCTGACTGCGCTGATGACGGCAGCCGCACCCTTTCTCGACGCGGGCTCGTGGGGCGAGCTCGAGGCGTTGACCACCGCGCTCGGGAGCTGACGGGGGCAGAGGACGGGCGGACGCCATTTTTCCTTGCTCCGCCGCCTCGACGGACTCTATCTTGGGCCATGCCACGCGGCGCCGACATCTCCCCCCTGTCGCTCCTGCTCGGCCGTGTCGATGCCGTCGCCGATGGGGCCACGCCTGCGGACACGGTTCCCTCCGGCTTCCCCAGCCTCGACAAGCTCCTTGGCGGCGGCCTACGCCGCGGCGATCTCATCGTGTTGGGGGGTGACGTCGGCAGCGGCAAGAGCGCCTTTGCTCTCGCCGTCGCGTTACGCGTCGCGCAGCAGCGTCGGTCGACACTCTTCTACTCGGGGGAGATGCTCGCGGAGCGCGTCCTCGAGCGCGCGCTCGCCATCGAAGGACGAACGCGCATCGACGACCTCCGCCGCGGCTCGCTCGACGACGTGACGCGAGCCGGGGTGGGCGCTGCCGCCGTGCGGCTCCGCGACGAGCTCCCCGTCATCGAGCGCGTGCCCGGTGCCGGCGTGCCGGCGATCGTGGAAGAAGTGGAGGCCGTGCGCGGCGTGGAGCTCGTGGTGGTCGACGGCCTGGCGTCGCTCCTGCCGGGCGTGCGAGCCACGGCGGAAGAGGAAGCGGCGGCGGTGCGCGGCCTCAAGCAGCTCGCGCTCGACACCAAGGTCGCCGTGCTGCTCACCGCACCGCTCCCCCACCTCGCCGAGCGAGCCGATCGACGGCCCGCACTCGGCGACTTCGGCGCGGATGGCGCGGTAAAGGAACGTGCGGACGTCGTGCTCGCACTGTTTCGCGAAGGGATGTACGAGACCGCGCGCGGCATCGAGGGAGCGACAGAGCTGCTCGTGCGGAAGAACCGCAACGGCGGCACCGGGTACGTGGATCTGTACTTCTACGCGCAGTGGATGCGCTTCGAGGACATGCTGGATCCCGATCGCTAGGAGCAGGTTGATGCGACCCTTCTCGCCGTTCGTTCCCATCGTCGTTCTCGCGCTCGCCGCGGCGTGCGTGACGGGCGGCGTGGGTGTCGGTTCCGCTGTCCCCACACCCGACGCCCTCGCGCGGCTGGAGCGGCAGCAGCAGGCGACCCCGACGGCTGCCGGCGTGAATCGCTCGCTCGGCATTGCCTACTATCAGCTCGGCCGCTACGCCGATGCACGCAAGGCGCTCGAGACGGCGGCACGCCTCGACGCGCGTGACGGGACGACCGCGCTCTATCTCGGGCTCACCGCCGAGGCGCAGAACGACATTCCGGCAGCGCGACGCGCCTATTCGTCGTACATCCAGGTCGGCCGTACCAACAGAGTACGCTCGCAGCTCCAGTCGCGGCTGGCCGCGCTCGCGCGCAAAGAGCTCGAGGCGGACGCGAAGCTCGCCGTGCAGCAGGAAGCCGCACTCGGTGCACAGCCCGGCTCTCCGCGCACCGTGGCCGTGATGCCCCTTCGCTTCAACGGCGTCGACAGCTCGCTCAAGCCACTCGAGCGCGGGTTCGCCGACTTGCTCACCACGGATCTCTCGCGGTCGTCGCAGCTCACCCTGGTCGAGCGCGCGCGCTTGCAGGCGGTGCTCGACGAGATGCGGCTCCAGAAGAGCGGCGCGACCGACGCCGAGACCAACGTGCGCGCCGGACGACTCATGCGGGCCGGGCGCGTCGTGCAGGGTTCGTTGTTGCAGCTCGATCCCTCGCGGCTTCGCGTCGACGCCGCTGTGGTGAATGTGCCGACGACGCAGGTGCAGGGCGTCGCGCAAGGCGCCGACCAGCTCGATCAGATCTTCAACCTCGAGAAGAAGATCGCGCTCGATCTCTTCCGCGAGCTCGGCGTGACGCTCACGGTGGCCGAGCGCAACGCGATCGAGCAGCGTCCGACGCGGTCGCTCGCAGCGTTCGTCGCCTACAGCCGCGGGCTCACCGCTGAAGACGAAGGTCGTTACGACGACGCCGCGCGCTACTTCAACGATGCCCTGCGCCTCGATCCGGGCTTTGGCGCGGCGCAGCAGAAGGGGCAGGAGGCACGCGCGATCTCCGCCGGCACCGCCGTGAGCGCGCAGACGATCCAGACGGGCCTCCAGGGCACGTCGGAGGGCGCTGTCGTCGCCGCGGCGGCACAGGGATCCACCGCGTCCGGCTCCGCCACGACCACGTCGCTCACCACCACGGTGATGAGCGCGGCGAACGACGTGAACACTTCGTCGGCCGCTGCCGCGACTGCAGGGGCGTCGGCGAGCGCGGCGACACCGCCGGTGACGGCCCCGCCGAATGACCAAGTCACGTCGGGGCTCGGCATCGACAAGCCAGTCGCCACCGGAACCGTAATTCTTCAACTCCCGCGCCCGAAGCTGCCATGAGCCGCCCGTTGCGTCGCCTCGCGACAATCGTGGCACTCGCCGCGCTGGGATCACGAACCGCGTCCGCGCAGTCGTGGCTCGACAGCGAGCTGCGCGCAGCACCGCAGTACCTCCAGTACCACTTCAAGGATCCGGCGAGCGAGACGGTGTCGCAGATCGCCGTCCCCGTGTTCTTCACCATCCCGGTGAACGAGCGCTTCACCGTCGACATCGGCACCGCCTTCGCCAGCTCCAGCGTGTCGTCGCCATCGGGCACGAGCTCGATCACGGGGCTCACGGACACGCAGGTGCGCGGCAACCTCGCGCTGGGGACGGACTTCGTCGTCCTCACCGCAGGGCTGAACCTACCGACGGGCGTGTCCTCGGTGACACTCGATCAGATCCGCGCCGCCGGGCTGATCGCCAACGATTTTCTCGTCTTCCCGATCTCGAGCATGGGCACCGGCCTGGCGATCACCGCCGGTGCAGCGGTGGCGCGCCCGATCGGCGACTGGAACCTCGGATTCGGTGCGGCAGTGCGTCGCTCGGCCGCGTACGAGCCGTTCAACGTTCCCGATCAATCGCTGCGCTTTCAGCCGGGCAACGAGTATCGGGTGCGCGCCGGCGTCGATCGTCCCGTTCGCGCGGGGCGCATGGCGCTGGGCCTCACTTACTCCGCGTTCGGCAAGGACGACGCGGGTGGCTCGGTGTACAACACGGGCAATCGCCTCATCGCACAAACGCTGTACACCGACGCGATCGGCGGCCGCGACGTCACCGTCGCAGCGTACAACGTCTTTCGCGGCCGCGGCACGTATGCGTCAGGCGATCCGGCCGGTCGAGAGAACATCGCCGATCTCTTCACGTCCGTCGCGCTCGATGCTCGGGGCGCGCGCGTCGAGCCCACGCTCGAGCTGCGCCATTGGCTCCAGAACGTGATCGGGACGGGCACGACGTCCGACCGCACGCAGACGAGCTTTCTGACGACGATCGGCGTACGTGCGCCCGTGGACTACTCCGGCGTGCGGATCATTCCGAGTGTGGGTTACACGCTCGGCACGCTCGCCGTGGTGGACGCGACCGGCGCACCGGTGAACGCAGGGATGACGGGGTTCCGTCTCCAGATTGCCGCGCGACTGGTCCCGTTCCAGGAACAGTGACTGTGTCGGACGGTGAGACGGTCGGACGGTCGGACGGTCGGACGGTCGGACGGTCGGACGGTCGGACGGTCTGACGGTCTGACTGTCGGACTGTCTGACTGTCTGACTGTCTGACTGTCCGACGCGTATATTTCATTGATTCC
>CAYTKA010000025.1:0-40265 GCA_964438255.1 uncultured Gemmatimonadaceae bacterium | reverse complement strand
ACTGTCGGACCGTCCCATCGTCCGACCCTCTTGCCCCCCGCTCCCGTCCGGCGCATATCAGCCGTATTGGGAGGTCCTTATGGACGGCAGAACGGCAATCGCGCGGCGGCTCGCGTGCGCCGCCGTCGCGGCATTCGCCGCATTCGCGACGCAGCGCAGCGCCATGGCGCAGAACCTCGACAGTCTGCGCAGAGCGTATCTCTTACCACTTCCCCCGACGATCGAGATTGCGGCGACCGCCTCGCGCGCTGCACCGGGAAGCAGCTCGGGCTCCCCGACGGGCTTCGGCGCAAACTGGGGAGACGGCTTCGCCGGCGCCGGCTATCAGCAGCGCGCCCGTTACGTGGCCGGCGTTCCGGACGGCAGCGTCGTCGCCGGGTTTGGGCTCGGTAACGCGCGAGACCTGATCGGATTCGAGGTGGCAATGACGTCCTTCTCCACCGTGCGCTCCGGTCTTGGGAAGCATTCCGCCGTGAGCTTCAAGGTCCACCGTGTATTCCTCGGCAACGTGGGCGTCGCCGTGGGCTGGGAGGACGCACTCCGCACCGACGGCACTGACGGCGGCTCGAGCCTCTACGGTGTCGCCACATCCGTGCTCAAAACGCGCGAGCAGGCGGGCGATCCATTCAGCAGCGTGACCATCTCCGCGGGACTCGGCGGCGGACGCTTCCAGCGCGAGCGTGCGATCGCCGAGGGACGCCACGCCGTCAACGGCTTCGCGAGCGTCGGTGTGCGCATGTTCGAGCCGATGTCGGCGATCGCCGACTGGACCGGCCAGGATCTGACGCTCGCCCTATCGGTGGTCCCGCTCGCGTCCGTCCCACTCATCGTTACCCCGGGCTTCGCCGACGTGACGCGCTCTGCGGGTGACGGTGCCCGCTTCACCCTCGGCGTCGGTCTCGGATTCCGCTTCGCGCAGATTCGCGACCTGCTCGCTCCCAACCGGTGACGCTCATGTGCAGACAGCGCTCGCCCATTCATCTGCTCGCCGTGGCGCTCGCGTCGGCGCTCGTTGCCGCGACACCGGCCATGGCGCAGACGAACCCGAACAACAACGCCTCCGACGTGACCGGGCCGAACGTCACCGGTGGTGACGTCGCCGGAGGAGCGTTCACGCAACCCGTGTCGACCGGAACGACCCCGGCGCTGGCCTCTCCAGCCGTGCAGTCGGCCGTGGTAGCCGCGACGGCGCGCGTGGTTGGTGCGCTCACACTGGGCTCCTTGTCAACATTGTCGGGCGTGTCGATCTCGCCGCAGGCGCAGGCGCAGGTGCTGGCGGTGATCACCGACGGCTCTCCCACCTCGCCTCCGGCCACGGCGCTGTCCACGACGCTCGCCGCCGCGGGGAGCGGTGCGGCCGCCGTGCTGCCGGCGCTCATGGCCAGTCTCGCCGGCCTGGAGTCGCACCCATCACGGCTGGCCCCCGCGATCGGGAGCTACAACGAGTTCGTGAGCCACGCCTCCGCGGCGTTTCTCATGAATGCGCCGCCGCAATTTCTCGCGGTGCAGTCGGTGCTCGGGCATCTGAGCGTGTCGGCCGCCGCGGCGAAGTGACCGCTGACCGTGGAGCCGTGAAACCGATTCACGGCTTCACCGCTTCACGGTGAACGGTTCACGGGCAGCTATCGTTGGGCCTGGATGTTGCCCCGCCCCCGGGTGAATGCCCACCGACGAACGAGTCAAGGTCAGCGCGCCGCGGCGGGCGAGTGAGCTCCGTCCGCTCACTGCGACCTACCGCCTTCAGCTCAACGCCGAGTTCACGCTGCACGACGCGAGAGCACGCGTCCCGTACCTGCATCGGCTGGGCGTCTCGCACCTGTATCTGTCGCCCGTCCTCGCGGCACGGCACGGGAGCACGCATGGCTATGACGTCGCCGACCCGACGCATGTGAATACCGAGCTCGGGGGCGACGAGGCGCTCATGGCGCTCGCTCGGGAAGTCCATGCGCACGGGATGGGCATCGTGCTCGACATCGTCCCCAATCACATGGGGACGGGTCCCGACAATCCCTATTGGACCGACGTGCTCGAGCGCGGACGGCAGTCACGTTACGCCGACTGGTTCGACGTCGAGTGGCGCGCACCGACCCGCCGGCTCGCCGGCAAGATCCTGCTCCCCGTCCTCGGCGAGCCGCTCGAGCAAGTTCTCGAGCGCGGCGAGCTGTCGCTCGACGTCAGCGACCTCGGAGTCCGCGTCGGCTATTTCGACCAGCGCTTTCCCGTCGATCCGACGACGCTGCCGCCGGAGCTCGAGCTTGCGATGCGCGATCCGTCGGCACGCGAGGTCGTGCGCGACTGGACGATGGGCGAGCGGGGGCATGCGCGCCTGCGCGACCTCCTCTCTCGTCAGCACTACGAGCTCGCCTTCTGGCGAGCGGCACAACGCGATCTCAACTACCGCCGGTTCTTCGACATCAACGATCTGATCTGTCTGCGCGTTGAGCAGCCGGATGTGTTCGAGGCGACGCACGCGAAGGTGCTCCAGCTCATCGCGGACGGATTGATCGATGGACTGCGCGTCGATCACATCGACGGGCTGCTCGAGCCGCGCCGCTACCTGGCGCGCCTCCGTGCCGCGGTCGACGCGCGGCGCTCACCAGGTCCCGACGGCCCGCGCGTTCCGATCGTCGTCGAGAAGATTCTCGCCCCCACGGAATCGCTCCCCGTCCACTGGCCCGTCGAGGGCACGACGGGCTATGAGATCATGACTGCCCTCGAGGACGTCTTGATCGACCCGGCGGGCTATGCGGCGCTCGAGGCGCGCTATCGGAAGGGGAGGGGGAGGGGGGTCGGCGCGGCGGGCTTTCATGCGGTGGCGGTGGAATCCAAGCGACGTGTGCTGCGCAGCGCGCTCAACGCCGACGTGCGCCGCGTCGCACCGATGCTCGCCGCCCTGGCGCGCGCGGCGCGATGGCCCGCGTTGCCGATCGCCGCCTATGCAGGCGCGATCGTCGAGCTGGTCGCCGTGCTTCCCGTCTATCGCACGTACATCGACGGCGAGCATCCCGAGCCCTGCGGTGCAGACCGCGCCGTGCTCGAGCAGGCCTTTGCCGAAGTCCGCGCGCGCGGGCGCGCCGACGCCGCGGCGACTGACGCGCTCGAGCGCACGCTGCTGGGTCCGTGGCGCGATGCGGCACCGGCGCTGGCGCGCGCGCGACTGACCTTCGTTCTGCGTTGGCAGCAGCTTACCGGTCCCGCAGCAGCGAAGGGGGTGGAGGACACGGCGCTCTACGTCTATGCACCACTGGCATCGCGCAACGAGGTGGGTGCCGATCCGGGAGTGCCGGTGGCTGGGGCGGTGCAGCGCCTGCACGAGCGTCTCTCCGAGCGCGCGACGCGGCATCCGCGATCGCTCAACACGACGAACACGCATGACACCAAGCGCAGCGCCGACGTGCGCGCGCGGCTCGACGCGCTGAGCGAGCAACCCGAGGCGTGGGAGCGCCGGCTGCACCGCTGGCGCCGCCATCATGCCACGCTGCGTACGCTCGTGCGCGGGCGCCTCGCGCCGTCACGCACGACGGACAACTTCATCTATCAAGCCCTCGTCGGTCTGTGGCCCGTCGGCGTCGGCGTGCGCGCGACGGACGACGACCGCTGGCTCGCCGAGCTGCGCGCGCGGCTGACCGCATACATCCGCAAAGCGGTGCGCGAGGCGAAGGTCAGCACCAGCTGGACCGATCCCGACGTCGAGTACGAGCGCGCGCTGGAACGATTCATCGCCGCGATGCTCGACCGCTCCACGAACGCGCGCTTTCTGCACGACGTCGAGCAATTTGTGTCCACGCTCGCACCGCTCGGGCGATGGAACGCGCTGGCGCGACTCGTCGTCCACCTCACCGCGCCTGGCGTCCCGGATCTCTATCGAGGCGATGAGCTCTGGTTCCGCGCGCTCGTCGATCCCGACAACCGCCGCCCGGTGGACTGGGCGCAGCGCGACCACGCCCTCGGCGCCATCCACCACGCCCTCCAACCCGGCGTGGAGATCGATCCCCAGCAGCTCGCCGAATGGTGCGTGCGCCCGGAGGATGACAGCCTCAAGCTCTACATGACCGCTCGACTGTTGCGTATGCGGCGCGAACATGTCGCCATCATGTCCCGTGGAAGCTACGAGCCATTATCATTCAGCGGCGCCCTTGCCGAGCATGCGACCGGCTTCGTGCGCCGGCTGGGTGACGACGCCCGCATCGTCGTGGTGCCGCGACTCACCTCGGTCTTTGGTGACGCGGCTCCCGTCGGGGCCGCCTGGGAGGACACAACGGTACATCTCGATCTGCCCCTTCCTGATCGCGCCTGGCGTTGCGAGTTGGGCGGGCAGGTCGTTCAATCACGGACGAGCGCGCTCACGCTCGCAGAGGTGATGGCGATACTTCCGATGGTAGTGCTCGCGCCCCGCTGATCGGCGGCCGTGCCCGGACCAGGAACAGGACAGCTCGGTTGCGTCCGTTGAATCACGGCGTCGCTGGCATAGAATACTCTGAGGATCTCATACGGGGAGCCGGCGCGCGTTCGCGGGTATCACCGCGATGCGGGCGCTGATTCCCTTTTGCGCACCATCCCCGAGGCATTGTCATGACGTTCGCTCCGACGCGTTCCAGCGTCGCATATTTTTCGATGGAGATCTGCCTCGAGCAGGCGATCCCCACGTACAGCGGTGGGCTGGGTGTGCTCGCCGGCGATACGCTGCGCTCCGCCGCCGACCTCGGCGTGCCCGAGGTCGCCGTCACCCTCCTGCACCGCAAGGGCTACTTCGAGCAACACCTCGACGCGAGCGGCCAACAGACCGAAGCGCCGGTCAAGTGGCAGCCGGCAAAGGTGCTCGAGCCTGTGATGGCTCGTGCCACCGTCACCCTCGAAGAGCGCGACGTGCACGTCGCCGCGTGGAAGTACGTGGTCCACGGCATTCGCGGACACGAGGTACCGGTCTACCTGCTCGACACCAACCTGCCCGAGAACAGCGAGTGGGATCGTACGCTCACCGACACGCTCTACGGTGGCGATGAGCACTACCGTCTCTGCCAGGAGATCGTCCTCGGCATGGGTGGCGCCGCGCTCCTCCAGAACCTGGGCTACCAGAACGGCACGATCTACCACTTGAACGAGGGACACTCCGCGCTGCTCACGTTGCAGCTTCTCGAGAAGGAGCTCGATGGGCGGCCCGCATTCGAGCTGGAAGAGTCCGACTTCGAGGCGGTACGATCGCGCTGCATCTTCACCACGCACACGCCGGTGCCGGCGGGACACGACAAGTTTCCGCTCGATCTCGTGCGCAGAGTGCTGGGCGACGAGCGCGTCGCGCTGCTGGAGAGCTGTGGCGGGATCCACGAGGGGATGCTGAACATGACGTACCTCGCCCTGCATCTCACGCGCTTCGTGAACGGCGTGGCGATGCGGCACGGCGAGGTGTCGCGCGGCATGTTCCCCGGGTACCCGATCAACTCGATCACGAACGGCGTGCACGCCGCGACCTGGACGGGACCGGCCTTCGCGGAGCTGTTCGATCGCCGCATGCCGGAGTGGCGTCGCGACAACCTGTATCTGCGATACGCCGTCAGTGTCCCGCTCGAGGAGATCCGTGAGGCACACGCGGCGAGCAAGGCCGCGCTGCTCGAGGAGATCGCGCGCCGGACGGGTGACGAGCTCGATCCATCGGTGATGACGATCGGCTTCGCGCGCCGCGCAACGCCCTACAAGCGCGCTGACCTGATCTTCTCCGACATCGATCGCCTGACCAAGATCGCGCGCAGCGTGGGCCGGCTGCAGATCGTCTTCGGGGGCAAGGCACATCCGCACGACAGCGGTGGCAAGGAGCTCATCCGCCGCATCTTCAGTGCGCGTGAGCGGCTCGGCGATCTCGTGAAGATCGTGTACCTCGAGAACTACGAGATGGCGCTCGCAGCGAAGATGGTGGCCGGCGTCGATCTCTGGCTCAACAATCCCATGAAGCCGCTCGAGGCGTCGGGAACGAGCGGCATGAAGGCGGCACTCAACGGCGTGCCTTCGTTCAGCGTGCTCGACGGCTGGTGGGTGGAGGGACATGTCGAGGGGGTGACGGGCTGGTCGATCGGTGGCCCCGAGCTCGAGGCCGACCCGGCGCGCGACGCGGTGGATCTGTACATCAAGCTCGAGCGCGTCATCCTGCCGCTCTTCTACGGACTGCCGTTCGCGTACGCCGAGGTGATGCGTTCGGCCATTGCGCTGAACGGGAGCTTCTTCAACACGCAGCGCATGGTCCGCCAGTACGTGCACAACGCGTATTTCCCGACCGGCGTACCGGCGGCAAGCGGAATTCCCGAGGAGGCGACGTCGCTGCTGTGAGGAGCGAGTAGCGCACGTGGAACCTGTCCGCGAGTGCCGGAACACGCCCGTCCGGTGAAGGTGACATGACCGGGGATGCAACGCCGGCCGGACCGGCGTCGGCATCCAGTAGTCGACCTACGACCGCCGGCGGACCCCTCCAACGCGCTCCGATAACCGCATGGCATCGAACGGCGCGTGGACCTGGGCGTCGTTGTCGAAGTAGACGTACACATCGCGCCTGGTGCGGCGCCACCGTGCGATCCGGCGCGCCCACTCGTCGAGCTCCTCGTCCGTGTAGCCACTCGCGTAGAGCTGACGTGAGCCGTGGAGTCGCACGTACACGAAATCGGCCGTGACCTCCTCGGCGGAGGGGAATTTCCCCGCCGTATCGGCGACGACGAACGCGATCCGGTGCTCGCGCAGCAGCGCATAGAACTCGTCGTGGAAATAGCTCGGATGACGCACCTCGAACGCGTGGCGGTATCGCACACGCGCCGACGCTTCGAGCAACGCGCCGCGACGTAAGCGATGGTCGTGCTGTCGCGCCACGTCTTCCCCCTCGCGCGAGCTGCGCGGCAGCAGTCGGAGAAATGCGTCGACGCGCTCGGCATCGAACCGATAGGTGGCGGGAAGCTGCCAGAGAAAGGGGCCGGTCATGCGTCCCAGCGCCAGCACGCCGCTCGCGAAGAAATTGCCGAGCGACGCCTCGGCGTTCCGCAGCTTGAGATTGTGCGTGATGAAGCGGCCACCCTTGATGGCGAAGATGAAGTCGCGCGGCACATCCTCGATCCAGCGCTCGAACGCGGCGGGCGATTTGAGGCTGTAGAACGTCCCGTTCAGCTCGATGCTGTTGAACCGTCGGCTCGCATACTCGAGCCAGCGCCGGACGGGGAGATCATCGGGGTAGAAACGGCCACGCCAGCCCTTGTAGTCGTAGCCGCTGATGCCGATGAGCGCGCGTGGAGGGGCCATGGCGGTCGCGCAGTGCACGCGCGGTGCCCGTGTATTGGAAAGCGCGTATTACGCCGCCTCGGCCACCGTGCCCGATTCGACTTCCGCTTCGTAGTCCTCCGTCTTGCGCACGGCGCGCATGACCGTGCTGCCCGCCGCAACGACGCCGAGGAGGATGTAGATGTAGAACGTGTAGAACCGCCACCACACCAAGGCGGCGGCGAACAGCCGGCCCGGGATTGCATCACCGAGTGCGGCGCGGAACGCGACCTCCACCGCGCCGCCGCCGCCCGGTGCCGGCACGACCGCCGCGCCGTAGAGAAAACCGAGTGGCCAGAGTGCGAGCGGCGCAATCGGTGCGGACGGCGCACTGGTGAGCACGAGCGCCGGCAGGACGGCGAGACGAATTGCCACGTGCACGACTGACGCGAGAAACGCGGCGATCGCCGGTCGGCGATTCACGCGCTCCACCGACTCGATCGTCGCGCGCAGCTTCCGCAGCGCACGCTGAACGGTGCGCCACCGCCCCGCGTCGAGCCGCAGACGGCGCGCCCACCGCGGCGGCGGCCCTCCGGCGTTGCGCCGCAGGAGAAACAGCGCCATCACACCGATGCCGAGAATCACCGCCGCATAGGTGCCCACGATGCCGACGAGCGCCGTCACGACGGCACCGGCGTGCCGGAAGACAATCGCCACCGCGAGCACGACGGCCGCGAGCGAGAACACCTCGAGAAACAGTTCGGCGTACAGGATGACGAGCACGCTCGACGCGTTCAATCCGCTTTCCGCGAGAACCAGGAAACGCGCCGGCTCGGCGCCACTGCGCGCCGGCGTGATGGCCGCGCCGAAGTCACCCCCGAGACACGTGCGCAGCGCCGTGCCGAGCGAGATGCGAATGCCGGCCGCCCGTGCGCTCCAGCGAATCTTGAGCGCTCGCGTGAGCACTTCCACCGCCACCGCGAGCAGCGCCAGCAGATGCGCCTGTGGCGGCAGCGCGAGCGAGGTCCCATGCTGCGACCAGCCGGCGATCATGTAAACGGACACTCCGATCGTCACGGCAAAGGAGAGCGCCGTGACGAGCCAGCGGGTCGGGGTCATCTGGGAAACGGGCTCGGCATTCCGTGAAAGCTACAGGCGGGGGCTGCAGGCGAAACCGCGACTTCCGGTGTCGGCGAATTTCTTGCGCTTCACCACAGTATGCCTCCGCGGCAGCGTATCGTGCACGTGACGAGTGGTGGCGAACGAGTGCCCGCCGTGTGGCTCCCGCCGTCGAGCAACCGGCCCGCACCGGCGGCACTGCTGCTGCACGGCTTCTCGTCGGCGAAGGAACGCATGGCACAATCGGTGGGGCGCGCACTGCACGCGCGCGGCGTTGCATCGCTGGCGCTCGACCTTCCTCTTCATGGCGAGCGCGACGGGGATGCGAGTGCCATCGCACGGAATCCGCTCGCGCTCGTGGGCGCGTGGCGACGAGCAGTTGCCGAGTCGCGCGCTGCCGTGTCGTGGCTCTCGGAGCAACCCGGCGTCGATGCGACGCGCGTCGCCGTCGTCGGCTACTCGCTCGGTGGCTTTCTCGCGCTCATGACCGCAGCCGAAGAGGAGCGTCTGCGCGTCGTCGCGCTCGCCGCTGCGGGCGATCTCCCGGATCAGACGCCGTACGCGGCGCTCGTGCGCGGACTCGTGAATCCGCTGCGCGCCGCACGGCAACTCCGCGGCCGCCCGCTCCTGCTCGTCAACGGTCGTCGCGACACCACCACGCGCCCCGCACAAGCGCAGCGACTGTTCGACGCAGCATCGGAGCCGAAGACACTGACGTGGTACGATGGTGGCCACTGGCCGCCGCAGAGCGCGATCGAGAAGGCGGCGGACTGGGTAGCGGAACAGCTCGTAGCCGAGAGTCGTACGTCGACACTCGCCGCTCACGGCCCATCACGTCGCGCATAGATCTCGAGCCATGGCGCGCCCGCTCTCTCCCCCCGCGCGGCGCGCGCAACGAGGGTCATCGCGCTCTTGAGCACTCGCTCCTCCACCGCCGCCCACCGCCGCGTCCAGCGGTCGGCGAGCGGAACGAGGACGTCGCCGACGATTCGCTCGACACGGAAGCCAAGCCGTTCCACGAGACGCGATATCGAGCCCGGCGTGAAGCCATGGCGATACGGGAAGCCGAGCAGGTTGTTCAGGGCGAGCCACTCACGAGCCACCGGTGCGAGCGGCGTCCGCAACCACCCGCGCATCGTCGCCCAGCAGGCCCCATTCGGCACACGCAGGGCGAGCATGCCTCCAGGCGTGAGATGCGCGCGGGCAGCGCGAATGGTCGACGCCGGATCCGCGAGCTGATCGAGACAATTCCAGATCGCCACCACGTCGACGCGCCGTGCCGGCTCCACCGACTCGATCGACCCGTCGTGCACCTGAAAGCCGAGCGAGCGGGTGAACTCATTGGCGCAGGCGCTCACGTCGACGCCGGAGAATTGCCAGCCCGCATCGCGCGTCGCGGCAAGAAAGGCGCCGACGTAGCTCCCTACCTCGATGCCCGAGCCCCTGCGACCGAACACGCGCGTCAACCGAGCTGCCTGCGCGGCATACGACGTCCGCTGCGTCTCGTGCAGCGCACGCATGCGGGCGGTCGTCGGGCTCTCCTCCTCGTACGCTGCGACCAGCTCCCGTGCGCGCTCCACCGGATTGCGGTACACGAGCCCGCACTCGACGCACTGCACCACGCGCAACGGCGCGTGCTGCGAGAAGGCAACGCGGTCCATGAGGTGGCTCGGCGGGATGTTCGGGTGCAGGCGCCGGGTATGAAATGCCCACAGTGTCTCCACCTCGGCGTGCATCTCCTCCGCCGACGCCAGCTCCCGCGCGTTGGCGGAGCCGCAAACGGCACAGCGCGCGAGCTCGTAAGACACGGTCATGCGGCGGAGAGTGGCAAGAGGTGGGCGAGCCCGTTGCCCCCCGGTCTCCGGCAGAGTCCTTAGACGCAACCGATCATCATCCGTCGATGACCTCCGCCCGCTCCCCTCTCCCCGATGACATCGCCTCCATTCTCGCCGAGGGGATCCGCTACGAGCGTGGCGGGGTAACGGCGCGCGCCGTCGCGTCCTTCGAGGAGGTCGCGGCACGGGCCGCCGAGAGCCCGGCTGACGTGCGTGCCCGCCTCATCGGCGGCTATGACCACGCCGCGGCTTCCGTGATCGCCGGCTGAATCTCGCGTGCGGCCCCCGGCCCCCGGCCCCGGCCCCCGGGCAATGGGAGGCCGCCGCGTTTTCGCACCGGTTTTCGGGGCGGAGATACTTGCGAGCGGGCTGCGTGGCGCGCTACTTCGACAGGCTGACCAACCCCAGCCGTCGGAGGACGTGAAAGTGATCCGCCCGTTCCTGCGCGGCGCCCTCGTGAGCGCCGTGCTCTTGGTTCCCGCCGTTGGACGTGCGCAGCGTCCGATCTCGCCCTCACAACCGAACGACACCCGGCCGAGCATTCCCCTGAACGAGCCGCGCATGCGTGCGCTGCTCGACACCGCCGCCGTCGGCTCGATCAAGTGGCGCGAGCTTGGCCCCCATCGCGGCGGACGCAGCGTCGCCGTCGCCGGCTCGGCAGCACGCCCGAACGAGTACTACATGGGCACCACGGGGGGCGGCGTCTTCAAGTCGCTCGACGGCGGGCAATCCTGGGCACCGGTGACGGACAAGTACTTCGGCGGCACGATCGGCGCGATCGCCGTTGCGCCGTCGAATCCCGACATCGTGTACGTCGGCGGCGGCGAGTACCCGATCCGCGGCAACGTCTCGCATGGCGACGGCGTGTGGAAGTCCACCGATGGCGGGAAGACGTGGACGTCGCTCGGTCTCCAGGCGACGCGTCAGATCTCGCGCGTGCGCGTCCATCCCACGAATCCCGACGTCGTGTACCTGGCCGCCGAGGGCAACGTATGGGCGCCGACCCCTGACCGCGGCATCTACCGCTCGCGCGACGGCGGCAGGAACTGGCAGAAGATCCTGTTTCGCAACGACTCCACCGGCGCGAGTGATCTGGTGATCGACCCGTCCAACCCGAACGTGCTCTACGCGGCGTTCTGGCAGGCGGGCCGCACGCCGTGGATGCTCGTCTCCGGCGGCAACGGCAGTGGGATCTTCAAGAGCACCGACGGCGGCGACACGTGGCGCGACATCAGCCGCAACGCTGGTCTGCCGGCGGGGATCCTCGGCAACATCGGCATCGACGTGTCACCGGTGAACCCCAGCCGGGTGTTCGCGATCATCGAGGCCGATTCGGGGGGCGTGTTCCGCTCCGACGACGGCGGCGACACGTGGACGCGCACGAACGGCGATCGCGCGCTCCGCCAGCGCGCCTGGTACTACACCAAGATCCACGCCGACACGAAGGACCCCAACATCGTCTACGTCAACAACGTCAGCTTCCAGAAGTCCACGGACGGGGGAAAGGCCTTCCGCCCCGTGCGCGGCATTCCACACGGCGACTCGCACGACTTCTGGATCGCGCCCAACGACAACCGCCGCATGATCGAAGGTGACGACGGCGGCGCGAGCGTATCGTCGGACGGCGGCCGTACCTGGAGCGACCAGGACTACGCCACGGCGCAGTTCTATCACGTCATCACGACGAATCACTTCCCGTACCACGTCTGCGGCGCGCAGCAGGACAACAGCACGCTGTGCGGCCCGAGCCGCAAGGCGGGCGGCATCGACATCAGCGACTGGAAGGAGGCGGGTGGCGGTGAATCGGGCTACATCGCCGCGCGCGCGGACAACCCCGACATCGTGTACGCAGGCAGCTACGGCGCGTACCTCACGCGGAAGGACATGCGTACGGGGCTGTCGCGCAATATCAACCCGTGGCCCGACAATCCGATGGGTCACTCGGCGGGCGATCTCAGGTATCGCTTCCAGTGGACTTACCCGATCGTCGTGTCGCCGCACAACTCGAACGTGCTGTACGCGACGTCGCAGTACGTGCATCGCACGACGAACGAGGGACAGAGCTGGCAGGTGATCTCGCCGGATCTCACGCGCCACGATCCGAAGACGCTCGGCGCCTCGGGCGGTCCGATCACGAAAGATCAGACGTCGGTCGAGTACTACGCGGTGATCTTCGCGTTCGCCGAGTCGCCGAAGCAGCGCGGCGTGCTGTGGGCGGGGAGCGACGACGGGTTGGTGCACGTCTCGCGCGACGATGGGACGACGTGGCGGAACGTCACGCCGAGTGACATGGCGCCGTTCACGCGCGTATCGCTGATCGAGCCGAGTCATTTCTCGGCGGGCACGGCGTACGTCGCGGGGAATCGCTTCCAGCTCGACGACATGAAGCCGTACCTCTGGAAGACCACCGACTACGGGCAGACGTGGTCTCGCATCGACAACGGGATCGCACCGACGGAGTTCACGCGTGCGATTCGTGAGGACGACGAGAAGCCGGGGCTGCTCTACGTCGGCACCGAGCGGGGCGTCTGGTTCTCGCCGAACGACGGCGCGAGCTGGCAGCGGCTGCAGAACAATCTGCCGCCGGTGCCGGTGCACGACCTGGCGGTGAAGGAGGGCGACCTCATCGCCGCCACCCATGGCCGCAGCTTCTGGGTGATCGACGACCTGTCGCCACTGCGTCAGCTCACGTCGGCGGTGACGGAGGAGCGCGCGCACCTGTTCAAGCCGCGCGACGCCTACCGCGTGAGCTTTGCCGGCGGACGCTTCGGTGGCGCCGCCGCCGCGGCGAACCCGCAGGCAGGGCCGCCCATCCATCCCGTGGCCGCGAGCCCGTCGGGTGGGCCGGTCGTGTACTTCTGGCTGACGAAGCCGGCGCGCGAGGTGAAACTCGAATTCCTCGATGCGAGTGGGAAGCTCGTGCGCTCATACACGAGCCTGCAGGATTCAGCGGTCGCGGCGGATTCACTTGCACGCGCGGCCCGCACGCGCTCACGGATCGACTCGCTGCGTGCAGCGGGAATTCCCGTCGACAGCGCCGAGCGGATGGTGCGCCGCACCACTGACGCGCCGGGCGCACAGGGTGGCGGTGAGGAAGAGGAAGGACCAGGGCGTCGCCAGCCACCGCCGCGCGTGCCGAACAAGGCGGGGATCAACGCGTTCCCGTGGAACATGCGTTATCCCGACGCCTCGACATTCGACGGCCTCATCATGTGGGCGGCCGGCACGCAGGGCCCGATGGTGCCGCCGGGCAGGTACACGGTGCGCATGATCGTGGACGGCGCGCCGGTCGGCAGCGAGTCGTTCGCGCTGAAGAAGGATCCGCGCACCACGACGACGGCGGCGGATCTGGCCGCACAGTTCGCCTTCCTCATGCAGGTCCGGGATCGCACGTCGCAGGCAAACGACGCTGTGAAGACGATCCGTTACGTGCACGCCCAGCTCGCCGATCGCGAGAAGAAGCTGACCGGCTCGGCGCTCACCCAGTTCCGCGCCCTGGCCGAGGCGCTGCGCACGGAGCTCGGGAGCGTGGAGGACTCGGTGTATCAGACGAAGAACCGTAGCAGTCAGGATCCACTGAACTACCCGATTCGCCTCAACAACAAGATCGCCGCGCTGGCCGGCGTGGCTGGCAGCACCGAGGCACGTCCGACGGACCAGACGGTGGCGGTGTTCAAGGATCTTTCGGCACAGCTCGACGTGCAGCTCGCGCGAATGAAGAAAGCCCTCGACACTTCACTCCCGCCGATCAACAACGTGCTGAAGTCGGCGGGTCAACCGGAGATCGTGCCCCGGGCGGTCGAGCTGCCCTCGACGAAGCCGGAGATCGTGATGGACGATGATGTGGACGGCCAGGGCTAAGTGCAGCAGCTTGTCAGGGCTCAAGGGCTGGCTGAGCCCTGACAGCTGCGGGTACCATTCGCCGAACGCTATGCATCCTGTACCGCCATCCCCATCGCGTGATACCCCTTGTCCACGTACAGCGTCGTCCCCGTGATGCCGGTCGCGAGCGGGGAGCAGAGGAAGGCGGTGGCTGTGCCGACCTCTTCTGCCTGGAGATGATCGGTGATCGGCGCGTTCTTGCTGGCGTAGTCCACCATCTTCTCGATGATGCCGATCGCGCTCGCCGCGCGCGAGGCATAGGGGCCGGCGGACACGGCGTTCACACGGACCCCCCACTTCCGTCCCGCCTCGAAGGCGAGCGTGCGCGTGTCGCTCTCCAGTGCCGCCTTCGCGCTCGACATCCCGCCACCGTACCCGGGGATCACGCGCTCGCTCGCCATGTACGTCAATGACGCGAACGCGCCGCCGCGCCTCATCAGCGGCCCGAGGCGTGCGATCATCGAGACGAGCGAGTAGGCACTCGCGCTGACCGCTGCGAGGTAGCCGCTGCGACTCGTCTCGAGCAGCGGCTTCTTCACCTCGGGACCATTCGCCAGCGAGTGCACCACGATGTCCAGCGGCTGCTCGCCGAAATCGGCGGCGATGCGCTTCGCCAACCCATCGATCGAGCAGTCGCCGACGTCCTTGTAGCGCTTGCTCGTGCGGAGCTCCTCCGGCATCTGGTCGTACGTGTCGAACACCGCGTCGAGCGGATAGATCTTCTCGAACTCGAGCAGCGTACCGTTGGAGAGACGGCGCGACGCGTCCATCTTGCCGCGCTCGAGGAGGCTGAGAAAGATGTTGAGCGCAGGAGGCCACGTCCCCACGCTCACCTTGGCACCCGCTTCGGCGAGTGCCTTCGCGATGGCGAAGCCGAAGCCGCCGTCGTCGGCGACGCCGGCGACGAGGGCACGGCGTCCGGTGAGGTCGATGTTGAGCATCCGCGTATAATGCCGCGTGGCAGCGAGTGTTCAAGGCCCGCGTGACGTTCGTCACCGGCACGCTCGCGGGCAGCACGCGAACCGACCCCGTATGGCGTACTCTCGGGCGCCCCGTGCGTCAGCGGGCGTTCGATTTCGCCCCGCTCGAGCACGACGTCGGAGATGCGGAGCGGCGCAGCGGCACGTAACGTTCATACGTGTCGCGCCACATGAGCTCTGGTCACACCCACGCCGCCGAGGCTTCCGCGGCGGAGTCCGCCGTTCCCCCGCCGCGCCACCCGCTCGTCGAGCGACGCGCCGGGGAGGCCGTGGCCGGCGGGCCGGCGTTTGCCCGCGGGCTCTGGCGCATCGCGGCCGCCGACGTCTCCAGTGGCAACGACGTTGCCTTGCTGCACGACGGCCCGGCAACATTCGACGCGATGATCGCCGCCATCGACGGGGCGCGCGAGACGATCGTGCTCGAGGCGTACATCTTCCGCTCGGACGACGTCGGCCAGCGTGTGGGGGATGCGCTCCTGCGCGCCGCCGTGCGCGGCGTCCATGTCCGCCTGCTCACCGACTGGATCGGCATGCGCGGCATCAAGAGCGGCTTCCTCTCCACCCTGCGGAAAGGAGGGGTCGAGCACCGTGTGTTCAATGCGCCGGGGTTCCGCAAGTGGCTCGGCCTCATTCCACGCGATCACCGAAAGCTGCTCGTCGTCGATTCGTCGATCGGTATCACCGGCGGCGTGGGCGTCGGCAACGAGTGGGTCGGCAAGACGAAGCGCCACAAGGGCCACTGGCGCGACACGGCGGTGCGCATCGAGGGGCCGGCGGCGCACGACATGCAGCAGGCGTTCGACACGATGTGGGAGCGCGCCCACAAACGCGAGCGGCGCGGCTCGCATCGGCTCACGCGCCGCGCCGCGCGGGGCGCGCACCTCGATCCGGCCACGGCCGCGCCGGCGCTCGTCGGCATCGTCGAGGGGGAACCGCTCCGCCTCCGCATCGCCCGCGCGCTCCAGATGCAGGCCATCTCGGCGGAGCGCTCGATCTGGATCGCCACGGCGTACTTCGCGCCGAGCTGGTCGGAGGTCGAGGCGCTCACCGGCGCGGCGCGCGATGGCGTCGACGTCCGCATCCTCGTGCCGAGCCGCAACGATCATCCGTGGGTCACGCTCATCACGCGGCGCTACTATCGCCGCCTGCTCACCAATGGCGTGCGCATCTGGGAATGGAAGGGCACGATGATGCACGCCAAGACGAGCGTCGTCGACGGCCGCTGGGTCCGTGTCGGCTCGACCGACTTCAATCCCCTCGGTGTCGCCATCAACTTCGAGCTCGACGTAGTGATCGAGGATCCGACGCTCGGTGCGAAAGCGGAGGCGATGTTCCTCGACGATCTCGAGCACTCGCAGGAGATCACGATGCGCAATCGAAAAGTCACGCGGGGCTGACGTGCGGCACCTCCTTGCCCTGCTCCTTCCGCTGTGCGGCATTCCCTCGGGTGGCGCACGTGCGCAGTCGGACACGCCGCTGTTCACGTATCGCGACGCCGTCCTCGCGAGCACGTTCGTCGTCGCCGCGCGGGCCGTGCACCCGCTCGACGAGCACTACGCGGCTCGCCTCCAGGACTCGACCACGCAGGCGAACCGCGCGCTGCAGGGGGTCGCGACGTTCGTGCGCACCACGGCAGCGCCGGGGTCGTACCTCATCGGCACCACGATGTACCTCACGGGTCGCGTCGCGAAGAACAACAAGCTCGCCTCGCTCGGGCTGCACGGGACGGAAGCGCTGGTCATCGGCGAGGCGACGGCGGCGGTGCTCAAGGGATTCATCGGACGGCAGCGGCCATTCATCGAGCCGCGCAATGCGAACAGCTACCAGCTCCTGCGCGGCTTCACCAGCGGTAACCCGTATCGCTCGTTTCCGTCGGGACATTCCGTGTCCGCGTTCGCCGCGGCTGCCGCCGTCACGAGCGAGGTTTCGCGCAACGCGTCGAACTATCGCTGGGTCATCGGACCGCTGCTCTACGGCGGCGCAGCGGCGGCCGGCGTATCGCGGATGTACAACAATCAGCACTGGGCGAGCGACGTGCTGATCGGCGCCGGCATCGGCACCTTCGCGGGATTGAAGGTCGTGCGCTATCACGACGCACATCCCAACACCGGCACCGATCGCCTCTTTCTCACCGGCGCGGTCATTCCGTCGCCCGACGGCGGACGTACGCTGCGCTGGTCGCTCGTGCCCGGCGCGCTACTCGGCCGGCCATAGCACGCCGTTCGTCTTGCATGGCGAGTCGAGTCAAGAGCGGGATCTTCGTCATCGCCGACATCCCCGGTCCGGTCGGCGCACGCATCGCGGAGCTGCAGACGCGCTACGATCCGCTGCTGCTGCGGCTCGGACCACCGCACGTCACGATCGCCGGCTCGTCGGGGATCGGGCCCATCGCCCCCGACACGAGCGTGGACGAGCTACGCGAGAAGCTCGCGCCGATCGCCGCCGACACGGCACCGATCACGATTCACTTCGGCCGCCCGTCGCGCTTCATGCAGACGCGGATCGTGCAACTCCCGCTCGACCCGCATGGCCCGTTGCGCACGCTGCACGAGCGCATCAAGACGAGCGGGCTCCGTGCCCTCGCACCGCGCTTCTACTTCACTCCGCACGTCACGCTGAGCCTCTACCGCGAGCAGTCACCCGAGGCGCTGAAGGCGCTGCTCGCGGAGCGGTTCGACGAGCCGATAACGCTGGCGACGATGTCGTGTCATCTGACGAGAGATAGCGGGGAGACGAGGAAGCTCCTGACATTGGAGCTGACGGGGTGAAGGGACGGGCTCTCGCGCCGGCCGAGCAGGATCCTGTCATAGGTCATAAGTCCTACGGCAGTCGTAGGTCGGCTGCCTGGGGATGCCCTCCGTCATCTCGCGCGCGCGACACGAGTGTCGGGGTCGCTCGTACCGGTCGAGATCCCGACAGTATGTTGTTCGCATGACCGCTCCAATCCTTTCGGAGATCGAAGCCGACACGACGCTCGACGTCGCAACGCAGTTCGCGCAGCTGGTCGCGGGCTATCTCGCCGAGACACGCAGTGGGGAGGGGCCGGTGAGCACCGCGCGCACCGTTGCCGAGTTGGCGGCGCGATTCGATGAGCCGCTGCCACTCGAGGGCAAGCCCATCGCCGAGGTCGTGCGCCGACTGCGCGACGACGTGCTCGCCGACGCCAATCGGCTCTATCACCCGCGCTACGCCGGCCATCAGGTGTCCGCGCCCCTGCCCGCCGCGATCTGGACCGAGTCGGTGATCTCGGTGCTGAATCAATCGCTCGCCGTGGCCGAGATGTCGCCGACGGGAACGGCGATCGAGCACCGGGTCGTGCGCTGGCTGTGCGACCTCGTCGGCTACGGCCCGGGCGCCGGCGGCACCATGACGAGCGGCGGTACGGAAGCCACCTTCACGGCGCTCCTCGCTGCACGGTCCGCGACGATACCGGACGTGTGGACGAACGGCGTCGGCGCGGAGCCGCCCGTGGTCGTGTGCGGCGAGCATGCGCACTACGCCGTCTCGCGCGCCGTGGGTGAGCTGGGGCTCGGCATGCGTAGCGCCGTCGTCGTGCCCTCGCGCAATTGGCGGATGGACACTGTAGCCCTCGAGACGATGCTCGATCGACTGGCGCGCGAGGGCAAGCGCGTGATGGCCGTCGTCGCCACCGCCGGATCGACCGCTACCGGCTCGTTCGACGACCTCGAGACCATCGGCGCGCTGTGCGAGGCGCGCGGGATCTGGTTGCACGTCGACGGCGCGCACGGTGCATCGGCGCTGCTGAGCGAGCGCCATCGCCATCGCGTGCAAGGGCTGCATCGCGCGCGCTCGATCGCGTGGGACCCGCACAAGATGATGCTGCTCCCCCTCTCGGCCGGCGTCGTGCTCGTCCGCGACGAGCGCGATCTCGAGAGCGCCTTCTCGCAGCGCGCGCCCTATCTTTTTCACGGGGTCGAGGGGGAGCGAGCGTGGGATCAGGGTGTGCGCAGCTTCCTCTGCTCACGTCGCGCCGACGTGTTCAAGCTCTGGGTGAGCCTCCAGCGCTACGGTGCGCGCGGGCTCGGCGCGCTGTACGATCGCCTGTGCGATGTCGCCACCGCGATGCATGAGCTGCTCGCGGCACGTTCCGATTTCGAGGTGCTGCACACGCCCGAGTGTAACATCCTCTGCTTTCGTTGGGTCGGCGACGCCTCGCTGACCGACGAACAGCTCGACGTGATCAACCGCGACCTGCGCGAACGCTACAACCGGTCGGGTGCCGGATGGATTACCGCAACGAACCTGGAGGGGCGGCGCGTGTTGCGGGTGACGATCATGAACCCCAGGACGGGGCAGCGGGAGGTCGAGGAGATCGTGGCGGGGCTGGCCGCGATGCGCTAGTCCGGGCGCTCTCGAAGCCTCCGTTTCCTGCGGCGCCGAGCGCCCTCCAGAGGGTACGAGGCCTGGTCCGTGTCACCATTGGGCGGCGCCGGCGGCCTTAACGCCTCATGGTGCCGGTCGTCCAACGCCCCAACGCCCCAAACTCTGCCCGGAGCCCCCATGCAGAAGCGCTATTACTGGTTTGCTGTCTGCGTCATTGCCCTGCTCGCCCTCGCGGCGACGGGATGCAGTCGCGAAGCCACTACCCCGACCGCTGCCGTCGCGGATTCGACCCTCTTTGCCGACGCCGCTGCCGCCGCCGATCCGGCGCTGAGCGCGGACGCGGGCCAGGCAAGCCTTCCTGGGCTCACGATGGAGCCCGCCAGCACCTACAGCGGCAGTGTCAGCCCCACCAGACCGGCCTGTAGCTACGACGCCACCACCGGGCGCTTCATCTGCACCCCGGTCGTACGCGACGGCCTCACGTACACCCGCTCGTACGCCTTCTACGACGGGGCAGGGAAGCCACAGTCTGCGCGCAACGCCGACACGCGCGCGATGAACACCCAGGTCAGCGTGAAAGGGACGCGCAAGCTCGTGCGGAAGAACGTGACCATCGGGAGCGTCGACGTCGACCGGGCAAGCGACCTCACGGTGTCCGGGCTCGGCAAGGGTGCTGCGACGCACACGCTGAACGGCAGCGAGGCCGGGACGTCGATCGCCACCTGGACCGGTGAGAAGGGAACCGTCACCTCCAAGGAGACGTTCGAGGCGAAAACCACGAATGTCGTCGTGCCCGCCGAGGGCAAGTCGCGGTGGCCGCTCTCGGGCACGACGTCGCGGACGTGGACCACCACCGTCAGCCGTGCGGGCGGACCGAGCCGCACGTCGACCACGACGGAGACCGTGACCTACAACGGGACCAACGTGGTGGACGTGACCTACGTGCGCGACGGCAAGACGCGGAGCTGCACGAAGGATCTGGCGACGGGCAAGCTGACCTGCCACTGAGCGAAGCGGGCGTAGCAGATGAGCGAACGGGCGACGGCACTCCTGCCGTCGCCCCTTTCGTTTCGTGGAGCGAACCGTTGTGGCGATCGCCGGATTCGATCTTGCTGCCGGCCGTGTACGCATTGCTCGCGCGACACTATCGCCTCACCTCGCTCCCCAGCTCAGGCACTCATGCGCGCCAACAACATTCTCGAGACCATCGGTAACACGCCGCACGTCCGCATCAACCGACTTTACGTCGGGATCGCTCCCGAAGTGAACGTGTGGTTGAAGCTCGAGCGCGCCAATCCGGGTGGCAGCATCAAAGATCGCATCGGGGTGGCGATGATCGAGGATGCCGAGCGGCGCGGCGTGCTCAAGAAGGGCGGCGTGATCGTCGAGCCGACGTCGGGCAACACGGGGATCGGGCTCGCCATGGCCGCGGCGGTGAAGGGTTATCGCTGCATTCTCGTCATGCCCGAGTCGATGTCGGTGGAGCGGCGGAGAATTCTCGCCGCATACGGTGCCGAGCTCGAACTCACACCGCGTGAGATCGGGATGAAGGGTGCCATCGCGCGCGCCGAAGCGATCGTCGCGAGCACGCCGAACGCGTGGATGCCGCAGCAGTTCGAGAACCCCGCGAACATCGAGATCCACCGGCGCACCACGGCGCAGGAGATCAGGCGCGATTTCCCCGAGGGGATCGACTTTCTCATCACCGGCGTCGGCACGGGTGGGCACATCACCGGCGTGAGCGAGACGCTGAAGACGACGATGAGAGCACTCAAGACGTTCGCCGTGGAGCCGTCCAAGTCCCCCGTGCTGAGCGGCGGGACGCACACGCCGCACAAGCTGCAAGGGATCGGGGCGGGTTTCGTGCCGGCGAACTTTCACCCCGACGTCGTGGACGGCTTCATCCAGGTGACGGAAGAAGACGGCTTCGAGTACGCGCGCCGCGCGGCGCGTGAGGAAGGAATCTTCGTCGGCCCCTCGTCGGGTGCTGCGCTGGCGGCCGTTGCACGGAAGCTGCCGGACATCCCGCCGGGAAGTACCGTGCTCGTGTTCTGCTACGACACGGGGGAGCGATACCTATCCGTCGAGGGACTGTTCGGGTGATCGGGATGCTACCCAGCGGGCAGGGCCCAAAGGTGCGGTAGAGCTGGCGCCTGTCGGCTCTCGCTGGGTGGTGACCGCGGGTCGTCGACATGCGGCTCGTCGACATGAAAGAGCCCGTCGATATGAATGATTCCGTCGATATGAACGCGTCTCTCAAACGAGGAAGCCATATGCAACAGCGCACACTCGGTCGCCGGGGTCTCACCGCCTCCACCCTTGGCCTCGGCTGTATGGGCATGTCGGACTTCTACGGTGGCCGCGACGACGACGAGTCCATCCGGACCATCCATCGCGCGCTCGAGCTCGGGATCACCCTGCTCGACACGGCCGACATGTACGGCCCGTTCACCAACGAGCGGCTCGTCGGCAGAGCGATCAAGGGCAAGCGCGATCAGGTCGTTCTCGCCACCAAGTTCGGCAACGTCCGCTCGGAGAGCGGCGAGTTCCTCGGCATCAACGGCTCGCCGGAATACGTGCGCAAGGCGTGCGACGCGTCGCTCCAGCGGCTCGGCACCGAGCACATCGATCTCTACTACCAGCACCGCGTCGACAATACCGTGCCGATCGAGGAGACGGTCGGCGCGATGGCCGAGCTGGTGCAGGCAGGAAAGGTTCGCTATCTCGGGCTGAGCGAGGCTGCGGCGGCGACGATCCGTCGTGCACACAAGGTGCACCCGATCTCGGCGTTGCAGACGGAGTACTCGCTGTGGAGCCGCGATCCGGAAGACGAGATCCTGCCGACGACGCGCGAGCTCGGCATCGGCTTTGTCCCCTACAGCCCACTCGGCCGCGGTTTTCTCACGGGGCGCTTCAAGACGATCGACGATCTCCCGGCCGACGACTACCGGCGCAACTCACCGCGCTTCCAGGGCGCCAACTTCAGGAAGAACCTCGAGCTCGTCGCGCTGATCGAGCAGATCGCGCGGCAGAAAGGATGCACGCCGTCGCAGCTCGCGCTCGCGTGGCTGCTCCACCGCGGCGACGACATCGTCCCGATTCCGGGGACGAAGCATGTGAAGTATCTGGAGGAGAACGTCGACGCGCTCGCCGTGAAGCTCACCCCCGAGGAGATGCGCCGCATCGACGAGATCGCGCCCAAGGGCGTCGCGGCGGGGATGCGGTATCCGGAAGGTGGAATGGCGACAGTGAATCGCTGAGCCACGGCGAACGAGGCTTCCCAGGAAGGCACACCGAGCTGCGGTCGGTGTGCCTTCTTCGATTTCGTTGAATGAAGATGATGCTATCTGCATCGAATTGCGCTTGTAGCGTAGCACGATGCGTCGTAGCGTAGCCTCGTCGGTTGGATCGAGGCGAATAGAGTGCCGTTGAGCGTGTCGCGCGACACGATCGTTCTCATCGAACGTTTTCACTTCGGAAGCGATTCACGTGACCTCACGCCTATCACATGCGATGCATCCGGTGCTTCTCGCGAGCGCAGTCGTTGGCGTTCTGACCATCGGTAGCTGCAGCGAGCTCCCGACGAGCGCGCGATCCGCCCGCTCATCCATGAACGATGTGGATTCGCTGCGACGCAGCGAGCTCGCGAGCCCGACGACCGACGGCGCCGTCGAGCTCTCGATCGCGAATCAGATCCCGCTCGAGGGCGCGCGCGCGCCTATCGGGTACTTCCCGATGACGACGATCGTCGCGATGCGCGTGCATCAGCAGCTCACGATGGCCATGCTCCCCGGATATCCGCCTGGCACGGGCTCGCTGGGCCTCGCCGGTCGCGGGTGGGCGTATGGATGCTCGCATCAGGGGGAGGCGTTCCTGATTCAGTTCTACGACGGCGGCGGGTACGACCTGCCGTTCGCGGGATGCTCGCTCGTCGGAACGCCGAACGTCAACGAGTTCAGCGACACCATCGCGGTGCTGGGTCATCTCGAGTACGGCTACAGCTCCGATTCACCGTGCGTCTATCCGGACGTCGCGTGCGCGTCGTACCATGGCAGCTCGGGCGCGACGGTCACGCACATCCCTGCGAGCGCGCTGTCGATCGTCGGAGACAGCGTCCAGGGCGGCGTCCTGCAGGCGTTCCCTTTCCGGCAATACACCCTGGCCGCTCAGCCGACGCCGGAACGGATCGGCCGGCACCCGACGCCGGTCGTCATCACGGACGCCGGGTGGACGTGGCGCCCCGACGTGGGCCGCGCGGTGCAGGGCTATTGCACGGGACGGAGCTGCGTGACCGGCTTCTCGCGCAACGGCACATTGTCGGTCGACGGACACGTGAACGGCGTGCTGATGCACGCGCCACCACTGCGCGTCGAGATGCCCTCGCTGCGCCTCGGGGTCTCGAAGGATACCGCCGCGGTCGGAGATACGATCGAGGTGACGACGACGATCATCGGTGCGCCGTCCGACGTGCGGCCCGGCTACGCCGTGGAGTACGCGCCCCTGACCACGGTCGCGTCGGTCGATTCATCGGCCGCCATGTCGGCCGTCACCGCCCCGTCATCGCTCGCCGACGAACCGTCTGTCGCGTCGGCACTTCCGCCCTGCCTCGGCAGAGCGCCGCGGCCGCTGCACTGCTACGTGGTGATGACACAGGCCGGAAGAGCGACGATCTCGGCGGGCGCGCTGCTGGGACCACGGCTGCCGGGGCTGTTCGATCAGAAGTACGTAGTCGTCAAGGGTGAGGAGGTTTCACTCAGAATACTGTTCGCGAAGGGACTGAACCCGCACGGATCGTTTCTCGTCAAAGATGGCGAAGACACCATAAAGTTGTCCGCGCGAGTCGTTCCCACTGCCCTCGAGGCCCAGATCCGCTGGACCGTCGTCGATGATCCCGACGACAGCGTTCTGACCCAGCCCCCTAGAGCAGTGCCCGATGGGCCCGCGAGCCAGTTCCTTGTTCCAAGGTCAAACGCTGACTCGAATCGCTGGAATCAACGGGGAGGAATGAGCGAGCATCCTGGTTCAATGGCTAAAAAGTCGCTCGGATACAAGATCACTGCATCGGTCGTCTTCAATGGCAAGACGTACCTAGACTCGGCCAGGGTGCGGCAAGACGCGATGGATACGGCCAGAGAGGAGTATGTGGACTGGCACAAGCGTACGGTCCTGGCACGCGACGACCTTGTAGCGACGGGAGACCGAACACGGAATACCGGCGACTATTCGGTATGGCCATCTTCGACGCGCCTGCTGGCCCGGATGTCAGTGCTGCAAGAGCTTGCGAGCACACGGTTCGGCCGTCAGCTCACGGTGACAGGAGGGTATCGAAACCCACTTCATCATCACCGTCATGCACGGGCGCGAGCGGCGGAAAGTCCACATCTCTACGGTGCGGCGACTGATTTCCGAATCACTGACGGGCCGGCCGGCTACCGTGACCCCCGCACGTACTTTCTCGCGATTCGGAAGCTCGCCTGGAACGAGCGGGTCGGCGGTTGCTTCGAACCGGAGGACACAATCATTGATGGCAGCGCAAGCCATACGGTCGACCACGTCCACGTCGACTGGAGACAACCCTGTCCCGAAGGATGGGCAGCACCCTGATCCGATATCGAAAATGCCCAATATCTCTATCTCGCTCCGTCGTGCGTGCTACCTGCTCGGCCTCTGTGTGATTCTGAGTGTGCCAGCGGGCGCGCAGACATCGCCGGACTCCGTGGCGACTTGGAGTGCCGCGCTCTCGTCGGGCTCTCTGCAGGAACGAGCCACAGCCGCCGCCAACCTTGCGCAGGTCTCGCCACTACCGGCGAGCGGACAGCGTGCCGTCCTGAACGAACTGGAGAGACTCAACGCGCAGCGCCGCATTGCAGGCACGCGCTGGGCAGACGATGTCTGGGAGTACTGGATGGCGTTGGTGCAATCAGCCGCGGGCATTCCCACGGATGAAGCGCGCGTGGCTCTCGTGCCGGCGCTCAGCGTGTCGCCCGGTGTCGCGCGACGGGTGGCGCGCGGCGGGGACGTCGTCGTCCCCCTCATCATCGAGCGTCTTGTCGACCGTCACGATGCGGACCGCGCTCTCGTCACGCTGGGATATGCATGGTATTGGGCCGACAGCACCGGTAGCCCACTCACGGATGCCAGTCGTGGGCGGATCCTGAACACGTGGATCGCGGCGGCAGGGGATACGACCTTCGAGCTGCGACTCGGCTTGTCCGACGCGCTCGACGCGGCCGGTGATGCGACGCTTTTACCGCTCGCCGAGCTGCTTCAGCGCCAGACAGCAGGGCAGCCTGGACCAGACGTGCTTGGCGGTGACATTGCGCACGCGGTGTCGCACCTGCGTGCGCTGGTTGGCAAGATGAGCACCGGTGATCTCGTCGCAAGAACCGAACGGACGTACCGATTGCTGTGCATGGATGCGCCTGTAGCACGGCGGCGAGGGTACTGCAATCAACTGGTGAACGATTTTCGCGAAGTGGCGCGACACATCGAGCGTGGTCAAGTCGAACCCGCTCGCAACGGACTCGCCTCCTTGCAGAAGAGTGCTGACCGTGTGTTCGCTGACGGCGTGCTCGCGACGGTGGAGCACGGCCTGGTGGTGGGCAATCTTGCTCTAGTAACGTCGCGATTACCGTAAACGCGTCACTACTCGAGTCGCGGTTGCCGCCCTGAGCGTTCAGCGCACCTTGCGCAGGGCGGCCATCAGATCCTGATCACCGCCAAGCCGACGGACCCCGAGCAGCAATCAGATTCCCTGCAGGTCTGCCGCCGGGCGGCGCAATTTCTCGAGGAAACGGCGCACGCCGATCCCCATGCGCGAATCCCCGGTGGGCAACTTTACGGGCGACGCGACATGGCGCTGGCCCATCTGCTCTACTGTGGCGCGTCTGGCGGGATATTTGGGGCTGCAGTAATTCGGGCCCTACGGACCGAAACGGACACGTCCGTCCTCAAAGCGGAGGCGGGGCCGTTCGCGATCCTTCGCGACGCGTCCGTGTTCGGTGCCGCGATGGAGGTCGTGGCCGACCGCTCCGCGAGCGAGGCGGCCCGGATCACGGCGGTGCGAATCCTCTGGGGCCAGAAGACCGGCAAGACTGGCTCGGCCTCCATCAGTTCACGGCCGTCGCGCCGGAGTCTGATCCGGAGCATCCGTGGGCGCTGTGCGGACGCGGGATGTACTACGGTGACGCAACGCCGTCCTGGTATCCAGGCGGTGCTCCGTTGCCCGCCGACGCGGTCTCGCCGATCACCGCGCTCGCCGATCGCATCTGGAAGGATCCCAGCGAGCCGATGGCGCTCCGCACGGCGGTGACCTGTCTCTTTAAGAGTTGATGACGGTGTAGACGCATCCCCGCCCATCGAGCGGGCGCGCGCAGCGCGCCGAGCGCCCGGAGAGCGCAGCGCCCCTACAACGCTTTCCTCAGCGCCGCCATCAGATCCTGATCTCCCCCGACCCCGGTGTACACCACCCGGCCGCGCCGGTCGAGCACCACGACGTGCGATGTCGCCGGGACGTCCCATTTGTCCGTCGCCTCGCCCTTCGCGTCGTAGAGCTGCACGCCCGGCACGTTGTGCTTCGCGACGTGGAGCTGCACGCGCTTCGGGCTCTGGTTCGCGCTCACCGACACGCCGACGAACTTCACCCTCGAGCCGTACGCCACATACGCGCGCTGCAACGCGGGGAGCAGATGCTCGCAGTTCTCGCACCAGGTGGCCCAGAACTCGACGAGCGCGGGCCCTTTGCCGACGACCTGCGCGAGATCCACGGTCCTGCCGTCGAGTGTCTGCACCGATGCGCTCGGCGCCGTGCTGCCGAGCCTGAGTCCGGTGTCTTGCGCGCGCGCGCGCGGCGCGACCGCGAGCGACGTGGATCCCAACACGAGCGCGACGAGCGCGCGACGAATGCTCCGTCTCATATCAGCAGTTGTCCCATCTTCACGAGGTAATACTCGGCGGCGCCGAGCATGACGAGCGCGAACATCTTCTTCACCGTCACCATCCATGTGCCCGCGCGCGGCAACCGCGCCAGCGCGCCCGTCGACAGCCCCACGACGACGAGCAGCGTACACATGCCGAGCGAGAAGGTCAGCAGGTACATGAACCCGAACGTGGCGCTGTGCGTGGCCGTCACCCACGTCAGCACCGCGGCCATCACCGGCGCCGAGCACGGCGCGGCCACGAGCCCGCTCATCGCGCCCATGGCGAAGGCGCCGGAGAATCGCCCTGCCGTTCCCATCGTCGCCGCGCGGCTCATGATACCCGCGGGCAGACGAACCGGTACCACGTCGAGCATGGCCAGGGCGGCGAGCACGAGCACGTTCGCCATGGCGAAGTACAGCCAGGGGTTGGTGCTCACGCTCCCAAACAACGTGCCCGTGAGCCCGGCGAAGACGCCGAGCGCCGAGTACACGAGCGCGAGCCCGACGACGTAGGTGAGCGTGAGCAGCACCGGCCGCGCGCGGGGCGACGGCGTGCCTGCCGTCTGTCCCCCCACGATCGCCGCCGTGATGGGGATCATCGGGTAGACGCATGGCGTGAGGCTCGTGAGCACGCCACCCACGAACAGCGCGGGCAGCGCGAGCGCGGGGTTGCCGTTGAGGAGCTGCGTGAGGGAGGCGTCGGCCACGATGTCCCGTGCGGGAATGGGAGCTTCCGAAGAGGTGCGGCGGCGAACGCCGGAGCCCTGTTGGCGACGCCATCCCCGCGCTGCGTGAGCCGTCGCGCTGCTTGACGCAAGCCTGCCGGCCGCTGTAGCTTCGCGGAGTATACACATAACGTAACGCTGGTCGCCTCCCGGAGCATCGGGAGGCGTAAAAGGGAACCCGGTGTGAATCCGGGGCGGCCCCGCCGCTGTGAGGGATGACGAAGGAGAGGGCGATGCCACTGCGACACGCGTACGGGCCTGTCGTGGGAAGGCGCTCTCCCGAGGATGACTCCCGAGCCAGAAGACCTGCCAGTCGTGGAAGCCCGAACGCCCTCGTGGGAAGGGAAGTGGGACCAGTCGCCTCGTGTGGTGGTCGTGCGCGCGTGCCCGGTGGCACGTCCGCGCCGTCCGGCCATCTCGGGGGCGTCGCGGGCTTCCGGTCGTTCACCTTCACCGGAATGCCGCGTGCACATCCTCGAGATCCCGTCCATCGCCTCGCCGCTCGCGGACGCGAGCGGCTCACCGCTCACGTCCGTCGTGAAGCGTGACGGACGTACGGTGTCCTACGACCGCGCCCGGATCGCGCACGCCATCGAGATGGCGTTCCGCGCGGAAGCGGGCGTTCCCTACCCCGACGCGCTCGACGCGGCGATCTGCGACGATGTCGAGACGGTAACCGGTCGTGTGGAGGATGGACTCGCTGCGTCGGGCGGCACGAGTGCGTCGATCGAGGCGATTCAGGACGAGGTCGAGCGCGCGCTCATGGCGGCCGGCCATTTCAGCGTGGCGCGGCGCTACATCCTGTATCGCGAGGCGCGAGCGCATCGACGCCGGGGGCCGCGCCTGCGCCTTCGCAATGCGGGCGGCGGCACCTCCGTGCTCGAGGCCGGCGTGCTACGCTCCGCCCTCCACGACGCGGCGCGCGGCCTGGGCCCCGAGGTCGACGTCGAAGCGGTGTACAGTGAGACGATCGCCGTGGTCTACGACGGCATCAGTGCCGCGGAGCTGGCGACCGCCTCCATTCTCGCGGCGCGATCGCGCATCGAGCGCGCCCCGGAGTATACCTATCTCGCCGCTCGACTCCTGCTCGCCGAAGTGTACGCCGAAGCACTCGGGCGGCGCGTGACTCGCCACGAGATGCGGCGCTTCTACGTGACGGAGTTTTCCCGCTACGTGGGGCGCGGCATCGCCGCCGGCCGGCTCGATGCCGCACTGGAATCGTTCGATCTCCCGCGCCTCGCCGCGGCGATCGACGCGAGCCGCGACGACACGCTCGCCTTCATGGGCGTGCAGACCCTGTATGATCGCTACTTCATCCACGTCGACGGAACGCGCATCGAGCTGCCGCAGTGGTTCTGGATGCGTGTCGCCATGGGCCTCGCGCTCGGAGAGCGGTCCGAGGAGCGCGACACACGTGCGATCGAGTTCTACGAGGTGCTCTCGTCGTATGCGTTCTGCAGCTCCACGCCGACGCTGTTCAATGCGGGAACGTGCCACCCGCAACTCTCGTCCTGCTTTCTCACGACCGTGCAGGACGACCTGGGCGACATCTTCAACGCGATCCGGGATAACGCCCTGCTGTCGAAATGGAGCGGCGGCCTCGGCAACGATTGGACGAACGTCCGTGCGCTGGGGAGCCACATCCGCGGCACGAACGGCGAGAGCCAGGGCATCATCCCCTTTCTCAAGGTGGCGAACGATACCGCGGTCGCCGTCAACCAGGGAGGAAAGCGACAGGGGGCGACGTGCGCCTACCTGGAGACCTGGCACCTGGACATCGAGGAGTTTCTCGAGCTTCGCAAGAACACCGGCGACGATCGCCGGCGCACACACGACATGCATCTCGCGAACTGGATCCCCGATCTCTTCATGAAACGGGTGCGGGACGGTGGTTCCTGGACGCTCTTCAGCCCGAACGACGTCCCGACTCTCCATGATCTGTACGGCTCGGCATTCGAGGCGGCGTACGTCGCCTGCGAGCGGGCCGCAGCCGACGGCGAGATCGCCCGCTTCCGACGCGTCGACGCGGTCACGCTGTGGCGGAAGATGCTGGCCATGCTCTTCGAGACCGGGCACCCGTGGATGACATGGAAGGACGCATCGAACGTCCGCAGCCCGCAGGACCATGCGGGCGTCGTGCACAGCTCCAACCTGTGCACGGAAATCCTCCTCAATACGAGCCGCGACGAGACCGCCGTCTGCAATCTGGGCTCCGTGAATCTCGCAGCGCACGTCACGCGAGCGGGCATCGACGTGCCGCGATTGGCGCGCACGCTGCGCACGGCGGTGCGGATGCTCGACAACGTCATCGACATCACACTCTATCCGATTCCAGCCGCGCGCAACTCCAACCTGCGGCATCGCCCGATCGGCCTGGGGCTCATGGGATTCCAGGACGCCCTCTCGACGCTGGGGATCAGCTACGCGTCGGATGCCGCCGTCGACTTTGCCGACGAGAGCATGGAGCTCATCGCCTACCATGCGCTCCTCGGATCGGCCGACCTGGCGCGGGAACGGGGCGCGTACGAGAGCTTCGCCGGATCCAAGTGGGACCGCGGCCTGCTGCCGCTGGACACGATCGATCTGCTGGAGCGCGAGCGCGGCGAGCCGGTCCCCATCGACCGCGGCGCGCGCCTGGACTGGACACCGGTGCGCGAGGCGATCCGTGCGCACGGCCTGCGCAACAGCAACGTGCTCGCCATCGCGCCGACGGCGACGATCGCCAACATCTGCGACGTGTCCCAGTCGATCGAGCCGACGTACAAGAACGTGTTCGTCAAGGCGAACCTGTCGGGGGACTTCATCGTAGTCAACCGGCACCTCGTGAACGACCTCCGCGCAGCCGGCCTGTGGGACGCGCAGATGGTGGACGACCTCAAGTTCCACGATGGCTCGGTGCAGGAGATCGACCGGATCCCCCCGACGCTCAAGGAGCGCTACCTCACGGCGTTCGAGATCGAGGCGGAGTGGCTCATCGAGTGCGCCGCGCGCCGCCAGAAATGGATCGACATGGGGCAGTCGCTCAATCTGTACCTCGACACGCCGAGCGGGCGGCGCCTCGACGAGATGTACCGGCTGGCGTGGCAGAAAGGGCTCAAGACGACGTACTACCTCCGCACCGTGGGAGCGGGTGGCGTGGAGAAATCCACGTTGGACATCAATGCGCGCGGCATCCAGCCGCGGTGGATGAGGTCGACCAGCGCGTCATCCGGCATCCGCGTGGACCGCTCGGCCGGTGCCCCGCCGCCGGCGGCGGCATGCGACGTCGACGGCTCGTGCGAGGCGTGCCAATGACGCCCACGCTGCCGCCACCGGCCAAGCGACTGATCAACGCCGGGACGATCGACGTCAACCAGCTCATGCCGCTCAAGTACGAGTGGGCGTGGGAGCATTACCTGAACGGCTGCCGGAACCACTGGCAACCACAGGAGGTACCGATGGGACGCGACATCGCCCTGTGGAAGAGCGATGAGCTGACGGCGGATGAACGCCGGGTGATCCTGCGCAATCTCGGCTTCTTCTCGACGGCCGAGAGCCTGGTTGCCAATAACATCGTCCTCGCGATCTTCAAGCACGTCACCAACCCCGAATGCCGGCAGTACCTCCTCCGCCAGGCCTTCGAGGAGGCGATCCATACGCACGCCTTTCACTACATCGTGGACAGCCTTGGCCTCGACGGCCACGAGGTGTTCACCATGCACCGCGAAGTGAACGCCATCGCCGGCAAGGACGCGTTCGACATGGCGCTCACCGAGGCGATCCTGCACCCGGACTTCACGACGCGGACGGAGGAAGGGGCGCAGCAGTTCCTCGAGAACCTTGTCGGCTACTACGTGATCATGGAAGGCATCTTCTTCTACTCGGGTTTCGCGATGATGCTCTCCTTTCACCGGCAGAATCGCCTGACGGGGATCGGCCAGCAGTTCCAGTACATCCTGCGCGACGAATCGACACATCTGAACTTCGGCATCGACCTTATCAACGGCATCGTCGCCGAGAACCCGGCGCTGTGGACGCCGGCGCTGCGCCAGCGGGTTGTCGAGATGGTCGCCCGCGCAGTCGAGCTCGAGATCGCGTATGCCGAGGACTGTCTGCCGCGCGGGGTGCTCGGCCTGAACGCGGCGCTCTTCCGCGATTACGTGCAGCACGTGGCCGACCGCCGCCTGGAGCGTATCGGACTGGCGGCGCGCTATGGCTCGCCCAACCCGTTCCCCTGGATGAACGAGGCGGTCGATCTCGGCAAGGAGAAGAACTTCTTCGAGACGCGAGTCATCGAATACCAATCGGCGGCGGAACTGCGCTGGGATTAGTCGATCCCGCGCCCTGCCGTCCCTCACCCCGCGTGATAGATGACGATTGCAATGAATCTCGGCTTCCCGCGTATCGGTGCGCGGCGGGAGCTCAAGCGTGCGCTCGAATCCTTCTGGGCCGGCACGACCGATGCGGCGGCGCTCGAGTCGACCGCGCGTGCCCTGCGCCTCCGACACTGGCAGCTGCAGCGCGAACGAGGGATCACCAGCGTACCGAGCAATGACTTCTCGTTGTACGACCATGTGCTCGACAGCGCGCTGATGGTCGGCGCCGTGCCCGCGCGCTACGCGCCGCTCGCCGGCGATCCGTTGCGGACCGCCTTCGCCATGGCCCGCGGAGCACAGGACGCGCGAGCCGACGTCCCCGCTATGGAGATGACGAAGTGGTTCGACACGAACTACCACTACATCGTTCCGGAGC
This sequence comes from uncultured Gemmatimonadaceae bacterium, assembly GCA_964438255.1. GTDB lineage: Bacteria > Gemmatimonadota > Gemmatimonadetes > Gemmatimonadales > Gemmatimonadaceae > AG11. The sequence goes on along the minus strand of CAYTKA010000025.1, from coordinate 7,500 downwards.
TCGCCAGGGGCATGACCTTCGAGCTCGCGTCCACCAAGCCCGTGGACGACTTCTTGGAGGCGCGAGCTGCCGGCGTGCATACCCGGCCCGTGCTGCTCGGTCCCGTCTCCTTCCTGTTGCTGGGGAAGATGACTGGGGGTTCGGCGCTCGACCTCCTCGACGGCCTGCTGCCGGCCTACGCCGCCATGCTCGCGCAACTGCATCGCGCCGGCGCGGACTGGGTCCAGCTCGATGAGCCCCTGCTGGTGATGGACCTTCCGGACGACGCGCACCGGGCGTACCGAACCGCGTACGAGCGCCTCCGGTCCGCCACCGGGCTGCGGCTGCTCGTCGCCACCTACTTCGGCAGTCTGGACGACAATCTCGCGCTCGCCGCGACGCTCCCGGTGGATGGTCTGCACGTCGATCTGGTGCGCGGCCCGGAGCAGCTCGGGCCGCTGCTCGCCGCGCTGCCGGCCGACCGTCTGCTTTCGGCGGGCGTGATCGACGGGCGCAACATCTGGCGCGCGGATCTGGACGCGGCGTTCGGGATGCTGCAGCGCATCGCCGACACGCGCGACCCCTCGCGGCTCGCCGTCGCCCCCTCCTGCTCGCTGCTGCACTGCCCCGTCGACCTCTCCCTGGAGCATCGCCTCGACCCGGAGCTGAAGAGCTGGATGGCCTTCGCCACGGAGAAGCTGGGGGAGGTCGCCGCGCTCGCGCGCGCGATCGAGACCGGCGACACGATGACCTCGGCGTTCGATGAAAGCCGCCGCCTGGCCGAACATCGCCGCATGTCGCCTCGCGTGCATGACGCTGCCGTGTCGGCTCGGCTGCGTGCCGTGACCGCCGGGATGCGGCGCCGTCCCAACCCGTACGCCAGGCGCCGTGTGGTGCAGCAATCGATCGGGCTCGCTCTGCTGCCAACCACGACGATCGGCTCCTTTCCTCAGACGGCCGCGGTACGCGCCGCACGGGCGGAGTTCAAGGCGGGCAGTCGCTCGAGGGAGGACTACGAGCGCTTTCTGCGCGCCGAGACGGAACGGGCGATCCGGACGCAGGAGGAGATCGGGCTCGACGTCCTCGTGCATGGCGAGTTCGAGCGCAACGACATGGTGGAGTACTTCGGTGAGCAACTGGCCGGCTTCGCGTTCACCGAGAACGGGTGGGTGCAGAGCTACGGCTCCCGCTGCGTCAAGCCGCCGGTCATCTACGGCGACGTCGCTCGCCGCGCGCCGATGACGGTCGCATGGTCACGCTACGCGCAGTCCCTTACCACCTCGCCGGTGAAGGGGATGCTCACCGGACCGGTGACGCTCCTGCAGTGGTCGTTCGTTCGCGACGACCAGCCGCGGTCCGTGACCTGTGATCAGATCGCGCTCGCCATCCGCGACGAGGTGGGCGACCTCGAAGCAGCCGGCCTCCGGATCATTCAGATCGACGAGCCGGCAATTCGCGAGGGGCTGCCCCTGCGGCGCGCCGCCTGGCCTGCCTATCTCGATTGGGCGACCGGCAGCTTCCGTCTCGCGACCGCAGGTGTGCGCGACGAGACGCAGGTCCATACGCACATGTGCTACGCCGAGTTCAACGACATCATCGAAGCGATCGCGGCGATGGACGCGGACGTCGTGTCGATGGAAACGTCCCGCTCCAAGATGAAGCTGCTGGGCGCCTTCGCGCGATTCAACTATCCGAACGAGGTCGGACCGGGCGTCTATGACATCCATTCGCCGCGCGTGCCGCCGGACGAGGAGATGGTCGACCTGCTGCGACGCGCGATCCAGGTTCTCCATCCCCGGCAGATCTGGGTGAACCCGGACTGCGGCCTGAAGACACGCGCGTGGGCGGAAGTGGTGCCGGCGCTGGAAGGCATGGTGCGTGCGGCGCGCACGCTGCGCGCGGAGGTCGAGTCCTTCGAGCACCCCTGACCGGGGCAGCTCGGGGCCGCGCGTCGTCACTTGCCGGGCGGGCCCTTCTGCACGGATAATACATGCCCGGAGCCGCCTACGCTCGCGCCGCTCGTGCGGCATGACGCTCTGCTGGCGCGCCCGCCCAACCGCCCAACGGCCCACCCACATGCGCATCTTCCTCGGCATCCTCCTCTCCGCTCTCCCCACCGTCCTCGCCGCGCAGAGCGCGGCATCGCTGCACGCCGACATCGATCGTCTCAGTGCGCAGGTGCAGCCCAAGGTTGTCTCCTGGCGCCGCGACATTCATCAACATCCGGAGCTCTCCAATCACGAGACGCGCACGGCGACGCTCGTCGCCGATCATCTCCGCGCGCTCGGCATGGAGGTGCGCACCGGGGTTGGTGGCAATGGCGTGGTCGGCGTGCTGAGAGGGGGACGGCCCGGCCCCGTCGTCGCGCTCCGCGCCGACATGGACGCGCTTCCCGTCACCGAGCAAGTCGATCTCCCCTTCAAGAGCACCGTACGCACGACGTACAACGGGCAGGAGGTCGGCGTGATGCACGCGTGCGGCCACGACAATCACGTCGCCATTCTGATGGGAGCCGCCGAGGTGCTGGCCGGCATGAAGAATCGGCTCCCCGGCACGGTGAAGTTCCTCTTCCAGCCCGCCGAGGAGGACGTGCGCGCCGGCGGAGCGGGACCGATGATTCGCGACGGCGCCCTCGAGAACCCCAAGGTCGACGCCATCTTCGGACTGCACGTGATGCCGGGCCCCGTCGGTTCCATCGCCTATCGGCCGGGTGGCCTGCTCGCGTCGGCGGACGGGCTCCGCATCGTGGTGCACGGCATGCAAACCCACGGCGCCATGCCCGCCGGCGGCATCGATCCGATCGTCGTCGGCGCGCAGATCGTGCTCGGGCTGCAGACGATCGTCAGCCGCCAGGTGGATCTCACCACCGCGCCGGCGATCGTCACGGTAGGCGTCTTCAATGCCGGCGTGCGCGGCAACATCATCCCCGACAGCGCGGTGCTGATCGGCACCATCCGCGCGCTCGACGAGCCGATGCACCAGCAGCTCATCGCGCGGGTGAAGCGGACGGCCCAATCGATCGCCCAGAGCGCCGGTGCCACCGCCGACGTCGACGTCGTCCTCGGCTATCCGATCACGATCAACGATCCCGCACTCACGGCACGCATGCTTCCCACGTTGCAGCGCGTGGCTGGCGCCGGAAACGTGAAGGAGGTCCCGCCTACCACCGCGTCGGAGGATTTCTCGCGCTTTCAGGAGAAGGTGCCGGGCCTGTTTGTCTTCCTCGGCGTCACGCCACCGAACAAGGACTGGCGCACCGTTCCGCGAAACCATTCCCCACTCTTCGAGGCCGACGAATCGGCGCTGCCGGTCGGCGTGCGCACGATGGTCGGATTGGCGGTGGACTATCTGAACGGACGGTGAGCGGTCCGGCCGAATAGCGTCAGATCGATGCTTTCGCCCATCGCCTGGTATCCCGCGTCGCCGGACTGCCCATGAAACGGCCCTTCCGAACGTCACTGACCGAAGAGTCTGTTAACCACCAGAGGCTCGAATCGTCCTCCTGCAAGAGCCCGCCTTGCCAGGAGAAGTCCCATGCTGATCGACGGCCTGCATCCCCCCCAGCGCACCATTCGCCTCCGTCTCGCGGTCGGACTCGTTGCGGGGGGTGCCCTCCTCCTCGCTCTCGTCGCACAGCTCGCCGGCGCGCAGAGTCGTGCGCACGCCGCCGAGGTCCCTGCGGCTCCCGCGTCGGGGAGGGGCGGCGGACACACCGTCGAGGACAACGTTCGCTCGCACATGGAGATGACGCCGTCCGTCCGCCCCGCTCCGGGAGACTCCGCGCGCGCTGCGGCCGTCGTGAAGACGCTTCGCGCCGCGCTCATGAAGTATCGCGATACCACTGCCGCCGTCGCCGACGGCTATCGCATGTTCATGCCGCAGGTGAAGGAGCAGAAGGTCTACCACTTCACCAACAACTGGCGCGCCGTGCAGGAGGCGTTCCGCTTCGAGCCCGCGCGCCCGACGTCGATCCTCTATCGGAAAGGCCCCGACGGAAAGTTCGAGCTCGTGGGCGCCATGTACACCGCACCGAAGCGCTTCGGCTTCGACAAGCTCGACGCGCGCGTTCCGCTCTCGGTCGCGCACTGGCACAAGCACGTGAACTGGTGCCTCCCCAAGCGTAACGAGCGGCAGCGCTGGCTCGAGCGACAAAACGGCGAGCCGACGTTCGGTCCGCAAAGTCCGATCGCTTCGAAGGAGGCGTGCGATCTCGTGGGCGGTGTGTTCCACGCGACGATCTTCGGCTGGATGCTCCACGCCAATGTTTTCACCGGCGACGACCCGGCCGTCATCTGGGGCGACGATCATTCCGGGCACGACGCGCACGGAATGATGAAGATGGACGGGACGTAAGTCAGGGGATCCTCGCGCTGGCGTAGCACTGGCGTCGTACTGTCGTCATACTGGCTGACGCATGCGCCCGCGACAACCGCACCGCCGGTTTCAGATCAGCGGGCGGCGCTCTTGCCGCTCGTCTTCACTGCCGTCCGATCGAGCGCCGCGCGCAGCCCGCGGGCGAGCTTCGGCGCGTCGTCGTTCGCCCAGAAGTGCGCGAAGAAGAGTCGCGGGCGCTCCGTCAGCATGTGGCTGTGGAGCGCCGTCACCTCGATGCCGTTCTCCTGCAGCGCGCGGATCACCGGGTTCACCTCGCTCGCGATCATCAGGAAGTCGCCGGTGATCGCCGCCTTCCCGCCGCCCGTCGGTTGGAAGTTGATCGCCGTCGCCACGCCCATCGACGGCGGGACCTCTCGCCTCTCCTCGCGGATCGTTTCGCGGCGCGGCACGCTCACCTGATAGACGCCGCCATTCACCTTGCCGCTCGCGCCGAGCGCGCGGGCGATCGCCGCAGTGTCGAGATCGATCGCGGGCGCGGACGCGGGAGGGGGCGGCGCGTCCACCGGCGTCCTGGTCGCGCCGAGCGCCGCGCGCACGGTCTGCGCCAGCTTCACCGGATCGCCATGTCCGGAGACGTGCATGTACATCACGCGCGGCGACTCGCCGAGGACGTGGTTGTGAAGCGCCGTCTGCTCCACACCGCCCTGCTGGAGCGCACGCATCACGGGTCCGACCTCACTCTCGGTGAGCACCAGGTCGCCCATCATCATCGCGTGCCCGCCCCCCGCGTTCTTGAAGGCCACCCAGGAGCCGAGCGCAAGCGCCGGCTTGAGCTGGACGCCATTCGCCGTCACCTGCAGGTCGCTCCGCGGGAAGCCGTAGCGCATGACGTCGCCGGGCTGCGCGGCGCCCTTCCGTCCGAGCGCCTGGTCGACGGCGGACCAGTCGTCACCACGGCCGGATGGCTGCTGGGCGGTGAGGAGGGCGGAGGTGAGCGCGGTGGCGAGCACACAGCCCACCACATGACGGGCGCCGGTGGCGAGGCGATGACCTATTGGCATTGTACGTTCTCTGGACGGTGTGATGGTGACGAGACGTGTACCGCGGCCGGTCTCCGGCTCAGTCGAGCGGCTCCGACACCGACTTGAAGGTCCTCCCGCGCACCAGCCGCACCTCGGCGACCGGCCGACCGGCACTGCGGGTCGGCATCACGCTGACGGCCCGGTACCCGCGGTTCGCCCGGACGGCCCGAGTCACCGCGGCCTCGAGGGACCGCTTCGCCGCGGACATCACTGCGCTCTGCGACTTGGCGGCGTCGAGATCCTCGCCCTCCTTGATCTCCTCGGCCTTGGCGATCCGCCCCGTCGCGTGGTTCACGATGACCTCCTGGAAATGGCCGCCCTGCTCCGTGTAGATCGATAGCTGGAGCTTGCCGTTGTCGATCTCGTACTTGCCGGAGATCGGCTTCCCGCGAGCGGCGGCGGCGGACAGGCCGCGCGCGAGCGCGACGCGAGCCGCCGACACATGGCGGGCCAGCGCCGTGTCTCCCGCTGTGGCGCTCTCCTGCGCTCGCACGGTGGACGCGCCGACGGCGAGCGAGATCGCGGCGGCGAGAGGCGCGAGACGGCAACGAGACGGCATCGTGAACATGCTTGCTCTCCGCAGAAAGCGGTGGATGGGGCTGCGTCGGACCACGCACTCGGTCGACGCCATTTGTTGATTCAACTGTGATACTATACTAGCTTCACTTGCGTGGCAACGTACCCTTCCGACGGAAGGAGCGGGATGACGGGCACCGCACCCGGCGTGCCGGCCGCGCCCGCCGAGACCGAGCGCAGGCCGTCGAGCATGGGTGCCTTCGTGCGCTACTTCCTCTACCTCGGGACCGTGGGGTTCGGCGGACCGATCGCGCTCGCCCGGTACATGCAGCGCGATCTGGTTGAGGAGCGCCGCTGGATATCCGAGCGGGATTACAGGGAGGGGCTCGCGCTCGCGCAGCTTGCGCCCGGGCCGCTCGCGGCGCAGTTGGCGATGTACCTCGGCTGGGCGCGCGCGCGCCTGCTCGGTGCCACGCTCGTCGGGGTGGCTTTCATCGCGCCGTCCTTCCTGATGGTGCTCCTGCTCGCCGCCTTATACGTACAGTACGGTGGCCTCGCGTGGATTCGGGGCGCCTTCTACGGCATCGGCGCGGCGGTGATCGCGATCATCACCCTCAGTGCGTACAAGCTCGTCCGGCGGACGGTCGGCGCCGACCGCCTGCTCTGGCTTCTCTTCGCGGTGAGCGCGCTCGTCACCGCGCGGACGGAGTCGGAGATCTTCTGGGTGTTCGTCGCGTCAGGGCTCGTGGCGATGCTCGCCAAGGCCCCACCGTTCTCCGGTGCGCATGTCGGCGAGACGCGCGCCCTCGCACTTCTGCCATTCGTCCGAGGGTCCGACTGGGGGGCGCCTGGTTGGCTCCTGAGCGGGCTGGCGGGGCCGGCAAGCCTCGGTGCACTCGGGACGATTCTGTGGTATTTCACCACGGCCGCGCTCTTCGTCTTCGGCAGCGGTCTGGCCGTCGTGCCGTTCCTGCACGGCGGCGTCGTGCAACGGTTCCACTGGCTGACCGAGCGGCAATTCCTGGACGCCGTGGCGGTCTCGATGATCACCCCTGGCCCCGTCGTGATCACGGTTGCCTTCATCGGCTATCTCGTCGCCGGACCCGCGGGGGCCGTGGTGGCGGCGATCGGGATCTTCGCGCCCGTCTACCTCGTGGTCGTGCTGGCGGCCCCCTACTTCCATCGCTTCGCGACGAACCGGTCGGTGAAGGCGTTCGTCGACGGTGTGACGGCGGCGGCGACGGGGGCGATTGCCGGAGCGGTCTTCGTGCTCGGTCGCCGAGCGATCATCGATCTGCCGACCATGTTCATCGCCGCCGCGACGCTCGGCCTGCTGCTCCTCCCGCGCGCGATCCCCGAGCCCCTCCTCATCGCACTCGCGGGCGTGCTCGGCATCGCGGTCCATGGCGTCGTACCAGGCGCCCCCTGAGCGCGCGGTCGGCTCGGCGTCGATCGACGCGCCTATGTCAGCGGCCGTACCCTAGAAACGGCCGCTCGGGCCGGCTCCTCAGACGAAGGTTCATCCGGATACGACGGAGAGGCGGATCAGACGGATATTTGCTTTTGGGGTTGCGCCGAATAGCGGTTC
>CAYTKA010000024.1:0-40888 GCA_964438255.1 uncultured Gemmatimonadaceae bacterium | reverse complement strand
GCGAAAGGCCTCGAGACGACCCTCGAGACCGTCGAAGGCATGCAGTTCGACCGCGGCTACGTCTCGCCGTACTTCGTGACCGATCCCGCGAAGATGGAAGCGGTGCTCGAGGACGGCCTCGTTCTCATCCATGACAAGAAGATCTCGTCGATGAAGGACCTCCTCCCGGTGCTCGAGAAGGTGGCGCAGCAGGGGCGTCCGCTGCTCATCATCGCCGAGGACGTCGAGGGTGAGGCGCTGGCGACGCTCGTCGTCAACAAGCTGCGCGGCACGCTGCGTGTCGCCGCGGTGAAGGCGCCGGGCTTCGGCGATCGCCGCAAGGCGATGCTGCAGGACATCGCGATCCTCACCGGTGGTCAGGTGATCAGCGAGGAGCTCGGCTTCAAGCTCGAGAACGCGGACGCCAAGATGCTCGGGCGCGCGAAGCGCGTCGTCGTCGACAAGGACAACACGACGCTCATCGACGGCGCTGGTGACGAGCAGACGATCCAGGGCCGCGTGAAGGAGATCCGCGCCGCGATCGAGACCTCGACGTCGGATTACGACAAGGAGAAGCTCCAGGAGCGTCTCGCGAAGCTCGCCGGCGGCGTGGCGGTGATCAACGTCGGTGCGGCCACCGAGGCCGAGATGAAGGAGAAGAAGGCGCGCGTCGAGGATGCGCTGCACGCGACGCGTGCGGCGGTCGAAGAGGGCATCGTCCCCGGCGGCGGCGTCGCGCTCATCCGCGCGCAGCGCGCGCTCAAGACGCTCAAGCCTGACGAGCGCGACGAGCAGATCGGCGTCGACATCATCAGGCGCGCCGTCGAGGAGCCGCTCCGCATGATCGTGCAGAACGCGGGTGGTGAAGGCTCGATCGTCCTCGAGAAGGTTCGTGGGTCGAAGGACGACAAGTTCGGCTACAACGCCCTCACGGACACGTACGAGGATCTGGTCCAGGCGGGCGTGATCGACCCGACCAAGGTGACGCGCACGGCGCTCCAGAACGCCGCGTCGATCGCGTCGCTCCTCCTGACGACGGAAGCGATCGTCGTCGAGAAGAAGGAGGACAAGCCAGCCCCCGCTGCCCCGGGCGGCGGCGGGATGGGCGGAATGTACTGATAACTCCCTCGCCGGAGTCGGGAGTTGGACAAGGGCGGGAGCCGATGGCTCCCGCCCTTGTCTGTCAACTGGAGCTGGCAGTCGAGGCCCAACCGATTACCGAGACGTTCTGCTCCACGCCCGGAGCAGCTCCGCCACGCTCCACGCCTGCGCGATGCAGCCCCTCGCTCTGAACGGCGGCTCGGCGTCGAAGATCTCGGCGAGCGTGCCGACCCCGTAGTAGTCCAGATGCCCTGCGAGCCCGGTGAGGATGCGGCGTGCGCCCGTGCGGTCGTCGGGATGCACGCGGAGCCATGCGTCGACGAACGGGCCGATCAGCCAGGCCCAGATGGTTCCTTGATGATACGCCGAATCGCGCGTGCGCAGATCGCCCGCGTAGCCCGGCTTGTAGTCAGGATGCTCGCGCTCGAGCGAGCGCAGACCGACCGGGGCGAGCAGCTTCGTGCGGACCACGTCGAGCACGGCGGGCCAGCGACTCTCGTCGAGCACCGGATGATCGAGTGAGATCGCGAAGATCTGGTTCGGGCGGCAGGCGGGATCGCTCTCACCATGCGCGCCGTCGATCACGTCATAGAGGTAGCCGCCCTGGGCGTACCAGAACCGCCGGTTGAAGCAGTGCCGTGCGCGGTCGGCGTAGGTGCCCAGGTGACGCGCTTCACCCATCTCCCCCTCCTCGCGCAGCCAGGTCTCGAGCAGGCGGAGCGCGTTGTACCAGAGCGCGTTGATCTCCACCGCTTTTCCGCGGCGCGGCGTGACCACCCACCCGTCGACCTTCGCGTCCATCCAGGTGAGCTGATACCCCTCCGCCCCCTGCACGAGCAGATTGTCCGCGGGGTCGGCGCGGATGCCAAAGCGCGTGCCCGCCATGTGCCGCGCGATGATCTCGCGCAGCGTGGGCAGCACGGCGCGCAGGGTCTGGCGGTTGCCTGTCGCGCGCACGTAGCGGTGGATGGCGTGAAAGAACCAGAGCGTGGCGTCGGCGGTGTGGTAGAGCCCTTCGCTCGCGCCGTCGGGGAACATGTTGGGGATCAACCCGTCGCGGACGTAATGCGCGAAGGTGCGCAGGATGTAGCCCGCTTCGCGATGGCGTCCCGTGCACAGCGTCAGGCCCTCGAGGCTGATCATCGTGTCGCGGCCCCAGTCGGTGAACCAGTGATAGCCCGCGATCACCGTGCGCGCCTCGTCTCCCGCCGCGCGCGCGCGTGCGGCATCCTCGACGCGGCCGGCGGGAGTGATGATGAACTGGTCTGCGGCGAGCGTGAGCCGTGCGGCAACGGCGTCGCGCCCGCACGGGCCGGCGATGCGCAACAGATCACGCCGGCGCACCTGCTCGGCGTGCCGCGCCTCCGCCGTTCCCAGCGCGTCGATGACGTCCCACCGCTCCGTCGACGCGGCCAGCGTCGTCTCACGATCACGCGTCAGTGGAAGCGCGAAGACGCCGGGACTCCACACCTCGCCGCGCCACTCGTAGCCGCGGTCGCGTTCCATGCGATAAACGACCTCCGCGAGCACCTGCTCGTCCGGCGTGAACGTCGCCGGTACCTCGAGCGCGCGAAGCCGCAGCGGCGGCAATGGACCGTCGGCGCCGACCTCGAGTCGTCCCCCTCCCTCGTCGCGCAGGATCGCGCGCGCCGGCGGGTGATGCGTCGATACCGCGTCCTCGTAGGCGCGGAAGTGCACGAAAGGGCGAAGGAGCAGCGTGCACGACGCCGATGAGTCGTCGACGCGGCGGTAGCTCACGTGCACCGTGTTCTGCCCGTACGGCATGAGGACGCGCTTCTCGATGCGCAGCCCATCCGTCTCGTGCTCCCAGACAGGCAGCCCGAGCTCCAACCGGAAGTCGCGCAGCGTGCGCTGGGCGGGCACGTCGACGTCGCGACCGGCGCGTTCCTCCCCCGAGAGCGCGACCTCGCGTCCGTCAGCGAGACGTACGCTCGCGAGCAGGTTCTGGAGCATCACGATCCGTCCGAGCGGCGTGGGAAGCGCGGCGATCAGGTAGCCGTGATACTTGCGCGTCATCACGCCGCCGATGGTCGACGACGAATAGCCGCCGATGCCGTTCGTGACGAGCCACTCGTTCTCGATGAGCGGCTCGGCGCCCTGGTGCCGCTCGGTCACCCAGATCGGGCGGTGTACCTCGATGTCATCCATGCGAGCGTTCGTCGTCTCGTGTCAGGTCCGTCGACGGTGCAAACAGCACGGCGCATCCGCCGGGTATTCGCCAGTCCTGCAGCGTTGGCGCGAGGCAGGGAATGCCGTTGCCGCCGTATGTGGGATTCTCCGACGACCAGCGCACGGTCCACACTGCGCTCTCGGGGGGCGCGAGCAGGGGCTCCGGCACGAGGTCGAGATGCAGGGGCCGGCCAAGGTTCACGAGCAGCATGCGGTCGTCGGGGGAACCGCGTGAGAATCGGAGCACGAGCGCGTCGTCGGCGAGCACCGCGCCATCGACGCCCGTTCGGCCGGCCTGCGCCAAGGCCGGGTCCGTGTGGCGTAGCCGCAACAGGTCACGATGCAGCGCCACCACGTGCGCGTGTCGAGCCCGCTCCCCGTGGTCGAGCTTGCAGCGGAGAAAGCTCTCCGGATCGGCCGGATCGTGGAGCAGTCTGCGCATCGCTGCCGAGGCGAGACTGTCGAACTGCGCGATGAACTCCGAGCGCCCGCGTTGGATGAGCGCCATGAGCTCCGGGCGATGGTCGGCGAAGTAGAGAAAGGGGCTCGATGCCGCGAACTCCTGACCCTGAAAGAGCATCGGGACCTGCGGGCCAAGGAGTAGCAGCGCGGTCATGGCGCGGAGCCGCGCGGGGCTGCTGAGCGCATGAATGCGCTCACCGCGAAAGGAGTTGGCGACCTGATCATGATTCTGCAGGAAATGCACGAACCGTGATGGCGCGATGCCGTGCGTGGAGCTCCCCCGCCGCTTCTTCTGCCACGAGTACCACTGTCCCTGATATAGAAAGCCGTGCCGCGCCGCCGCCACGAGCTCGCGCGCCGATCCACGATAGTCGCGATAGTACGCCTCGTCTCGCCCCGTGAGGTTGACCATGGCGCTGTGATGCCAGTCGTCGTTCCACAGCGCATCGAGTCCCATGCCGCCCTCGTCGGGCCGGCGGAGAAGACTCGTCTGCTGCGGCTCGTTCTCCGCGACGATGAACAGCCGGCGCTGAGGCGCCGCGGCGCGCGCCCGCTCGCCGATGTCGCAGAGAATGTGACGCGCGGAGGCGTCGTACACGTTCTGCGTCGCGTCGATGCGGAGGCCGTCGAGGTGATACTCGTCGATCCAGTGTTGGACGTTGGAGAGACAGAGCTCGCGCACCGGTCCCGACGACGGCTCGTCGAAGCTCAGGGCCTCGCCCCAATCCGTCGTGTAGCGGGTGCTGAAATAATGGTCGGCGAACGCGCGCAAATAGTTGCCATCCGGACCTAAATGATTGTAGACGACGTCGAGGACGACGCCGAGTCCGAGCGCGTGCGCGCGATCGACGAAGCGGCGGAAGTCGTCGGGCTCGCCGTAGAGATGCGTGGGCGCGAACAGATTCACGCCGTCGTACCCCCAGCCGAAGCGGCCGGCGAAGTCGGCGACCGGCATGACCTCGACCAGCGTCACACCGAGCTCGGCAAGCGCGCCCAGCTCGGCCATGGCCGCTGGCCACGTACCCTCGCGCGTGAACGTACCGACGTGCAGCTCGTAGAGAACACGCCGCTCGGGCTCGATCCCGTGCCAGTCCGCGTCGGTCCAACGAAACGCGGAGGGGTCGACGACCATCGACGGACCGTGTGGCCCCGATGGCTGAAAGCGCGAGGCGGGATCGGGAACGCTGTCGCCGTCGTCGAGTCGAAGGCGATACAGCGCACCGGCGCCGGCGGTGCTCACGCGGCCGGAAAAATAGCCGTCGTCTTCGCGCTGCAAACCGAAGGGGCCGCCACCGTCGGCGAGCACGACGGCAACAGTCCGCCGCTTCGGTGCCCACACGCGAAAGTGCACGCCGCCCTCGGGCGCCAGCTCGGCACCGATGGGGAGACGGCGCCAGCTCGGTGAGTGATTCCGATGTCGCATCGAGCCGGCTCTAGAGCAGGAACCGAACCGGCGCGTCGTGACGCGGATCTCAGATGAGCCACCGGGTCCTCACGGCGGCGCCCCGCCGTCAGAGCGCCAGCGAGTACTGCGGCTCCGGCTCCAGTCGGCCGGCGCGTGGGAGGAACGGTCCCACGACGCCATGCTGCATCGCCACGCTCAATGCGCCGCGGAAACGCGTCCGGCGCAACGACGCTGCCGCCGCGCGGTGGGCGATCCCGTGATCGTTGCACCGCTCGCTCAGATGTGCGAGCACCACGTGCGTGAGATCGCGATGGACGACGTCCCGCACCAGGTCCGCGCACGCACGGTTGGACAGATGCCCCGTGCGCGAGGCGATACGCGCGCGCACCGATGGCGGGTACGGCCCGGTGCGCAGCATTCCTTCATCGTGGTTGGACTCGATCACCAGCACGTCCGCGTTGCTGCAGAGCGCACGCACGCCGTCGCTCACGTGGCCGAGGTCCGTGCACACGACGGCGCTCGCACCCGTGGCGGAGCTCGCGATGCGCACCCCGATCGGGTTGGCGGCGTCGTGCGGCGTGGCATACGCCGTCATCACGACGCGCGACAACGTGACGCTCTCACCCGGTGCCACCGCCGCGCATCCTGCCCCGGCGAGCTCCGGCCACGCGTCGATCGTTCCCGCGCTCGCGTAGAGCGACCACCCCCACCGGCGTGCTGCCGATGCGGCGCCCTTCACATGGTCCGTGTGCTCGTGCGTGACCACGCATGCCTCGATCGACGCCGGCGCCACCCCGATGGTGCGCAGCCGCGACGCCAGCTCGCGGCGCGAGAAGCCGGCGTCCACCAGCACGCGGCTCTCCCCGCTCTCCACGAGAACGGCATTCCCGCTGCTGCCGCTGCCGAGTACCCAGACCTTCACGATTCGATGCTCCAGCGTGCCTCGTACGACGCACGGAGCTGTCCGCGCGACGACTCGCCGAGCGCCACATGCCGACGTGCCATCATGCGCTCGGCTACCTCGAGGAACTTCTCCAGCTCGTAGCGCGTGAACGCATCCCCCTCACCCCACGCGAACGGCGCGACCGCTTTCGGCGGCATCTCGCTGCCGAACACGTTCGCCCCCGCGCCGAGCACCGTGCCCGTCGTGAGGCGGAGACCGATGCCCGTCTTGCAGTGATCGCCGAAAAGCGTCCCGAGAAACTGCAGCCCCGTCTCACGCACGCCGTCCGGCGTCCAGAGCTGCACGGTCCCGTATGTGTTCTTCAGGTTGCTCGTGATCGTGCCCGCACCAAGGTTGACCCAGCGGCCAAGGATCGAGTGGCCGACGAAGCCGTCGTGTCCCTTGTTCGCGTGCCCGATGAAGATCGCGTTGCTCACCTCACCGTGCACCTTGCACGTCTCCCCGATCGACGATGACCCGATGCGATCGGTCGTCAGCGTGCTCCCCGGCCCGACGTACAGCGGCCCGACGAGGCGCGTGAACGACTGCGCGCACGACTTCGCGCGCAGCATGATCGGTCCGGCCGCCGTGTCGAAGCAGACACCGGGCTCGATGATCGCTCCGTCCTCCACGTACACGGCGTGCGTCGTTCCTCCGACGCGCACCGCGTGTGCGGGAAGCTCGGTGGACATCGACGCGCCAAGCACCGGCAGATCGCGCATCAGCATCGGCACGAGATGACCGACATAGTCCCACACGTTGTGCGCCCACCAGCCTGCCTCCGCATGGCGTAGCCCTTCAGCCGGCGCGAGCGAGGTCAGCTCGAGCGTGCCGTCGGCGAACAGCGAGACCGGGACGTCGTTCCGGAGGCGCACGGCGACGACGGCATCGTCGGTCAGCAGCGCATCCTCGACCGGCAGTCGGTTGAGCGCGGGACAGTACCGCGCATTGGCGACCCACGATCCGGCCTTCACCGTGCCGCTCGTGATCACCGGTGCAGCGTCCGGCTCCTCGAAGCCGGCGAGGTGCGCACTTGTCAGGTGCCCGCCGACGGACACACCGAGCGCGCGCGACCAGCGTTCGCGCACGAGCAGCGCACCGGCGCGCAGCTCGCCGACGGGCCGCGTGAGCGCGAACGGCTCGAACGTGCGCGCGCGCGCATCGTCGTAGAGGTAGACGGCGCTCATGGGGGGGACCGATCGCGGAAGGCAGGGGGAAGCGACGCGATCAACGTCTTCAGGTCGGAGGCCCGATCCACGGTCGTGACGAACGTCAAGCCGTCGCGGGTGACGACGACGAGGTCCGATACGCCGTACAGCACGACGTCGTTCCCGTCGGCGTGCACCACGTTGTCGCGCGCGTCGAGCGAGAACACGTGACCCGAGGTGGCGTTGCCGGCATGATCACGCGTACGGACGCGGCGCAGCGCCCCCCACGTGCCGACGTCGTCCCATCCGAAGTTGCCAGGAAGCACGAGCACGCGGTTGCTCCGCTCCAGCACGCCGACGTCCACGGCAATGCCGCTCGTCACCGCGCCGAAGAACTTGTCCAGACTGTCGCGATGCGCCGCGAGGTGCGGTGCGATCTCCGGCGTGTGCGTGCGCACCTCCTCGAGGAAATCACCCACGCGCCAGACGAAGATCCCGGAGTTCCACAGATAGCCGTCGGCGACCATGGCGCCGGCACGCGCCGCATCGGGCTTCTCGACGAAGCGCGCCACGCGACGCACCCCAGGCTCGATCTCCGCACCGGGCTGGATATACCCGAAGCCGGGATCGCCGCGGTCGGGCACGATCCCGACCGTCACCAGCGCGTGATGCTGCTCGGCGGCGCGCGCGGCGCGTGACAGCGCCGCGCGGAAGCCCTCCGCGTCGGCGACGTGCCAGTCGGCGTGCACGCTGAGCATCACCGCCTCGGGACCACTGCGGCGCTCGATCTCCACCGCCGCCCACGCGAGGGCTGCTGCGGTGCCCGCCGGACGCGGCTCGGCAATCAGGTTGGCCCGCGGCACGTCGGTCGCCAGCTCGGCGATGGCCGATACCAGCCACGCATTGGTCAGGATCAGGGTGCGCTCCGGCGGCACCAGCGGTGCGAGTCGGTCGAGCGCGTCGGCCAGCAACGGCTCGCTCGTCGCGAGCGGCAGCAGCTGCTTGGGGCGCGACGGGGTGCTCACCGGCCAGAAGCGCGATCCGACGCCCCCGGCGAGGATGACCGCCCAACAGGTCATGTGGCTGCCGCGCCCGGCTCCTCGGGGGAATATCCGGCCAGCTCGGCCGCGCGGGCGTACAGCTTCTTCGGGCTGAACGGCTTCGTCAGGAATTCGCTCGCCCCCAGCTCCATCGCCATGTGGTGCTGCTGCTCCTGCCCCGCCGCGGTGAGCACGATCGTCGGCACCGTCTTCAAACGGTCGTCGCGCTTCATCTCGGCGAGCACATCGAGACCGCTCAGATACGGCATCATGAGGTCGAGCAGCACGAGCCCGATGTCCCCCTCGCGGCGCAGCACCTCGAGCGCCTCGCGTCCGTCGTACGCCAGGGTCACGCGAAAGGGCCCCTGCTCGAGCTTCATCTTGATGATGCGCCCGATGTGTGGCTCGTCGTCGGCGACGAGCGCGTGAGTCAGTTCGGTGTCGTGCACGCTAGACCAGGCTCGCCATCTGCTCCCGATTGCGGCGCAGCTCGAACAGGAGCTGGCCGATGTTCGCCTGCGGACGCACCAACACGAGCAGGACTGCATCGGCGCTGAGCACGGACGCGATCGCCAGCCCGTCACGGTACTCGAGCACGGAGGTGAGCAGTGGGCCGCGTCCTGCTGCGGCGCCCAGCTCGTCCGCGGGGGCAATGATCGCCGGGATGCGTGCAGCGAGATCCTCGGCATCGAGACCGGGGACCGCCTGACTGTCGATCAGGAGGCCGTCTCGGCCCAGGACGACGGCCGCCTCCACCCCTTCGAAGTGCCGAATCGCGCCAACGAGGTCGCGGATGCTGGCCATGCCGTCTCCATCGGAACGTGCAGCCGAAGCTTAAGGGCGAGGTGAGTGAAGTCAAGCGACGCATTCGCTTGAGTTTGCCCGCTCCGCGCCGTATCCTACGCCGGTCCCCGAACCAGAGTCACGTCTCGCCCCGGATCATGTTGTCGACCCGCGTTTCGCGCGTCGTCGTGTTGAGCTTGGCCCTCGTCGCCGCCGCGTGCGGCGACCCGACGAAGCCGAAGGCCATCTACACGAACACGCTCAGCACCTATTCGCTGCACGCGCTGACCGGCGCGCCGACGTACGGCGCCACCGCGATCAGCGTGTTGGGCGGCGCCGCGCACGCCGACTCGCGGTACGTCTTCGATGTCGCGTTCGATCTCGATTCCACGGGTACCACGAAGGTCTACCCAGTGCGCACCATCGCCGGGCAGCTCGCCCAGCTCGTCCTGGCGAGCGCCTTCGGCGGCAGCGTTGCGCACGTCGGCCTGCAGAAGGTGAGCGGGCCATTCGAGACGGTGCGCGAAGTGCCGAGCACCGGCTACGACACTCTGACCGTGCAGTCCGTGAAGCCGGGAGAGGTCCTCGCCCTGGAAGTGGTGGAAGCGAGCTGCATTTACAGCCTCGGCGGACAAACCCTGTCGGCCAAGCTGACCGTGGACAGCGTGAACACGACGAGCCGGCGCATCTTCGTCCGCACCGTCGTCGATCCCAACTGCGGTTACCGCAGCGTGGTGCCGGACTCGATCCCCAGCCACTGACCCGCCGACGGAATGCACGACGTCAAGCTGGTCCGTGCGCGCCTCGACGACCTGCGCGAGGCGATGCGGCGGCGCGAGGCGCTGGCTGCGCTCGGTCCGCAGCTCGATCGATGCGAGGGGCTCGAGCGCGAGCGGCGCCTGCTCATCCAGGCCGTGGAAGAGCGCAAGGCAGCGCGCAACTCGGCCTCGCAGGAGGTCGCGCGCCGCAAGAGCGCCGGTGAGCCCGCTGACGAGCTGATCGGACAGGCACGCGCGCTCGGCGGGGAGATCGCGCGGCTCGAGACCGAGCTCGCCGCCGCCGAGGGGCAGCTGGCGGCCATCCTGCTCGAGGTGCCGAACATCACGCTCCCCGACGTGCCGCCCGGGGGCGAGGACGCGAACGTCATCGTGCGCGAGTGGGGTACACCGCGCGAGTCCGCCGGCGTCACGCCGCATTGGGAAGTCGCGAGCGCCCTCGGGCTGATCGATCTCGAGCGCGCGTCGAAGATCGGTGGCTCCGGGTTCGCCGTCTTTCGCGGCGCCGGCTCGCGGCTCGTGCGCGCATTGATGAGCTTCTTCCTCGACCAGCACACCCGCGAGCACGGCTACGAGGAGATCTGGCCGCCGGTCCTCGTGAGCCGCGCCACGATGACCGGCACCGGGCAACTCCCCAAGTTCGAGGACGACGCCTACAAGATCGACGGAGAGGATCTCTTCCTCATCCCGACGGCGGAGGTGCCGGTCACCAATCTGTATCGCGACGAGATTCTCGACGCCGCCATGCTGCCGAAGGGATTCTGTGCGTACACCCCCTGCTTCCGCCGCGAGGCCGGGTCGGCGGGGAAGGACACGCGCGGCATCCTCCGCATGCACCAGTTCGACAAGGTCGAGCTCGTGCGCTACTCGACCCCCGAGGAGTCGCCCCGGCAGCTCGAGCTCATGCTCGGCCACGCCGAAACGATGCTGCGCAAGCTCGGCTTGCCCTACCGCGTGAAGCTGCTCGCCGCCGGGGACACGGGTTTCTCCAGCGCGAAGACGTATGATCTCGAGGCGTGGGCACCAGGAGTCGGGGCGTGGCTCGAGGTCAGCTCGTGCAGCACCTTCACGGACTTCCAGGCACGGCGCGCGAACATCCGCTACCGGCCGGCCAAGGGAGAGAAGCCCCGCTTCGTGCACACGCTGAACGGCTCGGGGCTCGCCTTTCCTCGCACGATTGCCTGCCTGCTCGAGCACTACCAGCAGCCCGACGGCAGTGTCGTCGTGCCCGAGGTGTTGCGGCCGTATCTGGGGACGGACCGGCTGAGCTAGAGACGCCGATGCGCCGCGGCGCCCCCGAGCTGCTCGTCGGCCTCGTTCTGGCGATCCTCCTCTCGTCGTACGTGCTGTACACGCAACGCGTCGTGCACGAGCTCCAGCGCGAGGCCCTGCGCTCGAGCCGCATCTACGCTCGCGTCTTCCGCGCGCAGACGGACACGAGCGAGGTCGCCGGCACGCAGGCGCTGCTCGATCTGTCGAAGAGCATCGTCGAGCAGGGGGTGCCGCTCATCGTCACCGACAGCGCCGGCCGCCCGACCGCGCACGCGAATCTGCCCCCGGACGTGGCGCGCGAGGACGCAAAGGTTCGCCGGTACGTGCGGGAGCTCGACGCGCAGAACGCTCCCGTCGTCGATTCGCTGGTCGGACAGATTCATTACGGCAACACGCCCCTCGTGCAGTGGCTGCGCATCATCCCCGCGCTTCAGGCGGTCACGGCGTTCGTGCTCCTTCTTGCCGCCGTGTCCATCGTGCGTGCACGCGGCAACGCGGAACGCGACCGGGTGTGGGCCGGAATGGCACGCGAGTCGGCGCATCAGTTGGGAACGCCGCTGTCCAGTCTCGCGGGCTGGATCGAGCTGTTGGAGGAGAAGGCGCGCGACGTGACGACGCTCACGGCGGCGACGAACATGCGCGCCGATCTCGAGCGGCTCGACCGCGTGGCACACCGGTTCGAGCGCATCGGCGGTGAACGGCGGCCCGAGCCGGTCGAGCTGCACGCCCTCGTCGACCGCATCACCGCCTACTTTCGCGCCCGCGTGCCGACGCTCGTGCATACGGTGGCGATCGACGTTGCCGCGCACACCGAGCCGGTCACAGTGCACGGTGATCCCGTGCTTCTCGAGTGGGCGCTGGAGGTCCTCGTGAAGAACGCCGTGGACGCCCTCGCCGGCCGCGGCGGACGCATCACCGTGGCGACCCGTGCGCGGCCGGGTGGCGGGGCGACCATCACCGTGGCGGACGACGGGCCGGGGATCCCGCGTGACCTCCGCGCGCGCATCTTCGACCCGGGCTTTTCCACGAAGCAGAGTGGCTGGGGGATCGGCCTTTCGCTCGCGCGGCGGATCATCGAGGAGAATCACGGCGGTACGCTACGCCTTCTTTCGGCCGACCGCGGCGCGACGTTCGAGATTATCTTATCGTGATGGATATCGTGACCGACGATCCGCTGCTCGAGGGGCTGAACCCCGCGCAGCGCGAGGCCGTGCTGCACGTGAATGGTCCGCTGCTCGTGCTCGCTGGCGCGGGCTCGGGAAAGACGCGCGTGCTCACCACGCGCCTCGCGCGGCTCATCGACCAGCACGGCGTCGATCCGAGTCGCATTCTCGCCGTCACCTTCACGAACAAAGCGGCTGGCGAGATGAAGGCGCGGATCGCCCGGCTCCTCGGCCGGCAGCCCGTGGGAATGTGGGTCGGGACCTTCCACGCCATCGGCGCGCGCATGCTGCGCGCCGCCCCTCACCTCGTGGGGCGCACGCCGGCCTTCACGATCTATGATCAGGACGACACGCAGAGCGTCGTGAAGCGGATCATGGAGCGCAAGCGCATCGACACCAAGCGCTCCACGCCGCGCGCGGTGCAGGCGGCCATCTCGGACGCGAAAAACGCGCTCGTCCCACCCGACGAGTACGCGAACGCGGCGCGGGATCCCTTCTCGCGCGACGTCGCGGCCGTCTATGCCGAGCTGGGTGAGGCGCTGCGCATCGCCAACGCCGCCGATTTCGACGATCTCCTCGTGCTCCCGGTGCGCATGCTCGCCGAGCATGCGGCGGAGCGCGAGAAGTATCAGCGCCGCTTCCAGTACATCCTGGTCGACGAGTACCAGGACACGAATCGCGCGCAGTATCAGCTCGTGAAGCTGCTCGCCGGGGGCCGCGGCAACCTGTGCGTCGTCGGCGACGACGACCAGTCCATCTACGGCTGGCGCGGCGCCGACATTCGCAACATTCTCGACTTCAACAAGGATTTCCCCGGCGCGCACGTCGTACGTCTGGAGGAGAACTATCGCAGTACGCCCGAGGTGCTCGACCTCGCGAACGTCGTCATCAGCGCCAACAAGGGGCGCATGGGGAAGACGCTCCGTGCCACGCACCGCAGCGGCGAGCGCGTGACGGCGGTGCGCTGTCTCGACGAGCGTGACGAGGCCGACTTCGTGGTCGAGGAGCTCGTCGCACGGCGCGCGCAATCGTCGTCGCTCGAGCTGCGCGACGTCGCCGTCGTGTATCGCACCAACTCGCAGAGCCGCGCGCTCGAGGAAGCGCTGCGCAAGCGCACCCTCCCGTATCGGCTCGTCGGCACGGTGCGATTCTACGATCGGCGCGAGATCCGCGATCTGATGTCGTACCTCAAGCTCATCGCCAACCAGGCCGACGACGAGGCCTTTCGCCGCGCCGTCGCGGTGCCCAGGCGCGGACTCGGCGAGGCCACCATCGAGACGCTGGCCAATGCGGCGCGCGAAGCGGGCATTCCCATGCTCGTTGCCGCGACGCGTCCCGACCTCCTTGGCGGCTTGCGTCCGGCGGCGCGCGGCGCGCTCGAGGAGTTCGCCGCGCTCATCGGCCGCTTTCGCGCGTCGGCGCGCGACGCGGCGGTGGACGAGTTGCTGCGCGACATCGTCGATGGCATCGGGTACGGCGACTACCTCGGCGCCGAAGGGCCGGAATCCGTCGAGCGACTGGAGAACGTGCGCGAGTTGATCACGAGCGCGGCGGAGCAGGTGGCCGACGAGGAGGGCGAGGTGGGGCTGACGCCGCTCGACCATTTCCTCCAGCGCGCGATGCTCGTCGCGGAGCTGGACAAGCTCGGCCCCGACGCCGACGCCGTCACACTCATGACGCTGCACAACGCCAAGGGACTCGAGTTCCCCCTCGTGTTCATCACCGGCCTCGAGGACGGCCTCTTTCCGCTCGCCAAGGCGTACGACGATCCCAAGCTCCTCGAGGAGGAGCGCCGACTCTTCTACGTCGGCATCACGCGCGCCGAGCGAAAGCTGTTTCTCACGCATGCCGAGGAGCGGCGTCGCAACGGCGAGTTCATCGCCTCCAAGCCGTCGAGCTTCCTCGCCGCCATTCCGGAGGACATGCTCGAGCATCGCAAGACGATCAAGGTGCGCAGCTCCGGACGATCGTTCATGCACTCGCTCGGCGGCGGCAGTCAGTGGGGCAACTCGCGCCGGCGTCCCGGGATGATGGAGACGGAATTGCGCACGCCGGTCATCGACGACGATTCACCATTCCCGCCCAGCGCGGCGCAGCGTCGTCCCGGCCGGCCGGTCACGCGCACGCCGGCCTTCGATGATGCCGACGCGTCGCAGGACGCCGCGGTCATCGCCGTCGGCGCGCGCGTGAAGCACCGCAAGTTCGGCAGCGGCGTGATCGCAGAGCTGGCCGGCTCCGGCCGCGACCTGAAAGCGAAGATCGACTTCGACGACGAGGCGGTCGGACGGAAGACACTCGTCGTCGCGCAGGCCAACCTCGAACGGGACATCGAATAGTGGCGGTCACGATCGACGACGTGCGGCACATCGCGTCGCTGGCACGACTCGGCCTCACGGCCGAGCGCGCCGCGCTGCTCGTGGACGAGATGAACACCATTCTCGGCCACATGGAAGTCCTGTCGCGCGTGGATACGAGCGGCGTAGAGGAGGCAGTCGGCGTCGGCGCGCAGGGACTGCCGGTACGCAAGGACAGTGGTCCGCCGATCCCCATGGCACGCGCCATCGACGCGTTCGCGCCCGCGTTCCGCGACGGATTCTTCCTCGTGCCACGGCTCTCCACGCACGAGAGCCCGGAGGAGTCGTGACGTCGCCCGCCGAGGGGCGCGGCGCCGCACGGCTGCGCGACGAGACCGCCGCCGGACACATCACGCCCAGACACACCGTGGAGCGCGCGATCGCCCGCGCCCGCGAGGTGCGCGCGGGCCGCGAGGGGCTCAACATCTTCGTCTCGCTCGACGAGGCGTTCCTGATCGAGCACGCGACGCGTTCGGCGACACAGCTCGCCGACACCGTGCCCGGCGCACTGCTCGGCGTCCCCGTCGCGATCAAGGACAACATCGCCACGCTGCACCATCCGACGACGTGCGGCTCGCGGATCCTCGCCGGCTACGTGAGCCCGTACGAGGCCACGGTAGTGCGTCGGCTGCGCGACGCGGGTGCGGTGCCCTTCGGCAAGACGAACATGGACGAATTCGCGATGGGCTCGTCCACCGAGAACAGCGCATACGGCCCGACACGGAACCCCCTCGCGCCGGAGCGCGTGCCCGGTGGGTCGTCCGGCGGATCAGCGGCCGCCGTTGCCGCCGGCATCGTCCCGATCGCGCTCGGCTCGGAGACCGGTGGTTCCGTGCGTCAACCGGCCGCGTTCTGCGGCATCGTCGGCGTGAAGCCGACGTATGGACGCGTCAGTCGCTTCGGTCTCGTCGCCTTTGCATCGTCGCTCGATCAGGTCGGCGTCTTCGGTGCCACGGTCGATGACGCCGCGCGCGGACTCGCAGCGATTGCCGGCCACGATCCACTCGACTCCACCGCGGCCAACGTGCCCGTGCCCGAGTATCACCGCGCCCGCGAGCGATCGGTGCAGGGAATGGTGATCGGACGGCCGAAGGAGTACTTCCCGGACTCCCTCGATCCGGCGATCCGTGTGCGCTGCGACGCGGCGATCGAGCAGCTGCGCGCACTCGGTGCGGAGGTTCGTGACGTCTCGCTCCCGCACACCGAGCTGGCGATTCCCGTCTACTACATCGTCGCGCCCGCCGAGGCGTCGTCCAACCTCGCACGCTTCGACGGCGTGCGGTATGGACTGCGCGTCGAAGGCAGCGGCCTGCGCGGCATGTACGAGGCGACGCGCTCGCAGGGCTTCGGTCCCGAAGTCACGCGCCGCATCATGCTCGGCACCTACGTATTGAGCGCGGGCTACTACGACGCGTACTACCGCAAGGCGCAGCAGGTGCGCACGCTCATCGCTGACGATTTCCACAACGTGTTCCGCAGCGGTGTCGACGTGCTCCTGACACCGACCACGCCCACCCCGGCCTTTCCCATCGGCGCGATCAAGGATCCGTACGAGATGTACCTGAGCGACATCTTCACCGCGCCGATCAACCTGGCCGGCGTGCCGGCGATGTCGCAGCCGATCGGAACGGTGAATGGACTGCCCGTCGGCGGGCAGCTCATCGCCGCGCACTTCGACGAGGAGAAGATGTTCGCCGTGGCATACGCGCTGGAGCGGGCCCTGGGCGCGGAGGCGACAGCGTGAGCGCGCCCAATGCGAAGGAGGTGCTCGCCGACTGGGAGATGGTCGTCGGTCTCGAGGTGCACGTGCAGCTCAAGACGCGCACGAAGGCCTTCTGCTCCTGCTCGGCCGCCTACGGTGCGCCGCCGAACGTGAACACGTGCCCCGTTTGCCTCGCGCTGCCCGGTGCGCTTCCGGTGCTGAACGAACGCGCCGTGGAGTTGGCCACGCGCGCCGCGCTCGCGCTCGAATGCCGCGTACACCCCGAGTCCGTGTTTGCGCGCAAGAACTACTTCTACCCCGATCTCCCCAAGGGTTATCAGATCTCGCAGTTCGATCGCCCCCTCGCGACGGGCGGCTTCCTCGAGATCGGCCTGCGCTCCGACGGGTCGCCGATCCGCATCGGCATCACACGCGTCCACATGGAGGAGGATGCCGGCAAGTCGATCCACGACCGCTTCCCGGGCGTGACGGCGATCGACCTGAACCGCGCCGGTGTCCCGCTCATCGAGATCGTGAGCGAGCCGGACATGCGCTCGTCCGAGGAGGCCGGGGCGTATCTCCGCGTGCTCAAGCAAATCCTCGAGTACATGGACGTGAGCGACGTCAGCATGGAGGAGGGAAGCCTGCGCGTCGATGCGAACGTGAGCGCGCGCCGGCGCGGTGAGACCAGGCTCGGGACCAAGACCGAGGTGAAGAACATGAACTCCTTCTCCGGCGTCGAGCGCGCGCTGGAGGTGGAGTTCGCGCGGCAGGTGAACGTCCTGCGCACCGGCGGCACGGTGGAGCAGCAGACGATGCTCTGGGATGGCGCCGTCGGCCAAGTGCGGCCCGCACGGAGCAAGGAAGGCAGCCACGACTATCGCTATTTTCCCGAGCCCGACCTGCCGCCGCTCATCCTCTCGGTCCCGTGGATCGACAAGATGCGGCACGATCTCCCCGAACGTCCGGCAGAGCGCCGCGAGCGATTCGCGGAAGAGTACAAGCTCGGCGAGTACGATGTCGAGGTGCTCACGGCAAGCCCGCGACTCGCTGACTACTACGAGTCCGCTGCGCGCGCGCACGGCGACCCAAAGGCAGCGGCGAACTGGGTGATGGGCGAGGTGCTCGCGCAGCTCCGCACCTCCGGCCAGGACATTGATACCTTCCCCGTTCGTCCGCGCGATCTGGCCGAGCTGCTCAATCTGCTGCGCGACGGCGTGCTGAGCCACACCGCCGCGAAGCAGGTGTTCACGCGCATGCTCGCGACGGGTGATCCGCCGGCGCAGATCGCCGAGCAGGAGGGGCTCGTCAAAGTGGACGACGACGCGCAGCTCGCGAGCTGGCTCGACGAGGTCATCGCCGAGATGCCGAAGGAGGCGGAGCGCTACCGCTCGGGCGAGAAGAAGCTGCAAGGCGTGCTGATCGGCGCCGTGATGAAGAAGTCCAAGGGACGCGCCGACCCGCGCAAGCTCAATCAGTTGCTGGCTGCGCGGCTCACGGCGTAGAGCGGCGTCGCGAGCGTACGGGCGTACCCGAGCGCGGCGGGCGGGAGACCGAAGTGCCGTTCGGCCTCTTCGCTCACCCGCTCCGGGCCACCGTCGCGCAGCGCTTCGCGTCGCACGCGCTTCGCCATGCGAAGCGCCTCATCCCCCGACGGATCGAGCTTGTAGGGCGACGACCGATCGAAGTTGATCAGGAAGTCCATGATCGCATCGTACGCGCGGTCCACGTACACGGCGACGTCAGCGTCCGCGAGATCCCAGCGGCTGTTCTCCCGCATCAGCCCGAAAATCCGCTGCCAGCTCTCGTTGTCGGCGGCGTGGACCATGCCGCGAAAGATGCGCCGATTCGTGCGAGTGCTGAAGATCGTCGGGCTGAGAATGCGGTCGAGCAGCCCGTCGGCCTGCGAGTGATCGAGGAGAATGAGATCGCGCGCCCGCCGGGCACACGCAGCCCCGAGGTGGGTCTCGAAGCGGCTCTCCCAGTAGCTATGGCCAAGCGCCGACGTGCTCGCCGTCAGCGTGAGCTGCCGCGGGACGAAGTGGTTGTGGGCGATCGAATCGGCGGCGAGATGCGCGAGATACCCGAGCGCGAACGCGCGCAACGGCTCGTCGGGGGCGGCATCATGGATCTCGAGTCCGACCGTCCACGAATGACAGTGGCGTCCGGTCGGAACGTACTTCTTGGCGATACTCGTGTCTGCCGCGATCGAGCCGTACAGGAACTGGGTCGGGAATGCCCGCAACAGGTCGGCGACCGCTTCGGGGAGCTGGCCGACCGCGCGCAGCACCGCGTCGCCGAGGTAGACGTGCGTCCCCGGCGTCCAGGCATGGGCGGTGTGGGGTAGCAGCGCGACGAGCACGAGCGCGGCGGCGGCGAGACCGCCAAACCGCGCCAGTGCTCGCAGACGACGGTCAGATCCCCAGCCGCTTCCGCTGGCGCCGCAGCGCACGCCGCAGGTCGCCGAGCTCGGAGCGAACGACGCCGTCGATGCGCTCGCGTGCGTCGTTGACCGTCTCGCGGACGCGCTCCTCGATCTCGTCCGTCGGGATGCGGTCGAGCAGTTCACCGCCGCGTGCGCGCGCCCATCCGGCCCCCGCGGTTCCCGCGGCGAGCGCGCCGCGTCCTGCCCACCTCGCGCCCCGAAGCACCGGCGCCACGGGCCGCTCGCCCGACGGGCCACGACGCAGGAGCAGGGTGGCTGTTGCGCCGATCGCGGCGCCGATGAGCGCGGCGGTGAGCAGGTCGTACTGCGCCTCACGCGTCCCACTCCCGTCGGCGGGGCCGGACTCGCGGACGCGTGGTCCCCGCTTGGACCGCATCGGGATCGTCGTAGCCATGCTCGAGCTCCTCTGACGCCGGAAGCAACGCGCCGGGCGCGTCGCCCTCCTCGTCTTCGTGGTGAAGCGACGCCGCGCCCGTGCGCACCCCGCGCACCGTCGCCGCCGTCGCGACGAACATCGTCTCTGCCTCCTCCTGCACGACCGCGAGCAGGGCGTTGAACTCGGCTAGCCGCTGCTCCGTCATCGCCACCGCGTCCTGCAATCGCTGGTTCGCCGACGCGATGGTTGCGTTCACCTGCTGTATGTCCGTCCGAATGGACGTCGTGACGTAGTTCACGTTGTCCGCGATCGCACTCGCGTGCCGCATCAGCGGGTTGATGTCGCCGTAGACGCGGTCGAGCAGCTCGCTGACCTTCTTGTAACTCTTCCGGAAGTTCCACGCGGCCGGCACGAGCCCGACCGTGAGGACGAGCAACGCGACCGTCATCAACCCGCTCGCGACCGCCGTCAGCTTGTCGAACCAGCCACGCTCCTGGCCCACGAGCCGCATCGGGAGCGTATCCACGTGCTGCGCTGCCTGGACCAGCAACCACGCGCCGGCGCGCGCCAACGAGACGGTCATTCGAGGTCGGGCTGAGATGAATGGACCGGCCACGCCACCGATCGGGTGACGCGAGTGGAGCCGCCGGCCGTGGGAATGTGCAAGGGCGGGGCCAACAATGGCAGTCAGACGGTCCGACGGTCCGACGGTCAGACGGTCCGACGGTCTGACAGTCCGACAGTCCGACAGTCCGACGGTCCGACGGTCCGACGGTCCGACCACCCCACCGGCTCACAAGCTGCATCAGGCCCGCGCACGCCGCTTGACGCTCGCGCGGCGCCCGGGGATGTTTCCCGGTTCCCAGAGGCTCGGTGACTCCGCCGTGCCCGTCCCCTCGCTCGCCGCCGCATGAACGCACTGCAGTTCGTCGTCCAGGGAGGGCACAAGCTCTCCGGCCGCATCCGTCCCTCGGGAAACAAGAACGCCGCGCTGCCGATCGTGGCCGCCGCCCTGCTGTGCGAGGAGCCGGTGTACCTCACCAACGTCCCGCGCATCAAGGACGTCGAGAACCTCGTGCAGCTCATCAACTCCGTCGGCGCAAACGCGAGCTGGACGAGCCGCAACGAGCTCACCATCCATGCGAAGTCGCTGAGCACGAAGGAACTCGATCCCGTGCTCTGCCGGAAGATTCGCGCATCCATTCTCCTCGCCGCACCACTGCTCGCGCGCTGCGGAGGTCTCGAGCTGCCCCCGCCGGGGGGCGACGTCATCGGCCGGCGCCGCGTCGATACACATTTCCTCGCCCTCCAGCAGCTCGGCGCGTCGTTCGAGCTTGCCGAGGCGTTCATCCTGAAGACGACGAAGCTGCGCGGCGCCGACGTCTTTCTCGACGAGCCGAGCGTGACGGCCACGGAGAACGCCCTCACCGCGGCCGTCGCGGCGGAGGGAACCACCGTGCTGCGCAACGCGGCGAGCGAGCCGCATGTGCAGGACCTCGCCCACTTCCTCGTCGCGATGGGCGCGAGCATCGAAGGCATCGGCACGAACACGCTCACGATCCACGGTGGCAAGCCGCTGCACGGCTGCACGCACGAGATCGGCCCCGACCACATCGAGGTCGGCTCGTTCATCGGCCTTGCCGCCGCGACGCGCTCCGAGATCACGATCGAGCGCGCCGGCGTCGAGCATCTGCGCTCCACGCGCATGGGCTTCGAGCGGCTGGGGGTCGTCTGCACGGTCAACGGCGACGACCTCAGCGTCCCGGGCAACCAGGAGATGAGGATTCGCAGTGACCTCGGCGGCGCGGTGCCCAAACTCGAAGATCAGCCCTGGCCGGCGTTCCCGGCGGATACGATGTCCATCGCGCTCGTCACGGCGACGCAGTGCGAGGGAGTGATCCTGATCCACGAGAAGATGTTCGAGTCGCGGTTGTTCTTCGTCGACAAGCTGATCAGCATGGGCGCGCGCATCGTGCTCTGCGACCCGCACCGCGCGCTCGTCGTCGGCCCGACCAAGCTCCATAGCGGCCGCGTCGAGTCCCCCGACATCCGCGCCGGGATGGCGATGCTCGTCGCCGCGCTCTGCGCCGAAGGGGAGAGCATCATCGACAACGTCGGGCAGATCGAGCGCGGCTACGAGCGCATCGACGAGCGCCTGCGCGCGCTCGGCGCCAAGGTGGAGCGCATCGAGGATCGCCGCACGCGGTGAGCGCCGACGTCCGTGAAGGCGGCGAGGTCGTCGACGTCTTCGCCGACTGGGGGATCGCGGCGTTCACGACCGGTCGCGCTGCCGGCAGCTTCGGCATGCAGACCACCGAGCCGGTGCGCGACGTGACCGCCCGTTGGACGGCGCTGCGCGCGCTGCTCGGCGGGCCCGCCGCACGACTGGCGACGGCGTATCAGGTCCACGGCAATCACATTCTCCGGCACGGCGCCGGCTGGCAGGGATTCCTGCGCGGCCCCGAAGCCGATGGACACCTGAGCGTCGAGCGCGGCACGGCGATGGCCGTCACCGTCGCCGATTGCGTGCCGGTGTTTGTCGCGCACCCGAGCGGCGCGACGGCGGCGCTGCATTCGGGCTGGCGCGGGACGGAGGCACGCATCACCGAGCGCGCCATCGAGCTGCTGCGTGGACTCGGCTTGGCGCCGGGCGAGCTGCGCATCCACTGCGGACCCGCGATCTGCGGGAGCTGCTACGAGGTGAGCGCGGAAGTGTATCGGCGCTTGACTGGCTGCGACCCGGGCACGCCCACGACGGTCGATCTACGCGCGCTGATTGCCGATCATGCTCGCGCGACGGGGGTGCGCGAGATCAGCATCAGTCCGCTGTGCACGCGGTGCAACAACGACCGATTCTTCTCACATCGCGCCGGCGACGCCGGGAGACAACTCGGGGTGATTGTCGCGCCGCGATAACGGCGCCAGCCCGAGCTTGACCCTGCTCACCCCCGGCCTTATTTTGAATGAGCAGCCGTCTTCGGGCCGGCCGCACAATGTGGGGGATGCTCCCCACATTTTTTATTTCTTGGACGGTGCCTAGAGACAACATGAACGACGAGCTGGAACATGTTGTCGTGCAAGGGCTTGATGAGATCGGCTACGATCTTGTCGCGCTGCGCGAGGGCGGCACGCGGTCGCGGCCACTGCTCGAGGTCCGGATCGATCGGCGGGACGGGCAGAAGGTCACCATTGATGACTGCGCCCGCGCCTCACGGGCGCTCGAGGCGCGGCTGGACACCGGGTCGCTGGTGTCGGATAGATATGTGTTGCAGGTCTCGTCACCAGGCGAGCGACCCTTGCGGACGCCCGCCGAGTGGCGCCGGTTCGTCGGGCGATGGGCCAACGTGCTCGCACCCGAGGCCGGCGGCCGCTTCGAGGGCGAGATCGTTTCGATCGACGAAGAGAATGGGGACACGGTGATCACGCTGCGTCCCGAGCATGGAGAGGCGAAGCGGTTTCCGCTCGCCGCGGTCAAGGAGGCCCGGCTGGCGTTCCGATTCGCATAACGACCAGGTACGGATCGTCTCGGACGATCCACATCAGCGAGGTCAGGATGGTCAGTTCCGCAGAGATGCTGGCGGCGTTCCGCGAGTTGTCGAATACCAAGCAACTCGATCGGACGGAGCTCTACGGGCTTCTGGAGGACGGCTTCATGGCCGCGCTGGCGAAGAAGTACGGCCCGACGGTCCAGGCCGAAGTCGAGATCGACGACGCCCGTGGCGAGATCAAGATCACGCTGCTCAAGACGGTCGTGGCGAACGTCGAGGACCCCGCGCGCGAGATCGCGCTCGAGGAGGCCAAGCTGTTCGACGAAGGATTCGAGCCGGGCGACGTCATGGAGGAGCCGCTCGACTTCACCGTCTTCGGCCGCGCGGCCATTCAGGCGGCGAAGCAGCGCATCATCCAGCGCGTTCGCGAGGGCGAGCGCACCAAGATCCGCGACGAGTTCGCGTCGCGCGTCGGCGATCTGCTCTCGGGCGAGATCCAGCAGATCGAGCGTGGTAAGCTGGTCGTGATGCTCAACAAGTTCCGCGAGGCGGAGGCGATCATCCCCTACCGCGAGCAGAACCATCGCGAGCATTTCCATCAGGGCGAGCCGATTCGCGCCGTCCTCAAGCGCGTCGAGGAGACCCCCAAGGGGCCGCGCCTCATCCTGAGCCGCGCCGACGGATTGTTCGTGAAGGCGCTGTTCAAGCTCGAGGTGCCGGAGATCCAGCAGAACATCGTGGAGATCCGGGCCACGGCACGCGAGGTCGGCAGCCGGACCAAGATTGCCGTCTTCTCGCGCGACGACAGCATCGATCCGGTGGGCGCCTGCGTCGGCCTCAAGGGCTCCCGCGTGCAGACGGTCGTGAACGAGCTCGGTGGCGAGCGGATTGACATCGTGCCCTGGTCGTCCGACCCGGAGCGCTTTGCCAAGCTGGCGCTCGCGCCGGCGAAGGTGGCGCGCGTCTTCAGCGATCCGGTGAGCAAGACGATCCAGGCGGTGGTGGACGAGGATCAGCTCTCGCTGGCGATCGGCCGGAACGGGCAGAACGTTCGGCTCGCGTCGGAGCTCACGGGCTGGAAGATCGATCTCTACTCGAGCCGCGAATGGCTGGAGAAGGGAGGTGGCGAGCAGATCTTCGCGCCGCTGCCCGGCGAGGCGGAGAGCGACGCCGCCGCGGACGTGCCCCTTGCCGAGCTGGCGGGAATGCATCCGGCGACGGTGGCGGTGTTGAACGAAGCCGGGTATCGGACGCTGAACGACATCATCGATCTCGAGCGTGATGACTTCCTCCGTCTCGCCGGCATCGCGCCGGAAGAGGCGGATCGGATCATCTCGCTGCTCGAGGAGCTGACGACGGAGGAGTCGTCGGCCGACGAGGGCTCGGTGCGCTCGCCGGGTACGGCTGGGAAGTGACGCTCTCCGAGTTCGACCGCCGACGGCTGCTGCGTCTCATCGGGTTGGGGGTGCGCAGCCGCGGCGCGATCATCGGAGTGGAGCAGGTGAGAGAAGGAGCAAAGAAGAACAAGGTGGCCTACGCGATCGTCGCCAGCGACGCGTCGCACAACAGCCTCGACAAGATCGTCCCGTTGCTGAATGCCAGGCGGGTTAGATTCATCGAAGTGCCAAGTGCCGCCGAGCTCGGCGGCGCGGTGGGACGAGAGACCACCGCGGTCGTTGGGATCGTCGATCGACAGCTCGCGAAGGGCATTCGCGAGCTCGTGGAGTCGGGCTCGCACGGAGCCCCATAGGAGGCAGGTTTGAGCAAGCTTCGCGTACATGACATGGCTGGTGAGTTCGGGGTGTCCCCCGACGAAGTAATGGGATTGCTTCGTCAGATGGACGTCCCCGTGCGCAGCCATTTGAGTCCGCTGACTGACGATCAGGTCGCGCGACTGCGCGCCCGGTGGGAGCGGGAGAAGCGTGTCCGCGCCGAGAAGCAGGCGGCACCGCCGGTTCCGGCACGGCGTCGCCGCGGCGCTGCGGTACCGGCGCCTGAGCCGGCGGCTGTCGCCGCACCGACGGATCATGCGGAAGCGTCACCCGTGCGCCGTCGCCGCAAAGCGGCCGACGTCCAGGCTGCGGCCGCCGAAGCTGCCGAGGTCGCTGCGGCCGAGGCAAGGGCAAATGAGGCAGCCGAAGCTGCGCTCGCGGTGGCAAAAGCCGAGCGTGAGCGGGAAGCGGCGGAAGCCGCTGCGCGCGCGGAGCTAGCGGCTGCGGCGCGTGCCGCCGCCGAGGCCGAGGAGCGCGCCGCCGCCGAGCGCCGCGCCGCCGAGCAGGCTGCGCAGGCCGCGCAGGCCGCCGTGGCCGAACAGACGCACGCCGCCACCTCGACCGCTGCGCCGCCGGCGTCCGCTCGCCCCGAGCCACCGCGCCCCATGTCCCCGCTCCCTCCGGCCGGTGGCGCCGATCGCCCACGCCCACGTCCCATCACACCCGGTGCGCCGCGGCCGCGCGCCGTCGCCTCCGGCTCCCCGTTCCCGCCGCGCCCCGTCGCGTCCGCGACGCCGGGTGGGTTCGGGGGCGCCACGACGCGCCGTGACGAGCGCCGTCCTGGCGCCGGAAACCCGCCCACGGCGGGCGCCGGCACTGGGGCGGGGGGGGGCGCCGCGACGGCCGGCCGCGCGCGCAAGAAAGGCAAGCGCGGGATGGTGGATCAGGAAGCGGTGGACGCGAACATCGCCAAGACGATGGCGTCGATGCGCGGTGCCCCCGCGCGTGGCGCTCGCGTCGACCGCCGCGGCATGCGCGAGGAGGCGGAGGCCATCCGTGCCGCCGAACAGGAGCGCGAGAAGAAGCTCGTTCGCGTGAACGAGTTCATCACCGTGAGCGAGCTCGCGCAGATCCTCAAGGTGTCGCCGACCGAGATCGTCGGCTTCGCGTTCAAGAATCTCGGCCTGATGATCACCGTCAATCAGCGCCTGGACTTCGATCAGATCGAGCTGATCGCCGGCGAGTTCGGCTTCCAGGCTGTCCGCGAGGACGAGTACCAGGCCGCTGAGGTCGGCGCAGAAGTCGCCGACACGGCGGAGGATCTCGTGGCGCGGCCCCCGATCGTCACGATCATGGGCCACGTCGATCATGGAAAGACGTCGCTGCTGGACTACATCCGCAAGACCAACGTCGTCGCCGGCGAGGCGGGAGGTATCACGCAGCACATCGGTGCGTATCATGTGCAGGTGCCCGGCGGGAAGGTGATCACCTTCCTCGATACGCCAGGTCACGAGGCGTTCACCGCCATGCGCGCCCGCGGTGCGCAGGTCACCGACGAGGTCATCCTCGTCGTGGCCGCGGACGATGCCGTCATGCCGCAGACGATCGAGGCGATCTCGCACGCGAAGAATGCGGGCGTGCCGATGATCGTCGCGATCAACAAGATCGACCTGCCGAACGCGAATCCGATGAAGGTGAAGCAGGATCTCCTTCAGCATGGCGTCGTGCTCGAAGAGTTCGGCGGCACCACGTTGAGCACGGAGATCTCGGCCAAGAAGGGCACCGGCATTCCGGACCTGCTCGACCAGGTCCTGCTTCAGGCCGAGCTGCTCGACCTCAAGGCCAATCCGAACCGTCGCGCAACGGGAACGGTCATCGAGGCACAGCTCGATCCCGGCAAGGGGCCGGTGGCCACCGTGCTGGTGCAGAACGGCACGCTGCGCGTCGGCGACGACTTCATCGTCGGCATGTACTCCGGCCGGGTGCGCGCGCAGCTCGACGAGCGCGGCAAGCCGGTCAAGAACGCGGGGCCGGCGATCCCGGTGCAGGTGCTCGGCATGCAGGGGGTGCCGATGGCCGGCGATCAACTGCTCGTCGTGGAGGATGCCACGGCGGCGCGAGAGGTCGCGCAGCGGCGTGAGCGGCTCGACCGCGAGGCGAAGAGCCGGCGCACGACGCGTGGCGGCGTCACGCTCGAGGACTTCATGGCGCAGTCCACGGGCAGCGAGGCGCGCACTCTCCGCGTGCTCATCAAGGCGGACCAGGGCGGACCGGCGGAAGCGCTCGCCGACGCCCTCCAGCAGCTCGGGACGACCGAGGTGAAGGTCGAGGTCGTGCACCGCGGCGTCGGCGCGATCAACGAGAGCGACGTCCTGCTCGCGCGCACCTCGGGCGCGATCATCATCGGCTTCCATGTGCGCCCGGACAACAATGCGCGCGCGGCGGCCGAGCGCGAGGGCGTCGACATCAAGCTCTATCGCATCATCTACGAGGCCGTCGCCGATGTGCGCGCCGCCCTCGAGGGAATGCTGCGGCCGGAGGAGCGCGAGGTCGTGCTCGGCGAAGCCGAGGTGTTGGAGACGTTCAAGGTGCCGAAGATCGGCGTCATCGCCGGCTGCGCCGTGCGGAGCGGCATCATTCGCCGCGATGCACGTGTACGCGTCATCCGCGATGGCGTGGAGGTCTTCGAGGGCGCCATCCACTCGCTGCGTCGCTTCAAGGACGACGTCCGCGAGGTGCGCGAAGGCTTCGAGTGCGGTATCGGCATCGAGAACTTCAACGACATCAAAGTCGGCGATCGCATCGAGAACTATCGCACCGAGGAAGTCGCGCGGACACTCGAGTCGGCTCCGCAGGGCTGACGACGGATCGCGGGGGAGAGCGGCCGCACGCTGCTCTCCCGCCGCTCCCCGCACCGGTCACACCGTGTCTCCTGATCATCATCGCTCCGACCGCGTCGCCGCGGCGATGCGCGAAGAGATCGCCACCTTCCTCGCCAACGACGCGAAGGATCCCCGGATCGTCGGGCTCGTGACGGTTACCGCCGTCGACGTCACGCGCGATCTGCGGCACGCCAAGGTCTTCGTCAGCGTGCTAGGGTCCGACTCGCAGCGCGCCGCCACCCTCGACGGACTCCAGAACACGGCGCCGCACCTCCGCGGCCGCGTCGGCCGTGCCCTGCGGCTGCGCGTCGCCCCCGAGATCGAGTTCCGTATTGACCAAAGCGTCGCGCACGCGGCCAAGATCGAGCAGCTCCTTGCCCAGGTTCGCAAGGACGCCCCGTCCGACACGATCGCTCCCTCTCCCCCTTCCCCTCCTGCCGGCGATGAGGCACGCGACGACTGACGGCCTGCTCCTCCTCGACAAGCCGGCAGGAGTGACCTCACACGACGCCGTGCTCGCGGCGCGCCGCGCGTTCGGCGCGTCGCGCATCGGGCACGCGGGCACGCTCGATCCGTTCGCGACGGGGCTGCTCGTGCTGCTGCTCGGCCGCGCGACGCGCCTGCTGCCGCATCTCGACGGCGTGCCGAAGGAATACGAGGCGACGATCGCCCTCGGTCGCGAGACCGACACCGACGATCTCCACGGCGCGCCGCTGCGCGACGCGGCGCCGCCGAGCGACGACGCCATTGCCGAAGCGATGGCGCAGCTCACCGGCGATCTCGAGCAGATTCCTCCGGCGTATTCGGCAAAGCGCGTCGGCGGGCGGCGGGCATATCACGCTGCGCGCGCCGGGCAGACGCTCGAGCTGACCCCGGCACACGTGCAGGTGTTCGCCTGGCGCGACGTCGTGCGCGACGGCGCGGCGCTGCGTGCGACCATCGCGTGCGGCGGGGGCACATACATCCGCGCGCTCGCACGCGACCTCGGCCGTCTCACGGGAAGCGCGGCCCACTTGTCCGCGCTGCGCCGCGTGCGCAGCGGTCCGTTTCACGTCGCAGACGCCGTGTCGCTCGACGCGCTGCATGCCGGCGGGGTGACAGTGCGTCCGGCGCTCGACGCCCTCCCATCCATCCCCCACGTCCTCCTCGGCGAGGCGGACGCCGAGCGCGTGTTGCGCGGCATCGCCGTCCCACGGGACGTCGAGGCTCCGCGCGCTGCGCTCGTCGATGCCCGCAGCGGGGCGCTCGTCGCCTTCGCCGAGGCGGACGGTGCGCGGTGGCAGCCGCGCGTCGTCATGCACAAGGTCGGTTAGCGTGGAGCTGCTCGTACCGCCGGCGCTGGAGCTCCCGCGCGACGTTCGCGACACCGTGCTCACCGTCGGGACCTTCGACGGCGTGCATCGCGGTCACATGGATGTCGTGCGGCGCCTCGTTCAACGCGCGCACACGAGCCGACGTCCGAGCGTGCTCGTCACCTTCGAGCCGCATCCGCTCGAGGTATTGAACCCGACCGCCGCGCCATTGCTGTTGACCACGCGAGACGAGAAGCTCGATGTGCTCGGTGAGACAGGGCTCGATTACGTGGCGATCGTCCCGTTCACGAAGGAGCTCGCAGCCCAATCGGCCGAGGAGTTCGTGGACGAGATGCTGCTGAACCGCTTCCGGATGCACGAGCTGCTCATCGGCCACGATCATGGCCTCGGCCGCGGGCGCGAAGGGGACGCGGATACACTGCGGGCGCTCGGTGCCGCGCGCGGCTTTGCCGTCGAGGTCGTTCCCCCGGTTGTGTCGGATACGGGTGGGCCGGTGAGCAGCACGCGGATCAGGCGCGCCGTGGCCGCGGGTGACCTTGCGGCCGCGGCCGGCGGTCTCGGCCGCGATTACGTCGTGAGCGGGCGCGTCGTGCGCGGTGACGCGCGCGGCCGCACCCTCGGGTATCCCACGCTCAACGTCGAGACCGGCTCACCAAGGAAGCTTCTGCCCGCCGACGGGGTATACGCTGTCGAGGTCACCACGACGCGCGGCCGCTTCGGCGGCATGCTGAGCATCGGTGGGCGACCGACCTTCGACGACGAGCGCCGTACCATCGAGGCGCATCTGTTCGACGTGTCGGGCGACTTCTACGGTGACCTCGTGCGTGTCGCCTTCGTCGCTCGACTTCGCGACATCGTGCGCTTCGACGGCATCGATGCGCTGCGCGCGCAGCTCGCCCTCGATGAGCAGGATGCGCGGCGCGCGTTGACGGCCCTTATCGGGCCGGGTAACGTTAATGGTTCCACGCCCGTTCCTCCCTCCACCCCGTAGTCGCATGTCCAACCTGAAGTACCGTGTGGCGCTCATCGTCGGACTGGCGCTCGCGTCGATCTTCGCTCTGCTGCCGCGTGA
This sequence comes from uncultured Gemmatimonadaceae bacterium, assembly GCA_964438255.1. GTDB lineage: Bacteria > Gemmatimonadota > Gemmatimonadetes > Gemmatimonadales > Gemmatimonadaceae > AG11. The sequence continues at coordinate 11,281 of CAYTKA010000024.1, read as the reverse complement.
GGTGAAGACCCGCCAGCGGCGCGCCGACGGCACGTTCTACGACACGCTCACGCGTCGCGTGCCCCTGCGGAAGGGGCTCGACCTCCAGGGAGGGATGCATCTGGCGCTCGACGTGGACGAGTCCAAGGGGACCGTGGCCAACAAGAGCGAGGCGATCGATCGCGCGCTCAAGGTGGTGCGTACGCGCATCGAAGGGCTCGGCGTCTCCGAGACGGTGATCCAGAAGGCGGGCAACGACCGCATCCTCGTCGACATCCCCGGCATCGACGACCGCGAGCGCGCGATCAAGATCGCGCAGGATCAGGCGTTCCTCCAGTTCCAGATCACAGACAAGACCAAGGCGCTGGAGAAGGTGCTGCCGCGCCTGGATGCCATCGCGAAGGGGAAGGGGATCGGGACGGTCGCGAGCGCTGCCGGGCAGGCGACTGCCCCGGCGGCCGGGCTGAGCGGGCTGCTGACGACGGCTCCTGACTCCACCAAGGGTGGCAAGAAGGACACGACCAAGGGCGACACGGCGTCGATTCCCGGGGTCACCGGTGGCGTGATCTCGAAGATGATCCTCGACGGCGGTTATCCGGGGACGTTCCTCTTCGAGCGCAGCAACGAAGATCTGCTCAAGAGGTTCTTCGCCGATTCTGCGGTGCAGGCGGCGCTGCCGCCCGGTAAGGTGGTGCGCTTCGGCAGCGACTCCACCGTCATTCAGAACAAGTCGTACCGCTTCCTCTATCTGCTCGACGAGCGGCCGATCATCACGGGCGAGTATCTCACCGACGCCAAACCCACGCAGTCGCCGCTCGAGGGCACCGTCGTGGAGTTCCAGCTCAACAACGAGGGGGGCCGCCGTTTCCAGCGCGAGACGGCCCGGCACGTCGGCGATTTCATGGCGATCGTGCTCGACAATGTCGTGATGGGCAGCCCGCCGCGCATCAACAGCGCGATCGGCACGCGCGGCCAGATCACGATGGGACAGGGACGTGACCTGCAGGCGGCGCAGGATCTCTCGCTGGTGCTCAAGGCGGGCGCGCTCCCCGTGCCGCTCAAGGTCGCCGAGGTACGCAACATCGGTCCGAGCCTCGGTCGCGACTCCATCAACAAGGCGTTCACCGCCGGCGCGATCGCGATCGTCCTGATCGTCACGATCATGCTCGTGTACTACCGCTTTTCCGGTGCACTCGCCGTCGGCGCCCTCGTTCTGTACGTGCTGTGGACGCTCGCCACCCTCGCCGGCTTCGACGCGGTGCTTACGCTCCCCGGTCTCGCCGGCTTCGTGCTCTCCATCGGCATCGCTGTCGACGCGAACGTGCTGATCTTCGAGCGCATTCGCGAGGAGCTCGACCGCGGCAAGACCGTGCGCACGGCGATCGAGGAAGGGTTCTTTCACGCGCGCAGCGCGATCATCGACTCGAACGTCTCCACCATCCTCACCGCCGCGGTGCTGTATCAGTACGGCACCGGCCCCGTGAAGGGCTTTGCCGTCACCCTCATCGCCGGCATCGTCGCTTCCATGGTCACCTCGATGTTCGTGGTGCGGACCTTCTACCTCCTGTGGCTGAACCGCTCGCGCGGCGCCCAGACGCTGAGCATCTGAGAGCATCATGCTGCGCATCCTTCACGGCACCAACTACGATTTCATCAAGCCCTGGCGCTGGGCGGTCGGCATCACGATCGCCTTCATCGCCGTCGGCCTGATCTATCTCGGCGTACACGGGATCAACCGGAGCATCGAGTTCACCGGCGGCACCCTGATGCAGCTCGAGTTCAAGCAGCCGCCCAACGCGGGCGACATCCGGGCGACGGTCGATGCGGCGGGCTACACGAACTCCGAGATCCAGCAGTTCGGCAGCGCGCGCGAGTTCACCGTGCGTGCCGCCGGTCATGCACCGGCGGCGGCGGGACAGAACGTCGAAGTCGAACGCACGGCACGCGAGATTCAGGCGGCGCTCGAGCGGAAGTTCGGCACGGATCAGGTCAAGGTCGTGCGCACGGAGATCGTCGGTCCGCGCGTCGGCGATGAGCTGAGCCGCAACGCCATCATCGCCATCCTCATCTCGCTCGTCGTCACGCTGCTCTATCTCGCCATTCGCTTCGAGTGGCGGTTCGGCGTCGCGGCGGTCATCGCCACCTTCCACGACCTCCTCAGCACGCTCGCCTTCCTGGCGATCATGCGGCTCGAGGTGTCGCTCACGGTGGTGGCCGCGCTGCTCACCGTGATCGGTTACTCGCTCAACGACACGATCATCATCTTCGATCGCGTCCGTGAGGACCTGAAGAAGAACCGCACCGACTCGCTGTACACGGTGCTGAACAAGGCGATCAACGAGACGCTGCCGCGCTCCGTGCTGACGCACGTCACGGTGGCCGCGGCGACGCTCTCTCTGCTCCTTTTCGCGGGCGAGGTGATCCGTCCCTTCTCGTGGATCATGCTGTTCGGTATCGTGACCGGAACGTTCAGCTCCATCTACATCGCCGGTCCGGTGTTGCTCTGGATCGAGCGCCGCTGGCCGCGTCCGCGCAGCGACAAGACCGCGGCGCGCCCGCAGCAGGCGGAGCAGACCCGTCAGGCGCCGCGCACCCCGGTCGGAGCGCGATAGCGACGACGCGCTTCATCGACAGCCACGCCCATCTCGCCGATCCGGCGTTCGACGCCGATCGCGAGGAGACCATCGCCCGTGCCCGACAGACCGGGGCACGGGCGATCGTCTGTATCGGCGAGTCGTTGGACGCCGCGCGGCGGGCAGGTGATCTCGCGGCGCGCCACCCCGCTTTCGTCTATCACACCGCGGGGGTGCACCCCCACGACGCCGCCGGGTTCAGCGCCGAGCGCGACATCGCCGGAATTCGCGCCGAGGTGGCGCGCGGTGCCGTGGCCATCGGCGAGTGCGGGCTGGACTATCACTACGATCATTCGCCACGCGAGCGGCAGCGCGAGGCGTTCGCGCAGCAGCTCGCGCTCGCCGGCGAGCTACGCAAGCCCGTCATCGTGCACACGCGCGAGGCGGAGGACGACACGCGCGCCATGGTCGTCGCCGCGGGTCGTTCGAGCGTCGTCGGTGTCCTCCACTGCTATACAGGCTCGGCGTCGCTCGCTTCTGCCGCGCTCGACGCGGGGTGGTACGTGTCGTTCAGCGGTATCGTGACGTTCAGGAAGTGGACGGACGACGCACTCCTCCGGCTCGTCCCGGATGACCGGCTGCTGGTCGAATCCGATGCGCCATACCTCGCTCCCGTTCCCCACCGCGGGAAGCGCAACGAGCCCGCCTGGGTCAGCTTCACCCTCGCACGAGTCGCCGCCGCCCGCGGGATCTCGGCCGAGCGGCTGGGCGACATCACGGCCGACAATGCAGGTCGCCTTTTCGGCCTCCCGGGATGATCTCGAGGAAGATGATGGAACTGTAACGAGCCGTAGCGTTATGGCCGTGGCCATTTTGCCGCCGTGACCTCGGCCGGGCAGGCGGCCGGTTGACCGAGATCGAACAGCTCGTCGGACAGTTCCGACTCGCGCCGCCCGAACCAGCCCCCGACGAACCCGAGCCCGGCCCCCGCATGTCGCGATCGACCGGAGCCACGGATCGCATGGCCGGGGTGGCGTGAGCGCGCGTAGACGCTAGAATCCGCGGATGCAGAGTTGATCGACATTCACCGTTCGCCGGGAGAACCACGTTGTTGCTGCACACCGTGCACACCGATCAGGCGCCTGCCGCGATCGGCCCGTACTCACAGGGCGTAGTCGCCAACGGATTCCTCTTCACCGCGGGGCAGATCGCGCTCGATCCCGGCTCCGGCCAGGTCGTCGCCGGTGACGTCGTTGCGCAGACGGAGCAGGTGTTCCGCAACCTCGCGGCGATCCTCGGCACGCAGGGCTGTACCTGGCAGCACGTCGTGAAGGCGACCGTGTACCTGATGGACATGCGCGACTTCCCGCGCGTCAACGATGTCTATTCGCGCGTCATGGGCGATGCGCGTCCGGCGCGCTCCACCGTCCAGGTGGCCGGACTGCCACGTGGCGTGCTTGTCGAGATCGACCTCGTCGCGCTCCTCCCCGCCGCGCGCTGAGGCGCGCGGCACATTCCACCTTCACTCGACTGCATGTCGACCAACAAGTCGCGCGCGGAGCTCTTTCGGTTGACGAGCTTCGCGCGCTGTGCCGGTTGAGCCGCCAAACTGGGTCCGGGTGACCTGGCCGAGGCGTTGAGCGGCGTGCCGTCGCACGCCGATCCCCGAGTGTTGGTCGGTCGAGAGAGCTTCGACGACGCGGGGATCTTCGTCGTGCGCGACGACCTGGCCCTCGTGCAGACGGTGGATTTCTTCGCGCCGATCGTCGACGATCCATACGAGTTCGGTCAGATCGCCGCGGCCAATGCGCTCTCCGACGTCTTCGCCATGGGGGGAGAACCTCTGACTGCCATGGCCATCGTCGGTTTTCCCTCGGGCAAGCTGCCGATGTCCGTGCTCACGGAGATCCTGCGCGGGGGGCAGGACAAGGTGCGCGAGGCCGGCGCTGCGCTCGTCGGCGGCCATTCGATCATCGACGAGGAGCTCAAGTTCGGGTTGAGCGTCACGGGCACGGCCGATCCGGCGAGGCTGCTCACCAATGCGGCGGCGCGCGTCGGCGACGTGCTCGCGCTGACGAAGCCGCTCGGCACCGGGCTCCTTGCCACGGCGGCGAAGCAGAATCGCCTCGGCGCGGCGGCCCGTGCCGCGCTGTACGCGTCGATGGCGTCGCTCAACGCCACCGCGAGCCGGGCGGCGCTCGCCGCGGGGCTGCGCTGCGCCACGGACGTTACCGGGTTCGGGCTCCTTGGCCACGCCACGCACATCGCGCGCGCGAGCGGCGTCACGCTGCGCTTTCGTGGACGCACGCTCCCCGAGCTCGACGGCGCGCGCGCGCTGTGGCGCGACGGCGTCCGCACCGGAGGCGCGGAGCGCAACGAGGCCTTCGTCGCGCCGCTCGCCGACTGGACGGATGCCGATCCGGCCGACGTCGCGCTCGCGCTGGATCCGCAGACGTCGGGCGGGCTCCTGGTCGCCGTCCCGCCGGACCGTGTGGCCGAGTATCTTTCCGCCGTCGCGGGGAGCGTCGTCATCGGCGCCGTCGAGCCTCGCGCGCAGGCATTGGTGGTGTTGGAGTGAGCGCTGGGAGTGGATGGTGCCTGGTGGCTCCCGCCGTCTTCAAAACGGCTGCGAGGCGCATCGCGTCTTGGGTGGGTTCGATTCCCATGCACTCCCGCCAGCGCCCGTCTCTTTGCATCTCGACGTCCGTGATCGCTCGACTCTCGCCCATCGTCGCCGTCCTCGCGCTCGCCACCGCCCTTCCTGCGGCGGGGCACGCGCAGCGCGTGGACAGCGCACGTGTGGCGCCGGTACCGCCGCCGATCGTCGTCGACACGTCCAGCAAGCCGGTGCCGACACCTCCGCTGTCTCCGCGCCGCGCCTTTCTCTACTCCCTGCTGGTGCCGGGCTACTCGCAGTCGGTGCTTGGCCGTCCAACGGCGAGCGCGATCTTCGTCCTCGGCGAATCGATCGCCATCGCCATGCTGCGCCAATCCAAGGCGGAGCTCGACGAAGCGCGCCGACTCCGCAGCGATTCGCTCGTCGTCATCGGCAACGATCCGCGCACCGGTGATCAGATCACGACGCGTGCAGGATTCACCGACGATCTGATCAACTCGCGCCGCAGCCATGTCGAAGATTGGGTCGCATTTCTGCTGGCGAACCATCTCTTCGCCGCTGCCGACGCGTACGTCGCGGCGCATCTCTGGGATCTCCCGACGCAGGTCTCGGTGCACACCGGCCCCGCGGGTACGGTCGTCTCGGCACGGCTTCGCTGGTGAGCGGCACGACGGACAGGGCGGCGCCCATCGGCGTCTTCGACTCGGGGCTCGGCGGTCTCACCGTCGCGCATGCGATCATGCGGCAGTTGCCCGCGGAAAGTCTCATCTACTTCGGCGACACCGCGCGCGTGCCCTACGGCCCCAAGTCGCCCGACACGGTTCGGCGCTACAGTCACGAGATCGCCGCATATCTGCTGGAGCAGGGGGTGAAGGCCATCGTCGTCGCCTGTAACACTGCGACGGCGCATGCACTGCCCATGCTTCAGGAGGAGCTCGACGTCCCCGTGATCGGCGTCGTCGAGCCGGGCGCGCGGGCGGCGGTGCGCGCTTCATCGACGCGCCGCATCGGCGTGATCGCGACGAATGGCACGATCAAGTCGGGCGCGTACGTGCGCGCCATTCACGCCGCGTCCCCCGGCGCGGACGTGCTCGCGCTCGCCTGTCCGCTCTTCGTGCCGCTCGTCGAGGAAGGATGGACCGAGCACGAAGCGACGCGCGCGGGCGCGCGCGAGTACCTCGCGCCGGTACGCGGTCACGGCGGGGGTACGCGGGTGGTCGGCTGCACGCACTACCCGCTCCTCAAGCCGATGATCGCCGACATCATGGGGCCGAACGTTCGCCTCATCGACAGCGCCGAGGAGACCGCCGCCGACGCGCAGCGGCTGTTGGCCGAGCATGCACTCGCCGCCCCAAATGGCGCGGCGCGTTACCGCTTCGTCGCGTCCGACGACAGGGAGCAGTTTCTAGCGCTCGGTCAGCGCTTTCTCGGCGACGTGATCGAGTCCGTAGAGCTCCGGACCTTCGGTTGAGCCGCGCCACTCGCGCAGCGAGACGCGCTCCGGCGTGATGAGCAGGTAGGTCGGCGCGTCGAGCCAGCTTCCGGCATTCGCGTACACCTTTCCGCCCGGCACGCGCTCCAGCGCCGCCACGTGCGAGTGGCCGTAGGCGAGCAGCTCCAGCTCGGGATTCGCCGCGAGCTCGCGCATCGCGACGGCACGCAGCCCACGCCCTTCGTCCCGCGGCTGGTACGTGCGACTCGTCCGTGAGCTTCCCATCGCGAGTCGCGTCGCCCAGTCGGGGTGGAGCGCGCGGAAGGCGCGGATTGCCAGCGGATTGCGCAGCACGCGCCGGAGCGCACGATAGCCGCGATCTTCTTGCTCGCGCAGTCCATCACCGTGCTCGACGCGTGCACGCCAACCGCCCAGCAGGCCGCTCCACGGCCCGCCGTGAAACTCCACGCCGGCGTCGCGCAGCACGTCTCCCCCCCAGCAGTCGTGATTGCCCGCAATCATCGTCACCGGGAATCCTGCGTCGCGCAAATCCATCAGCGCCGCGAGCGCGCGCACGCTGCTGCGCGGCACGACCGTCTTCCACTCGAACCAGAACTCGAACAGGTCGCCGTTCACGAGCAGCGACCCGCCAGGTGCGCGCTCCGGCAGCGCCCGCAGAAACGAGAGGAGCGAGCGCTCCACCTCGGCCGATGCGTGACCGAGATGAACGTCCGAGATGAGATAGCAGGGAGCCGCGAGCACGGACGGATACTACACCCCCCGCGCAGCCTTTACAAACGGCGTGCCGCCGACCAACTTCGCGCGCGATGCGTGACGCGCCACATCGCGCCTGATGCCGCCCTCCCCGTCGCACTCGATCGAGCTGCGTGTCCGCTACGCCGAAACGGATCGCATGGGGATCGTCTACTACGCCAACTATCTCATCTGGTGCGAGGTTGGCCGGGTGGAGTTCATGCGCGCGCTCGGCCGCAGCTACGCCGCTCTCGAGCGGGAAGGCACCGGCCTTGCCGTCGCCGAGGCGACGGTTCGCTATCTTGCTCCGGCGCGCTTCGACGACCTCGTGCGCGTGGAGACGACGCTGACCGGCGTCCGTTCACGCGCCGTCACCTTCGACTACGTGATCACCAATGCCGAGTCCGGCGCCCGGCTTGCCACGGCCCACACCGTGCTCGTCTCGGTCGCACCAGACGGCAAGCTCACCGCACTGCCGAGCGACTTCCGCACGACGCTGGAGCGCGCGCTGTAACCTGGGCGTCTTTGTACAGGGAGATCGCAGTGTTCGTGTCACGATTCACTAGACGTCGGGCAGCGCGCGGCCGCGTTCTACGGCTGATCGCCGCGTCGGTCGGTGTGCTGAGCGCGTGCAGGCCGCCACGCATCGCACCATTGGCAGGGGCGCCCGTGCCCGTTCAACAGCTCCCCAAGGGCACACTCGCGGAAGGGCGCAGAAAGATCGTCTTCAAGTGGGAGCTGAAAGATGCCGACATGACCGCCCGGGGCGACGGCGTGGCGCGCGTCGCCTCACCCGACAGCGTACGCCTCGACTTCTTCCTCGGCGGCGGCTTCGGGGGGGGAGTGGCCGTCTTGATCGGCGACTCTCTGCAGGTTCCCGGGCCGGACGTCGCCCGGCGCCTCGTTCCGCCGCGAGCGCTGCTCTGGGCCGCGCTCGGCCGCTTCGAGGTCCCCGCCGAGCGCGACACCGTCGCTCGCGTTGACGACGGAGTCATGCGGGCCGACATTGGGTCACCCGTGCACTGGAGGGCGACGTTCCGCGGAGATACCCTCACGCGTCTGGAACGTGTCGAGGGTGATCGACTCCAGGAATGGGTCGAGCGGTCGGCCGATCAAACGGTGCGGTATCGCAACGAGGCCGCTCGTCGCACTCTCTCGCTCGTCATTCAACGCTCTGATGCTGTTCCTCCGTTCGATCCGTCGATCTGGCGTCTCTAGGCTTCTGCCGGCGCTGCTCCTGACTACCGCGTGCGTCACGCACTACGGCTTTGCCGGCGGCGGCCTGCCCGAGCACATCCGCACCATGGCCATCATCCCGTTCGAGAACGAGACCCCGTCGCCGGAGCTCACGCGTGAGCTGTACGACGCTATGCGCCGCGACATGCAGTCGCGACTCGGCGTGCGCGATGCCCCCCAGAGTCGTGCTGACGCGCTCGTGCGCGGGACCATCCGCACCTATGACATCGACGTCCCCGTGGGCTACAGCGCCAATCAGACCAACGCGACCGCCAGCCGCCGGCGGCTCCAGCTCACCCTCGACGTCCAGATCATCGATCAGGCCAACGGCCGCACCATCTTCGAGCGCAAGGGGCTGCGCACCGAAGGCGAATACGCAGAGGGCAACGAGGCCGCGGGCCGCCGCGATGCCATCCAGCGCGTCGTGAACGACATCATCGAGGGAGCGCAATCCCAATGGTGAGCACCAGGAGCGGGCGCAGCAGTCTGGGATGCCTCATCTCCCTGCTCATCTTCGCGGCGATCATCTACTTCGGCGTCAACGCCGGTGAGGTCTACTTCCGCTTCTATCAGTTCCAGGACGCGATGCGGCAGGAGGCGCGCTTCGCCGCGCACAACAGTGACGCCGTCATCATCCGCCACCTCCAGCAGCAGGCCGATTCGCTCGGCCTCCCCGAAGCAGCGGGGGTCGTGACGCTCCAGCGCGACGGCCGCCACATCGAGATGGAGTCCGAGTACTACGACCACATCGAGCTCCCGCTGATGGTGCGCGAAGTCCACTTCAACCCGCACGCCGAAGGCATCTTTTGACCGAGCGTCGTCGCGTACGCGACCCGGCCGCGAAGGTGCGCGACTGGGAGGCGGCGCGCCGCTGGCGTGAGGAGCAGGACGGCCGCGTGGTCTTCACCAATGGCGTGTTCGATCTCCTGCATCCCGGTCACGTCGACGTACTGTTTGGCGCACGCCGCGCAGGGGATCATCTCGTCGTCGGCATCAACAGCGACGCGTCCGTGCGACGACTCAAGGGGCCGGAGCGCCCCGTGCGCAGCGAGGCCGAGCGCGCATATGTGATCGCCGCGTTTGAGGCGGTGGACTGCGTCGTCGTGTTCGAGCAGGACACTCCACTGGAGCTGATCCGGCTGCTGCGGCCGGACGTGCTCGTGAAGGGCGGTGATTATCATGAGGGGACGATCGTCGGCGCCTCCGACGTTCGCGATTGGGGCGGTGACGTTCGCGTCATCCCGCTCACGCCCGGCCAATCCACCACCAACATCATCCGCACGCTTCGTGGCAAATCCGCTCTCTGATTCGACGCGCGTCGGCCGAACGGCCGACGCTCTGCGCCCGGTGACACTCGAGCGTCACGTCGCACCCTACGCCGAGGGATCGTGTCTCGTCGGCTTCGGCAACACGCGCGTGCTGTGCACCGCGTCCATCGAGGAGGGTGTCCCGAGCTGGCGGCGCGGCCGCGGCGAAGGGTGGCTCACCGCCGAATACGCGATGCTGCCGCGCGCGACGAAGACGCGGACGGCGCGCGAGCGCGGTCAGGTCGGCGGTCGCACGCAGGAGATTCAGCGCCTCATCGGCCGGAGTATGCGCGCCATGCTCGAGGACTTCGCGTGGGGCGAGTTCACCGTGCGGATCGACTGCGACGTTCTCCAGGCCGACGGCGGTACGCGCACCGCCGCGATCACCGGCGCCTCGGTCGCCGTGTGCGATGCCTTTCAGTGGATGGTCGAGCAGGGAAAGCTCGAGCGCTCCCCGGTGCGATGTCGCGTCGCCGGCGTCAGTGTCGGCACCGTCCGCGGTGAGCCCCGCCTCGACCTCGAGTATGTCGAGGACGTCGTGGCCGACGTCGACATGAACGTCGTGATGAGCAGCGAAGGGCGATTCGTCGAGGTGCAGGGCACCGGGGAGAATGGCACCTTCGATCGCGCGGAGTTGGACATGCTCCTCGATCTCGCGACCGCGGGATTGCGCGAGCTGGATGCGAAGCAGCGCGCCGTCCTCGCCCTCGCGCCGGCGTGACGCCGTCCGCAGCGTGGCTCATCGCGTCGCGCAATCGCGGCAAGCTGCGCGAGCTGCGCGCCCTCTTCGCCGGCGCCGGCATCGAGGTGATCGACCTCATCGACGCCGGGATCCCCGAGTCGGCTGCCGAGGACGAGATCGAATCGCACGCGACCTTCGAGGAGAATGCAGTGGCGAAGGCGCGCTACTTCGCTGTGCTCGCCGGCGGGCGACCGGTCGTCGCTGACGATTCGGGGCTCGAGGTGCTCGCGCTCGGCGGCGAGCCAGGGGTGCGCAGCAAGCGGTGGAGCGGGCGGCTGGATCTCGACACGGCCGCCCTCGATGCAGCGAACAATGCGTTGCTCGTGGAGCGGCTGCGTGGCGTATCGGACCGCCGGGCACGGTTCGTCTGTGCGGCCGCGTGGTGCGCCGGCGAGGACGAGCTTGTCGTGCGCGGCGAAGTGCCCGGTACGATCGTCGACTCACCGTCCGGTCTCCATGGCTTCGGCTATGATCCCTACTTCCGTTCGAGCGAGCTCGGGAAGACGTTGGGTGATGCGACGGTCGAAGAGAAGCAGGCGGTGAGTCACCGCGGTCGCGCGTTCGCGCGTCTGCTTGCTGCGCTCGCCGCGCGCTAATGTGTGGCGGCACCGGCGGTTGACCGGTGTGCGTCGACCCACTATT
>CAYTKA010000023.1:10608-42563 GCA_964438255.1 uncultured Gemmatimonadaceae bacterium | reverse complement strand
AGCAGACGATCACGACGTTGTCGTTGCGGTCGCGCATCACCTCGAGCTCGAACTCCTTCCAGCCGATCAGCGAGCGCTCGATGAGGATCTGGCTCGTCGGACTTTCCTGAAGGCCGTGACGGACGATGGACTCGAACTCCTCGCGGTTGTACGCGATGCCACCGCCCGTACCGCCGAGCGTGAACGACGGACGCACGATTGCGGGGAACCCGATCGTATCGAGCAGCTCGAGCGCCTCGTCGAAGTTGTTGGCGATCCCCCCCTTGGCCACACCCAGGCCGATGCGCTCCATCGCCTCGCCGAACTGCTTGCGGTCCTCGGCAATGGCGATCGCACGCGCCGACGCACCGATCAGCTCCACCCCGTGCTTCTCCAGCACGCCGCGCTCGGCGAGCGTCATGGCGACGTTCAGCGCCGTCTGGCCACCCATCGTCGGGAGCAACGCATCCGGCTTCTCGCGCTCGATGATCAGCTCGACGAACTCGGGGGTGACCGGCTCGATGTACGTCCGATCGGCGATCTCCGGATCGGTCATGATCGTCGCCGGGTTCGAGTTCACGAGGATGACCTCGTACCCTTCCTCGCGCAGCGCCTTGGCCGCCTGCGTACCCGAGTAGTCGAACTCGGCGGCCTGCCCGATGATGATCGGGCCCGACCCGATGACGAGGATGCGGTGAAGGTCAGAGCGTCGCGGCATGAATCAGATCGTCGATGATGTCGTCGCGCGTGCGGCGGGGAGCCCAGCCGGTTGCGCGGCGTAGCTTACTGTTGTTACCTACCTGGCGAGGCACGTCGATGCTCCGCACGAGGCTGTCCGCACTGCGGATCTCGGCGTCGACCCCCACGCGCTGCAGCACCGCCGCGGCGAGGGCGAGGACACTGACACCGATTCCGCTACAGACATTATAGACCTCTCCCGGCGCCCCGTGCGCCGTCAGAGAAAGATACGCATCCACCACGTCCGCGACGTGAAGAAAATCGCGGACCGTGTCGCCGTTCCCGATTTCGAGCGTCCCCCCGGAGGGGGGCAGCGCCAGCGCACGGGAGACCAGGGACGGCAGGAGAAAGTGTGCCCCGTGCCCGATCCCTGAGTGGCTGAAGCTCCGCGTGCACACGACGCGGGTGCCGTCGCTGCGATAGGCCTGGAGCGCCGCGACCTCCTGGGCCACCTTGGACGCGGCATAGAGCGTCAGCGGACGTTGCTCGGCGTCCTCCCGGATGGGCATCGCGTCGACCTCGTGCCGACCATACTGCTCGGCGGAACCGACCACCAGCACTACGGGATCGCCGCTGCCAGCCAAACGGTGGCGCCGGACCTCGGCCAGCAGGCGCACCGTTCCGACGGCGTTCACCTCGTACGCGTAGCCCGGGTTGCGCAGGGCATCGGGGACATGACTCACCGCCGCGAGGTGGAGCACCATGTCTGCCGCCGCCTCGTCAACCGCTGCTGCGACATCCTCCTGCCTGGTCACGTCGAGCGGAAGCCAGTGTACAGACGCCCGCTCGTGATCCGACAGCACGTCCGCGGTTGGAGCTGGCCCCACGCCGCCGGCGGTAACGGTCCAGCCCCGCTCGAGCATGGCTTTGATCGCCCATCGAGCGACGAACCCGTTGCCTCCGGTGACGAGCGCGCGAGGGCTCACGCCGTGCCGCGATGCCTCACCAGATCCGCCTTCACCATCATCTCGACGAGCTGGCGGAAGCGGACCGTCGGCTCCCAGCCGAGTTTCTCTTTCGCCTTCGAGGGGTCACCCACGAGCAGATCCACCTCGGCGGGCCGGTCGAATCGCGTGTCGTGCTTCACGTAATCGCGGTACTCCAGCCCCACGCACTCGAACGCGATCTCGCAGAGCTGGCGCACGGACCAGGTCTCCCCCGTGGCCACCACGTAATCGTCCGGCTCGTCCTGCTGGAGCATCCGCCACATCGCCTCGACGTAATCGCCGGCGAACCCCCAATCGCGGCGCGCCTCGAGGTTGCCGAGGCGAAGCTCCTTCGAGATACCGAGCTTGATGCGGGCGACGCCGTCGGTGACCTTCCGCGTCACGAACTCGAGACCACGCCGCGGGCTCTCGTGGTTGAACAGGATGCCGGAGACGGCGTACAGCCCGAAGCTCTCGCGATAGTTCAGCGTGATCCAATGCCCGTAAGCCTTCGCCACGCCGTACGGGCTGCGTGGATAGAACGGCGTGGATTCGCGCTGCGGGACTTCGACGACCTTGCCGAACATCTCGCTCGAGCTGGCCTGATAGAACCGCGCCGTGGGGGCCGCCTTCTTCATTGCCTCCAGCATGCGCGTCACGCCGAGGGCGGTGAACTCTCCCGTGAGCACGGGCTGTGACCACGACGTCTGGACGAAGCTCTGTGCGGCGAGGTTATAGATCTCGTCGGGCTGTGTGTCGTGGACGACGTCGGTGAGGGAGGTCTGGTCGAGCAGATCGGCCGAGCACACCTCCACGCGATCGACCAGGTGGCCGATGCGCTCGTAGGGGGTCGTGGAGCTGCGGCGGACGATCCCAATGACCCGATATCCCTTCGCCAGCAGCAGCTCGGCGAGGTACGAGCCATCCTGCCCCGTGATACCGGTGATCAGCGCGGTGGGCATGACCTTCTGTCGAGTGTGCGATGGACATGAAAAAGGGAGCCCCGGAGAGCTCCCCTGCGGGTGACGGACCGGCGGGACGGCTCCGTCACGCCACCTGCGCGCCGCGCGGCGCGCGCGGCACCTTCCCCGCGTTCAGGCAGCGCGTGCAGACCTTCACCTTCGTGATCTTACCGTCGACGAGGGTGCGAACGACCTGGAGGTTCGGCTTCCAGGTGCGGCGCGTCCTGTTGTTCGCGTGCGACACGTTGTTGCCGAACGCGACCCCCTTGCCGCAGTGGAAGCAGCGATGACGATCGATGGCCATGGTTCTATTCCCCGACGAACTGAATGATCGCCATGTCTGCGCCGTCACCCTTGCGGTGGCCGGTCTTCAGAATGCGCGTGTAGCCACCGTTCCGCGCGGCGAACTTCGGCCCGATCTCCTGGAACAGCTTGTCCGCCGCGGCGCGCTTCTGAATGTGGCGGACGGCCAGCCGGCGCGCGTGCAGCGTGCCGGTGCGAGCCTTCGTGACGAGCTTCTCGATGAACGGACGGAGCTCCTTGGCCTTGGCCTCGGTCGTCTCGATCGACCCACTCTCGATGAGGGAGGTCGCGAGATTCCGCATCAGGGCGAGCTTCTGCTCGCTCGTGCGGCGGAGCTGCCGTCCTGCCTTCCGGTGACGCATCGGTCTTACTCCTCTTCGTCGTCGGGTGCCGCAGCCGCGGCCTGGCTGGGCGGCGTGCCCCAATCGAGCACGCGAACGCCGTCGCCGTTCTCCTCGAACCGCATCCCGAAGTTCAATCCCTCACGCTCGAGGAGATCGGCGATCTCCTGCAGCGACTTCTTCCCAAAATTCTTGACCTGCAGGATCTGGCTCTCGGTCTGACGAACCAGGTCGCCCAGGCTCCGGATGTTGGAGTTCTTGAGCGAGTTGACCGACCGCACGCTCAGCTCGAGGTCGTCGATCGGCGTTCTCAGGAGTCCCTGCAAGCGAGCGCCATCGGTGCTCGCGCCGTCCCCCGCCCCGCCGCCCACCGGGGCCGAGGAGTGGGAGCCGAACTCCACGAAGTACTGGAAGTGCGTCTGCGCCAGCGCGGCGGCGTAGCTCACCGCCTCTTCCGGCGTGATGGTCCCGTTGGTCTCGACGGTCAACGTGAGCCGGTCGTAGTCCGTGCGCTGTCCCACGCGGGTCTCGGCAACGGAAAAGTTCGCGCGGCGAACGGGGTTGTAGATCGAATCGATCCGAACGAGGTCCACCGGCAGGCCGCGATCCAGCGGATGCTGGTCGGCCTCGATGTACCCGCGCCCCTTGTTGACGTAGAGCTCGATGTTCAGGTCGCGGTCGTCCTGGAGCGTGAGGATGTGGTGCGACGGATCGACGATCCGGACGCCGCTCACGGAGGCCACGTCGCCGGCCCTCACCGCGCCCACGCCGCTCTTCTGGATGTGCAGCACCGCGCTCTCGACGTCGTCCGCGAGCGTCAGCGTGAGCGTCTTGAGGTTGCCGATGATCTGGTGGACGTCCTCGACCACGCCGGGGATCGTCTGGTGCTCGTGCACGACGCCGTCGATGCGGACGCCCCACACGGCCGCGCCGCGGAGCGACGACAGCAGCATGCGACGCATCGCATTGCCGAGCGTGTGGCCGAAGCCGCGCTCGAGCGGCTGGAGACGGAATTCGGCGACGTTCGGGTTGTCCTCGCGCTTCGTCGCTTCGACGAGCTGCGGCCGGACCAGCCCGCGGAGATCGATCGTGGATGCCATAGGTACAGTGTCCTGCGATACGGGTCATTCCGGCGTGCTGCGGCCGGAAACGCTCTGCCTCGCCCCCAACGCGCGGCAGACTCGTAGAGGGGTTGGGGCCCCGACCAACTGCTGTCTGACCGTCAGACCGTCCGACGGTCTGACCGTCCGACTTACTTCGAGTACAGCTCGACGACCAGCTGTTCCTGCGCGGCGATCGGGATGCTCGTGCGGGCGGGCTTCTCCAGCACGCGGCCGCTGAAGGTCTCCTTGTCGACCGCGATCCACGACAGCGGCGCGCCACGGGACGACTGATCCATCGCCGTCATGACGGACGCCTGCTCGCGCGACTTCGGGCGCATGCGGACTTCCTGTCCCGGCGTCACGTGATAGCTCGGGATGTCGACGGACTTCTGGTTCACCTCGACGTGGCGGTGCCGGATGAGCTGGCGCGCGGCCTTGCGGCTCGTGGCGAAGCCCATGCGGTACACGACGTTGTCGAGGCGCGTCTCGAGGGCCGCCAGCAGGTTGTGTCCGGTGATGCCGGGCTGCGTGGTGACCTTCTCGAAGGTGTTGCGGAACTGCTTCTCGCTCAGCCCGTAGATGCGCTTGATCTTCTGCTTCTCCCGGAGCTGCTTGGAGTACTCCGACGCCTTGCGGCGGCGCGCCGTGGCCTGGCCATGCTGGCCGGGGGCGTACGGACGACGCTCGACGGGGCACTTCTCCGTGAAGCACTTGGTGCCCTTGAGGAACAGCTTGGTGCCCTCGCGGCGGCACTGACGGCAGCTCGGTCCAGTATACCGACCCATGACTCAAACTCTCCGACGCTTCGGGGGACGGCAGCCGTTGTGCGGGATCGGCGTCACGTCCTTGATCGACTTCACCTGCAGGCCCGCTGCGGCGAGCGCCTGGATGGCCGACTCGCGGCCGCTGCCAGGGCCCTGCACGCGCACGTGCACCCGCTTCACACCCGCCGTGAGCGCCTCGCGGGCGCACTGCTCGGCGGCCACCGTCGCGGCGAAGGGAGTGCTCTTCTTGGAGCCCTTGAACCCGGCCTTGCCCGATGACCCCCACGCGATCGCATTGCCACGCGAGTCGGTGATCGTGACGGTCGTGTTGTTGAAGGTCGCGTTGACGTGGGCGACGCCCTCCGCCTCGACTACCTTCTTGGTCTTCTTTCCAGTCGCCATACCGTTACTTGGTTACCTTCTTCTTGCCAGCGATCGCGCGGCGCGGACCCTTCTTCGTGCGCGCGTTGGTGTGCGTCCGCTGGCCGCGCACCGGCAGCCCACGGCGGTGGCGAATGCCACGGTACGAGCCGATGTCCATCAGCCGCTTGATGTTCATGGCGACCTCGGTCCGCAGCGCGCCTTCGACGCGATACTCCTTCTCGATCACCTGACGGAGCTTGTTCACGTCGGCGTCGGAAAGGTCGCGAACGCGCTGGTTCGGATCGACGCCCGCCTGCTCCATGATCGACTGCGCAGACGCGCGGCCGATGCCGTAGATGTAGGTCAGTCCGATCTCGACCTTCTTGTCGCGCGGGAGATCGATACCAGAGATACGAGCCATGCCTGATCAGCCCTGACGCTGCTTGTGCTTGGGATTGCGCTTGCAGATGATGCGAGTCACGCCGGCGCGCTTCACTACCTTGCAGTGCTCACAGATCGGCTTCACGCTGCTGCGGACTTTCACGGGACCACCATCGATGCAAAACGTGAGGTTTTCCGGCCAAGACACGTAGGATAACGGGGCTGGTAAGTTCACGCAACCCCGTGAGATAGGTCGCGCGACACGTCGCGCGTTCCCGTTTTCGCGCGGCACAACGGCCGAGCGCCCCTGGCGGTCAAGCGAGCTCCGAGAGCACGGTCTCCATCGCCCGGCGCGGATTCGCCGCGGCCGTGACCGCGCGACCGAGGATCAGGTACCGCGCCCCCGCCGCCTGCGCCGCCGCCGGCGTCATCACGCGCCGCTGGTCATGCGCCGACCCGCCAGCCAGCCGGATCCCCGGGACGAGGAGGGCGAGACGGTCCCCGTACGCGGCGCGGACGGGCACCGCCTCGGCGCCGCTGCACACGATCCCGTGCAAGCCACACGCGATGGCATCACCGGCGAGCCGGGACACCTCGCGCTCCACCTCCACGTCGCGTCGCCCCCATGCCGCGCCAAGCGAGGCCGCGTCGAGACTCGTCAGCACGGTAACGGCGAGCAACTGCGTGGCCGCGCCGGCCTGCACCGACGCATCGGCCGCCTCCTGGGCCGCCTGGAGCATCGCGCGTCCCCCTGACGCGTGTACCGTCAGGAGCCGCACGCCGAGCGCGGCGGCGCTGCGCACGGCGCCGGCGACGGTGTTCGGAATGTCGTGCAACTTGAGATCGAGAAACACGTCGGCCCCCAGCTCCTCCCGAAGCTGACGCACGACGCTCGGACCGGCGGCGGTGAACAGCTCGCTTCCAACCTTGAAAAAGTCGCAGCTGTCGCCAAGGGCGCGCGCCAGAGCGAGTGCCTCGTCGGCGCTGCCGACGTCGAGCGCGACGATCGGCGTTGCTCGGGTGGCCGACCGGTCACTCATGTGGACACCTCGAGCGTCCCGACGACGTCGGCAATTCGCTCCACACCCTGTGCCGTACACCAGTGGGCGAGCTCATCCACGACGCGTTCGGGTGCGCGCGGATCGCGCAGCATCGCCGTGCCCATCCCCACCAGACTCGCGCCCGCGATGATGTACTGCAGCGCGTCCTCGACCGTGGAGACGCCCCCGATGCCGAACAGCGGAACGCGGACGGCTTTGCGCACCTTCCACGTTGCGAGCACGCCCACGGGGAGCAGCGCCGTCCCACTCACCCCGCCGGTGCCGAAGCCGAGCGCGGGACGTCGGCGCGCAACGTCGATGACGAGACCAGGAATGGTGTTCACCAGAGTGAGCGCATCGGCCCCGGCGTCGACCGCCACCGCTGCGCTGCGCGCGATGTCGGGGAGCGTCGGCGAGAGCTTGACGAACAGGGGCCGGCGCGTGGCCGCACGCGCGCGGCGAACGACGTCGGCGAGCGACGCAGGGTCGGCGCCGAATTCCAGTCCGCCCGCCTTCACGTTCGGGCAGCTCACGTTCAGCTCGTAGCCGTCGAGCGCGCCAGGGGACTCGGACCGCACGGCGTCATCGAGCTCCTCTACGACGGCGGCGAACTCCTCGACGGCAAAGCCGACGACGTTGGCAATCTTTCGAACCTCGGGGATTTCGTTCGCCAGCCACGGCAGATGCTCGCGTCGGACGGCGACGACGCCCGGATTGGCCAGCCCCACTGCGTTGATCATCCCACCGGAGAACTCGGCAACACGCGGCGCCGGAGCTCCGGCGCGCGGTAGAGGGCTCACGGCTTTCGTGACCAGTCCCCCCAGAGCATGGAGGTGCACGACGTCGGCAAGCTCCCGCCCGTACGCGGCCGTGCCAGCGGCCAGCACGATGGGATTCTGAAACTCGAGCCCCGCAACCTGCACGGTGAGCGCGGAGCGATCGGTGCTCACTCCGGACGGTGCCCTCCGTCGATCCCGCCCGTTCGCGTGGCGGTGACACGACGCTGATAGCGCTTGAGGTACGCCACGACGGCGTCGGCGATCGACCCGGACAACGCCTCCATCCTCGCCGGATCGGTCATGTACGCTGCGTCCTCGGCGTTGGTGCCGAAGCCGATCTCGACCAGCACCGCCGGCATGAACGCCGTGACGAGCACCCGGAAACCCGCCTGCTTCACGCCGCGATTCGCTGCAGGATGTACCGCGGCGATGTGCCGTTGAATCAGATCGGCCAGCTCGTTCGATTCGCGCAGATGCTCGTTCTGCGCCATGTCGTTGAGGATGAAGCTGAGCGGATCACCGGCTTGCGCGGAGGATTTCGTCTCGAACTTCACGACCTCGTTTTCCATCTGCTCGACGCGGCGCGCATCCTCCGTCTTCGCCTCGGCGAGGAAGTATGTCTCGAAGCCGCGCGCAGCGCCGGGATCCTTCCATCCCGGGTTCGCCGCGTTGACGTGGATGCTGACGAAGAGATCCGCATGCGCATCGTTCGCCATCTTGCCGCGATCGGAGAGGGCGATGAGCGTGTCCGTGGTGCGCGTGTACTTCACGTCGACGCCGCGCGCGAGGAGTGCCTGGCCGACGTGCTTCGCCGCGTTGAGCGTGACGTTCTTCTCGACGACCTGCGGCCCGCCGGAGATCGGTCCGCGCATGC
The DNA here is from genome assembly GCA_964438255.1 of uncultured Gemmatimonadaceae bacterium. Lineage (GTDB taxonomy): Bacteria > Gemmatimonadota > Gemmatimonadetes > Gemmatimonadales > Gemmatimonadaceae > AG11. Next base: position 34,010 of record CAYTKA010000023.1, on the reverse strand, counting down.
CGGCGTCCGGTCCACCATGCCCCGCGTCGACGACGACGAGGTGGCGCGAGCGCAGCGGGGCCAGGGGGACGGGGAGGGATGTCGCGGCGACCGAAGGTGCGGCACGCTCCGCTGCCCGGCGCGAGGACGAGCGCGGCGCACCCGCGGCGGCGAGGCCGCGTCCCCCCCTGGCCTTCCCCTCACGATCGGCGAAGCGATTCACCGACGAGAACGCACGAAGCTCGAACCGCGCGGCATCCCAGACGAGATTGCCCGCAACGCGCGGCATGATCTCCACGACGAGCTGGAGCGGCACGTAGAGCGCACCCTTCCGCAGCTCGGGCGCGGCGGCGAGCTGATAGCTGTCGTCGCCTGCCCTGGCCAATCGGGTCCCCGGCTCGACCTCGATCGCCGCGTTGTTGACGATGAGCAGCCAGCGATCGGCCATGAGATGCGAGACCGTCACGGGGATGACCGGACGAAGGTGCTCGGCGCGCAGCAGGGGTCCGTCGGCGGTCGCCACGAGCGCCACGGAGATCGAGCGGCTCGCGTCCTTCACGATGAGCGGCCCGTCGGGCGATGGCGCGGCGGGGGTCGACGCGACGAGCTGAAAGAGCGTGACGAATGCGGCGATCATCGGATGCGCACCGCGCGCGCGATCTCGCGATCGGCGTCGCGCGCCTTCGCGTCTTCGCGCTTGTCGTGCAGCTTTTTCCCCTTGCCGAGTGCCATCGCTACCTTCGCGATGCCGTGTTTGAAGTACAGCTCGAGGGGGATGAGGGTCAGCCCCTGGCGCTCGATCGCACCTATGAGACGCCCGATCTCGCGCTTGTGCAACAGCAGCTTGCGCGTGCGCGTCGGCTCATGGTTGTTGTAGCTCGCCCGTTCGTACACCGAGATGTGGAGATTGATCAGGTAGATCTCGCCGTCGCGCACGATGCCGTAGGCGTCGGAGAGATTCGCCTTCCCTTCGCGCAGGGACTTGACCTCGCTGCCCGTGAGGACGATGCCGGCCTCGTACGTGTCGAGGATGGTGTAGTCGTGTCGCGCCCGCCGGTTTTTGGCGATCGACTCGATCTCGGGTTTTTCCTCGGACTTGGGCATGGGCGATGTGGGCTCGGCCCGCGTCGCTGCGAACCAGCGTCGCAACATAGAGACGCCGCGCAACCGGGGCAACGCAGCGCGTTGACTTGGCGTCGCGATTCCGGTTATGTTTCACGACTGTGAAGGCGCGTCTGCGCGCCGCGCGCTCGGGTGGTGGAACTGGTAGACACGCAGGTCTCAGAAGCCTGTGCCTTCACCGGCGTGGGGGTTCAAGTCCCCCCTCGAGCATCGTTGATGGAAGGGGCCGACATTGCATGTCGCCCCCTTCCTTTTTTGTTGCGCCGAGGGCTGAGGGCCGCAGCGCAGAATAGAGACGCCCGCCCTACCTGACGAGCTGAGACGGCGCCACGTCCTCCGGGAGCTCGGCCGCGCCGAACGTCGCGCGGAGGGCGTCGTGCGACGCCTGCAGCAGCGCCGCCACGACCGATGCACCGTGCTGAACTACCGGATCATTCGACCGGATGGGTCCGCCGGCAAAGGCGAGAAGATTTTGCGCGACACGCAGCGCGGGGGTGCTCTGCCCGCGCGCCGCAAAGGCGTCGCGGTATGCGCTCAGTCGCGCGTTGAACTGCCGCTCGGCAAGCTCTCGCAGCTCGGCATCCACGTGCGGATCGCGGCGCATGCGATCGGCCAGCGCGCGAAGCACCTCGGACGCGGTGCGGTCGTCGAGCGCGTCCCGCTGCGCGACCAGGATACCGAGGGCGCGCCGGAGGTAGCGGAGCTCCCACACGGCGTGGTCGTCGTCGCCACGCGTCGCGTTCGCCGCGAGCCAGTCGACGTCCGGCTGGGTAGGCTCTTCCATGAGCCACGCGGCGTACGTCGCACTCCGGCGCTGCAGCGCGCGGTCGTCGCGGAAGGAGCGGAACAGGCGCATCAGCGCGCCGGAGATCAGCCCTGAAGGATCGGCAGCGCCAGCCGCCCGCCCGCCATCGCGCGCGGCGCGAGCCCGACGCGCTCGCGGACGGCGCTCTCCTGCAACAGCAGGTCGCTCAGGTGCACACTGCCAAGCACCTCGTCGATGCGGCGCTGGAGGAGCATCCAGACGGGGCGGATGCTGCAATCGTGCGACGACGAGCAGCGCTCCTCTTCCACCGGGTGTGTCCGGCAGTGCACGTCGAAGGTGGAGTGCTCGGAGGCACTCATCACGTCCTTGACCGTGATGTCCTCGGCGGGGCGCGCCAGACGATAGCCGCCGTGCGCCCCACGTGTGCTCTGCACGATGCCGGCCCGCCGCAGCTTGAGCATGATCTGCTCGACGTAGTCGGCGGGCAGACGCTCGCGTCCCGCGATCTCACGGCCCGTCACCGGCCCGTCGTCGATGCGACGGGCCAGATGCAGAGCACAGATCAGTCCGTATTCAGCCTGGGTGGTGATGCGCACGAGATGAATCTAAGCCCATCCCGGCGTTGATGATAGCCCAAAAAGGCTCATCCACCGGCCACCATCCCGTGCTTCCCGCCAGGAACGCCGATCTCGGTCATCTTGCGGAGGTCGAGGACGTCGTCGATCTCGTCGGCCGGGAGGATCTTGTCGCGCTTCACCAGGTCGCGCACGAGGATCCCCTCCTTCACCGACTGCTTGCTCAGCTCTGCCGCCCTGGCGTAGCCGATGTGGGGCATGAGGGCGGTGGCGAGCGCCGCGCTGCGTTCCACCCAGTACGCGAGCATCTCCCGGTTCGCCTCGATTCCGACGACGGTCTTCTCGGCAAAGACGCGCGCCGTGTTCGTCAGAATACGCATGGAGAGCAGAATGTTGTGCGCGATGACGGGCATCATCACGTTCAGCTCGAGCTGCCCGTGCTCGGCAGCGATCGACACGGTGGTGTCGAGGCCCATCACCTGGAAGCAGACCTGATTCACCATCTCCGGGATCGACGGATTGATCTTCCCCGGCATGATCGACGAACCCGGCTGGACGGCGGGGAGCTTGATCTCGTCGATCCCGGTGCGCGGCCCCATCACCATGAGGCGCAGGTCGCTGGCGATCTTGCTCAGGTCGATCGCCATGACGCGCAGCGTGGCGCTGAACGCCGCTGCGTCGCCCATGCTCTGCATGAGCTGGATGCGGTCCTTCCCGACGCGCAGATCGAGCCCGGTGATCTGCGTGAGGTACTTGTTCATCAGCGCCGGATATTCTTTCTCCACCGTCACGCCTGTGCCGACGGCGCTGCCGCCAATGCCGAGGTCGCGCAGATAGTCCGCTGCCGCCTCGATGCGGCTGATGTTGCGGTCGATCGAGATCGAGTACGCGGTGAACTCCTGTCCCAGGCGGATCGGCATCGCGTCCTGGAGATGCGTGCGCCCCGCCTTCACGATGTCGTCGAACTCGCGTCCCTTCGCCGCCAGGGCATCGCGCAGTTGCTCGAACGCCTTTACGAGCGGCGTGAGCTGTGAGAGGATGGCGATGCGGATGTTGGTCGGGATCGTGTCGTTGGTGCTCTGCGCCATGTTGACGTGATCGTTGGGATGCACGGGGCTGTAGCTTCCGCGTTGCCCGCCGAGCAGCTCGTTGGCGCGATTGGCGAGCACCTCGTTCACGTTCATGTTGTGCGACGTGCCCGCCCCGGCCTGATACGGATCGACGATGAACTGATCGTCGTGCTTGTGCGCGAGCACTTCGTCCGCCGCTTCGACGATCGCGTCCGCGAGCTTGGCGTCGAGCCGTCCCGTCTCCTTGTGCGTGAGCGCCGCGGCCTTCTTGATCCACGTCTGCGCCATGACGAAGGGCCACAGTGGCGCGAGGCCGCTGATGGGAAAGTTTTCCTTCGCGCGTACGGTCTGGACCCCGTAGAGGGCGTCGGCGGGGACTTCCTTGGGTCCGAGGGGGTCCTTCTCGGTGCGGGTGGCGGGTGCGGCCATTATCGGGTCTCGGGCGATGTGTTGTTCGTCGACAGGATCCGTCGTGCAGGATCGCTGTCCGGAATCAACTGTTGGGTCGATCCAACTTCAATGGACCGACGATGCGCGACTCGTTCGCCTCGCGCTAGCGGGTGATCGGAACGTCGAGCGCATGCGCGAATCGATTGAAGAAATTGAACAGGCAGATGACCGACGTGATCTCCACGATCTGCGTCGGGCTCCAGTGCCTCGCGAGATCGGCGAACGTGGCATCGGGGACATGCCCCGGCGTTGGCGTCGCCACGTCGGCGTAGCGAAATGCACTGCGCCACGGTTCCTCGAACACGCCGTACTCGCCACGCGCTACTCCGTCGAGCTGTGCGTCGGTCGCGCCCATCCGCCTTGCCAAGGCGGTGTGTGACGCCAGTCAATAATCGCACAGGTTGATGTGCGAGACTCGCGTGCTGAGCAGCTCCTTGAGCAGCACGGGGACTTCGCCCGCTCCCATGACTTCCGCGTTCAGCGCGGCCAGTCGCGTGGTGATGCGGGGGGCGTGTGCGGCGACGCGAAAGAGGTTCGGTACTTTGCCGCGCTGTTGGATGAACGCGTCGAAGGTCGGCCGGACTTCCTCCGGCGCCGACGCGGGATCGATGCGCGGCAGGCGCGCTTCCTCGCTCATGGAGTGCTCCGAATGAGAGATCGAGAGACGATGACGAGCGCGACGCCGGACGCCACGGCGCCGAGCCCCATCAGGCCCACGCTCATGGCGTGGAGTCGGCCGAACGTCTGGCGCCGCGCGTCGGAGGGATCGAGGGCATCGACGGCGCCCTGCACCGACGCGCGGACCGTCGCGATCCGCGGCGCCACGCCGAGCTGCGCGCCGGCACACGCGACGACAAGCGCGACGAGCGAGACGCCGAGCCACCCGCGCATCGACGACGGGCGCAGGAGATACAAGCCCGCGATTCCCGCGACCATGCCCGACCAGAAGAGCACGGGCAGCACGCGGCCGACCACGGCGCCGGCAAGGGTGCGCGTGGGAAGCACGGCGAATGCCGCCGGCGCGACGACGACAGCGACCAGCACGGCCGCGCCCAGCCACGCCGCGAGCAGCACCACCGAGACCAGCGCCGGCCCCATGCGCGCCGTCACCGCTTCAGCGTCCGCGCCCGACCGGCGAGGAAGGGATTCGATCGCCGCTCCTCACCGATCGTCGTCGTGGGACCATGTCCCGGATACACCACTGTCTCCGGCGGCAGCGTCGCGATCCGGTCCAGCGAGGTCTCCATGTGAAAGGGGTTCGCGAGCGGCAGATCCGTCCGTCCGATGGATCCGGCGAACAGCAGGTCCCCCCCGAGCGCGATTCCCTCACCGTTGAAGCTCACGAGGCCAGGCGCGTGTCCGGGCACGTGCATCACGGTAAATCGGAGGTTGCCGCACGACAGGATGTCGCCGTCGGCCAGCTCGACGTGCGGGCCATCGGGCTGCTCGAACGCGACACCGTACACCTCCGACGCGCGCGCCGACAGCGTGGTGTAGTGCGGCAGATCGAGCGGGTGCAGATGCACCGGCACATCCCAGCGCCGACGTACCTCGGCGATGCCGCCGATGTGGTCGATGTGCGCGTGCGTCAGCCAGATCGCGTCGAGCTGCGCCCCGGATGCGCGAACCATCTGCACGAGGCGCGACCCCTCGTCACCGGGATCGATCAGCACGGCGCGATTCGTCGGCTCGTCGACGACGAGATAGCTGTTCTCCCGAAATGGACCAACCGTGCGGACGTCGATCTTCACACGGCGTATCCTCCGGTGCCCTCCGGCTCCACGACGTGGCCGCCCTCGGACCGCGCCTTGAGGTACTTCTCCACGGCGATCGCCGCGGTGGTCGCGTCGCCGACGGCGGTCGTCACCTGCCGCGTGAGCTGCGAGCGCAGATCGCCGGCGGCGAACAGCCCCTTGATCGACGTCTGCATCGTCGAGTCGGTGATCACGTAGCCCATCTCATCGTGATCGAAATGTCCATCGATGATGCCGGTGTTCGGACGGAAGCCGATGAACACGAACACGCCGGTCACGTCGAGCACGCGCGTCGCGTCGGTGTTCACATCGCGAATGCGCAGTCCTGTGGCGAGCCCCCGCTCGTCCCCCAGAACTTCCTCGGCCACGGCGTTCCAAACGACCTCGACCTTCGGGTTCGCGAACAGCCGCTCCTGAAGGATCTTCGACGCACGGAACTCGCCACGCCGGTGCACGACATACACCCTGGTCGCGTAGCGCGTGAGGAAGTCGGCCTCCTCCACTGCAGCATCGCCGCCACCGATCACGGCGATCTCCTGCTGCTTGAAGAACGCGCCGTCGCAGATCGCGCAGTACGAGACGCCCTTCCCCGCATACTCCAGCTCGCCCGGGATGCCGAGCTTCACCGGCGTGCCGCCGGCGGTGACGATGACCGTCGGCGAACGGTAGACGTCGCCCGAGTCGGTCGCGGTCTCGAACGTTCCATCAGGAAGACGGCGGACGCACGTGACGTTGGCCGTGACGAAATTCGCGCCGAATTCCTTCGCGTGCTCGTAGAACTTGTTCGCCAGCTCCCAGCCGAGGATCGACTTCTCGCCGATCCAGTCGTCGAGCTTCTCGGTGTTCAGGAGCTCGCCGCCCGGCACGCCGCGCTCGAGCACGGCGGTCTTGAGCATGGAGCGGCCTGTATAGAGCGCGGCGCACATCCCGGCCGGTCCGGCGCCGACGATTACGACGTCGTAGCTGTTCGTGGACACGTATTCCTCGTACGATGCGTCGTCCTGAGCGAAAACGAAGGCCCGGCGCGTCACGATGCCTGGATCAAACGGCAGGCCGTCGGCTGCTGCGCTCCCCTCGGGACGACAAAGGTGTCGAAATCTCACTACAGGAATCCGGCGAGGGAACTCTTGCGTTCCCTGCCGACTGTGTTCCGCGTGCCTCAGTCGCCGACGACGATCCGCCGCACCGCCCCATGACAGTGCGATGCCGTGGCAACGAGCCATTCGGCGGCGCCGTGTTCGCCGCGTTCGGCGATCGCCCGATCGGCAGCGATGACGTCGCGCACGTCGATCATCCCGACGCCATAAGCACGATGCGTACAGTGGAACACGTACGGCCCTTCGATCGCACGCCCCGCGGCGCACTCGGCCTCGGCATAGGCGGCGAGCGCAGGGGGGAGACTCCAGCTCCGCTCCCCTTTCGTATGCGGGCACCGTGTGGGCTCGATGCAATTGATCGGGCACATCCACTCGGCAAAGCTCACGTAGTGCGTGCCGTCGGCGGCGGGGCGCTGCCAGGGTACGTGCGGTGGCGACGCCAGGGGTACGATCCGCACGTCGCGCCCGGGCCAGCGCGCCCGCGCGCGAGCCAGCAGCCAGTCCGCCATCAGATGCGGCATCAGCGGTGACGGGACGATGGCATCGCTCGCGTGATTGGCGGGATCCGCCGCAGCGTCGGCGAGAAAGCGATCGAAGTACGCGCTCCATTCAACCGTCTCGAGCCGAAGTGCGCTCGGTCGATCCGTCGGCGGGAGTGTCGCCACGCGGCACGCTGGATGGCGATCGACGACCATCAACGACTGCCACTCGAGCGCGCCGGCGCGCTCGGCGCGCCCCAGTTGGCGGACGTAGTAGCTCCCGTAGCACCCACCGCCTACGACGACGATCGTGCCGAACCGCTGAGCGACGCGAGCGACGCGCGGGCCGAGGTCAGGTGCGGATGTGTCGGCCGCCATCGACTGTGATCGTCTCGCCGGTGACGTAGTCCGCCTCGGCGAGGTAGAGGACCGCCCCGGCGACGTCCTCGGGCGTCCCGAGTCGCTGGAGCGGCGTCGTGGCGCGCAGCCGCTCCGCGTCGGCGTCCCTGCACCCTTCCGGCAATAGCACCACGCCAGGCGCGACGGCGTTCACCCGCACGGACGGTGCGAGCGCGTGGGCGAGTGCGCGCGTCATGTGCACGACGGCAGCCTTGGTCATCCCGTGCGGAACGTATGCCGGCCACGTCTCGAATGCCGCGAGATCGGCGATGTTGACGATGCTGCCCTGCACCTTTCCGAGCGCTGGCGCGGCGTGCTGCGAGAGGAAGAAGGGTGCGCGAACGTTGAGGGCGAACATCGCGTCCCAATCAGCGGGCTTCACCTCTCCGATCGGCGTACGGACCATCACCGCCGCAGAATTCACGAGCAGATCGAGTCGCTGCTCGGTGCGCAACACATCATCGACGAGTCGCTCTGCCTGCGAGACGTCGGTCAGGTCGGCGCGCACGACGCGTGCAACGCCGCCGGCATCACGGATGAGACATGCCGTCTCCTCGGCACCGCCGGCGGACTCGTTGTAGTGCACGGCAACGCGCATCCCGCGCGCGCCGAGGGCGAGCGCGATGGCGCGGCCGACGCGCCGTCCGGCCCCCGTCACCAGTGCAACCTGGCCCGCGAGCGACGTCATGCGCACTTCCTCAGGCCGCCGGCGCCCGACCGAGCGCGCCGAGCTTGGCGTCCTGTCGCGCGAGCCATTCGGCCGGCACGTGCATCATGCCGATCATGCGCGGCCCGTCCACGGCACCGTGCCAATCCGATCCGCCGCTGGGCACGAGCCCAAAATGATCGCACAGGGCGCGGAGGCGGGTCGTGTCGGCGGGCGAGTGGCTCGGATGCTTGACCTCGATGCCGTCGAGGCCGCAGGCACGCAGCGCCTCGATGCGCTCCCGCGTGCCGCCTGCGCCGGGATGCGCGAGCACGGCGAGACCGCCGGCGGCATGCACCATCTCGATCGCGGCGCCCATGCCGAGTTGCTCCTTGGGGACGTACGCCGGCCGTCCCGCGGCGAGATAGCGGTCGAACGCATCGCGCGCGTCGGTCGCCCAGCCTTCGGCGATGAGCGCGCGCGCGACGTGCGGCCGGCCGAGTGTGCCCTTGCCTGCCTGCTCGAGCACGGCATCGTACGTCACGTTCACGCCGAGTCGGTTGAGCCGCTCGACGATCTCCCGCGCGCGGCGCGCCCGCATCTCGCGGAGCTCGCCCAGCCCCCGCGCGAGCACCGTGGTGTCTTGCAGATGAAGGCCGAGGAGATGTGTCTCGACGTCGCCCTCGACCGCGCTCAGCTCGACGCCGTTGATGACGCGAATGCCGAGCTCTGCCCCTGCGGCGCGGGCCTCGTCGAGCCCCGCAATGGTATCGTGATCGGTGAGCGCGATGGCGAGGAGCTGCGCGCGCTTCGCCCCGCGCACGACGTCAGCCGGCGTGCGCGAGCCGTCCGACGCCGTGGAATGCATGTGCAGGTCGACGTAGCCCCCGCCGGAGCTCGTCGGCCCCGCCGGCGCGGTCACGGCGTGTAACCGGCCTCGGGCGACATCTCGCTCGGCTGCGACTGCTCGAAGAGACGCTGGAGATCGGCGTCGCTCATCTCGGCAAGAGCGCGCTCGCGCGAGCGCGTCCCGTGCGGCGAATAGCGCGTGACGCGGACCTCGCGGTTCTCTCCTGTGTCCGAGGTGAAGAGCAGCGCGAACTCGTCTCGATCGTACTGGGTCACGCGCCCGGAGGGGAGAACGTTCCAGGTGCGGCCATCGGTGGTGATGGTGCGGTTGGGCATTGTTACGGCAGCTCCACTTCGTGATAGATGCGGGCAGGATCGAGCACGCGCTCCGGGGACGATGCATGTGCGCGCACCAGCGTCCTGGCGTCGGGCGCCTCGAAGAACTCGAGAAAGGCGCCGGGAAGCCCCGTCTCCTCGAACACCCAGTACTTGCACCCTTCCTGTGCATAGTGGGCCTGCTTACGCTGCACGCGGTCCGCGAACTTGTCGCGGTCGTTGGGGGTGACGAGGGTGCGCTGGATCGACAGGGCGCGCGGCATGATCAGACGGCGGTGTCGGGGAAGGACTCGAGTCCCCGCTTCACGGCCGCCAGGAACTTGTCGGCGTCGGCGCCGTCGACGATGCGATGGTCGAACGACAGCGAGAAGTACGCGCACGTGCGCACGGCGATCGTGTCCTCGCCGTCGGCGCCGGTGATGACTTTCGGCCGCTTCTCGATGGCGCCCAGTCCGAGGATGGCCGACGTGCCGAGCGGAATGATCGGCGTGCCCATCAGCGAGCCGAACACGCCGGGGTTGGTGATGGTGAACGTCGCCCCCTGCACTTCCTCGGGCTTGAGCCGCTTGGTGCGCGCGCGATCGGCGAGGTCGTTGAGCGACTTCGTCAGCCCCGACAGCGACAGGTCGTCGGCGCCCTTGATGACGGGGACGATGAGCCCCCAGTCGAGCGCAACGGCGATGCCGATGTTGTACTGGTTCCGGTAGATGATGTGGTTGCCGGCGACGGCGGCGTTGAGCACGGGGAACTGCCTCAGCGCGTCGACGACGACTTTGATGATGAACGGGAGGAAGGTGAGCTTCTGTCCGGTCGCCGCCTCGAACGCGGCGCGATTCTTCTGCCGAATGCGCGCAACGCGGGTCAGATCGATCTCGAAGAACGAGGTGACGTGCGCGTTGGTGCGGCGCGACGCGACCATGTGCTCGCTGGTGAGCGCGCGGATCTTCGACATTGGCTCGACCTTGTCGCCAGGCCACGGCTCGGGCGCCGGACCATGCGACGCGGCGCCCGCGGGCGCGTGCATGGATGCACGCTGCGCGACGGGCGTCGCCACGACGCCGGAGGCGAGGTACTGCTCGATGTCGCGCTTGGTGACGCGTCCCTGCACACCGGATCCTTGCATGGCCGCGAGCTCGATGCCATGCTCGGCGGCAATCTTTCGCACCAGTGGCGAGGATTTGGTACGCAGCCGGTCCTCGAGACCGGCGCTGCTACCCGGAGTGGAAAGGGTGGCGGGTGCGGGGGAAGGGTGCGAGGAAACGGCCGGTGCGGTGTTAGCTTGTTTGACGGGGGGGGCCCCCGCGCTCGGCGCAGGAGTCGAAGCCGCAGCAGCAGGCGCCCGTGCAGACGCAGCGCCGCCAATCGCCGCGCCCTTCTCCGTCTCAATCCGCGCCACCAGCGTCTGCACCGGCACCGTCTGACCCTCCGTCACGAGGATCTCCGCCAGCACCCCCGCCGCCGGCGCGGGAATCTCCGCATCCACCTTGTCCGTCGAGATCTCGAAGATCGGCTCGTCGCGCTTCACCTCGTCGCCGACCTTCTTCAACCACTTCGACAGCGTCCCCTCGGCGATCGATTCGCCCATCTGGGGCATGATGACGTCAACGCGAGCCACTGCGATATCCTCTTACTCGGAGTTTCTGCGCGCGGCGCGCGCCTTCCGCATCCGCCAGGTGATGAACGACGGAACCACGATCATCCCAAGCAGTCCGCCACGAATTGCGTATGTGAACCAGTTGCATGGCGCGCCCGTCTCGGCCTCCACTGCGCACCCCGTCATCGCGCCCACGATCTTCGCGAGCAGGATGGCTATCATTCCGGAGCCGAAGAAGCCCACCACTGCGGTCATGCAGCCAACCCCAAGATAAGGCCACACCCCCTCCCCCGTCTCCCCCGAACCGGCCGGCCCGAGGTTGTCCGTATCCCGCCGCACCATCAGTAGGCCGCCAGCCGCCGGGCCGCCAGCACGACGTCCGGCGCCTGCGGCAGGACGTAATCCTCGAGCGAGGGCGCGTACGGCAGCGGCACATCATGCGCCGTCACGCGCAGCACCGGCGCGTCGAGCCACTCGAAGCAGCTCTCGTTGATGCGCGCTGTCAGCTCGCCGGCGATTCCGCCGGTGCGCGTGTCCTCGTGCACGATCAGCACGCGATTCGTCTTCTTCACCGTCGCGACGATCGCCTCGTCGTCGAGCGGCGCGAGCGAGCGCAGATCGAGCACCTCCACGCGCAGCCCGTCCTCGCGCTCGAGCCGCTCCGCCGCCTCGAGCGCCTTGTGCACCGTGGCGGCGTACGTGATGATCGAGAGGTCACGACCCTCGCGCGCCAGCCGCGCCTTGCCGATCGGCACCACCACATCGCCGGAGGGCATGACGCCCTTGATGCGACGGTAGAGATACTTGTGCTCGAAGAACAGCACGCAGTCGTCGTCGCGGATCGCCGCCTTCATGAGCCCCTTGGCGTCCTCCGCCGTGCTCGGATAGACGACCTTGAGCCCCGGCGTGTGAATGAAGCCCGCCTCCGGATTCTGCGAGTGGAACGGTCCACCCCGCACGTATCCGCCGCTCGGTCCGCGCACCACCATCGGCGTCGGCAGGAAGGCGCGATACCGCGCCGTGGCGACGTAGTTGGTGAGCATGTCGTACGCGTTGGCGATGAAGTCGATGAATTGCATCTCCACCACCGGACGCATCCCCATGTGCGCCGCACCCGCTGCCGCGCCGACGATGCCGATCTCCGAGATTGGACTGTCGATCACGCGTGACTCGCCGAACTTCGCGAGCAACCCGTCGGTGACCTTGAACGCGCCGCCGTAGACACCGATGTCCTCGCCGATCATGAAGACGCTCGGATCGCGCTCCATCTCCTCGAAGAGCGCTTCGCGAATCGCCTCGAGATAGGTGATCTCGGCCATCAGTCGCTCCCCTTGGCCGGCGCATCGTACGTCCCCCACGCCGCGGGACGCTCGTTCACCTCCACCGCCGCGCCCGTTCCTTCACGGAACCAGAGCGGCCGCTCGGCCGGCGGATCCGCGTACACGCCGATCAGTGCGTCGTGCGGCTCGGGGAATCCAGACCGTTCGGCGACGTCCGTCGCCCCGTCGATCTCGCGCTGGATGCGTTCGTCGATCGCCTCCAACTCGTCCTTCTTCACACCCTCCGACGTGAGTCGCTCGACGTAACGCGTGATCGGATCGTTCTCGCGTTCCCATCGCTCGATCTCGCCCGCCGGGACATACGACTGATTGTCGTGCTCGGCGTGTCCCTTGCGCCGGTACGTCACGAGCTCGACGATCGACGTCCCTTCGCCGCAGCGCGCGCGATCCACCGCGCGCTTCGTCGCCTCGTACGTCGCGATCACGTCGTTGCCGTCGGCGCGTTCACCTGGAATCCCATAGCCGCTCGCCTTGTCCACGAGCTGCTTGGCGAGCGTCTGCTTGCTCGTCGGCGTCGAGTACGCGTAGCCGTTGCTCTCGATGATCACCACGAGCGGGCACCGCTGCACCGCCGCAAAGTTGATCCCTTCGTGGAACGCGCCCGTCGACGTCGCGCCGTCGCCGACATACACCATCCCGACGCGCGGCTCGCCGCGCATCTTGAACGTCAGCGTCACGCCGGCCATTACCGGCACCATGTCGCCGAGCGGCGAGATCTGGCCGATGAATCCGCGCTCCGTGTCGCCGAAGTGAATGTTCAGCTCGCGACCACGTGTGGGCGAATCGCCCTTCGCCATGTACTGCTTCAGGATCTCCACCGGCGTCGCACCCTTCACCAGCATCGACCCGAGGTTGCGGATGAGCGGCGAGAGGATGTCGCCCTGGCGCAGCGCGTACGCGCTGCCGACGGCATCCGCTTCCTGGCCGAGCGAGCGGAACAACCCGCCGACGACCTTCGTTTGGCGGTACAGATTCACGAGCCGCTCCTCGAGCGAGCGCGTGAGCCGCATCCAGTAATAGAGCTCGAGCCGCTGCACGCGCGTCAGCGCGACGTCGGCCCCTGCACCGCCCGGCGCGGGAGCGGCGGACGCTGTGGTGCGCTTGCGCGTCCCCGCTCCGCGCGCGCCGCCCGGCGCTGCGACCCGCCGCGCCATCAGTACGACGCTTCGAGCTTGTGCGACGGGTCGTCGGCGCGATGGAGCTCGACGAAGAACCGCTTCACGTTGCGGTCCATCCGGCTCTCGCCCATCTGGTCGGTTGCCGCTTCGACGAAGGTGTAATGCCCGCCCTCGGCCTTCACGGTCAGCTTCATCGTGCCGAGCGCGCCGGTGAAGGAGCGCGTACGCGCCGTCGTGGTGACGAGCGTGAGCCCGAGGCTCGGAAAGAATGCATCCGCCGCGGCGAGCACGTCGGCCGGCGGCGTATGGCTGCGGAAGAAATGGCGCATCTTACGGTTTCCCGCTCCGCTCAGGGAGCACGTCCTGCATCCACTCGGTCTTCTCGAGCGGCTTGGTCGAATCGCTGTGGAATTGAATGCCCACGGCCCATTGGCCGGAGGTCACGTAGTGCAGCTTGGCCGAGTACACGCCCACCTGCGGCGCCTTCACGAAGCCGTCGTACGTGCGCGCCATCTCGCGGGTGTTCGCGAAGATGCGCCCCTCGCCCGTCTCGATCGGCTGGCCGGTCGTTCGGTCCTTCACCTCGACGCTGTAGAGGACATCCTCCCGCGCGCGCGGCGGGATGGGATCCGAGGTGATCGTGTAGCAGTAGCTCTGGCTGCACTGCCAGAGCTGGGGACGGCGCGGCGGACCGCAGCTCGCCGCACCGATGAGCACGAGGCCCATCGTGAGCATCACGCTCCGCCGCATCGTCCGGCCCCGGCTCACGACTGGTAGTACTCCAGGCCGAGGTGGGTGATCTGCTCTTCGCCCATCAGATGCCGCAGCGTGTTCTTGAGCTTCGTCTGCTGGATGAAGAGATCATGCTCCGGCTGCAGGCCGGGGGCCGTCATCGGGCTCTTGTAGTAGAACGACAGCCACTCCTGGATCCCCTTCAGGCCGGCCCGCTGCGCGAAGTCGCTGAACAGCGCGAGATCAAGCACGATCGGCGCGGCGAGGATGGAGTCGCGGCAGAGGAAGTTCACCTTGATCTGCATCGGGTAGCCCATCCACCCGACGATGTCGATGTTGTCCCACCCTTCCTTGTTGTCGCCGCGCGGCGGGTAGTAGTTGATGCGCACGACGTGCGAGAAGTCCTTGTACAGATCGGGATACTTCTCCGGCTGCAGGATCGTGTGGAGCACCGACAGCTTCGACTCTTCCTTCGTCTTGAACGACGCTGGATCGTCGAGCACCTCACCGTCGCGGTTGCCGAGGATGTTCGTCGAGTACCAGCCCTCGAGGCCGAGCATGCGCGCCTTGAGTCCCGGCGCGATCACGGTCTTCATCCACGTCTGGCCGGTCTTGAAATCCTTCCCGGAGACCGGCACGCCGCGGTCGTTCGCGAGCTGCACGAGCGCCGGGATGTCCACGGAGAGATTCGGCGCGCCGTTGCAGAACGGCACCCCCTCCATGATCGCGGCATACGCATAGAGCATCGACGGCGCGATCGCGTCATCGTTGTTCTCCATGGCGCGCTCGAGCTGCTCGAGCGTCGCGTGCTGCGGCCCCGGCTTGATGAAGATCTCCGTGGAGGCGCACCACACGACCACGACGCGGTCGCACTTGTTCTTCGCCTTGAAGTCGCGGATGTCCTGGCGCAATTGCTCCGCAAGATCCCGCTTCGTCTTTCCCTTCTTGACGTTCGCGCCGTGGATGCGCGTGACGTA
This sequence comes from uncultured Gemmatimonadaceae bacterium, assembly GCA_964438255.1. GTDB lineage: Bacteria > Gemmatimonadota > Gemmatimonadetes > Gemmatimonadales > Gemmatimonadaceae > AG11. The sequence goes on along the minus strand of CAYTKA010000023.1, from coordinate 18,727 downwards.
CTTGTTCTCGAACACCGCCGGCATCGGCCTGATGCTCTTGAGGAAATCCGCGATCGGCTCGAGATCCGCGTCCTCCAGCACGCCGGCTTTCTTGGCCGCCGTGTACGCGTCGTCGGGGATCGGGTCCCACGCGCCGAACACGATGTCCTTCAAGTCGGCGAGCGGCACGAACTCCTTGATCAGCGGCGCGCGATTCTCGGTGCGTTTGCCCAGGCGGATCGTCGCCATCTGGGTGAGCGAGCCAATCGGCTTGCTGTGCCCGCGACGAATGCTCTCCACGCCGGCCATGAACGTGGTGGCAACGGCGCCCAGACCAGGCGTGATGATGCCGAGCCGGCCCGTCGCCGGCTTCGGGGTGGACGGCGCGTCTTTGGCGGAACCTTTCACGAAACCTATTCTCCTTTGAGCAGAGGGCGCGGCGTGCGGCGGCTGCGAGCCCAGAAGCGAGGACGAATCTCGCTTTCCGTACGCGCTTCCGCTTCGTCCGCTCGCGTGGTGGCATTGTAGACGTACGCCACGCGCTGGACCACCGTGACCCACGCGGTAACGGTGAGAACGACGATGATGATGGCGAGCACCCATCCGTCGAGCACCAGGCCGAACAGCGCCTGCGGGACGGAGAGGAGCACCACGCGCTCGGGGCGTTGCAGCAGCCCCACTTTGGCATCGAGGCCCAGGGCCTCGGCGCGGGCGCGGGTGTACGAGGTGAGGAAGGCCCCAACCAATCCCAGCAGGGCGACGATCAGCAGCGGCACGCTGCCGTGCGGCCGGCTCGTGGCGTAGAACACGGCCAGGCCACCGAGCACGAAGCCATCAGCCAGCCGGTCGAGCGTCGAGTCGAGGAAGGCGCCGAACGTCGAGCTCATGTTCGAGCGTCTGGCGACCGTCCCGTCGAGCACGTCAAACAGCGCGGTGACGCCCAGGAAGACCCCCCCGGTGCGAATGTGGCCCATGCCGTAGATCACGCCCCCCGTCACCGTGCACAGCGTCCCGACGATCGTGAGGGTGTTGGGGTGCACCCCACGCTTCACCAACCAGTTGGCCACAGGGTCGATGAGCCGCAAATAACCGTTTTTGATCCAGTCGGGCAGAAGCTTCATGCGGCTCCGAGGCGCACGGAGGTCCCGCGGCCGGACGGGTCGAGCGGCGGTGCAAGACGACGACGAAACGGGCCGAAGCGATCTCCGGCCCGTGAAAAAGCTAGCCCGCGTGTACCGGTCCAGCAACCATCTGCGCCGTGACCGCGCAGATGCTCAGGGAACGCTCCAGCTATACAGACCGCCGAGGGGAATGGTGCGGCTCTGATAGGTGCGCGAGCCATCCACTGTCACCGCCTTGAAGGTGACGTTCGAGCCGGCGGGGACGCCTGCCACCGCGACGCGCTCGACGGTATTCGCCGGGACCTGACGCAGGAACAGCTCGCCGCTCGTCGACGTGACGTACACGTTCACAGCCTGGCTCAGGTTGTTCGTGACCTGTACGGTAGGCTCAGTGGAGGTCGTGGGCGCCGTACGCACCTCGACCTGGCGCTGCGCGCACGCGGTGGCGAGCAGCATCGCTGCCGCGAGCAGCGGGGTTCTCAGGAGAGCTCTCATCGTGAAACTCCTCGCTCGTGATCCAATGTCGGTTACGCTACCAAAGGGCCAACTCCTACGCCGCGCCGTGCAAGACACATGCACGTCGCCGAACGTGCCGGGCTCACGTTACTGATAGAGCCGGAAGGGCGCCATCTGCCGCTGCCACATCGCCACGGCGCCGCTGTCGCGCGCCACGACCGCGTCCGGATCCTCCCCGCGCATCAGCGCCTCACGCATCGCGGGTCGGCCAAATCGGTCATCGAAGACCGACGCGCGCACTACCAGCGAGTCGCGATTCGCTTGCCCGATCGCCCACAGCATCGCCGCCCCCGTGCGCCCTGCGTCGAACCGATCGCGGTCCACGAGCACGACGCGAACGCCCGCCAGGGTGCGACCGGAGTACTTCCCGTCCGTCGCGCCCTGCGGGGTGAAGTCACTGCGCTCGAAGCGCACGCCCGGCAGCCCTCGCCCATTCAACAGCGCAACCACGCTGTCTGCCCGCAACCAGGGGGCACCGAAGCGCTGGAAGGCGTCCGGCGTGCCGCGCCCAACGCTGACGTTCGTCCCCTCGAAGGCCACCAGGGAGGGATAGACGATCGCGCTCGTGAGCGACGGCAGATTCGGGGACGGACGCACCCACGGCAGCCCTGTCTCGTCGAACCATTGTGCACGTCGCCATCCCGCTGCGGGGACGACGTGCAGGTCGGCGCCGATGCCCAGCGTCGCGTTGAAGAAGAGCGCCAGCTCACCCATGGTCATTCCGTGGCGCAGCGGCGCGGGGTATAATGCGTATGGCCGAGCCGGACGCGCGGCGCTCTGCTCTTCGGCATTGGCGAGCGCGGGGTCGAGCAGCGGGCCGTTTACGGAGACCCCGGTGAGCGGATTCGGGCGGTCGAGCACGACGATCGGAAGGTGGCGGCGCGCTGCGGCGCGCATCGCGTACAGCGTGGAGCCCACGTATGTCCAGGTCCGCGTGCCGATGTCCTGAAGGTCCACCACGAGCACGTCCACGTCACGGAGCGTGCTGTCAGGCGGCGCGATCGCCGTGGCGGTGTACAGCGAATGCACGACCAGCCCACTGCGCGCATCGATGCCGCTGGCGAGATTCTGCCGGTCCTCCGTGCCGCGAATGCCATGCTCCGGCGAGAACAGCGTCGTGAGCCGCACGTGTGCGGCGACTGCCTGCGCCCCACGCAGCCGCTCGATGTCCGATACGCCGTGCTCGTCGATCCCCGTCTGGTTCGTGAGCAGCCCCACGCGACGATCGCGAACGAGCCCGATGCTGTCGGTCAGCAGCACGCTGATTCCCGGGCGCACACGCGGTGCTTCCGGACGCGCGGCTGGCACGGCGGCGCAGCTCGTCGCCATCATTCCCACCGCCGCCGCCGTCGCGACGCCGGCCGCTCCGACCCACCCCGCCTTCCGCACGCTATGCATCACCGCGCTCTCTCTCTGCTGTTGACGTTGTTCTGCGCCCTCGCGCCGTCCCCGTCCACGGCGCTCGCCCAGACACGCCCTCCGCACAAACCTGCAGCCCGGCGGGGCCGCGAGGTAGCCCGGGTCGTCGCCAGCCGGTACAGGGCGCTCCACGACACCCTGCAGGCCATCCTCGATCTGGGCGTCGCCGACAGCGCCTTCCCCGGTGCGATCGCTGTCGTCGGCACGCACGCTGGTCCGCTCGCCATCGCCACCGCCGGCCATCTGGACTGGGCGCCCTCCCCCGCGCCGGACATGCGGACGTTGTGGGACCTCGCCTCGCTCACAAAAGTCGTCGGCATGACGTCGGCCATGATGCAGCTCACCGAGCAGGGGAAGGTCGATCTCGATGCGCCCGTCCAGCGCTACCTCCCCGAGTGGACGGGACCGGGCAAGGACCTCGTCACTGTACGCGATCTGCTCACGCATCGCTCGGGGCTCCCCGCCTTCAAGCAGTACTTCAAGCTGAACGTCTCCCCCGATTCCACGCTACGCCTCTTCTTCAACACGCCGCTCGATACGACGCCTCGCGCGCGCATGGTGTACAGCGACATCGGCGCGATCCTGCTCGGCAAGATCGTCGAGCGTGTGAGCGGCGAGCGGCTCGACCAGTACCTCGCGCGCCATGTCTTCGAGCCGCTCGGGATGCGCGACACGCGCTACCTTCCCGACTCGTCGCTGCTGCCGCGCATCGCGCCGACGGAAAACGATCCGTGGCGCGGTCGTCATCTGCGCGGGGAGGTACACGACGAGAATGCCGCCGCACTCGGCGGCATCTCGGCGCACGCCGGCCTGTTCAGCAGCGCGCATGACCTCGAGCGGCTGGCGCGCGTCTACTTGAACGGCGGAACGCTCGACGGTGGACGCCTCGCGAAGGCCACCACGATCCGGCAGTTCACGACGGTGCAGGACTCGACCTTCTCCAGCCGCGCGCTCGGGTGGGACACGCCGAGTGAGAACAGTTCGGCTGGACATTTCGTCAAGCGCCCCGCGTTCGGACACACCGGCTTCACCGGGACGTCATTCTGGGTCGCGCCGCAGCACGATCTCTATGTCATTCTTCTCACGAATCGCGTGAACCCCACACGAGAGCATAGTCGCATCGGCGCCGTACGCATCGCCGTGGCCGATGCCGCCATGCGTCTCCTGCATCCACACGTCGTCAAAGCCATCGAGGCGCGCGCCGCCTCCGCCTCCTCTCCCTCATCGACTCCGCGCCCATGAACCTCTCGGCAATCGATTGGACGATCGTCTTCGGCTACTTCGCGTTGTCGATGGGCATCGGCCTCGTCTTCACGAAGAAGGGCGGCGAGAGCATCGAGGAATATTTCCTCTCGGGACGAAACGTCTCGTGGTGGCTCGCCGGCGCAAGCATGGTGGCCACGACGTTCGCCGCCGACACGCCACTCGTCGTCACCGGGCTGGTGTTCGCCAACGGTGTGGCGGGCAACTGGTTGTGGTGGAACATGCTGATGAGCGGGATGCTCACCGTGTTCTTCTTCGCGCGCCTCTGGCGGCGCGCCGGTGTGATGACAGACGTCGAGTTCGCCGAGCTGCGCTACAGCGGCAATCCCGCCGCGGCGCTGCGTGGCTTCCGCGCGCTCTACCTCGCCCTGCCGATCAACCTCATCATCCTCGGCTGGGTGACCCGCGCCATGATCAAGATCCTCACGATCTCGCTCGGCCTGCGCCCGGTGCACGTCGGCGGACTGGAGATCTCCGGTGACATCGTCGCCGTTGGCATCTGCTTCGTCATCACCGTGGCCTATTCGGCGGGCGCGGGGATGTGGGCCGTGCTGTGGACCGACCTCGTGCAGTTCATCATCAAGATGACGGCGGTGATCATTCTCGCGGTGTACGCGGTCGCGGCCGTCGGTGGCATGGGGGCGCTCAAGGCGGGGCTCGCGACCAAGTTCGGGAGCTCGGGCGCGGCGATCTCGGTGCTTCCGCTGAAGGTGACGCCGCACGGGATCGAGGCCTATACGTGGATGCCGCTGCTCGCGCTCGCGGTGTTCCTTTCGGTGCAGTGGTGGGCCGCCTGGTATCCGGGTGCCGAGCCGGGCGGCGGCGGCTACGTCGCGCAGCGGATCTTCTCGTCGAAGACGGAGCGCGACGGCGTGCTCGCCACCCTTTTCTTCCAGGTCGCGCACTACGCCATTCGTCCGTGGCCGTGGATCGTGACCGGGCTCGCCACGGTGATCCTGTATCCCGGAGGCGTGGGTGCGGCGCACGATCACGAGGCCGCATACGTGCAGGCATTCGTCGATCTGCTCCCAACCCCGTGGCGCGGCTTCATGATGGCCGGCTTCGCCGCCGCGTACATGTCCACCGTCGGCACGCAGCTCAACTGGGGCGCGTCCTATCTGGTGAACGACTTCTACAAGCGCTTCGTCAACAAGAGCGCGACGGAGAAGCACTACGTAGCCGTCTCGCGTTGGGCCACGGTCCTCCTGTTCCTGCTGTCGATCATCGTCACGATGAACCTCACCACGGTGGAAGGCGCGTGGAAGTTCCTCCTCGCCCTCGGCTCGGGCACCGGGCTCGTGCTCATCCTGCGCTGGTACTGGTGGCGCATCAACGCGTGGAGCGAGATCAGCGCGATGATCGCGTCGCTGCTCATCTCGATCAGCGCGATCTGGCTGATGCACGGCCACGCGTGGTGGCTCGAGGGAGGCGCGTTCCCGCCGGGCGACCTGCGCACGGACGCGTGGGTCATGCTGATCACCGTGGTGCTCAGCACGATCGTCTGGGTGGGGGTGACGTACGCCACCGCGCCCGAACCGGAGGCCACCCTCGAGGCATTCTACGAGCGCGTCCGTCCTGGCGGGCCGGGCTGGCGCCGCATCTCGGAGCGGCTGGGCTACGGCGCCGAACAGATTCCCGGCGGCGCGTTGGCGTGGGCCAACTGGCTGGCCGGGATCGTTGCCGTCTATGCCACGCTGTTCGGGATCGGAAAGCTCGTCTTCGGCGAGTTGTTGACCGGGTTCATCCTGCTCATCGTGGCCGCGCTCGCCTTCGCGTGGATCGCACGCGCCTTCCGGGAGGAAGACGCGGGCCCACGCGCGCAGCGGGACGCAATACGTGCGGTGGCGGCGGACTAGAGCCGTAAGCTCTGACTGCTGCCGTCAGGACTCTGGGCTCCAGGCATTTGCCCGACGTGGCTGGCGGTACGCCACAGGTTGTGGCAGGGATGGGGCCCTGGGAACCGACGTCGCCGCGTGGGTACTACTCGTGACCCCTTGCTGGATATATACTTAGATCGTGGATGACCGCGCGGCGACGGTGCCTGCGCTTCACACTGGAGGCCTCGTGAGCACGACCAACCAACCCGAAGTTCTGATGACCGTCACGTCCGCCGCTGGCGCCGAGGTCATGAAGTTCATGTCCCAGGAGGGCGTGGATCCCGCCGTTGGCGGTCTGCGCGTGAGTGTGCAGCCCGGCGGGTGCAGCGGCTTCAAGTATGGCCTCCTCATCGAGGATGCCGCCGCGGAGGATGACCTCGTCGTCGAGCAGGGCGAGTTCCGCGTCTTCGTGGATCCCTTCTCGGCCCAGTACATCAACGGCGTCACCATCGACTACGTCTCGTCGATGCAGGGCTCCGGCTTCACCTTCAAGAACCCCAACGCAACCGGGGGCTGCGGCTGCGGCAGCTCCTTCTCCGCCTGAACGGAAAGGTCACATGACGGAACCGGTCACTGGCGCCCATTGGGACGTCGGCACCGGGCACGAGGCCCGCGAGCGTTTTGCGCATCGCGGGCCTTCGCGTGTCCAGCCCCCTGGTCCCACCTCCCACGCGGCCGCGCTCGAGCGGATTCGCACCATCGTCGTCGACGAGCACGAGGAGCTCGCGCGGCTGATCGCGTCGCGCATTGCGATCCTCATTCGCGAGCGCCGCGCCGCCAACCAGTCGGTCGTGCTCGGGCTCGCCACCGGCTCGACGCCGATCGGCGTCTATCGTGAGTTGATCCGGATGCACCGGGACGAGGGCCTGAGCTTCACCAACGTGGTGACGTTCAATCTCGACGAGTACTACCCGATGGCGCCGGACAACATCCACTCGTATCACCGCTACATGTGGGAGAATCTCTTCTCCCACGTGGACATCAACCCCGAAAACGTGCACATTCCGCGCGGCGACGTCCCGCGCGACCGCGTCGAGTCGGAGTGTCGCGACTACGAAGCGGCGATCGCGCGCGCCGGCGGGATCGACTTCCAGATCCTCGGCGTGGGGAAGACGGGACACATCGGGTTCAACGAACCCGGGTCCGGCGTCGACAGCCGCACGCGCCTCGTGCACCTCGACGCCGTGACGCGGCGCGACGCCGCGGCGGATTTCTTCGGCGAGGAGTTCGTGCCGAAGGAGGCCGTCACGATGGGGGTGGCGACGATCCTCGACGCGCGCGAGATCGCCATCCTCGCCACCGGCGAGCACAAGGCGGCGATCGTGAAGCGTGCCGTCGAGGGAGAGATCAACCTCCAGGTCGCCGCGACGTTCCTCCAGCGACACCCCAACACCGCGTTCTTCGTCGACCGCGCCGCCGGCGCGGCGCTGACGCGCATCGCCACGCCTTGGCTGCTCGACGAGGTGGAGTGGACGCCCGATCTGATGATCCGTGCCGTCGTCTGGCTCTCGCAGCAGACGGGCAAGGCGATCCTCAAGCTCACGGAGAAGGACTACGCCGAGCGCGGCATGTCCTCGCTCGTGTCACTGCGCGGCTCACCCGGCGCGGTGAATGGCGAGGTGTTCAACGCGTTGGGCGCGAAGATCCGCGGCAAGAGCAAGCTGCCGACGCATCGCCGCACGATCTGCTTCTCGCCGCACCCCGATGACGACGTCATCTCCATGGGCGGCATCCTGCGCAAGTTCGTGCAGAACGAGAACGACATGCTCGTGGCGTACATGACGAGCGGGAACATCGCCGTGTTCGACCACGACGTCCGGCGCTACATCGACTTCTTGCGGCGTCTCGCGCACGAGAGTGGGATGGGCGACACGAGCGTCGAAGCGCTGGCGCAGCGCGTCATCGCCTTCCTCGAGCGCAAGAAACCCGGCGACGTCGACATCC
>CAYTKA010000023.1:0-10598 GCA_964438255.1 uncultured Gemmatimonadaceae bacterium | reverse complement strand
ATCCCCGAGGTGCAGGACATCAAGCGCATCATCCGCGAGAGCGAGGCGGTGGCCGGCATCGAGGTCATGGGGCTGACCCGAGAGCACGCGCGCTTCCTCAACCTCCCGTTCTACCAGACGGGAAAGGTCAAGAAAGACCCGATTGGACCGGCGGACGTGGCGATCGTGCGCGACCTGCTGAACGAGTTCAAGCCGGAGATCATCTACGTCGCCGGCGACCTCTCCGATCCGCACGGGACGCATCGTATGTGCAAGGAGGCGATCGACCGGGCGCTGCGCGAGATCGACTTCCCGCGCCCCGAGGTGTGGCTCTATCGCGGCGCGTGGCAGGAATGGGACGTCACCGACGCGACCTGGCTCGTCCCGATGTCGCAGGAGGAGCTGAAGCTCAAGATCCAGGCGATCTTCAAGCACCAGTCGCAGAAGGACTCGGCGCCCTTCCCCGGACAGGACGATCGCGAGTTCTGGCAGCGGGTCGAGGCGCGCAACAAGGAGACGGCGGCACTGTTGGACCGACTCGGGCTCGCCGAATACTTCGCCATGGAAGCCTACGTCGTCGAATAGAGGAGGCGCATGACCCGCTTCACCATGCTCGACGCCATCGTGCTCCTCGCGTATCTCGCCGGCACGATGGCGCTCGGCCTCTACGTCGGGCGCAGGCAGAAGGACGCCAAGGACTACTTCGTCGCCGACCGTGCGATCCCGTGGTGGGCGGTCATGTTCTCCATCGTCGCCAGCGAGACGAGCGCGCTGACGTTCATCAGCACGCCCGGGCTGTCCTACGGCAACAAGCCGGGCTTCGGGGACCTCGGGTTCCTGCAGATCGTCGCGGGCTACATCATCGGACGCTTCGTCGTCGCCAACGTGCTGCTGCCCCGCTATTTCCAGGGGAACCTCGTGACGGCCTACGCGCTCCTGGAGAAGCGCTTCGGCCTCGCGACGCGACGATTCACGTCGACCGTCTTCATGGTGACGCGCGCACTGGCCGACTCGGTGCGCGTCTTTGCGACGGCCATTCCGGTGGCGCTGATCATCAGCCCGTCGGTGAGCAACAAGGCGTACGTGATGCCGATCGCCGTGCTCCTCCTCGGCTTCCTCACCGTCGTCTACACGTACAAGGGGGGGATGAAGGCCGTCGTCTGGACGGAGCTGCTGCAGGCAGGGATCTACATCAGCGGTGGGCTCGCCGCCGTGATCATCCTGGGCCGTCTCGTGCCCGGCGGGTGGTCTTCCATCTGGGGCACTGCGTCGGCGGCGGGAAAGACCACCGCCATCGACACCTATGTGGGATTGGATCGGGCGCACACGATCTGGGCGGGGCTCATCGGCGGGGCCTTCCTCGCCATGGCGTCGCACGGCACCGATCAGCTCATCGTGCAGCGACTGATGTCGTCACGCTCGCTGAAGGACGCCCAGCGTGCGATCGTCGGGTCCGGATTCGTCGTCTTCGCGCAGTTCTTTCTCTTCCTCGCCATCGGGCTCGGGCTCTGGGCGTTCTATCACGGGAAGCTCTTCCCGGCGACCGACGCGATCTTCCCGACGTTCATCCTCGAGCACATGCCGGCCGGACTCGTTGGGTTGATCGTCGCCGCAATCGTGGCCGCCACGATGAGCACGCACTCGGGGGCGATCAACTCGCTCGCCGCCGCGACGACGCACGACATCTATCTGCCGCTGACGGGTAAGTCCCCCGACGATCCGACGACGTTGAAGATGGGACGCCGCTTCGCGCTCCTCTGGGGCACGGTGCTCACGCTGGGGGCGCTGCTCTTCCCGCAGGACACGAAGACGCCCGTCGTCGTGATCGCGCTCGGCATCGCGTCGTTCACGTACGGTGGCCTGCTAGGCGGCTTCTTCCTCGGTATATTCTGGCGGCGCGCCATTCAGCGCGACGCCATCATCGGCATGTCCGTCGCCATCGCGACGATGGCGTTCATCGTCTTCGCCGGTCCGATCTCATCCTGGTCCCCCTCGCTCGCACCGACGCTGGCGCCGTTCGCCAAGATCGCCTGGCCCTGGTACGTCTTCATCGGCACGACCATCACGCTGCTCGTGGGCATTCTCTCGTCGTTGACTCATCCCATGCCGGCTCGTGAGCCGGCGACGACATGACCCTGATCGTCGTCGGCGTCGACGGCGGCGGATCCAAGACGCGCGTGCTCGTCGCGGACGAGCAGGGCACGCAGCTGGGTGAGGTCGTCGCGCCCGCGAGCGCGGTGCGCCCCGGTCAGGCCGAGCATTCGGCGGAGGTGATCGCCGCCGCGGTGCGTGATGCGCTCGCGTCGTGCGAGATGACGCACGTCGTCCCGAAGGTGCTCTACGTTGGTGTCGCCGGCGTGGGTGCGGACATCGAGCGGCAGGCGCTGTGGCAGGCGCTCATGGGGCGCGAGCTGGCGGAGGAGACGGTCGTCCATCCGGACTTCTCCGTCGCGCTGGACGACGCGTTCGGCGAGGGCCCGGGGGTGTTGCTCATCAGCGGAACGGGTTCGGTCGCGTTCGGCCGCAGCCCATCGGGGACAATCGCGCGCTGTGGCGGCTGGGGCCCGGTGTGCGGTGACGAGGGGAGCGGCGCGTGGATCGGACGGCGCGCACTGAGTGTGGTCACGGCGTCGGCCGATGGCCGCGAGCCCGAAACGGCGCTTGTCGGCGCCGTGCTGACCGCAGCGCAGGTGAACGAGCCGCGTGAGCTCGTCGCGTGGGCCGCGCAGGCGACCGCCGCGCAGCTTGCGACGCTCGCGCCGGTAGTGAGCAGCGTAGCGGACGGCGGCGATCTGCGCGCAAACGCGATCATCAGCCTCGCCGTGGAAGAGCTGGTGCTGCACGTGCGTGCGCTCGCGCGCCAGCTCTTCGGTGACGAGCGTGCGGCGACGCCGGTGGCGTTCACGGGGGGCATGCTCAAGCGCGGCTCCACGCTGCGCAAGCGTCTCGAGCAGCGGCTCAAGAGCGCCGTACCCGGCGCCCAGGTGAACGCGGGCGAGGTCGATCCGGCGCGAGGGGCCGTGCGCGGCGCGCTACGCTATCTCGGCGAGGTCGCCAGTTGAACAGATCGACTGCGCGCCATCCGCGTTGAAATCCGGGTGATCCGCGAGCGCCCGGTCAGCCCACTGGGTCCGGCGGCCGGACCTTCGGCACGGTGAGCGGAACACCGACCAGCTCGTCGGCGACCGGCACATCCTCGCCCAGCTCGAACGTTCCCTCCCAGCGCGCCATCACCACCGTGGCGAGGCAGTTGCCGAACAGGTTGATCGACGTGCGCGCCATGTCCATCAGCGCGTCCACACCGAGGATCACCGCCACGCCCTGCAGCGGCAGCCCGAACTGCGCGAGCGCCCCCGAGAGGATGACGAGCGACGCGCGCGGCACCGCCGCTACGCCTTTGCTCGTCACCATCAGCGTCAGCATCATGAGGATCTGCCCGGAGAGCGGCATGTCGATCCCTGCCGCCTGCGCCACGAACACCGACGCGAGCGCGAGATACAGCGTGCTGCCGTCGAGGTTGAACGAGTAGCCCGCGGGCAGCACGAACGCGACGATCCGCCGCGGCACCCCGAGCCGCTCCATGTTCTGGAGCGCGAGGGGCAGCGCCGACTCCGAGGACGCGGTGGTGAACGCGAGCAGCCACGGCTCACGCACCGCCTTCAGGAAACGCCGGATCGGCACCCTGAACGCCACGGCAATCGGAAACAGGACGAACAGCACGAACACGACGAGCGCGCCGTACAGCGTGACGACGAGGATGCCGAGGTTGTGCAGGACTCCGACCCCGCTCTTCCCGACCGTGACGGCGATCGCCGCCCCGATGCCGATCGGCGCAAACTTCATGACGATGCCGACGAACTTGAACATCACCTCGCTCAGGCTCTCGCTGAACGACAGCATGAACGTCTTCGCGCTCCCCGGCACCTGGCTGAGCGCCACGGCAAAGATGATCGAGAAGAAGACGACCTGGAGCACCTCGTTGTTCGCCGCCGCCTCGAAGAAGCTCTGCGGCACGGTGTGCTCGATGACACCGGCGAAGGTCGTCGTCTTGGCGGCGAACTCGCTCCCGACGTCGGCCGAGGCGCTGGCGAGGTTCACGCCGCGGCCCGGCTTGACGATGTTCACCGCCAGCAGGCCGATGACGAGCGCGATCGTCGTGACGATCTCGAAGTAGACGATCGAGCGGAACGCCAGCCGTCCGACGCGCTTCAGGTCGTCGCCATGCCCCGCGATGCCGACGACGAGCGTGCCGAACAGCAGCGGCACGATCATCGACTTGATCATGCGCAGGAAGATCGTCGACAGGATCTGGAGCTGCGACGCCTGGAATCCCCCCGTGCCCGGCGGCTTGTCCGGAAAGAAATGCCCGATGAAGACGCCGGCGATCATCGCGATGATGATCCATTGCGTCTGTGAGATGCGGAGGCGGCGACGGGCGCGCGGTGGCGTCGGCGCCACCGTGGTGGTACCAACGGTCATCGGCTAGCGGTTGCGAGGGAGAGCGGCCGCGGCACGACGAAGCGTCGAGTGCCGATAGCCATAGATGACGTAGAGCAGCAGACCGGCGCCAAGCCACAGGGCGAATCGTCGCCACGCGAGTCCGGGGAGACCCGCCATGACCACCACGCAGAGCACCGCGCCGAGCGTTCCCACGAGGTACACGAACGGGACGCGGAAGGGACGCGGCCGGTCCGGATCGGTGTGCCGTAACGCCATCACGCCGATGCACACCAGCGCGAAGGCGAACAGCGTCCCGATGTTGGTGAGGTCGTATGTCTCGTTCGCATCGCCGATGAGCGCCCACAAGGCGACGAACCCGCCCGAGAGCAGTGTCGTCGCCCACGGGACACGCGCCTTGTGGCTCACGCGCGCCGCCCACTGGGGCAACAACCCATCGCGCGCCATGGCGAAGAAGATGCGCGGCTGCCCGTACTGGAAGACCAGCAGCACCGCGGACATCGAGAACACGGCGCCGAGCGCGACGATCTTGGCGATCGAGGTGAGGCCGGTGGCGTTGAGTGCGTACGCGAGCGGATCGGCGGCCTTTCCGAGCTCCGTCGACGGCACCATGCCGGTCAGCACGGCGCCGATCACGACGTAGATCAGCGTGCAGATCGCGAGCCCGCCGAGGATACCGATCGGCAGGTTGCGCTGCGGATTCTTGGTCTCCTCCGCCGCCGTGCTGATCGCGTCGAAGCCGATGTACGCGAAGAACACGATCGCGGCACCCTGGTGGATGCCGCGAAAGCCGTTCGGGGCGAAGGGGTGATAGTTCGCCGGATTGATGTGCTGGAGGCCCACCACGATGAACAGGGCCAGCACGATCAGCTTCACCGCCACCATGACGTTGTTGGCGCGCGCGCTCTCACGAGCACCGAGCAGCAGCAGCCCCGTGATCAGCACGACGATCCCGAACGCCGGCAAGTTGACGAGAATGGGGATGGCCGCGACTCGCGGCGCCGCCTGCAGCAGCCCGTGAATTGCCGGGTCCTGACTCAGCAACGCAGTACGATAGCCGGTGGTCAGCCACGCCGGAAACGACACCCATCCGCCGAGCAAGGACTTGAAGTAGTCACCCCACGAGATCGCCACGGCCACGTTGCCGACGGCGTACTCGAGGATCAGGTCCCAGCCGATGATCCACGCGACGACCTCGCCGAGCGTCGCGTACGAGTAGGCGTACGCGCTCCCGGCCTGCGGGATCATCGACGCGAGCTCCGCGTAGCACAGTCCCGCCAGCGCGCAGCAGACGCCCAGCAGGAGGAACGACAGGACGAGGGCCGGCCCGGCCCCGACGCGCACGATGTGGCCCGTCGCATCCACCTGCCCCGCCGCCGCCGAGCCGATCGAGCCGAAGATCCCGGCCCCGATCACCGCGCCGATGGCGAGCATGATCAGGTCGCCGGCACCCAGTGACCGCTTCAGCGCGTTGGGATGCCCCTCCTCGGCGAGGAGGGCGGCGATGGGTTTGCGTGCGAAGACCGACACGTCAGATGAACAACGGCGCGAGCACGAGCGTGATCGTGCTGAGCAGCTTCACGAGCACGTGCAGCGACGGACCCGCCGTGTCCTTGAACGGATCGCCGACCGTGTCGCCCACGACGGCTGCCTTGTGCGCCTCCGAGCGCTTTCCACCGTACGCCCCAGTCTCGATGTACTTCTTCGCGTTGTCCCAGGCCCCGCCGCCGTTGTTCAGGAAGCCCGCCATCAGAACGCCGGCGATCGTACCGACCATCAGCAGCGCGGCGACCGACTCGGCGCCCATGTACTCGCCGGCGCCGCCGAAGTGCTTGAACACCACGCCGACGACGATCGGGAACAGCACGACGAGCGCGCCCGGCAGCACCATCGCCTTCAGCGCGCCGACGGTCACGATGTCCACGCACGCCGCGTAGTCGGGATCCTCCGTCCCCTCCATGATTCCCGGCCGCTCGCGGAACTGGCGGCGCACCTCCGTGATCACCGACGACGCCGCCTTGCGCACCGCCGTCATGGCGAGCGACGAGAACCAGAACACGAGCATCGCACCGAGCAGACCGGCGACGAACACCACCGGCTTCGACAGATCGACGTGCAGCGTCTGCCCCGTGAGGTTGCGCACTTCGTCGAGATACGCCGAGAAGAGGAGGAATGCAGCGAGTGCAGCAGAGCCGATCGCGTAGCCCTTCGTGAGCGCCTTCGTCGTGTTGCCTACGGAATCGAGGCGGTCCGTCTTGTCGCGCACCGACGCCGGCTGGCGCGACATCTCGACGATCCCGCCCGCGTTGTCGGTGATCGGGCCGAAGACGTCCATCGCGAGGATGTATCCGGCCGTGCCGAGCATGCCCATCGTGGCGACCGCGGTGCCGAACAGGCCGCCGATCGCCTGTCCCGCGTCGTTCACCAGCCCGCTCGTCTGACCGAGCGTGTAGCTGGCGATGATCGCCGTGGCAATCGTGATCACCGGCAGCACCGTCGATTCCATTCCGACGGCGAGACCGGCGATGATGTTCGTCGCCGGACCGGTCTGGCTCGCGTCGGCGATGCCGAGCACGGGACGGTAGCGATACTCCGTGTAGTACTGCGTGATGAACACGAACGCGACCGACGTCAGAATGCCGATCAGGCCGCAGAGCGCGAAGTGCCACCAGGCGTCGGGGGCCGCGTCCGTGCGAAGCAGCTTGCTGCTCGCCCCGAAGAACATCACCGTGACGAGGACTGCGGTCACATAATAGCCGACGTTGAGAGCCTTCATCGGATCGGCATCTTCCTTCGTCCGCACGGCCATCACGCCGACGATCGAGCAGATCAGCCCGAGCGCCATGATGACGAGCGGGAACAGGATGCCATTGATGCCGAACGAGCGATACAGCAGCACGCCGAGGATCATCGCGCCGATGTTCTCGGCAGCCGTGCTCTCGAACAGATCGGCGCCGCGGCCGGCGCAGTCGCCCACGTTGTCGCCGACGAGATCCGCGATGACGGCCGGGTTGCGCGGATCATCTTCCGGGATTCCCGCCTCCACCTTGCCGACCAGGTCGGCGCCGACGTCCGCTGCCTTGGTGTAGATCCCGCCGCCGAGCTGCGCGAACAGCGCGACGAACGACGCACCGAACCCGTAGCCGACGATCAGGAAGGGAATGTGCTGCGCCCACTCCGCTTCGCTCATTCCCGACGGCGCCATCGTCGAGAGCACGGCGAACAGCCCACCGACACCGAGGAGGCTCATCGAGACGGTGAAGATGCCGGACACGGCGCCGCCGCGCAGCGCGGTCTGAAGCGCATCGTTGAGCGAGGTCATTGCCGCCGCGGCGACGCGGATGTTCGTGCGAATCGACACCCACATCCCGACGTAGCCGGCGATCCCCGAGCTCAGCGCGCCGAGCAGGAAGGACGCCGTCACGTACAACGCGAACGTCTTCGCATCCTGGACCGGATCGAACTTCGTCGTGTGCCGGAAGTAGCCGTAGCCGATCCCCAACAGGGCCGCGACGACGAGGGCCAGCATGCCGATCGTCTTGTACTGGCGGGCGAGATATGCCTCCGCGCCCTGCTGGATGGCGTTGGAGATGTGCTGCATCTCGGCCGTGCCGCGGCTGCGCGCGAGCACCCAGCGCGCGAGGAAGATGGCGAACAGCAGCGCGAGCGCGCTCGCGCCGATGACGACGGTCAACAGGAATGACTGCGTCTGCGTCATGTTACGTGAAAGGTGATGTGCGAGCGAAGGAGGCCGCGCGTCAACGCGCGGCCGACACCGGAGACGGGCGCTCGACGCGGCGCCACAGGTAGAACACCGGGATCCCGATCAACACCAGCACCAGCCCGGAGACGGCTTCCGTGCGCGTGGTCGGCGAGAGCAGGAGCAGAACCATGGTACCGCAGCAGAGCAGAATGTAGAGCAGCGGCAGCACGGGATACCCGAACGCACGGTACGGACGAACGGCGTCGGGGCGCTTGACGCGCAGGACGAACAGTCCCGCCGTGGTGAAGGCGTAGAACAACAGCGCAGCGAAGATGACGTAGTTGAGGAGCTGATTGTACGTCCCCGTGAGGCAGAGGATCGCCGTCCAGATCGACTGCACGATCAACGCGAAGGCGGGGACGTGATTCCGGTTCAGCGTCCCCGCCTTCTTGAAGAAGAGTCCGTCCTCCGACATCGCGTAGAGCACGCGCGCCCCCGAGAGAATGAGGCCGTTGTTGCACCCGAAGGTGCTGATGAGAATGGCGATGGCCACGATCGCCGCCCCGCTGGCGCCGAAGATCATCTCGGCCACGGCGGTCCCGACCCGGTCCTGCGTGGCGTGCTCGATGCCGCGCGCCACGACCGTGCCCCCCTCGGCGATGCCATGATAGGGGAGCACGTTGAGGTACGCGATGTTGGCGAGGACGTAGAGCAGGCAGACGCCGCCCGTACCGGCGAGCAGGGCGAGCGGCAGGTTGCGCTGGGGGTTCTTCACTTCCGCGGCAGCGAACGTCACGCCGTTCCACGCGTCCATGGAGAACAGCGATCCGACCATCGCCGCGCCGAAGGCGACGATCAGCGTGTAGCCGAAGGTCCACTCGCCGACGAACTGCCCCGGGCCAAAGTTCGCCGAGAGCGCCGCCGCGTTCCGTCCGACCGTCAGTCCCAGGATGACGAGCAGCGCGAGCGCCCCCGTCTTCACGGTGGTGAGCGTCGTCTGGACGATCTTCCCCTCACGCACGCCGCGCAGGTTGATCCACGTCAGGACCGCGACGCTGAGCAGGGCCACGAGGCGCTGCGGGTTGAGACCGATCGTGATCGCGTCCGCAGCCTTGCCGCACCCCAGCGCGGCGACGCAGACGTCGTATCGCGGGAACCAGGAGAAGAAGTCGGGGCTGATGCTCGGCAACAGCACGCCGAAGAAGCGCCCGAACGCCACGGCCACGGCGGCGATCGTCCCCGTCTGGATGACGACGAACAACGTCCAGCCGTAGAGGAAGCCCATGACCGGACCCATGGACTCGCGCAGGAACACGTACTGCCCACCCGCCTTCGGGTACATGGCGGCAAGCTCCCCGTACGCGAGTGCGCCCATCACGGTCATGAGGCTCGAGAGCAGCCACGCCAGCAGGAGCCACATCGGCGACGGGACGCCGCGCGCCATGCTGGCCGACGTGATGAAGATCCCGGAGCCGATCATCGAACCGGCGACGAGCATCGTCGCATCGGTCAGAGACATCGCCTTGACGAACCCGGCGTCGGGCCGGACGTCGGGCTGCGGCATTGCGTCACTCGGGACGGCCGAGCTGCTCATGCAGATCCGGAAAAAGCGAAAAAAGGCGCCGCTGGCGTCCGCCGACGACGAAATTCGATGGGAATCCCGCAAATGTAGGGGATGGGCTACGGGTACCGCTAGGCCGCCGGTCCACTCACGGCGGGAGCGACGCGGCTAGAACTCGTAGCCGATCTGCGCCTTCATCCGGATCGGCGTTCCGTCGGGGCGTGTGCCCGGTCGAAAGCGCATCGCGCGCAGTACCGCGTAGATCTTCCGGTTGTAGTCGCCGTTCGGCGTCTGCGTGAACTTGATGTCGAGCACGCGCCCGGTGGAGTCGATGTCGAACTCCGCGATGAACTTGATGCCGCGTACGTCGCTCGGCTGCGGAAGCGGGGGAAGAAAGAACTCGGTGGGCTGCGGCGGATAATTCGTCTGCGTGCCGCCGCCGGTGCCCGGCCCCGTCCCGCTCCCGGCACCAGGACCGACGCCGGCGCCAATGCCGCCGCCGCTGCCGGCGCCGGACGTGCCATCGCGGCCGCTGCCCCCATTCACTCCGGGGACGGCGGCCGCGACGCTCGTCTGCGGCGTTCGGGTCGCCGCCTGCTCCTGCGGATCTGGCCGTGGCGTCTCCGGTGGCTTCGGTGGCTCGGGCTTCGGCGTCACCGGCGTCGGCGCCGGAGGCAATGCGTTGGGCGTGGGCACCGGCTCCGGCGCGACGCGCACGAAGCGCAGCGTCTCTCTCGTCTCGCCGCCAGTACCGCCGCGCCCGCCTCCGCCACCACCAGCCGGGCCCACACCTCCTGCGCCCTGCTGCATCCGCTCGATCACTGATGCCGGCATCATGAACGGCGCAATGAGCAGCCCGATGATCAGTGCGTGCACGACGACGGACACCACCGCGCC
>CAYTKA010000022.1:31663-42820 GCA_964438255.1 uncultured Gemmatimonadaceae bacterium | reverse complement strand
ACGCGCGCGTACTCACGCGCGCGGAAAGACCAGTGAAAAGTCCTCTGCGTCCCCTCCCCCTCCCCCTCCCCCTCCCTCTCCCTCCGACCAGCGAACACCGGCGGCACGAATCGCATCGGCGACGGCGTCCGGCATCGTGACGCGCCGGCCGGCGGCATGGATCGATACGACCAGATCATCGCCCGCCGCCGCGAGCGTGCATACAATCGGTGCCGAGGCCGCGGGCCGCTCCGCGCTACCGACGACGTCGAGCACGGGCGCGGCGAGCGACAGCCGGACCGCGTCGCCGCGCACGCGGGTCAACGCCTGCTCGACGCACGAATCCCTTACCTCGACGACGGCCCCCGCCGCAGCGCTCGATGCCGAGCACAGTGTGGCGACCCGGCGGAGCACAGCGCCGAGGTCCACCGGCTCGCGCTCGGCGCGTCCGAGCGCAAGCACGGCGTCGAGCAAAGCAGTCAAGCGCTCGAGCTGCTGCGCCGCCGCCTCGCCGAATGACGACACAGATGACGCCGGCGCACCCGGCCGCTCTGCACGCGACCGGATCACCTCGAGATTCACCGACACGCCGTTCAGGGCGTCTTTCACGTCGTGCGACACCAGACCGAGCGCGCGCTGGAGCGTCGCCAGCCAGAGCTCTCCCACGTCCGCCGCCGAGATCGACGCCATCCAGAGTTCAATCCGAAAGATCGGCGTCGTCCGGTGCCGCGGCATGCGCGGGCGTCGCATCCGCCGGCATCGTGCGATGGTGCACCGGCGGCTTCACATACTTCGCGACTGCCTGCGCAGTTCCACCGATCGCGAGCTGCTCGAACAGAAAGCGGAACTTCTGGTCGTACGCCGCGGCAACGGTGTCACGGACGTGCGGCGGCAGCTCCCAGAGCTGCTTCTTGAACGGGCCGAGCGCCTTCTTGCGGGTTTTGTAGAAGAACTGCTCGTCGGAATCGCTCGACTTGCGTTCGTCCTTCGCGTTCTCGCGCAGCCACTCGTAGATCTCCTGCCGCAGCGACGTCGGGAGCTGATCGAACAGCATGTTCTGGAAGTTCGTCGCGAGGTGGATCTCCGCGACCTCCCGCTTCGGGAAGTTGTGGAAGGCATCGTCCGGAAGGGTGGACGCGCCGTGCTGCACCGCGCCGGCGAGCCCGTACTTGTCGCGCGCCACCGTGCTCAGCCGCTCGAGCGTGTCGAGGTCGAGCTTGACGTCGGCGATCGTGCCGTCGGCGAGCACCACCCCGCCGTGCGAGGTACCGCTCTGCACGCTGATCTTCGAGACGCCCGTCGTTCCCTGCGGAAGCCCGGCGAGAAAGCCGTCCATGTAGGCCTCGAGCTCCTCCACCGTGGAGTTCTGCGTCCCGACCTCGCCGATCTCGCCGCCAACGGAGATCGTCACGCCCCTCGGCTCGACGCGGCGTACCTCCTTCAGGATGTCGATCCCGACCTCGACGTTCAGCCGCTGCTGCTCCTTCAGCGTCGGCTTCGAGAGATCGACAAGTGTCGATGTATCGATGTCGATGTTGTAGAAGCCTGCACCCACCGCTTCGCGCACGAGCGCCTTGACGGCGTCGACCTCGGGCTGCGCGTTGGTTGCGTACTTCTTGTGGTTGACCTGGAAGTGGTCACCCTGGATGAAGACCGGCCCACGGAAGCCCTCGCGCAGTGCCGCGGCGAGCATCACCGAGACATACTCCGCCGGCCGCTGCCCCGTGTACGCGATCTCCGACCGCGCGATCTCGAGGATGAACGCCCCGGCCTTCATCGCGATCGCGGTGCGGAAGATCGACCGTGCCGTGTCGTAGGAGGCGCCGCGCACGTTGATCGCCGGCACGGTGAAGCCGCCGATCTCCTTCCGGCCGCGCGCCGCGTAGAGGTCGTGAATGGAGGCTGGCTGCACGCCCGCCGCCTGGCCGAGCTCCCAGAGCATCCAGCGCGCGTACTCCTTGGCGACGGGCTCGCCGAACACGGCGGTCTTCGCCAGCTCGTCCATCTTCGGCGACGCGAGCGCCGCCGGGCGTGACACGGTCAGGCGGCCGTCGCTCACCTGCACGGCGTCGCCGAACAACGAATTCAGGGCATCCAGATCGTGCATCGAGGCCTCACAATGGTGCAGCCATCGCGATGGACGGCGTCGGTTTCACAAGGGTCAGGTCAAGCTCGCCCGCTGCGGAAGGGGTCGCAAGCCCGCGCCGTGGCGTCAGATCACGCGCGCCGGGTCGGACTTGGGAAGCAGGTTCCATTCCTGCCGAGCCTGCTCGGCGTCCGCGCGGCCGAGCATCGCGTACGTGAACTGCTTTCCGAGCTCCACGCCCGGCTGGTCGAAGGCGTTCACCCCGTAGAGCTGTCCGGCATATGCCGTCGCCAGCTCGAGCAGCATGAACAGCGCACCCACGTTGAACGGACTCACGGCGTCCATGAGGATCGTCATGTTCGGGCGACCGCGCCGAGCGAGCGCACCGGCGGTCGCCCGACGCTCGATGTCGAGCAGCTCACCGAGGTGGTGCCCGCCAAGGTAGGCGAGCTCCGGGATGTCGCCGTGCAACCCGGGAATGGTCACGTCTGTGGCCGCCGACTCCACCCCGACGAAGGTGACCGTCTTGTTCCCTGGTCCCTCCATGAAAAGCTGTACCTGGCTGTGCTGGTCCGTGGCGCCGAGCGCCGCGACCGGCGTCGGTCCGATGCCGCTGTCACCGGCCGTGCGATGCTTGCCAAGACTCTCCGCCCAGAGCTGCACGAACCAGGCGGCGACGTCGCGCAGCGGATCGCTGTACGGCATGAACACATGCACATGCCGGCCGTGCGCCGTGTCGGCGAGGAACTGGAGCGCGGCAAAGGTGCCGGCGATGTTCTGTGCGATCGTTCCCGATGCGCAGCGAGTGCGCATGTCGCCTGCGCCCGCGAGCAACTCGGCCGTGTCGATGCCGATGAGCGCCGCGGGCAGGATGCCCACCGGGGTCAACACGCTGAAGCGTCCGCCGACGTTCGCCGGAATGTCGAGCGTGGAAATTCGCTCGGTGTCGGCGATTGCCCGCAGCGCGCCCTTGTGCGGATCGGTGACGAAGACCAGCGCGTCCTTGGCGCGCTCCGCGCCGAGCGCCGTGTTCAGGCGCTCGCGCACGACGAGGTATTGCGCCATCGTCTCCGCCGTCCCCCCCGACTTGGACGTCACGATGAATAGGCTCTGGCGCAGATCCAGGCGCGCGAGCAGCGCGGCGATCGTCGTCGGATCGACGTTGTCGAGCACGTGGAGCCGTGGATAGCCGCCGCGCTCCGCATCGCCGAGCTGGTTCCACTGCGGCGCGCAGAGCGCGGTACGCAGCGCAATCGGCCCGAGCGCCGAGCCGCCGATGCCCAGCACCACCACGTCGGTGAGCGCGTCCCCTCCGCTGCGCTGACGGACGCGCCGCACGTAGTCGGTGGTCTGCCGGTGCAGCGCGCGATCGTCGGGCAGATCGAGGAAGCCGAGCGTCCCCGCGCTGTGGAGCCCCGCCACGCCCGTATGAGCTTCGGTGAAGCGGGTGCTCACCCCCTGCCATTCCGCGTTCGTGATCCCGCCGTCGATCGGCGGTGCCATCATGTTGGTATAGTCGAGGCGAAGAGACATCGGCGTCGCCGTTAGATGGTGATCGTCAATCCATCGAAGGCCGGCATGATGCCGGCAGGAAGCTCGGCTTCGAGGTCCGCGTGGAAATTGTCGTGTGTCAGATGGGTGAGATAGGTGCGCTCGGCACCCACCTCCCCTGCGACGTGGAGCGCCTCCGACAGACTCAGGTGCGACGGATGCGGGCGGCGAAACAGCGCGTTGATCACGAGCACCCGCGCACCACGCACCATGGCGATCGCGCTCGGCGGCACCGCCTTGGCATCGGTCAGGTACGCGAGCGCGCCGATCCGATACCCGAAGACGGTCACGGGGCCATGCGGCACGGGGACCGCGGTCACGTCGACGTCGGCGATGCGTACCGTCTGTCCCGCGGCGATCGGGATCGCGCGCCCCTGTGGCTTGGACGTGCCGGGCAGCGGACGGATGCTGTCGTCGAAGATGTAGACGAACTTGCGTGTCAGCTCGTCCAGCGTTTCGGCGGAGCCGTACATCGGCAGATGTACGTGCCGTCGCGCCGTGATCGCGCGCAGATCGTCGATGCCATGCGTATGGTCGGCGTGGCCGTGCGTGAACAGCACGGCGTCCACATGATCGATGCGCCCGCGGATGAGTTGCAGCCGCAGCTCGGGTGGCGTGTCGATCAGCAGCACGGCACCCCCATCGGTCTCCACCGCAGCGCCGACGCGATCGCGCCGGTCACGCGGGTCGCGCGAATGGCAGACTGGGCACGGGCACCCGAGCTGCGGCACCCCGAAGCTCGTGCCCGTGCCGAGGAAGGTGAGCTTCACGCAGCGGGCGGACGGCCCGCCGTCATACCGTCTCGACCTTCATGAGATTCGTCGTGCCTGGCACGTCGAACGGCACACCCGCGGTGACGACGACGCGGTCGCCCGACCGCGCCAGCTCGCGCGCCCGCACCGCTTCGAGCGCGAGCTTCATCATGCTCTCGTACGTGCCGCAGTGCGGCACGAGGCAGGGGATGACACCCCACACGAGCGCGAGCTGCCGGTACGTGCGCTCCTGATCGGTGAGCACGAGGATCGGCACGTCGGGGCGGTACGACGCGACGACGCGCGCCGAGAATCCGCTCTTGGTGAACACGATGAGCGCCGGCGCACCCAGGCTCCGGACGGCCGACGTGGCGGCCGCCGCGATCGCGCGCTCCGTGGACACCGCCGCATCGGCGGGCGTGCGCTCGTCGCTGCCCCCGATCCGCGGATGGCGCTCGATCTCCATGATGATGCGCGACATCGCCTCCACCGCGAGCCGCGGATACTGTCCGGCGGCGGTCTCTGCGGAGAGCATCACGGCGTCCGTTCCGTCCATGATCGCGTTCGCCACGTCACTCGCCTCGGCGCGCGTCGGGCGGGGGTGCGTGATCATCGACTCGAGCATCTGCGTCGCCGTGATGACCGGACGCCCCAGCGTGTTGCAGAGCGCGATGATGCGCTTCTGTGCGATCGGCACCTCCTCGAACGGAAGCTCCACGCCAAGGTCGCCGCGCGCCACCATCACCGCGTCCGACGCAAGCACGATGCTCTCGATGTTCTCGAGCGCTGAATCCTTCTCGATCTTGGCGACGACGAGCATCGCTCTCGGGATCTTCTCGCGAAGCTCGGCGATGTCGGCCGCGCGGCGCACGAAGCTCAGGGCGAGGTAGTCGAGCTTGTGCTCGATGGCGAAGTGCACGTCCGCCCAGTCTTTCTCCGTGATCGATGGCGCGCTGACGGCAACGCCGGGGAGGTTGATCCCCTTGTGGCTCTTGATCGTGCCCCCATGCAGCACACGCGCCGTGACGGTCGGCGCGTGTACGTCGAGCGCTACCAGCTCGATCAGTCCGTCGTCAACGAGAATTCGGTCGCCGACCTTCACGTCGTCGCAGAGACGGTCGTAGGTCGTGGGCAATTGTCCCGGCGTTGTATGTTCACCCGCGACCAGCACGATGTCCTCGCCGTCCTTCACCTCGCGCGGCGTGGACAGATCGCCGATGCGAATGCGGGGTCCTTGAAGGTCGCCGAGGATGGCGATCGGGCGGTCGAGCTCACGCGCCGTCTCGCGCACCAGCGCGACCGTCTTGGCGTGCTGCTCGTGCGTGCCGTGGGAGAAGTTGAGCCGGGCGACGTTGAGGCCGGCCTCCATGAGACTGCGAAGGGTTTCGCGGGACGCTGTCGACGGACCGAGCGTGCAGACGATCTTCGTGCGCGGATAAGGCACAGGGTGTGGATCGAGGTGGCAGTGGGCGGAGGCCGGGCGGGCGTCCGCGCCCGGCCACGTGCATGTCGGCTCAGCGCGCGGGGACCAGCTCCCGTCCGAGCCTCGCGCTCTTCTTGGCGAGACCCGACGTGAGCGAGTCGAAGCTCTTCTGGAAGCTCGCGAGCCCGTCGCGGAGCAGCTTCTCCGTCACGTCCTTCATGTCGATGCCGACGGCGGCGAGCTCCCCCATCGTCCGTTGCACGCCGGCGAGATCGGCATCCACGGTGCGCGCGACTTCGCCATGGTCGCGGAAGGCTTCGATGAGGGCAGGAGGCATGGTGTTTACCGTGTCCGGCCCGATCAGCTGCTCGACGTAGGTCGTGTCCCGGTAGGCGGGATTCTTCACGCCGGTGCTGGCCCACAGCGGACGCTGCACCCGCGCCCCGGCCTTGGCGAGCGCCGCCCAGCGCGGCGTCGCGAACTCGTCACGAAAGAGTTTGTACGCCAGCTTGGCATTCGCGATCGCCGCCTTGCCGCGCAGCGCCAGTGCGCGCTCGCGCTCCGCTCCGGTGGCGTTCGCCGCGATCGCCTCGAGCCGCTTGTCGACTTCCGTGTCGACGCGACTCACGAAGAACGAGGCAACGGATGCGAGGCCACTCAACGTTTTCCCTGCGGCGCGTCGGTCCTCGAGCCCCGCGAGGAACGCCTCGATCACACGATGATGCGCCTCGATGGCGAACAGCAGCGTGATGTTGACGTTGATCCCCGCCCCGGTGAGCGTGCGCACGGCGATCGCCCCTTCAGCCGTGCCCGGCACCTTGATCATCACGTTCGGGCGATCGACCATCGCCCAGAGGCGCTGGGCTTCCGCAACGGTGGCGTGTGCATCGTTCGCCGCGGCGGGGGATACTTCGAGGGACACATAGCCGTCACCACCCTGCGTCGCGTCGTACACCGGCCTGAAGAGGTCGCACGCATCGCGCACGTCCGACGTCTCCACGAGCTCGAACAGCTCCATCGCCGTTCGCCCCGGCGGGGCACTGCGAAGCTGATCGTCGTATGCCGTTCCTTCCGCGAGCGCCTTCTCGAAGATCGTCGGATTCGACGTCATGCCGGTGAGCGCGTCTTCGCGGATGCGGCGGGCGAGATCCCCGTTGCGGAGCATCTCGCGATCGATGTAGTCGAGCCAGATCGATTGTCCGGCGTCGTGCAGGCGGTGCAGGCGATTCTCAGGCATATGACGACTCGGGAACGACGGTGAAGCGAGGCGTGCGGCGAACCCTCCGGCGGAAAGATATATCCGCTCGCCGGGTGGCGTCAGCGCTCGGCGTCCGCTCGCGACACTACGCTGGGGGCACGGCACGTGCCGTGGTCACTCGACCGGTACGCAGCTCCTGCTGCTGCCCCGCCGCGACGTGCCGGTTGCGCACCGCCCGCCAGGACGCGCGCAGCCGCCACCACATCACGAGCTGCCGATATCCCACCGGCTCGACGAGCGCCCAGACGCCAAGGCGTGCGAGGTCACTCGCCGGCAGGTGCGGTGCCGCCATCACCCGCTCGAGCACGATCGTCCACAGCGAGAGCAGGACGCTGTATCCCGGGCCGGCGAGGAGGAAGAGAGCGACGTACGTGCCCACGGGCGCACCGATCGCCAGCGCGATGAGCACGCATGCATAGCCAATGGCCTCGACCACCGGCGCGGCCACCTCGCGGAGAAAGAGCAGCGGAAGTGTCAGCAGCCCCGTCGCGCCCGCTCGTCTCCTGAGGAACAGGTCTCCGTTCGTCGTCAGAAGCTGAATGTGCCCGCGTTGTGTGCGGTCGCGCCGCCGCGCGAGCTCGCGCACCGTCGGCGCGGCTTCAGCGAACGCAACCGGTTCCGGCAGGAAGTGCACATTCGCCGGGAGTGCCTGCTCACGCAGATGGCGATGCACGCGCATCACGAGGTCCGCGTCGGCCGAGGCGGCGAACGGACGATAGCCGCCGACCGCCAACGCATGGTCGCGCAGACAAAGGACGATCGCTTCGTCCGGTGCCGCATCCCCGCCGACGCGATTCCATCCCAGATCCGCATATGCGCGATCCCGCAGGACGTCTATCGCCTGCTCGCCCTCGAGCCATCGCGACGGAATACGCGGCACGCTCGCCGGCGTCTCTCGCGCATCAGCGACACGAACCGTTGCCGCGACAGCCGCCACCGACTGCCCGAGCAAGAAGGGCCGCGCCAACCGACGCAGGGCGTCGCTCACGAGCTGCGTTCGTCCGAGCGCGACGACGTACGGATAGCGCGCGGCGTTCATCGCCGCGTTGAGGGCGTCCGCACGCCCCACATGCTCTTTGTCGATCACGAGCAGCTTGGGGACGGCATGCGAGCGACGGTAGCCCCGCACCGGCGCCGTCGGGATGGTCACCATCACGGCCGGTGGCACGGGATAGAGCTCGAGATCGCGAACCATGGGCTCCGGCACGCCATCCACGACGAGAACGACCTCGTGCCGTGGGTATTCCAGGTCGAGGAGAGCATGGATCGCGGCGAGCGACGGTGCGCCTGCGTCATCCTGTGCGACCAGCACGCTCAGGGGCGGCAGCGCCTCCGACGTGAGCACGCGGGCGAGGTGCGCATCCTCCGCGATGTGCCAGTGATCCATCAGCTCACGAATCGCCAGCAGCAGGAACAGGGCCGCCGCGCTGTTGAGCAGCAGGAAGAAGACGATGACGCCTTCCTCCGCGACGCGAAGCGCCCAGGGCTGAGCGAGCACGAGGCCGGACATCAGATTTCGGCGAGCTCGCGGACGCTGTCGGGCGACAGCGCAACGATCATCGTCGCCATCTCGGCAGCGAAGCGGTCCGTATCGCGGCGCGACTCACGCAGCGCCGCGTGTCCCTCGTCGCCGAGCTGCGCGAGCGCCAGCGCACAGCGAAAGCGCACGCGCCAGCGCACGTCGCGCAGGCCGGCGGCGAGACGCGGAACGGCCGCCGCGTTGCCAACGACGCCGAGGCTTCTCGCCGCGACGGCGCGTACGCGCCAGTCGGGGTCGCGCAAGGAGATGAGCAACACCTCCTCCGCGCCCGGATCGTTGTAGCGCTTCAACGCGCGCGCCACGGAAAGCCGGATCAGCGGATCGCTGTGGTCGTGCAGGATGCTGACGCGCTCGAGCAGCTCGGGACTGCCGACCGTCTCGGCAAACAT
Organism: uncultured Gemmatimonadaceae bacterium; assembly: GCA_964438255.1. Lineage (GTDB taxonomy): Bacteria > Gemmatimonadota > Gemmatimonadetes > Gemmatimonadales > Gemmatimonadaceae > AG11. The sequence continues at coordinate 33,842 of CAYTKA010000022.1, read as the reverse complement.
GATCCACGTCTTCAGCCTTCGCGGCGGCGCGTCCAATGTGAGTCGTTCGAGGAGGGCCGGCAACGTGAGCCGCAGCGTCGCCTCGAGCATCGCAAACTGGTGCAGGCGCACGGCCATCGGGCGCTCGGACAGCCCGTCGAGCACGTACTCGATCACGCCGCGATCCGCGACGTAAGGGAGCGCCGACGCCGCCCCGGCCTGCACAGCCGGATGCCCATCGTCGAGGAGCCGTTGCAGCAGCACACGGTCACGCTCCGAGCCGACCAGTGCGAGGAGTCGGGCCGCGTCGCGCCTGCGCCACCACTGCGCTGCCGTCGCCTGCTCGAGCATCCGCTGCACCCAGGGCGCATCGCGAATCGTGCGTCGCAGCTCCGTCTGCTGCGCGCTCTGCGCGCGGCCGAGCATGATCGTGGCGAGCAGATCCAGGGCGCCGGTCGGAGGCAACATGGCGAGCAATGCCGCGACGTCGTCGACCGACCCATCGCCCAGGAGCCAGCGCTGAACCGGTGCGGGGACGGGGCGCTCCCCGCGGCTCTCTGCGGAGCCGTCGACCATGTGTCTCGCGCGGCGCGTCTGCCGTAGCACGGCGACAGCGCCGCCGAGCGCGAGCTGCGCAACGAGGACCGTCGCGATGACGGCGAGTGCGAAAGGCATCGTCATCCGCGGCAGTCGTGTCGGCGCCAGGCATCGTGGTGGTCGTCCACGAGTGCTGGCGATTGACGGCCCGTAACGTAGAATGTGCTGTCCACGATCACCCCCCAACGTATCATGCACATCCTCGCTGCGGACGACGAGACCGACGTCCGCCTCCTCATCGAGCTCGCGTTCGGCATGGAGCCTGGCATGACATTGACGCTCGTCGCCTCCGGCCGCGAGGTGGTGGACCGCGCGGCGTCCGGCTCGTACGACCTCATCGTCCTCGACGGTCTCATGCCCGACCTCGACGGCGCGGCGACGTGCAAGCTGCTGAAGCAGGACCCGCGCACCGCATCGATCCCCGTGGTGTTTCTGACGGCCTTGAGCTCCGACGACGCGCTGACCGAGCTTCGCGCCGCCGGGGCAGCCGGTTTCGTGGCGAAGCCGTTCGATCCGTTCACGCTCGTCGCACAGCTCACGGCGTTCGTCCGTCTCACTGCATAACGGCGTTGCGCGCGTGCGCTCGCCGGCGCCGCTAAGTTCCCCTTCGACGCCCCACTCGGCAACTGTCGATGGCGCATCGCGCATTGTCGCGGCGCTGCACCGTCCTGTCGTGAGTGCATCTGTCGCACGGTGACGCGAGTCACACGAACACGGATTCATGCGCGGGCATCGCCTGTCGGCGCGCGCACGTCGTGAGCGACAACGGTGGGGATGCTGTTGCAACCAAATGTTTATACGAGCGCGACACTCGGCGGCGTCGAGAGAAAAATTTTGCGATTGGGACTCGCGCGGAACGCTCGGAGGCCTCACTATTATGGGGGCGCACTGGACGGTCGCGGCGCCGCGACCGCGCCACTCTCAGCCGATCGTGAGGATCTGCTCACGTGCGCGTCGCTCACGTGAGCGTGACGAGATGACAACTGACGGGGTTTCGGTGTGGGTGCTGTCGTCGCGCTGAGCGCACGCCGCAGTCCGCTGCCTCGGATGTCGCGCGACGTTCCGCCACAAGTCTCCGCCACTTCTCTGACGCGTGGCGATTCTCTTGCAGGGGGGACGCGCAAGCACTTTGTCACACCGGCGGCCAGCGAATTCGCCTCCGCCGGTAGTATCGCAACCAATTCGCGCTATATTCAGGCTTCCGCGGCACGGGGTGTGCCAGTCCCCGAGTCCGGCAGAACGCGACGACCCTCGTCGCACCCGCAACCTCGCCCGCGGGGAACAAGACAACAGGGCGACGGCGACGGAGGACAAGGATGAAGACTCGGAACTCAGCGTTGTTCGCACTCGGCCTCGCAGCCGCCATTACCCTCGGCGGCGCCGTGACGGCCGGTGCCCAGGCGAAGAAGAGGACCACCAGACGGCGGACGCCGGCGCAGCGGATCCCGATCCGGAAGGAGGTCCCGACGACCAAGACGGACACGGTCATCGTGACGCGCGTCGATACGGTCACCGTTCGTGGCCGCACCGACACCGTCACCTCCACCGTGGTGCGGTACGATACTGTCACCCGCCTCGTGTATCCGCCGCTCGCTCCGCTCCC
>CAYTKA010000022.1:0-31563 GCA_964438255.1 uncultured Gemmatimonadaceae bacterium | reverse complement strand
CACATGTTCCCCGTGTACGGCGGGCTCAAGTTCTACTAGTCGTCGGGAACGAAGTACGGAGTGGAACACTTGCTGCGGAAGGTGTGAGTGCCCTCACACCTTCCGCAGCTCCGTTTTCCATCATGCCGCGACTAAATCTGAGATATATCCTGCTGAGCTCGGTTTTACTCGGCGCCCTGTCCGCCACAGCGTTTGGCCAGGGTAGCGAGCCCATGCGTGACACGGTGGGCGCACGAGAGGATTCCGTGCAGCAGTCGGGTCGCGGCTGGATCGTCTCCCTCCTGCGCAAGATCTCCCGGCAGAGCGACGACAGCACTGCCGCCGCCGACTCGGCGGCCAGCACCGACGAGGTCAAGTCGGATGCGGCCGCTGCGGCGTCTGCGCGCACCGTACGGCGGTTCTTCAAGAACCGGCGCGACAGCCTCGAATGGGAGGCCGCTCGCGGTAACGCCGACCGCGCCGAAGGCTACCGCATCGTCGTCGACATCTTTGCGCACCAGCTCTACGTGATCGACGGCAACGACACGCTCCGCACTGCACCCGTGGCGACGGCGATGAACGCCACGCTGTCGTACGGCAACCGCTCGTGGCGCTTCGAGACTCCGCGCGGTGTACGGCGCGTCCTCTCCAAGGACAAGGATCCCGTCTGGGTTCCGCCCGAGTGGCACTTTGCGGAAGTCGCACTCGAGCATCACCTGAAGCTCCGCCAACTGGAGCGCGGGCAGGTGGTGCACCTCCGCGACGGCACCAAGCTGCTCGTGCAGGGTGACGAGGTCGGCGTCATCGACCGCGGCTCGAAGGAGTTTCAGCCGCTCGTGCTCGACGAGCATGTCGTGTTCGACAACACGCTGTTCATCCCGCCCATGGGGACGAAGCACCGCAGTGTCCAGGGCGAGCTCGGGCACTATCGCCTCGCGCTCGGCGACGGCTACCAGCTCCACGGCACGCCGTACGCCAATTCCATCGGCACTGCCGTGACGCACGGCTGCGTGCGTCTGCATGACGACGACATCGAGTGGCTGTACGACAACGTGCCCGTCGGGACGCGGGTCTACCTCTACTAGCCGTCGTCGCGCCTCGGCCGATCGGAGTGGCCGAGGCCGCGACCAGGGGCGATCAGATCTCGCACCCGCTGCTTGAGCTCCTTCGGCTCGGGAAATCGTCCCTCGACAGCGCGCGACCAGATCAACGTGTCACCCACGCGAACCTCGTATACCCCCTCATCCCCCGGACGCAGCGCGACCTCGACGAGGTCCTGCTCGAAGGTGACGAGCAGCTCCTGCGCCATCCACGCGGCACGCAGCAGCCACCGGCACTTCGGGCAGTAGGTGATCACGACGCGTGGCCGCTGCATGCCCACGCTGCTCATCGCTCCCGCTCCTTGTGCACGCCGTCTTCTCCGAGCTGATAGACCGGAAGCTGGAGCCCCCACCAGATCGACGCGAACCGCAGCGCCGCACACACGATCATACCGAGCAGCGACGCCGGCACGTGCTCCATGCCGCCGCGCACCAGGAGAAAATAGGTGCTCGTGCCGGCGATCGCTGCGGTCGCGTAGAACCGGCCGCGACGCAGGATGAGCGGCACCTCCGCGCTGAGGATGTCGCGCACCGCGCCGCCCGCCGTGCCGGTCACCGTCCCGAGGAGGATGCCGCTGAGCGCCGGCAGTCCCGTCGCTTCGGCGATCTGTGCGCCGACGACGCTGAAGAGCGCCAACCCGAGCGCATCCGCGATGAGCAGGGCGGCACGCGGCGCCGGTCGCCAACGCGTGTACGCTACCGTGAGCAACGCGGCAACGATGATGACGACGAGATACGAGGAATCCGCGAGCCAGAAGATCGGCTGCCGGTCGAGCAGCACGTCGCGGATCGTGCCGCCGCCAATCGCCGTCGCAGCGGCGAGGACGATGACGCCGATGAGGTCGAGGCCGCGGCGGCCGGCGGCGAGTGCGCCGCTGACCGCAAACACCGCGACCCCGATCAGATCGAGCAGGTGGAGCACCCGATCAGCGACGCGACGTCAGGCCTTGATGTGAACCGGGGTGCCGATCGGCACCGCGTTCCAGATCTCTTCGATCTCCTCGTCGGTGAGCGCGATGCAGCCGTTGGTCCAGTCGGTCGCCCGATGATTCGCACCGATGTGGCCCTGACCATTCGGCAACCCGTGGATCATGATGTCGCCACCGGGCGACACGCCCATCGACTCGGCACGTGCGCGATGCACCGCGTCGGGATACGAGATGCGAAGCGACAGGTGAAATTGGCTGTTCGGGTTTCGCCCCTCGATGTAGAACAGCCCTTCCGGCGTACGGCGGTCTCCCGCCGACACCTTGTCTCCCATCGGGTTTCCGCCGAGCGCGACGAGATACGTGTGGATCGGACGGCCCATGTGGAACAGGACGAGACGGCGGGCTTTCTTTTCGATCACGATGCTGTCGGCCAGTGCGACGGGACCGCCGCCGGCGCGCGGCGCGACGAGGGGAGAGACTGGCGTCGTTGCGCCGGGCCTGGGGATACGCGGGCCGGGGCCGACGAGCAGTGCGCTCAGCAGGAGAGCGTGCAGCATGGGGAGGCAGGAGGAAGGAATGCACCGAGGGGCGGGAGAGACTGGAAAAACAGTCCCGCCCGCTTCACCTCAGTGACGACTCACTTCTCGGCGCGTTTCGCGCCGGCCGTATGCGCGCAGACTATATCACTTCGTGATCCGGATCACCAGATCCGAGCTCGCTTTACCTCCGGCCGAACCATTGGGTCTCCCGGCTGGCAGCCGAAAGCCTTGGCGAACTCAGGCATGTTCGACAGTGGACCATTGATTCGCCACTCGCTCGGTGCGTGGGGATTCGTGTTCACCAGCAGCCGCTGCTGCTCGGGCCGCGTCGCCTCGCGCCATACCTGTGCCCAGGACAGGAAGAAGCGCTGCTCAGGGGTGAAGCCGTCGATCTTCGTGCGCGGCTTGCCGGCAAGCGATTTCTGGAGTGCGGCGTGTAATACGCGTTCACCGTCGGCGGCGTCATCGCCCACTCGGTACGATCGACCGGCTTGCCGAGCTTCGCCCACTCGCGTGCCACGCGCCATTCGTTCGCGGCCTGGAGGTTCGCGAGATAGGCACCCTTCGTCACCTCGAGCGCGGAGTAATCGCGCCACTTGTCGGGGAAGCCGATCTTGCGCGCGAAGGCATCGAGCTTGACGAGCGCCTGACGCTTGGTGCTGTCGGACATCCACGTGAGCGCGCCGATGCGCTCACGGAGGACGTCACGAAGGTTGTTCACCATCGCCAAGGCGCGCGCCCTGGCGGCCGGGGTGAACGTGCGGCGCACGTACTCCTCACCGACAGCCTCGCCGAGCACGGCGTTCGTGGCCGCGGCGCAGCGCTTCCACCGCGGCCGCTGTTCCTTCGCGCCGGTCAGATTCTGCAGCCACGAGAACGACTCGGCGACGAAGGGTGAGCTCAGCGCCCCTGCGGAGCCGTTCGCGGCGCGCCATCGCAGATATGCTTTCCAATCCTCCAGCGGCACCGTCGTCACGAGCGTGTCGAGCGCCTTGAAGAAGTCAGGCTGGCGAACGTTCACCACCGCGACACGCTTGACGCCCATCTGCTCGAGGTACCGTCGCATGTCGATGTGCGGGGTGATCCGCTGGAACTCCGCGAGCGTCATCTTGTGGTACGTCGCGTTCGGGTCGCGCATGGTGACGCGCGGCGTGCTCGCCGATGCGAGCTTCGTTTCCAGCGCCATGATTCTGGCCGCGTCGGCCTTCGCTTCCCCGGCGCTCTCGCCGATGAGGACGAGGGTGCGGGCCACGTGGTCGACGTACCTGTCGCGCAGGGCTTTGGACTTCTCGTCGGTGCGCAGATAATAATCGCGCTCCGGCAGTCCGAGACCGCCCTGCCCCGCGGTGGCGATGACTTCCTTGCTGTTCTTCGGATCGGAGCTCGATCCGATGCCGAAGGGCGCGAGGCCGGCGCGCCGATCGAGCGTCCCGAAGGAGTTCGCCATCTCCTCGGAGGAGCGAAGCGCCGCGATCGCGTCGAGCGTCGGCTGGAGCGGCTTGATGCCGAGCGACTCGATCGTCGTCGAGTCCATGCACGCGCCGTAGAACGTACCGACCTTCCAGCCGTTCGATCCCGGCTTCGCTGCCGCCACGTTCGTCACCGCATCATCGAGGATCTGGTGGACGACGGCCTCGTTCTTGTCGCTCAGCTCCGAGAAGCTCCCGCACACCGAGTACGCGGCGGGAATGGCGGTGCGCTTGAGCCACCCGCCGTTCGCGTACTTGTTGAAGTCCTGGCACGCGGAACATGACGTGTCCATGTTCGCCCGGTCGAGGGGCTTGACGGACGCGCTCTGCGCGCCGGCATTACCCGGCCCGAGCGCGAGGACGGTCGCGGCGGCGATGGCGGCGGCGCGCAGGCCGGCAGTCTGCGGCATGACGTGGAGGGAAAACGTGGAGGGCGTGCGGCATGCGCCGCGCTTCCAGGCTGACACTTTGACAGCGGCCAACGACGGGAACGTTGTATGACCGGGTACGCCGCGCCGGAAGGGTGGCCGGCGCGGCGTACCGCGACCCCTCGATCAGCGTTCCTGCTCGTACACCAGATCGACGGGGATCCCCTTCGAGGCGAGGCGCGCGAGATCGGCTCGGAGCACCGGACCGATCGCTCCCTGCTCGGCGTAGAGCCGGCCGACCCCTGCGTAGTCGCCGTTGCCCTGGAGCACGAGAATGTCGCGCGACAGCGCGTCTGCTCCGGCGCGCATCTTCGCCACGTCGACGCGATACTTGCCATTCGGCTCGCGCGTGAACGCCCCCAGGCTCTGGAGATAGTTGAACGCCACGACGTTGGCGCGACCATGCGCGTCCGCGGCGCCAAATCGGACCGAGCGGAACAGGCTGGCGAGGAAGGTGACGTAGTTGTCTTCGATCGGCTCCTGCCCCATCTCGCCCTGCGCGTTGAGCTGCCGGATCATGTAGAGCCCGAGGATGTCGGCCTTTCCCTCCTCCAGCGCGCTGTAACGCTCCTTCAGCGCTGCACGCACCGTCCCCTTGCCATCGATCGTGCTCTTGATGCCGAGTCCGTGCGCTACCTCGTGGAACATGACGTTCTCGAAGAACGCATCGAAGGTGACGTGCGGGAGCTGATCATCGACGATCAGCTCGCGCGCGATCGGCACGAGGACGCGATCGAACTTCGCGCGCATTGCGTTCTTGAGCTGGAGGCGGCGGGTGCCCTTCTGCAACTGGACCTGCTCGTCGTTCGGCAGGTTGATGGCGATCGTCTTCGCGCCGGCGTTGGCCTGGCCGGCCACGTACACCACGTCGTATGCATTCAGATCGGCGTCGGTGCCGGGCCGCTCGCGCTTGTACTGCGGGTCGACCGGGATGCCCTGCTGGAGTGCAGGGAGCTGCGCGGCGTACTTCGCGAGACGCTTGCTCCACGCCTGATCCTTCACGAGCACGAACGCCTCGTTCGCGGCTTTGTAGCCGTACAGCTCGTCCTCGTAGTTCTCGATCGGGCCGAGCACGATGTCGAGCGTATTGTTCTTCATGTCCATCCATGCGAAGTCGCTCGGCTGATAGTGGTCCGTCGTGAGCGCCGTGGCGAGCAGCGTGAGATAGCGGCGGAGGCCCGGGTCGTCGGCAAGGGTCGCTGCCTGGCGCAGCGTCGCCGCGGCACGGCGGTTGGCGGCGCCGAAGGAGCGCGAGTAGGGGATCACCGTCAATCGCCCTGACGCGTCACGGCGCACCATCGTGTACAGCGACTTCAAGGAGTCGGCGCGTGGACCCCCTGCCTGTACCGCACGCTCGAACTCCTCCTTGGTCATGTCACGCGGGTAGAAGTTCGCACCGGGTGGCTTCGGCCCAACGCCAGCAACGAAGGGCGTGTTGTTGTCCAGGCGATCCCACGGGCCGACGTTGATCTCGGCGAGACGGCGCGTCGCGGAATCCGGAATCGCGCGAAGCAGCGAATCCCGATTGCCGTAGGCCTGGATCCAGTAGATCCCGTGCATCTCGCGCGCGGCGTCCACGAGCAACGGCAGCATGCGCCGCTCACGGGCCGTCAGCCTGGACGTGTCGGCGCCGAGACAGACCGTCGTGTAACGCGCCAGTCTCGCTGCGATGTCCGACGAAGCAGCGCCATTGGTGGTCGATTGCGGCATCGGTCGCCCGCAGGCGTTCCACCGAGGGGCGCGGCCGTCTGCCAGAAGACGCGTGGCTGCCGCGCCCGCGCGGATCACCGCCGTCATGTGCGCGAAGTCGACGTGTGAGACGTCGTCGCTCGGCTGGTGGTAGTCAGCGTGGAGATTGTAGCTCGACAGTGTGTGCGCCGGAATTCCGCGCTCGGCGAAGGCGATGTTGTCGCTCCGCTGAAAGAACTGGTATTCGGGACGCCGGTCCGGCCCGATCGGCAATCCCGCCGCCGCGAAGGTCGCGCCCATCGTCGAGCGCTCGAAGCCGGTGAGCCAGGCGCGGCCGCGGCCCCCAGCGAGAGAGTCGGGGCGCCCGATCATCTCGATCTCGAGATTCGCTGTCATGCGCGACAGCGGAACGACCGGGTGATCGATGTACCAGCGCGTCCCCAGCAGTCCCACCTCTTCGCCGGTCGTGGCGACGAACAGGACGCTGCGCCGCGGGCGCGGGCCGGCGGCGAGTGCGCGCGCGATCTCGAGGACGGCCACCGTGCCTGACGCGTCGTCATCCGCGCCGTTGTAGATCGAGTCGCCGTTCACGGCGGGGCCGAGCCCGAGGTGGTCGTAGTGCGCATCGACGAGCACCACCGAGTCACGCAGCCGCGGATCGCGGCCACGCAGCAGACCGATCACGTTCACGCCCACGCGCCGGCGATACGACGGCACCGTATCGAGCGCGGCGATGCTCGGCGAGAGCATCGGCAACGTCCGCGTGACGGTGCCATTCGGTGTGGTGCGCGACCGCTCGCGCATGACCAGTGGGACGCGCTGGAAGTAGCCGCTGTCGCCTGCCGGCGTGAGGCCGATTCGCTGCATCTCCGCCGCGATGATTGCCGCGGCCTTTGCCGAGCCGCGCGCGCCCGTCGCACGGCCCTCGAGCGAGTCGTCGGCCAGCGCGGTGAGCAACCGGCGTACGTCGCCCTCGGTGATGGCCCCCGCACCGCCCGCACTCGCCTGCGCGAGCGCGGAGGACGCCGTGACGACACACGTGATGAAGGCGAAGGCAGCTCTGACCACGAGGGCGGAAGCGCGCGCAGCCGCCACACGTCGGACGCGAGACGAAAGCATCGGCGGAAACGGGTTGGTGGGTGACGGACGAGACAGTCGGTTCCGCCAGAATATCGACCGGATCCGACGGCCGCTACGGTCGCATTGGCGCCCCGCGGTTATGGCTTCGATGGAACGTCGCTTGCCCATGTGTTTAGTCGGAACCCCAACCCTACCACAAGGAAGCTGTGCCTTGATGATCCAGAGACGTTCGAAGAAGACCATCGCGCTCTTTGCCGCTCCGCTCGCTATCGCGCTCGTGATCGGGCTCGGCGCGCTGCGGACTCCCGGACCGGCTGGCGACGGCCAGCTCGACATGACCGCAAAGCTGAGCACGAGAAAGCTCACCGTGCGGAAGGACGGCGAGGTCGTGAAGGAGTTCGACATCGCGGTTGGCCGCGACGGCTACCCGACCCCAACCGGGCTCTTTTTCGTCCGGAAGATCGTGTGGAACCCGTCGTGGATTCCGCCGAACTCGGCGTGGGCGCGTGGAAAATCAGCGAAGGGCCCGGGACATCCGGCGAATCCTATGAGGCTCGTGAAGATCTTCTTCCGAGAGCCCGACTATTACATCCACGGGACTCCCGACATCGAGTCACTCGGCGCGGCGGCGTCGCACGGGTGCTTACGCATGGATCCCGACGATGCCGCCGAACTCGCGCTGATGATCATGGAGAACTCCGGGCAGGAGCGGAGCTGGGACTGGATCAAGGGTCTCCTCCACATCGGTGAGGAGCGCACCGTCCGTCTGGCGACGCCGACGCCATTGCTCATCGAACGATAGGCGGGCCCGACTACCAACCTCGTCCATGGCATGTGAGTTGCCCGCACTTGGGGGCTCTCCCTTTCTCTCCCGAGGAACGACACATGGACCTGCTCACCTGGATCATCGTCGGGCTCGTCGCCGGCGTGCTCGCGTCGCTCGTGATGGGCGGTACGGGCTACGGCATCATCGGCGACATCATCATCGGCATCGTCGGCGCCTTCATCGGTGGTTGGATCTTCCGCAGCCTCGGCGTGACGTCACCCCTCGGCGGCCTCGCGGGGGTGATCTTCGTCGCGTTCATCGGTGCGGTGGTGCTGCTCTTCATCCTGCGGCTGATCTACAGGGCGAGAGCGACGAGACTGTAGCTCGGGCCACCTCCCGGTTACCCGGGAAACGGCACCTCCATCGTCTCGTCATCGTCGAGCGCGTGCCATCTCGCGACGAGGTCGGAGAGGCGGGAGCGCACGCGCGCGACGTCGTCGTCGGTCAGGGCCACGGGAGATTCACGCCCCGCATTCGCGAAGTACGAAGCGGCTGATGCGTTGCAGTCGGCAGCCGTCAACGGCTCGCCGGTGGCGCGGTAGCGGTCGAAGCAGCCGACGATCACCTCTGTGGGAAGCGCGTCGTCCGGCAGCGGGCCGCGCGGCCACGGGTGACCGAAATCGGTGAGATCCCACCCTTCGGCAACGAGCCCGTAAAAGGCACGACGGAAGCCCAGCTCCGTCTCCACCGCATAGTGCGTCAGATCGTGGACGGCGAAGAAGCGCGCCGTGGGGCCGATGCGCTTCTGCCAGGTCGACGTCCCATCCGCACGGCGCAGCTCGAAGATGACCGCTCCGTCGCGCTTGCGCGTGAGCCGGATGCGGAGCGCCGGCATCATCGGGTCAGTCGGCGGAGGTGAAGGTGATGTCCGTGTCGATTGGCTTGCCATGGCGCCAGACGCCGGTACCGCTGCGCGGCGCGGTCACGACCTCGAAGCGGACCTCGAGATGCTGCGGCGCATCGGCGAAGGTGGGCCGCAGGTCGTTCAGCACGGCAGTGTACGCCTCCTCGTGATCGCCTGCCGACACGATGCCGACGTGGATCGGGTGGGCAAAGCGCTGCATCTCCGGCGCGCCGGGGACCTTCTCCGCGATGTAGTAGACGTAGGTGTACACGGGCACTCGTGAATGGAGGTCGATAGGGACGGTGTCGATCGGCCAGCATCTACCGCTCCGCCGCGCATCCATGACTGCGAAATGATACAGCCCGTCACTGACCGGGGGCCAGCGACGGGCTGTAGGCAGCTACGGTCGCTACTTCAGGCTGACGAGGTCGACCTTGATGACCAGAACGGAATTGCCGGGGATTCCGCCATAGTCGTAGGGCCCGTACGCGAGCCAGGGAGGAATGATCAGCTGGCGGGAACCGCCCACCTGCATCCCGCGGACCCCCTCGTCCAGGCCGTTGATCACCTGGTAAGAGCCGACCGTGAAGGTGAACGGTGTGGCCGGCGACTTCAGGCTATCGACTTCGACGCCGCCGGAGAGATAGGCCGAGTAGTAGATCCCGACGGTGTCCGCAGCGGCGACGGGCCGACCCGCCCCGACCGCGAGGTCCCGGTAGTACATCCCCGAGGACGTCTTGGTCGACGTGGGCAGGTCGACGCCGAGCGCCGGTGCGAACACCGTCGACTCGATCGAAACGGTGGGTGGCTGCGTGCTATTGAGGCAGGCCGCGAGCAGCAGCAGCGGCAGGAACGCCGCAGGCTGGCGAGGAAGTCGCATCGTCAAATGGGGGTCAGGAGACGAGCCAACATGCTGAGGAACCTAACCCTAGACACCTATCCCCGCGTCACCCTGCGCCGCCGTGCGCCCGGTCACGTCGCACGGGGACACGCTTACCCTTGATCGTGGCACCGCGGAGCGTGTCGATGATCCCGTCGGCGATCTCGTCGGGCACCTCGACGAGCGAGAACCGCTCGCTGATCTGGATGGCGCCGATGGCTCTCGGATCGACCCCCGCCTCGTTCACGATGGCACCCACGAGGTCCGCCGGCCGGATCTTGGCCTGTCGACCAGCACCGATGTACAGACGCGCGACGTCCGAGTCCGGTACGATGCGCTCTCGCTTGCCAACGGGTCGGCCGCGACCCTTCGCGTCGTCGCCGGAGGGGCGGCGCGGCCCGGGCGCGCGGTCGCGATCCTGGCGCGGTGGCCGCTCCGTGCGCAGCGTGACGGCGGGAATCTCTTCCTCGACGTCAGGCGTGGTCTCGCGCGCGTGCGCCTGCTTCACCGCCGCGGCGGCGACGTCCATGACGTCGAACTCCTGGGCGAGGGAGTCGACGAGCACCCGGAACTGATCGAGCCCGCCCGCGAGGATCGTCTCGCGCAGCGAGGCCCGCGTCATCTCGAGCCGGCGCGCGCGAAGGTCGGCCACGGTCGGCACGGCAGCGATCTCGATCTTCTGCTTGGTCTGGTATTCGATGTTCCGTACCAAACGATGCTCGCGCGGCTCGGCGAGCGTGATGGCCACCCCTTCGCGGCCGGCGCGCCCCGTCCGTCCAATGCGGTGCACGTATGCCTCGGCGGCGCTCGGCACGTCGTAGTTCACGACGTGAGAGACGTGCTGTACGTCGAGGCCACGCGCGGCGACGTCCGTGGCGATCAGGAGGTCGGCAGTGTTGGCGCGGAACTTCTTCATCACGCGGTCGCGCTGCTCCTGCGACAACCCGCCGTGCAGCGCCTCGGCACGGTAGCCGCGCGCGTTGAGCGTCTCCGTGAGCTCGTCCACCTCGGTGCGCGTGCGGCAGAACACGATGGCCGAGGTCGGGTTCTCGACGTCGAGCACGCGGCCGAGCGTGGCCATCTTGTGCGCGCGCGAGACGATGTAGGCCAGCTGCCGCACGCGCGGCGCCGCGCCCGCCACCACCTGTTCGCGGTCGATGCGCACCCGCACCGGGTCCTTGAGGTGTGTGTTGGCGATCTCGGCGATGCGCGGCGGCAGGGTGGCCGAGAAGAGTGCGGACTGCCGGTCGGCCGGCGTGGCGTCGAGGATCGCCTCGAGGTCCTCGGCGAACCCCATGTCGAGCATCTCGTCCGCCTCGTCGAGCACGACAACCTTCACGCCGTCGAGACGCATCGTCTTGCGGCGGATGTGATCGAGCGCGCGGCCCGGCGTCGCCACGACGACGTCGACGCCCCGCTTCAGCGCGCGGATCTGCGTCTCCATGCTCGCCCCGCCGTAGATCGGCACGGCGACCACGCCGAGCTCCTTTCCGTACTTGTGCACGGCTTGCGCGACCTGCATCGCCAGCTCGCGTGTCGGGACGAGGATGAGCGCGCGTGTGCGCTCCCGCGGGTCGGCATCGGGGGTGACGACATGGAGCAGCGGCAGCGCGAAGGCCGCCGTCTTGCCCGTGCCGGTGGCGGCCTGTCCGAGGACGTCGCGGCCGGCAAGGAGCGGCGGAATGGCCTCGCGCTGAACCGGGGTCGGCTCCTCGTAGCCGAGCGCGGCGAGCGCGTTGAGGATGCGGGGATCGAGGCCGAGCGCGGCGAAGCCGTTCGAAGTCTCGGAGCTGTCCGAGTCTTTGGTGCGTGGAGTCATGCGAGCAACATACATCAAGAGTCGGGCGAGCGGCGCAGCGCGCGACGAACTCACCGTGCCCGCCGTAGATTTCGTTCATGCCGCGTCCACGCTCCGCCCTTCCGTTCGAGGTTCGTTCCTCACCGATCCAAGGCCTCGGCGCCTTCGCCACGCGTCGCATCCCCGCTGGGACGCGACTCATCGAGTACACCGGCGAGCGACTGACGCCGGCGGCATCGGACGCGCGCTATCCGGAGGTGGATGGTGAGCGGCACCACACCTTTCTCTTTGCCATCGACGACGACGTCGTCATCGATGCCGCGGTGGGCGGCAACGAGGCGCGGTTCATCAATCACTCGTGCGATCCGAACTGCGACGCGGTGGTCGAGGACGGACGCATCTGGATCGAGACCATTCGCGACATCGCGCGAGGGGAGGAGCTCGCGTACGACTACGCGTACGAGCTCGAGGAGCGGCACACGCCCGCGGCCAAGCGGAAGTATCCGTGCCGCTGCGGCGCAGCCGCGTGTCGCGGGACGATCCTGGTCAGGAAGCGCTAGGAGCGGCCAGCGCAGAGGTACTCGAGCGCCACGCCGCCGAGTGATCCGCCGAGCGCCGGCCCAAAACCCGGCTGCTTGTTCACCGTGCGCTCCACGACCCTCGTTCCCTTCGCGTCAGCGTAGTAGACGTTCTCCCTGGCCGCGAGCGACTTCTTGGCACAGTCGAACGTGGCGAGCGTACGCGAGCTCGCCCATGTCCCCTTCTGCGCCTTGACCGGCTCCTTGAACACGACGCGAACGGCTGCCGTCACGAGCCCTGCCGATCGTTTGATGCTTCTCGGCTCGACGTAGACGTGATTGCCGGCGGAGGTCGTGCCGATGTCCTTCCAGCCCTTCTGGCCGGCGAGTGTAGCGGGGGCGAGCAGAGCCACGAGCACGAGCTTACGACGCATGGGCGATCAGATGTCGAGGTGATCGGCGTAGCGGCTGCCGGCGTAGATCCCCACACCGGTGCCGACTGCCGAAAGGACGACTGCTGTCATGATGCCGATCTTGTCTCCGAGCCACCAACCCACGGCGCTGCCGAGCGTGGCGCCAATCAGCTTGAAAAGTTTTGACACGAGACGCTATGGTGCACGGGTGATGTAGGCAAAGCGGAATCGGTCTCTCCGCGGCACACCGTCACAGCCCGGTCAGGCGCAACGACGTCCCCCAAGGATCCGTCGTCAGAAAGCCGTCGTCGGTGACGACGACCGTGTAGCCGGCGTCTCGCAAGCTCGCTGCGGCTTCCTCAGGTGCGCTCAGGTGCATGCGCCACTCGAGCAGCCGCGCGTCGTTGTCACCGGCGCGCGGCGCGTGCGCACCAGCCCACGTGTTGACGCCCAGATGGTGATGGTAGCCGCCCGCAGAGAGGAAGAGCGCGCCGGGATAGCTCCAGACGATCTTGTCCAGCCCGAGCGCCGCGTGGTAGAACGCTGCTGCACGATCGAGATCGGCAACGTGGAGGTGGACGTGGCCTACCCTGGTACCGGGGGGCATTCCGGTCCAACGCTCGTCGCCTGCGGCGCTGACGACGGCGTTCATGTCGAGAGGCGTCGTGTCCATCAGGATCTCGCGGCCGGCCGCTGCCCAGCTGCTGCGCGGACGGTCCGCGTACACCTCGATGCCGAGGCCGTCTGGATCGCGCAGGTAGAGCGCCTCGCTGACCAGATGGTCGGACGCACCGGCGCGAGCGCGCATCTCGCCGAGATGCGCGATGAAGCGCCCGAGCGCGGCGCGATCCGGAAGAAGAATGGCGAAATGATACAGCCCCAGCCGTCCCTGCGGGGGCACGGGTGCCGCCCCACGCCGCTCGTGCAGCTGCACGAGCGGCGTGTCATCATCGACGGCAGCGAGTGTGGCGTCCGTGGCCGTCTGTGACAGCACGCGCATGCCGAGCACGTTCCGATAGTACTCGAGCGACCGCTCGAGATCGGCGACCTGGAGGCGCACCTGACCAAGGTGAAGGTCCGCCGGAAGCCGATAGCGTGGCGCGGGGATGCCGACCGAGGGGCCGTCGTTCGCGTCGGTGGGGACGCTGCGTGGGGTGGGCTGTGCCATGACAGGTGCCGAAAAAGCGTCGAGGTCAGCCTACTGGTGGGACGTCGCCGCGTGCCGCGAGCATCCGATCCGCCGAGAGCGCACCCGGTCCGGCGAGCATCAGGCAGATCATCGCGCTGAGCACCGTCAATGCATACTCGTAGCCGTTCGGCAGGAAGAAGCCCGCCCCGATATGCACGAAGATGATCGCGCCGAGCATCTCGAGGCCGAGCCCGAGCGCAGCGAGGCGCGTGAGGAGACCGATGATCAGCGCCAACCCGCCGAAGAACTCGAGCAGCGCGACGAACGGCCCCGTCAAGCCGGGGAGGAGGATCCCCATCTTGGTAAAGGCACCCGTGACACCGGCGAAGCCGTACACGAACAACTTCTGGCCGCCGTGGAGGGCGAACACGATGCCCGTGACGATGCGCAGGATGGCAATGCCGAGCTGCTGCTGCGCTGGGGTCGCGACGAGGGAACGAGTAGCCATGGTGAGCATCCGGTGTAGGTGAGTGCGGCAGTGGAACAGCGGAAAATGTTCGACATGCTCATGTCAGTCCGACTCGCGTTCGCGTGCTCATCGGGGCACCGACCCGTGCGCGCGCCGCTGATGCTCCATGAACGCACGGACCTCGGGCGCGTTGAGCAGGATGAGAAAGGCGAGCACCTGCACCATGCCGCCGCCGGCGAGCAGCACGCGGTCGGTCCACTCGAGGCCGGGCACCGTCAGGGCGAGCCCGATCATCATCGCCCCGGCAAAGACCGTGAGCACGCCGAGGAGCCACAGCCCCCAGCGGAGGCCACGGTACGCGAGCAGACATGCCAGCGCGATCGCAACGAGGCGAAGCCACGCGAGGTTGCCCGCGCTGCGGCTGCCGAGCCAGGCGACGATGGCGGACACCCAGAAGATCCGCCAAAGATTGGTGCGGACGAGCGCGCGGCCTTCCTCCAGCTCGGCGTCGGTCATGCCTGAAGTAAACAGAGCGGCATCCGGCGCGCGAGATGGACGACACGCGAGGGCCCCTCGAGAACCGCCTTTCCCGGTGACGAACCGCCGATCAGGTCAGATGGCGTCGGCTTCCGAGCGTCGTGCCGGCCAGTCAGATTACGCCGCACCGCGAGGCCGTTCGCCTGGCGGCGTACGCATCACGCGATCCTCGAACCCGCACGAGCTCGTCATCGTGACCGCCATTCGCATGATCGGTGTTCCACTCGACTTCGGCGCATCGCGCCGCGGCGTCGAGATGGGACCTGCTGCACTTCGCATCGCGCAGATGGCCGAGTCGCTTCGCGGCCTCGGTCACACGGTGACCGACATCGGCGACATCCCGGTGCCGGAGCGCGCGACGATTGCGCCGGAGATCGCGGGGCGCGGCTTTCTCCCGCTCATCGCGCGCGTCTGTGAGGAGCTGGCCGCCGAAACGCAGGAGGCGATCGAGCAGGGCGAGGTGCCGCTCGTCCTCGGCGGCGATCACTCGCTCGTTGCAGGCTCGCTCGCAGGAGCGGCCCGTCACTACGCGAAACAGGGTGAGACCGTCGGCTGCATCTACCTCGACACGCACGGCGATCTGCATACGCCGGCGACGAGCCTCAGCGGCAATGTGCACGGGATGCCGCTCGCGCATCTCCTCGGGCACGGCGACGAGCGGTTCCGATCGATCGCCGGCCCGACCCCAGCGCTCTCGCCGCGCCACCTGGCGCTCGTCGGGATTCGCGATCTCGACGAGCCGGAGCGCGTTGCCGTACGCGAGTGGGGGCTCACCTGCTTCACCATGCGCGACATCGATGAATTCGGGCTTCGCGAGGTGATGCGACGCGCGCTCGCCATCGCGACGTCCGATTCGGACCGCCTGTGGGTGTCGTGCGACATGGACTGGGTCGATCCGTCCGACGCTCCCGGGGTCGGTACCCCGGTGCGCGGCGGCGCGACCTACCGCGAGGCGCAGCTCGCGATGGAGATGATCGCCGACTCTGGCAAGCTCGTCGGGTTGGATCTCGTGGAAACCAACCCGGTGCTGGACGAGCGGAACCGCACCGCGGAGCTCGCGGTGCAGTTGGCGATGAGCGCATTCGGGCGGAGGATCATCTAGCTCGCGCTCGCGACGCTGTCGCTGCTAGCGATCGGCCTGCGTCACCCGGCGCGCTTGAAGAACTGTACCGCCTTCTCGTGCTTCTTCGCCGCGGCGAGCGTCTTGAAGGTGCCCAGGTTGCGACGCTTGCCCGTTCGCGGGTCCTTCTTCCGCGAGTAGAGGCGGTACTCACCGTTCTTCAGCTTGCGAATCATCGGGCCTCCCGGGCGAGGTTCATGTCGGCGCGCCTGGAATGTTCGCCCGCTACCACGCCGCGCGCGAGGGGTCGCGGTCCGAAGCCGCGGAGACCGACGCCATCCACGATCGGTCCGGGCTGGCGTTGCCGGCGACGTCGATCGCGTTGACGAGCACGCGCTCGGGCGGCGCGTCGAGCACGAGCTCGCGACGATCACCGAACAGCAGCCTGGTGCGCCACGTCCCACTGACCCGCGCGCGCACGAACCACCACCGCGCGGCTTTGCCGGCTCCCGGTGTGATCACCACCGTGCGGCCGTTCACCGAGACGGTCGGCGAAGGCGGTGGAACGGGATCGAGCCATGGCGACGCCGGGACGAGGGCACGCGTCGCATACAGCGGCGCGAGCGATGCGATCACTGCACCACCGTTGCGCTTCAACGTCGCGGTGGCGTTGTAGAGCAGATGCCCCGTCACCCCCCGCGACCGAGCGAGACGAATCTGATCCGAAATCTCCGTCGCGCCGAAGGCGCTCGGCGTGCCGTTCTCGACGCGATACGTCGCGAGCCCGGGCCAGAGATGCCGGTTCGCCGAGTTCTGCGCAATCCACCAATCGAGCAGCCCGGAAAAGCTCTGCTGCGGGGACGCGATGGGCCAATAGAGCTGCGGCGCGAAGTAATCCACCCATCCCTGCTGGAGCCATTTGCGCGAGTCCGCATAGATCGCGGCATATGCGTCAAAGCCGGCGACGCTCGGTGGATTGCCGGGACGCCAGATCCCGAATGGCGAGATGCCGACCTTGACGGCCGGCTTGATCGCGTGCACCTCGCGGTACATGCGCTCGATGACCCGATCGACGTTCGCACGACGCCAATCGTCGCGCGCGAGCGTGCTGCCGCTCTTCGCGTAGCTCGCGCTGTCGGGAAAGTCGATCGTCTTCCCCGCACTATCCTTCTGCGGATACGGGTAGAAGTAATCGTCGGCGTGGATGCCGTCGACGTCGTAGCGCTGCACGATGTCGCGCACGACGCGCATGACATGCTCGTGCACATCGGGCTCGCCCGGATCGAGCCAGAGCTGAGTGCCGTAGACGCGGACGAGATGCCGCCGCGTCGCGAACAGGTGCGTCGGCGCAAGCGCGCTGCTGTCGCGCGCGTTGCCGGCGCGGAACGGGTTGATCCACGCGTGGAGCTCCAGTCCGCGCGCGTGTGCTTCCGTCACGGCATAGGCGAGCGGATCGTAGCCCGGATCGACCCCCTGCGTGCCGGTGAGCATCGACGCCCACGGCTCGAGCGGCGACGCATACACGGCGTCAGCGGCGGGACGAACCTGAAGGATCACCCCGTTGAGTCCGGCCGCCGCAGCGCGATCGAGGATGTCGGCCAACTCGGCGCGCTGCTGATCGGCGGACAGTGCGGGACGCGAAGGCCAGTCGATGTTGCCCACGGTCGCGATCCACAGACCACGCATCTCGCGCGCAATCGGCGGAGGCGCCGTATCCGAGGGCGTCGCCGGTACCGGCGCGGAGGTCACGCGCGAGCAAGCGGAGCTGAGCGCGAGCACTACGGCGGCGAGCGCGCGCGAGTGGCGAGCACGGATCATTAATTGAGAGCCTCGGTGGAGGAGCCGGCGATCATTCGCCAGTGGCTGCCGTCGCGAGGCCAGACGCGTCGGCGGTCACCACAGGCATCATAGCCTGTGTGCCGCGCGCATGTCAGCGGCGCGGGAGGCGGGCGTGCCGTCAGCCCCGCGACGTGCGGGAGGGGAGGCGCTCAGCCGATCGTCAGGCAGCGGCGTGGCGCGACGGCGCGGACACGACACGCAGCTTGGGCGCGATGCGACGCAGCACGCGCTCGGCCTCGGGACGGTGTACCGCGAGCAAAAGCGCGGCGACAGGGGACTGGGACTCGTTCGAGGTGCGCGTCGCCGGATCGCGAGGAGGAAGGGCGGACATGAGGCCTCGGGTCGTGGAGTGTGTGACGGTGGCACTGTGCCCCGTCCCGTCCAAGGACGCCGCGGAGCGCGACGGCGCAACGTCACGCTCGTGTCGCGATCGCGCAGAAGCAAACACAGCCATACCGCGATCTGCTAGGCGAACCGCCGTGCGCTCCGCTCCCGTGCCTTGCGCGCCTCCTCCTCCCGATTTCGCGGGGTGGCGTGGCTCTCGAGCGAGTCGATCAGTCGTCGCGCTGCGGCGGCGACCTCGTCGACGGCGCGGTTGAACACGGCTTCATTCGCCCGCGATGGTCGTGTCGTGCCACTGAGCTTACGAACGAACTGCAACGCCGACGCGCGAATCTCGTCATCCGTCGCCGCCGGCTCGAAGTTGCTGAGGGTCTTGATGTTCCTGCACATGTCCTGCCTCCGCGTTGTTGGGCGCCACGTTGCCGCCTTACTGTCTCACCACGCCGATGTCCACCTGGATGCCGCGCCACTTCTCCTGATTGTACCGCAGCACGCTGAGCGCGCAGCGAGTCGCGTGACCGGTCAGGATCGCGATCCAGATATGGATCGGCTCGAGCGCGACCGTGTGCTGAATCACGAAGCAGATGCCGAGCGGGACGACGATCTGCGAGACGATCGAGATATAGAGCGGACTCTTGGTATCGCCGGTTCCCTGCAGCCCCCCGGTGTACGTGAGCGCCACGGCGAGAAAGAGACCCGACACGCTCAATACGCGTAGCAACTGCACACCGATGCCGACAACGACGGGATCGATCATCCCGAAGATGCCGAGCAGTTGTCTCGGCAAGAAGAAGAACATCAGGCCGACCGGAACGGCGCAACTCACGCCGATTCGCGCCGCCACGTGAACACCGGCGGCCGCGCGATCAGGATGGCCGGCGCCGAGGTTCTGTCCAGCCACGGCCGCGGCGGCACCCATCAATCCGAACGACGTCCACGTGATGAGCGAGAAGAGCTGCGTGTACGAGACGGCGAACGCCGCCTGGGCCGCAGCGCTGTCATGCAGCGAGCCGATGAAGCCGAGCATCAACACGCCGCCGACGTTCATCGCGATCCCCTGGATGCCGGTCGGCAGGCCGAACCGGAACAGGGAGCGGATGATCGGCCAATCCGGCGCGAAGCTCTGTCCACGGGGGAAGGAGACGACCCATCCTCCCCGCCACAGCTTCGCGAGCGCGTACAGTGCCACGAGCCCGGACGCGATCGCCGTCCCCATCGCCGCTCCGACGGTTCCGAACGCGGGGATGGGGCCGAGCCCGCGGATGAACATCACGTTCGCGACGAGGTTGAGCACGGTCATCACGAGGCCGAGCAACATCGGCGTTCGCGCGTCGCCGGCGGAGCGCAGCGCTCCCGCGAGCATGTAGAAGACGAGCATTCCGCTCGTCGCCAGGAACATCACGCGGAGAAATGGCAGCGCTTGCGCCTTCACCGTCGGTGCGGCGTTCACCAGGTCGAGCAGCCACGGGGAGAGGAAGTAGCCGACCGGCGCCATGATGAACAGCGCGATACCGATGGCAGTGAGGAAGGCCTGATAGACGGTGCGATCGAGCTTGTCGCTCTCGTTCGCGCCGGCGAAGCGGGCCACGAGCACGTTCATGCCGGTGAACAGCGAGTTGATGAACACGATGACGACGACGATGATCTGCCACGACACCCCGATCGCCGCGTTTCCGGTGTATCCGACGAGATGCCCGACGAGCACGTGGTCGACCATCCCCTGGAGCCCGCCGATGACGTTGGTGAGCATCGTCGGCCACGCGAGCTTCCACACTGCAGCCGCCAGCGGCCCCTCGATGATCGAGCGGTCGTATCGCCGCACCGCGGGAGCGGGAGGGGGCGCGAGTGGCGCCGAATCATCCGAGGCAGGCCGGGCGACGTCCGTCACGCCGTGACTACGCCTCGGCGGCGGCCTTCAAGTTGGCGAGCCCGCTCTCGAAGTCCTTCCCGATCGACTTGTCCATGTCCATGAACGCGCCCATCGCTCTCATCAGCAAAGGGCTCGGGCCATACATTGCCCACGTCACCTCCGTTCCGTCGCCGTCGGGGGAGAGGGAGAACTCCGCCGTGTTCTGCGCCTCGAATGGCGCGAGGAAATTCAACTTGACGGTCAGCTTGCTCGGCGGGGCGACGTCGATGATCTCCATGCGCCCCTTGCCGACCTTGCGATTGCCTTCCCAGGCATACACGGCGCCCATGCCCCGCTCCGGTCCGCTGTACGTGCGCTGCAGTGCCGGATCGAGCTTCTCCCAGGGCGACCACACGCTCCAGCGATGGAAGTCATCGAGATAGGAGAAGACCTTCGACGCGGGCGCCTTGATGCGTGTCGCGCGCTGCACGCGAAATTGCTTCGGCTTCGTGGCGGCGTATCCGAGGAGACCGGCGAGAAGAACGACGATGCCGAGGAGCCACGGCATGAGAGCCTCCCGTTTGTGGCGGGTCCGAGATGACGGCAGTGCGGCGGGACGTTCAGGGTACGTCGCCGTGCTCCACGCCGTCAAGACGATTCGTCACCCGCCGCTCACGGCCGGCACCACGACGATCGTGCTGTCGCTGCGCAGCGGCGTCTCGAGCCCGTTGGCGAAGCGAATGTTCTTCTCGTCGACGAACACGTTGACGTGCGGGCGCAGCACACCGCGCTCGTCCATCATCCGGTCCGCCACGCCCGGCCAGCGTGCCGCGAGCGCGCGGAGGGCCTCGGCCACGGTGTGACACTCCGTGCTCGGCAAGTCCAGCGAGCTCGCGCGGGCATAGGGCGCGAGCGCGCCCGGCAGTTCGACGGTGATTCCCATTCCTTCGCCCCCGCCGCCGCTCAGCTCACCCCGTCGCCGACCACGGCGGCCTTCACGCAGACGATGGGCGGCAGCGCGTCAGCGATCTCGTGCCAGGAGTCGCCCTCGTCGGCCGAGCCGTAGAGCTTTCCACTTCGGGTGCCGAAGAAGACACCAGCCGGAGTGAGCGAATCCGACGCAAGCGCATCGCGCAGCACGGTCTCGTACGCGCCACGCTGCGGCAGGCCCTTCATGAGCGGCTCCCACGATTCGCCGGCGTCGCGCGTACGATAGACGCGCAGCTTCGCCTCCGGGACGCAGCGGAAGGTGTCTGCCTCGATCGGTACGGCATACACGGTGTCCGCATCGTGCGGGTGCATCGCCATCGCGAACCCGAAGTCCGAGGGGACGCCGTTGGCGATGTCGTGCCAGGAGTCGCCCCAATCGTCACTGCGATACAGGCCCCAGTGATTCTGGAGGAACAACCGCTCGGGGCGCTTCGCGTGATGCACGACCTTGTGCACGCACTGACCAAACTCCGGATACTTGTCGGGGAGAAACTGCGCGCGTACGCCGACGTTGCGGGCGCGCCAGCTTCGTCCGCCATCCTCCGTGCGGTACACACCGCCCGTAGACATGGCAACGAGCATACGGTCGCGGTCGGTCGGATCGAGCACGATCGTGTGCAGACACAGGCCGCCGCCGCCGGGCTGCCACTGCCGGCGATGCTCGTGCTCGAGCAGTCCCTGCACCGGCGACCAACTGTCGCCGCCATCCTCCGACTTGAACAGCGCTGACGGTTCCACGCCGCAATACAGCACGTCGGGCTCGTCGGTGCGGCCGGGACGAATCTGCCAGATCTGATTCAGTGCCAGCTCCGAGTCCGCGGGGAAGCGCACATTCTGACGCTCGGGCGACGTCCACGTCGTCCCGAAGTCGTCGCTCGTGCGGATGACGCTGCCCCAGTGCATGCTGCTCGTGGCAGCCAGCGTGCGGCGGCGGCCACTGCGCCCGTCGAAGGCGAGGGCGTAGACCGACTCGCCACGAAAGTGCGGTCCCTCGACACGCCAACGGCGACGCTCGGCATCCGACCAGGCGAGGAAGGCGCCCTTCGTCGTGCCGACGAGAAGGAGCACGTCACCATCGGAACCTGCGCGCGCACGTTGGCGAGCCATTAGGCACCTCGTTCGGCAAGGCGTGGACTCTCGGCAGTCACGGCGTCGGCGCACACGCGCAGCTCATCGGGCGAGGCGACGCAGACGTCGAGATCTCGCAGCAGACCGTCGCGAATGTCGTACAGCCATCCGTGCACGGCAAGCGGCTGGCCGCGCGCCCACGCGTCACGCACCACCGTGGTCTGACTGACGTTCACCACCTGCTCGATCACGTTCAGCTCACAGAGGCGTTCATGCTGGCGTGCCTCCGTCCCGAGCGCCTCGAGCTGCGCCTGGTGCTTCCAGCGCACGTCCTGCACGTGGCGGAGCCAGTTGTCCACGAGCCCGAGCCTCTCGTCGCGCAGCGCCGCGAGCACGCCACCGCATCCGTAGTGACCGCACACGATGACGTGTCGGACGCGCAGGACGTCCACCGCGAACTGGATGACGGACAGGCAGTTCAGGTCCGCATGCACCACGACGTTGGCCACGTTGCGATGCACGAACAGCTCGCCCGGGTCCAAGCCGACGATCTCGTTCGCCGGCACGCGACTGTCGGAGCAGCCGATCCACAGATACATCGGCGCCTGCTGCTTGGTCAGGCGGCTGAAGAACTCTGGGTCGTGCCGAGTCCGCTCGGTGGCCCACGTGTGATTGTTGTCGAAGAGCTGCTTGAGTAACCGCATATCTGGCGTCTACTTCTTGTGTAGCTCGCACCGGACTGGCATCGTCATCGCCGAGCCCACGGCGAGACGGGCGTGGGCGTTTCCGTCGACGGTCAGGTAGGGCTGGAAGGCTCGCATGTGGCGATCTCTCGGTTGACGATGAGCGCGTGATGGCATCACGGGGCTCAAAGAAGTTAGACGACGCCACGCCGAGCACAACCTTCGCACGGCCGCCGAGCTCGCAGCGTACCGCCGGTCACGCCTCCAGATTTCCGTACGGCTTCATGCGACGCCCCGATCACTGACGCTTCGCGCGCAGCGCCGCCTCGAAGGCCGCCGACTGGCCGCGTGGAATGCTGAGCGACTGCCACGAGCCTGCGGCGAGCATCCGCGCAAGCAGGACGATCTGCCCAACGTGGCTCGCCGTGTGCGCGAGCGAGCGACAGAGCGCCGCGTGTACGCTCATCGGCTGTCCGCGGATCCTGACCTCGCGCCCGAGGTCCGCGGCCGTCATTGCGCCCAGCGCCGCCTCGAGCACGCGAAAGCCATCGGCCCACATCGCATTCACCTCGGCGCGCCCGTACGCACGTTCGGCAAACTCCCCTTCTCTGTCGCGCCACGACTTCTCGCCATCACTCGTCAGGAAGTCGGTGAAGCGCGACGTCAGGTTGCCACCTACGTGTCGCACGATCATCGCGATCGAGTTCCCCTCGGGGGAGGGCACATGGTTGAGCGCTGAATCGGGAACCTGTGCCAGGGCCTTCTCGCCCATCACGCGGTACTTCCGGTATTCGTCGGCAAAGTCGGCCAGCATAGGGCAGCTCACGGCTCACGGTTCACGACGTCGGCGACTCCCTGAATCAATGCGCCAACCTGGCCGCTTTCGTCAACAGGTAATTCCGTTCCGGAATGCTCGCCGTCCGCTCGGCGGCAGCGCGATAGTGTGCGACTGCGCGCTCCCGATCCCCGCACATGTCGTACAGGTGTCCCCGCACCGCGTCGAGTCGATGATGTCCCGAGACGCGCGCGTCCGCATCCAGTGCCTCCAGCCGCGTCAATCCCGCCGCGGGTCCGTGCACCATCGCCACCGCGACGGCGCGATTGAGCGATACCATCGGGTTGTCCGACATTTCGTCGAGGACCTCGTACAGCGCGAGAATCTGCGGCCAGTCAGTCTCGTCGGTGCTCGGGGCGTCGTCGTGCAGGGCGGCGATCGCAGCCTGGAGCTGATACATGCCGACCGATCCGCTCGAGAGCGCCTGCGACACGAGCGCCGTCCCCTCGTCGATCAGCCGGCGATTCCACCGCGACCGATCTTGCTCGTCGAGCGGGATCAGCTCGCCGGTTGGCCCCGTGCGCGCCGCGCGACGTGCGTCGGTGAGCAGCATGAGCGCGAGCAGACCCGCCACCTCTCCATCCTTCGGCAGCAGCCCGCATAGCACGCGCATCAATCGGATCGCTTCGTTGGAGAGATCGGTGCGATTCAGATCCGCGCCCGCGCTGCTCGTGTATCCCTCGTTGAAGATCAGATAGAGCACATGGAGCACTGCACCCAGCCGCTCCGCGCGCTCGGCGTCGCTGGGCATGCTGAACGGAACCTTCGACGTCGTGATGCGCTGCTTCGCTCGACTGATGCGCTGCGCCATCGTCGCTTCGGGGACGAGGAACGCACCCGCGATCTCCGCGGTGGTGAGGCCGCCGACGGCGCGCAGTGTGAGCGCGATCGCCGTCGCCGGCGTCAGGGCGGGATGACAGCACATGAACAACAGCACGAGCGTGTCGTCCTCCTCGACATCGACGTCGGCACTCTGCGGCGGGACGAAGGCCCATTCGGCCCAGACCTGACTCGCCACCGCGTCCTCACGCTTGCGACGCGACATCTCGCTGCGCAGATGATCGGTCATCCGTCGGAGGGCGACGTGGTAGAGCCAACCCTGTGGATTGGCCGGTATCCCTTCCGTCGGCCACTGCGCCGCCGCGGCGATGAGCGCTTCCTGCACGGCATCTTCAGCCGCGGCGAAGTCCCCATGACGGCGCGCCACCGCGCCGAGCACCTGCGGCGCGAGATCGCGCAGCAGATGCCCGACGTCGGAAGGCAGCGCGACGGAAGACTCGGCTGTCACGCGTCCGGCACGGGCGGCACGCTCATCACCTGTCGCACTTCGATCGGAATGATGAGCGGCGTGCCACCGGGCCCGGGCGCGGCGGAGGCGCGGCCGGCGATCTCGTACGCGCGCTCCGGCGTGTCGACGTCGATCAGCCAGTAGCCGGCGAGGAACTCCTTCGACTCCGGGAAGACGCCATCGGTGACCGGCGGTCCGCCGTTCTTGCCCGCGCGCACGACCTTCGCCTGACCTGGGGGGGTGAGCCCCTCGGCGGCGACGAACTCTCCCTTGTCGCGCAGGTCCTTGTTGAGCCGCTGCATGAAGGCGATGTGCGCCTTGAAGTCGTCCGGGGACCAACTGTTGATCTGGTAGTCGCCCGTCCCGCGCGGCGTGTGCATCATCAGCATGAATCGCATGGTTCCATCTCCTCCCTGGGGTTTGGGCGCCGTTGTTGGCGCTTGCGTAGAGAAGTCGGAGCCGACCGCGCGTTCTCTACATCGCCTTTCACGACCCCGGCGCGCACTCCTTCCACGGGCCGTTCCCCGCGCGCTCGATCCATCGTGTTCCCTCTTCGACGCGCCCCAGCCGGAGGAGCGAGCAGCCGAGGTATCCCTGCGAGAGTCGATCGCCGGGATGCACCTTCAAGGCGCGCACATAGAAGGCGCGGGCACCGGCGTAGTTCTGCTCGACGAACATCGTCGACGCCAGCTCGCGCAGGGCGATGCCGTTGTGTGGCCCGAGCTCGACCGCCTTCATCGCCTCGTCGTGAGCGGTCGCCATGTCGTTCACCTCACGCGCCATGCGCGAGAGGTAGACGTGCGGCATCGGATTGCTCGGCGCCCGCGCTGCCGCAGTGCGGAATCGCTCGAGCGCCGCCTCGCGGCGACCCTGGTTGTACGCGGCGATTCCCTCTGCGAGCGGCCCTGCCCCGTGCGCGCGGTTGCGCGTCGTCACCCCCCATGCCACCAGCCCGATAACGATGATGGCCACCAGCGCGCCGGCAGCGATCGTGAATTCTCGGTTGCTCGGTCCGGATGCAGCGGGCGGGGGGTTCACCGACGATTTGTCCGACGTCTTGGCCGCGCGTGCCGGAGCGGGCGCGGACGGATCGATCAGCAGCGTCCCCCTCACCGCCGAGGGCCGCACGGGCATTTGCTCGATCGCCGCGTACAGCGCGCGGCCAAACTCGCGCGTCGACGCGTAGCGTTGGCTCGGCTCGCGCTCGAGTGCCTTGCGCATCACCCCCTCGACCTCCGCTGGCCACGCGACGTCCGGCTTCATCTCGGCGAGCGTCTTCGGCGGCTCCGTGAGCCGCATGATCATCGACGTCTGCGTCGACGCGGCGGGAAATGGCAGATCGCCGGTGAGCATGTTGAAGGTCACGAGCGCGAGCGAGTAGAGATCGCTGCGCGCGTCCACGTCCTCGCCGGCGAGCTGCTCGGGGCTCATGTACTCCGGCGTCCCGACGACGATGCCGGTGCGCGTCACCTGCTGCGCCGCGTTCCCGGCGGCTTTCGCGATCCCGAAGTCCACGACCTTCACGCAGTCGAGGCCATCGCGGTCCTTCGTGATCATGATGTTGTCCGGCTTGAGATCGCGGTGCACGATCCCCAGGCCGTGCGCGGCGTAGAGTCCCTCGGCCGCCTGCCGCGCGATCTCGGCGGCACGCTGCGGCGGGAGCGCACCGGTCGCCTGAAGAATGTGCGTGAGCGTCTCGCCTTCGACGTACTGCATCGCGAGGTAGACGAGTCCGTCCGGCGTCTCGCCGAAGTCGTAGATCGCGGCGACGTTCGGGTGGTCGATCCGGCTGGCGTTCGCGGCTTCGCGGTTGAAGCGGCCGAGGGCGTCGGTGTTCTGCACCATCGAGGGATGCATCACCTTGACGGCGCTCTTCCGCCCCATCTTCACGTGCTCGGCGAGGTACACCTGCCCCATCCCTCCCTCGCCCAGCTTCTCGAGCACGTGATACCGTTCGGCGATCACGGCGCCAATGAGGCTCGCGGTCTCTGCGGTCGGCGCCCGGAGGACGGTACCGTCCTTCGGGCAGAACCGCTCGGTCGCGGGATACTCCGCGCCGCAGGTGGGGCAGATCTTAGCGCTCACGCGTTCGTCTCGCCTTGCATCATCCTCTCAAGACGCGTCGCGCGCGGGCGTAGTCACGTCGCTCTGGCTCGTCGCTGCCCTCCGATCCACCCGGTGGGGGTCGAGCTCACCGGAACACGATCCAGAGCACGCCGATGATCGCCGCGAGCAGAACCGACGCGACCACGTTCAGGCGACGGCGGCGCGGTTCGTCCTCGGCGGCGAGTGGCACGTGGGCCGTCTTGTAGGTGAGATCTGCCACGTGCTGCGGCGACGGCGGTTTCGTCGCATAGCTCACCGCTGCGAGAATCACCACCGACAGCGCGAACAGCAGCGCCGCGAAGTGCAGGAAGTTGATCGTCGCGAACCAGTAGACGAACGAGCCCGGCGCAAGGTGCGACTTGCCGAGCTCCAGCCCGAGTCGCGCCGCCCCCAGCACGAGCCCCGTCAGCAGCGCCGCCATCGCCCCCGCGCCGTTGAGCCGCGTGCTGAGCACACCCAACAGGAAGCATGCGGCGATCGGCGGCGCGATGTACGCCTGCACGCTCTGGAGGTAGATGTAGAGCTGCGGCGACACGTACTTCATGAACGGGATCCACGCGAACCCCAATCCCACGAGCACGATCGTCGAGCCGCGGCCGAACGCCACCAGCTCCCCCTCCGACGCCCCTGGCTTCAGCTTACGGTAAACGTCCCACGTCAGCAGCGTCGAGCACGAATTGAACGCCGACGCGAGTGAGCTCATCAGGGCAGCGAGCATTCCGGCGAGCACCAGCCCCTTGAAGCCTGCGGGGAGCAGTCGCGTCACCAGCGCCGGGTACGCCGAGTCCGCCGCACCGCTGCGGACGTCGAGATAGAGCGCCGCCGCCACCATCCCCGGCAGCACGAAGATGAACACCGGCAGCACCTTCAGATATCCGGCGAAGATCGTCCCGGTCCGCGCCTCGGTGACGTTCTTCGCCGCGAGCACGCGCTGCACGATGTGCTGATCGGTGCACCAGTACCACACGCCGAGAATCGGCGCACCGAACACGACGCCGGTCCACGGAAAGTCGGGATGGTTCGACGGCTTCCACATCGAGAAGAAGTCGGCGGGCAGCTTTGCATGCAGCCCACTCCAGCCGCCGACGTCGTGCAGGCCGATGAGCATCAACGCCGCCGAGCCGGTGATCAACACGATCGCCTGCGCCACCTCCGTGTAGATCACGGCGCGCAGCCCGCCGATGATGGTGTACAGTCCGGTGACGACGATCAGCAGTCCGGCGCTCGTCCAGAGATCGAGCCCGGTGACGGCGTGCATCACGACGCCGCCGGCAAACAGCGTCACGCTGATCTTCGTGAGCACGTAGCCGATCACGGAGACCCACGTGAAGTACCACCGCGCTGCGGCGTTGTAGCGCCGCTCGAGGAACTCCGGCATCGTGTACACACCGCTGCGGAGATAGAACGGCACGAACAGCCAGCCGAGCAGCAGGAGCATGAAGCAGGCGATCCACTCGAAGTGGCCCACCGCCAGTCCACTCGCCGCACCGGTGCCGGCGAGTCCGACGAGATGCTCGCTGCCGATGTTCGACGCAAAGAGGCTCGCCCCCACCGCGAGCCAACCCACATCACGGCCAGCAAGGAAATAGTCGGAGCTGAGCTGCTTTTCTCGGCGTGCCGCCCAGATGCCGATCCACAGCAGCACGGCGAAGTAACCGCCGATGACGATCAGGTCGAGGGGACGGAGGTTGCTCATGACACAAGAGGGCGGCGGTGGGGAAGGAGGAACCGCGACGTCGCAACCACAGCGGGCGACAAGGTGCACCCCACCCACCGTCCCGCGCAACTAGCGCTTCGAGCGCGCTATGGCTCGCGTGCTCTGGCTTGCCCATGATCACCACGACCCGTCATGGGGCCCGAGGGGAGAGCCCCTCTCGGGCGCTCAGAGCTGCTTGTAGAAGAAGACCGTGTCGCACCAACTGTGGTCCGGGTTCAGCGCGAAGCGTGGCACTTCACCCACGCGCACCCACCCGAGCGACGTGTACAGTTGCTCGGCAGCGCCGCCCTTGCAGGTGTCCAACAGCAGCAGCGTCCATCCCTGCACGCGCGCCTGGCGCTCGACCTCCTGCATCAGCGCCCGCGCGATACCCCGCCCGCGTGCCCGTCGATGGACGATCAGCTTCGCGACATCGGCACGATGCGGCTGATTCGGCGCCCACGCAGGTTGCAACTGCACCGTGCCGACGATCCCGTCCTCGTCGCGCGCAACGAGCACGACGCCTCGCTGGTGCAGCGCCGTCAGCGTCTGCCGCCACCACGACTCGGCGTCGTCGCGCGTCAACGTCGTGAAGCTCACACCGGCCCCGCTCTCGACGGCATCGACGAGCACCGCCGCCAGCCCTTTCACCGCGTCGTCGGTGACGTCCGTGAGGCGCTCGATCGCGACCACGCGCGTATTCATCGCCGCCGTCGATTACCGCGGCTCATTCGTCGCAGGCGCGGCGCCCGGCGTCACTCGACAGCGCGATGTACGCCACCAGCTCGACGATGCCCCGCTTCGTGACGACGTGTATCGGATAGTCCTCACCCCTTCCTCGACCTCTCGCCATGTCGTGCTCGCGTTCAGGTGGGACGACGACTCGACCGCCGGCAGTCGGCCGCGCCGGCGTGGCGCGGCCAGCTGTGCGCGCAATATATCGCAGACATCCCAGCGGCGATCCCGACGGAGCTTCCCTCGCCGTCGGGGTCTTGCTCTTCGCCTCGACGCGTGGCTTCTTAACGGCTGACCTCACCACTCGTACCATGCGTCAGATTCAGAAAGATCTGCATCGGGCGCTACGCGCCGAATCCATCGCGACGCGTGAGCGCCTCACCGCCATGATCCGGCCGCTCGACGCCGCACAGCTCAACGAGCATCCAGAGCCGAAGGGATGGAGCGTCGGGCAGGTGCTCGAGCATCTCTGCCGGGCCGACGAGCTGTACGAGGGCCCGCTGACGACGCTGCTCAACAATACGCCGCGGGATGCGGGCGCCGCGGCGCGCGAGTGGAAGTCGTCGTTCATCGGCGGCCTGATCGCCGAGACGTTGATCAAACCGAGGGCGGTCCGCGGGCCGAAGGTGTTCCTTCCAGGCGCGACGCCCCGCAACGGTGTGGTGGAGGAGTTCCTCGGCCGCGAGCTGCGCTTCGTGCAGGCAATGGACGACGCGATGCCCTATGACTGGCGCGCGGTCCGCATCGCCTCCCCCGCGCTCCCGCGCTGGGCGCCAAAGATGAACCTTGGCGATGGGTTCAGAATCCACGTCGTGCATGTGACGCGGCACGCGAAGCAGATCGAGCGGCTGGTCAAGCAACTCGTGGGCGTCAGCCCGCAGGTTCGGGTGTAGCCGGCGACGGGCAGGATCTCCCGCCGAGTCGGGATCTCGACGCTGACGGCGGATCGACACTCATCGTCGCACACTCTTCCCCTTCCTGGTTCGTCCCGACCGCCGCGATCGCACCGACTCGACGAGCCGCCAGAACTGCGCGTCGCCGATGACCGTGACGACGTGACCTTGGGCCGCCAGGCGTCGAAGCTCGATCAGCTTCGACCCACCGTCCGTCCCCGCGATCTGCAGTGCATTCGGCCGGCCGCGCACCAGCACGTCCGTCGCCTTGCCTGGCTTCGATTGGATGATCGCGCCCGCCTTCCGTGCGGCAGC
This sequence comes from uncultured Gemmatimonadaceae bacterium, assembly GCA_964438255.1. Classification (GTDB taxonomy): domain Bacteria; phylum Gemmatimonadota; class Gemmatimonadetes; order Gemmatimonadales; family Gemmatimonadaceae; genus AG11. The sequence continues at coordinate 1,237 of CAYTKA010000022.1, read as the reverse complement.
GATCGCCTCGCTCCGCGGCCGGCTCAGAAAGCCGGTAAACGAAAGCCGCTTCCCATCCAGACTGCGCACCCGCCCGAGGCGCGGTACCGCGGGTCGTTGCTTGAGCGCACGGATCAGCTCCGCCGCCGCTTCGTAGCGCTTGCCGCGCACGCCGAGGCAGCGGTGAATCACTTCTTTGAGATGGTCGCTGCAGGGTAGCGTACGGACATCCCGGCTTCGCATCGGGCTCGAGACGTCCCCGCGGAGGAGCATTGCTGCGATCAGTCCGATCTGATAGATGTCGTCGCGCTGCTGCCAGCGGCGGACGCGCCCCCACGCGATCTCGTCGGGGACGTTGAAGAGATTGAACGAGTCCGCCGTGACGCCACGCCGGCTGAGCTGGTGCGTGGCGATACCGAAGTCGCCGACCTTGAGCTGCTCGTGCTCGCAAACGAAAACGTTGAACGGCGTGAGATCGCGGTGCAGCGCTTGTCCGCGGTGCAGCGCGTCCAGCGTGCCGAGAATGGCGGCGATCTCTCGACGCACGAATCGCTCACCCTGCGGGCCCTTGCGCCCGAGCCAGGCGCCCACGTCGCCGTGCTCGGCATACTCCATGGCGAGGCAGTAGCGCATGACTGACCCTTCGACCACGACGAAGCGATCGAACACCCGGAGGGCGCGCGCCTCGCGGCCGAGCAGCTCGGCAAAGTACGCCTCGCGCAGCCACGCCGACAAACGGTCGCTGATCTTGATGCAGACGTGCGTCGGGAACCCATGCGGCACCGTCGTGGGGGTGGCGAGATAGACCTCGCCGAATCCGCCCTTGCCGATCAGGCGGTCCAGTTGGTAGGTCCGCCCCGTCTCGTAGCTGTATACGGCCCGCGTCGCCGAGGGAGCGGGCGGGCCGGTACGCGAGGACGACGTGCGCGCGGCGCTGGATGCGGTGGTACTGCGGGTCTGTGTCGCCATGATGCACGGAAGAGGCGGGGCACTTACTACTTGTTGCACGGAAGGTCGACCGTCAAGACGTACCGGTGTCGACAGCCGACCGGCGAACACGCGCAGTAGTCCAACGCTTCTCGCTCGCGTTGGACATTCTCATCTAGGTTCATCCGCTCGATCCGCTCCCTCACTGCCGCTCGGGCCGGCTCCTCATCCGCTCCATCCGCTCATCCGCTCGTCAACAGCCGCTCGGGCGGGCTCCTCAGACGAAGGTTCATCCGGATGCGGCGGAAACGCGGATGGGGCGGAACTGCCC
>CAYTKA010000021.1:0-44551 GCA_964438255.1 uncultured Gemmatimonadaceae bacterium | reverse complement strand
ACCGTCAGACCGTCAGACCGTCAGACCGTCAGACCGTCAGACCGTCAGACCGTCCAACCGTCCGTCCTCACCCATCCGCCGCGCATGACTGAACGAACGCCGAGCGTCGCTCTCGCCGCCCAGCCGCATCGCCGATGGAATCCGCTCGCCGGAGAATGGGTGCTGGTCTCGCCCCATCGGACGGAGCGCCCGTGGCAGGGGCAGATCGAAGCGCGCCCGGACGACGCCCGCCCCGCCTACGACCCTCGCTGCTACCTCTGCCCTGGCAACGAGCGCGCGAACGGCGAGCGCAATCCGCAGTACGAGAGTGTGTACGCGTTCGACAACGACTTCCCCGCCCTCAGGCCGAGCATGCCGAAGACGTGGGGTGCGGCGTCCGAGGAGCAGAGCGCGCTGCTCGTCGCCGTGCCGGAGAGTGGAGTGTGCCGCGTGATCTGTTTCTCACCGCGCCACGATCTCTCGCTGCCCGACATGGACGTCCCCGCGATCCGCAGCGTGGTCGACCTGTGGACGGAGGAGTACCTTCGACTCGGCGCGCGGCACGACATCGGCCACGTGCAGGTCTTCGAGAACAAGGGTGAGATGATGGGGTGCAGCAATCCCCATCCGCATGGGCAGATCTGGGCGCAGCGTTCGCTGCCGCGTGAGGCGGCGCGGGAGCTCGCATACCAACGTGAGCATTTCGAGCGCCATGGCGGCACGCTGCTCGCCGATTATCTCGCGCTCGAGCTCGCGCGCGAGGAGCGCATCGTCTGCGCGAACGACGGGTTCGTGGCACTCGTCCCGTTCTGGGCCGTGTGGCCGTTCGAGACACTCGTCGTGAGCCGCCGCCCCGTGCCGCATCTCGGCGCCTTGCACGATGCCGAGCGCGATCAACTCGCCGACATCGTGAAGCGCCTGACGACACGCTACGACAATCTCTTCGCGATCTCGTTCCCGTATTCTGCCGGCCTTCATCAAGCGCCCACGGACGGGGGCGCACATCCCGAGTGGCACCTGCACATGCATTTCTTCCCGCCCCTGCTCCGCTCGGCGACGGTTCGCAAGTTCCTCGTCGGGTACGAGATGCTCGGCGAGCCGCAGCGCGATCTCACCGCGGAGATGGCGGCGGCGCGGTTGCGCGACGCCTCGGAGACACGCTGCCGAGCGGCACGACCATGACGTCGGTGCGCGATCGCGTCATCGCCGAATTCGAGCTCGTGTTCCGCGAGAAGCCAGCGCTGCTCACGCGCGCACCAGGGCGCGTGAATCTCATCGGCGAGCACACCGACTACAACGACGGCTTCGTTCTCCCCGTCGCGATCGATCGCGCGGCGTGGATTGCCTTGCGCCCACGGCGCGACGGAGGTGTCGTCGTGCACTCGCTCGACTTCCGGGAGAAGACGTCGTTCCGGATCGGCCCCGAGCTCACGCATGGCCGCGGCTGGCACGAGTACGTGCGCGGTGTCGCGTGGATCATGCACGAGATGGGCGGCCTGCCCCTCGACGGCGGCTGGGAGGGCGTCGTCGCCGGTGACGTCCCCCTCGGCGCCGGTCTGTCATCGAGCGCGGCGTTGGAGCTCGCCACGGCACGGGCATTCGCCGCTGCGGCGTCGCTCGACTGGAGCCCGGCACAGATGGCGCGTCTCGCGCAGCGTGCGGAGAACGAGTGGGTCGGCGTGAACTGCGGCATCATGGATCAGCTCATCTGCGCCGCCGGCGAGAAGGATCACGCGCTGCTGATCGATTGCCGCACGCTGGAGACGCGCAGTGTCTCCCTTCCGCTCGACGTCGCCATCGTCGTGCTCGACACCGCCACGCGGCGCGGGCTCGTCGATTCGGCGTACAACGAACGGCGCGCGCAGTGCGAGGCCGCGGCGACGTTCTTCGGCGTGCCCGCGCTGCGCGACGTCGACGCCGGGGCGTTTTACGCGCGCGCGCATGAGCTGGATGAGGTGATCCGCAGGCGCGCACGCCACGTGATCACCGAGAATGCGCGCACGCTCGCAGCCGCGGATGCGCTCGAGCGCCGCGATCTCGCTGCCGTGGGCGCGCTGATGAACGAGAGTCACGCCAGCCTGCGCAACGATTTCGACGTGTCGCGCGCCGAGCTGGATCTCATGGCCGAGCTGGCGCGCGAACACGAAGGCTGCTACGGTGCGCGGATGACGGGCGCCGGGTTCGGGGGGTGCGCCGTCGCGCTCGTCCAGGCGATCGCGGCACCGCGCTTCGCGCGCGCGGTCAGCGAGCGCTATCGCGCTGTTACCGGGCTCTCGCCCGCCGTGTACGTCTGCTCGGCGATGGGGGGCGCGAGCGTCGAGGCGGTCGCGCGGCGGTGAGCCGGCGGGTCGCGGTCTCGACGAGCGAGTCAACTGCCCAGAGGGCACGCCGCGCGCGGTCTTCGGCCGCTTCCGCGGGACGACCGTGTGGGCGGGCCTACCGCCTCAGCACCTCAACCGCCTGCTCCAACTCGCGCCGTAGCTCATCCTCGCTCATCTCCTCCCATCGTTCCGGGATCGGCGAGCGACGGCGATCCTCCAACGCGCTGCGGAATGCCAGCCAACCACTCGCCAGATCGGACGCACGCTGATCCTCGGCCCCGCGGCGCTCCGGAGTCTCACGCACATGCTCACGCCGATCGGCGCGCTGACGTCGCTCGGCAATCAACCGTCGCTCGATGAGCGCCGGGTTGACCGCCCAGACTTCCCAGAGAGTGCCCTGAGCATCGCTGATCGTGCGCTGGGACATGCTGAGGTAGTGGCTGCGGACTCGTGAGCTACGGGATGCTGTGATCGGTCCGAGGCGTCCGGCTACGGGCCCTTGGTCGAATGCTGCGCTGGTAGTCGTTATACTTCAGGCTTCGCGCCACGGGCAAGAGCACACGTCGCGCGACCCTGGGCAGGTGGCAGAGCGGTTGATTGCTACGGTCTTGAAAACCGTCGTACCGGCAACGGTACCGTGGGTTCGAATCCCACCCTGCCCGCTTCCAGCGCTTCGCACGCGAGGCGTTTGTGGAGACGGGACACGGTTGCCGCGCGCAGTCGGCTTCCGTTACATTGAGTCCTGGTCGCACCACGTGCGCCGCGTCTGGAGAGATGGCCGAGAGGCTGAAGGCACCGGTTTGCTAAACCGGCATAGGGGGTCAACCTCTATCGAGGGTTCGAATCCCTCTCTCTCCGCTCCGAAGGCCCGCCGCCAGTCGCGGCGGGCTTTCGTGCTTTGAATACCTCGTCGCCACCACGTCACGTCATGTCGGCACAGACTCCGCGTCTCCGCTTCGCACCCTCACCCACCGGCTATCTGCACGTCGGCGGCGCGCGCACGGCCCTGTTCAACTGGCTCTACGCCAGGAAGTACGGCGGTCAGTTCCTCCTCCGCATCGAGGACACGGACAAGGCGCGCAGCACCGACGCGAGCACGCGCGCGATCTTCGAGGGACTCGAGTGGCTCGGCCTCCGCTGGGACGAGGACGTCGTCTACCAGGGCGCGAACGCGCAGCGCAACCGTGAGGATGCGTACAAGATGCTGGCGAACGGCACTGCCTATCGCTGCTTCTGCACCCAGGAGGAGCTCGCCGAGCGCCGCGCCGCCGCGGAGGCGACCAAGGAGAGCTTCAAGTACGACCGTCGCTGCGACCGGCTCGATCCCGCCGAGGTGGAGCGCCGCGTCGCCGCCGGCTTGCCGTACACGCTGCGCTTCCGCGTCCCCGAGGGAACGACGTCATGGAATGATCTCGTGCACGGCGACATCAGCTTCCCGAACAAGGACATCGAGGACTTCATCATCCTCCGCGCCGACGGGACGCCCATCTACAACATGGCCGTCGTGAGCGACGACATCGAGATGCGCATCACCCTCGTGATGCGCGGCGACGACCATATCTCGAACACACCGAAGCAGATCATGCTCTACCGCGCGCTCGGCGCAGAGCTGCCGCAGTTCGCGCATCTCCCGATGATCCATGGGCTCGACGGCAAGAAGCTGAGCAAGCGCCACGGTGCCACGGCGGTGGGTGATTATCAGCACCAGGGAATCCTGCCGGGGGCGATGCTCAACTTCCTCGCCCTGCTCGGATGGTCACCGGGCAACGACATCGAGGTGATGACGCTGCCCGAGATGGTGGAGCTGTTCAGCACCGATGGCCTTCAGAAGAAAGCGGCCATTTTCGACCCGAAGAAGCTGGAGTGGATGAACGGGCAGCACCTCAGCCTGATCGCCGCCGAGGAGCTGGCGAAGGTCGTCACGCCGGCCCTGCTGGCGGGCGGATTGGCAACGGAGGGCGAGCTGGCACGCCGGCGCGACTGGTACGTTGCCCTGCTCGAGCTGCTGAAGGTTCGCGCGCGTACGGTCGACGACATCGTGCGTCAGGCCGGCCCGTACTTTCGCGACGAGATCAGCTACGACGCCGACGCAGAGGCCAAGCAGTGGAAGGACCGTCCGGCGACGGCCGAGTTGTTGGTGGCGACGCGGGATGCGCTGGCGGCCGTTCCGGAGTGGGAGCCGGGGGCGATGGAGGAGGCGCTCCGCGCGCTCGCTGCGCGGCTCGGGTTCGGCGAGAAGGCCGGGAAGATCTTCCAGCCGCTGCGCGTCGCGCTGACCGGGCTCAGCGTGAGTCCGGGGATCTTCGACGTGCTGATGATGCTCGGCCGGGATCGCTCGCTGGCGCGCATCGACGTCGCGGTGGCGCGGCTCGGCCGGCCCGTCGGGACCTGACGATTTCGCTGTTTCGCCCGCGTATCGGCGGATTTTTTTGATGCCGGTTGCATGAAACAGCTGTTGCGACGTACCATTCGGCGCTACATTAGCGCGGGTTTTGCACGAAGCGGGCGCCGGTCTCCATCAGCCCCGCCGTACACAATCGAGGCCGGTGAGGTCGTATGACGGAGCCGCTCACTCCGCTCGAGCGTCGGGTGTACCACTACCTGATCGATTTCCTCGCGGAGAACACGTACCAGCCCAGCATTCGGGAGATCGCGAAGAAGTTTCGCATCAAATCGACGAAGACGGTCTCCGACCTGCTTGCGTCGCTCTCGCAGAAGGGCTTCATCGAGCGCGATCAATCGCGCTCCCGGGGCGTTCGGATCGTTGGGTACGCGGGCCAGGCGAGCACCCAGCCGGTGCCGTACTACGGTCGCGTGCACGCGGGCGAGCCGGCGCTCATCCCGGACCATCGCGTCGGCTACCTCACGATGGACCGCCGCTTCCTCCCCACGGACGACGTCTTCTTCCTGCGCATCAAGGGAGACTCCATGGTCGGGCGCGGGATCTTCGACAGCGACTACGTGCTCGTCTCCCCGTCCCTCCGGGCCAAGGATGGCGACATCGTCGCGGCGCGCCTCGGTGAGGAAGCAACGATCAAGACCCTCACCCATCGCGGCGGCACGATCGTGCTCGAGCCGGCGCACGACGGTGCGCGCGCCATCGAGGTGGGCCCGAAGGACGACTTCGCCGTCCTCGGCGTGGTCTGCGGCATCTTCCGGCCCTTCATGGAGCAGGCGATTCAGCCGGTGCTGACGGCGGCGGCAAACGGAGAGCTGCACTGACGGCGACTGCCGTCCCTACTGCCCCTCCGGCGCTCCCGCCACCGTCCGCTGCACCTCTTTCTCTCGCCGCTCGCGGTCCTTCCGTTCGCGGATGCGCTTCACGGCCGCCTTGAACTCGTCGTCGTGATACGACGCGGCGGCGTGCTCGAGGACTTCGCTGCGATGCGTTGTCACGAGCCGGTCGGTGAGCGTCTCCCCGGGGTTCGCCTGGATGCGAAGCGGCAGGGCAGCCAGCACCGCGCTCGGGATGGCGTACTTACCGAGGTAAATCTTGTTGCCGTCGAGCCCCCACTTCTGGCCCCCCTTCTCGAACGTCCAGTCCCCCGGTTTCTTGCCCGCGACGGCCGCGGCGCGTGCCACGGAATCGGCGTACGCGTAGATCATCGCGCGCACCGCGCTGTCGACGCGCTGCGCGTGCGTCTTCGGCTCGGGGAAGAACTGGTGCGCATCGGCCGAGAGACGCGGATCTGGATCCGCTGGGACGATGCCCGTCGCGGGGCCGATGCCACCGCCGACCCCTGTGCCCCCCTCTACACCACCTGGTGTTCCGGCAGCCTTCGGCTGCGGCGCGGCGATCCCCGCCGGCACCTGCAGGGGGGCCACGAGACCCTGTGACGGATGCGCGGCCTTCGCCGGCGCGCCGGTCGTCGTGGTCCCGCCCGAGGCGCCCCCCGCGGGTGCCACGGCGATGTAGGTGAGATGCTCCACCGCCGGCGCCGGGGTGCGCGCTTCGCGCAGTGACGTGAAGTCGTAATGGAACGCGACGTTCATCAGCACCACCGCCACCACGACGTGGATGGCAACGGAGAGCAGCAGCGATGCCGGTGAACGCCGCGTCGTCTTCATGTCGTCGCGACCGCGGCCATGCCCGCGAGCAGCCGGCCCGCGCGCCGTGCCGCCTCGACGATGCGCGCCGGCGACGTGATGAATGAGATGCGGAAGAATCCTTCCCCACCGGCGCCGAACGCGGAGCCGGCCATCACGACGACGCCGTGCTCCTCGAGCAGCCGATCAGCGAACACTGCCGACGGAATTCCCTCGGGGAGCTTGATCCACAGGTACATCGTCGCGCGCGGCACCTCGCACTCGAACCCTGAGCTGCGGAACGCCGCCACGGCCGCGTCGCGGCGCTCCTTGAACACGGCGACGTTCTTCGGGACGAACTCGGCCCAACTGCTCAGCGCCGCTACACCGGCAGCCTGGATCGCCATGAACTGGCCGGTGTCGGCGAACGATTTCACCTTCGCCAGCGTGCTCGCGACCTCGGGCCGCGCCACCGCCCAGCCGCAGCGCCACCCGGTCATGTTGTACGTCTTCGACAGCGAGTGGAACTCGATCGCCACTTCGCGCGCGCCCTCGACCTCGAAGATGCTCGGCGGTACATAGCCGTCGAACGCGAGCTCGGAGTAGGCGTTGTCGTACACGAGCAGAATGTCCCGCTCGCGGCACACGCGCACGACGCGCTCGAGATAGTCGATCGGTGCAACCGCGGCGGTCGGATTGTTGGGATAATTCAGATACAGAATGCGCGCCCGCCGCAGCACGTCCGCCGGGATCTCGTCGAGATCGATCAGGAAATCGGTGCGCGGACGCAGTGCATAGCGGTACGGTTCGCCGCTCGCGAGCAGCGTCCCGCCTTGATACGCGTTGTAGCCCGGCTCGGGGATGATGCCTACGGCACCGGGCTCCATGTACGCGAACGCGAGGTGCGAGATCCCCTCCTTGGACCCGATGAGCGGCACGATCTCCGTCATCGGATCGAAGCGCACGCCGAAGCGCTGCTGCATCCAGGCGCTCACGGCTTCGCGATACGGCACGTAACCGAGGCCAAAGCCGTAGCGCTGGAGTGCCGGTTCGTTGACCGCCTCGGCCATGCGCGTGAGCACGGGGTCCGGCGGCGCGAGGTCCGCGTCGCCCGCGCCGAGGTCGATCACGTCGACGCCACGCTCGAGCAGCTCGCGCTTCTGCTGCGGGATCTTCGCGAGCGGGTAGTCGGGGAGCGTGGCGAAGCGCTTGGCTAAAGGAGGCACTATTCGTCGCGGGTGACAGGGTTGCTGACCCGGCTCACGCCGGCGATCTCGACTTCTACCACATCGCCGGGGGCAAGGGTCCCGACGCCTTCAGGCGTTCCCGTCAGGACGAGATCGCCAGGCTCCAGTGTCATCACGGCCGAGATATACGAGAGAATGCTGGGAATGTCGAACACCATCTCCTGTCCCGTTCCCCGCTGGCGCTCCGTGCCGTTCACTTTCGTCGTCACCACGAGGGACGACAGATCGGCCGGCGCCTCGGCCACCTCACCGACGGCGCAGAACGTGTCGAACCCTTTCGCGCGCGTCCACTGGGAATCGGACTTCTGCAAATCACGGGCGGTCACGTCGTTTGCCGCCGCAACCCCGCCGACAGCGCGGCGGGCCTCGTCTCGACCGGCGTGCCGTAACCTCTTCGACACCAGCACGCCGATCTCCCCTTCGTACTCGACCTGCTTGGACACGGTCGGCAGCCGGATGGATTCCCCGGAGCGGATGAGGCTGGACGGCGGCTTCAGAAAGAGCAGCGGCTCCTTGGGCACGGCATGGCCGAGCTCTTTCGCGTGGGCCGTGTAGTTCCGGCCGACGCAGATGATCTTGGAGGGGTTCAGGTTGGGCATGGGAGAAAGCTAACCGCCCGGCTATCGCCGTGCCCTTCCGGAGTCCGTCAAGGCGCGGCTCCCCAAGCGACACCGCGTTTCCGATCCCTATCGACCGAGGGTGCCCGCGTAGAACTCCGCCACGTGATCCCGCAGACTGTTCCATCGCCCGATCGCTCTCCGCGCCGGGGGTAGCGCCTCGAGGAGGCCACGGCCGTACCCCTTCGTCACGATGCGGGGATCGCCGATGACGACCACACCGCGGTCCGTGCCCGTGCGGATGAGGCGTCCGAACCCCTGCTTCAGCCGCAGCGATGCGTGCGGCAGCATGTACTCGACGAACGCGTCGCCACCGCGTGCGACGATCGCCTCGCAGTGGGCCGCCGTGACGGGCTCGGTCGGCACACGGAACGGCAGCTTGGCGATCACCAGCCCGCGCAGTGCATCGCCGGGGACGTCGACGCCCTCCCAGAACGACGCCGTGCCGAGCAGGATTGCCTGGCCCGACGCGCGGAAGCGGGCAAGCAACGCGTCACGAGGCTCCTCGCCGTGCACGAGCAGCGGCCACCGCCGCCCGACACCGCGCGCGCGCAGCTCGGCGGCGAGCTGCCGCACCTCGCGATGGCTGGTGAACAACACGAACAGGCCGCCGTCCGATGCCCCGGCCACGTCGAGGACGATGCGCGTGATCGCGCCGCGATGCCCGTCGGCGTCGGCGTTCGGCGCGGGAATGTCGCTCGGGATCGCCAGCAGCGACTGCTCGTCGTACACGAATGGCGACGGGAACACCGCCATCGTCGTCCGCAGCTCCGGATCGTCGAGGCCGAGTCGCGCCGCGAGAAATTGAAAGCGCGGCGTCTCGTGGGCGGCGTCGGCGGCCAGACGCCGATCACGAACATCGCCGCCGGATGCTGCGAGCGTGGCGCTCGTGACGATCGTGCTGTCGAGTCGCCTGAACAGATCCTCGCGCAGGATCGGCGCGAGATCGAGCGGCACGCTCGACACCGACACGATGCGCTCGCGGCCGCGCACCTCGATCCATCGCACGCTGTCGTCGTCATCCGGCGGCGCGAGACCGCGGCGCAGGCCGTCGCCCGCCGTCTGCAGACGGCGCGTCACCGAGCGCATCTCGTTGAGCAGCGGCGCGAGCGCCTCATCGAGCGTCGCGCTTCCCTCGATGCGCTCACGCACGAGGCCGAGCCCCTCGCGCAGCATCTCGATCGCACCGAGCGCGTCCTGGAGCGCGACGGTCAATCCCGCCTTCCAGATCGGATGCGCGGCGAAGCTGGCATCGAGGCGCACGACAGGCATTCCCGCCTGCTCGATGAAGCTGTCGAGCAGATCGAACAGCAAGCCGCTCTTGTCGCGCAGGCCGGTGACGGCGGGTGCAAGACGCGCTTCGACGAGATCGAGGCTCGCCGTGCTGAGAAGATCGCTGCTCGCCGCCAACCGCGTCGAGAGCGCGGGGAGCAGTCCCTTGCCGCCGCGGCGATCGAGGCGGCTGACGAGCCGCTGGAGCGAGCGGCGCGTGACGGTCATGCCGAGATGTGTCGCCGCCGCATCCTCGAGATGATGCCCTTCGTCGATCACCAGTCGGCCATACGCGGGAAGCACGGCCGCATCGTCCCAGTTCTGTGCGGCACGGCGAACCGCGACATCGGCCAGCAGCAGATGATGGTTCACGACGATGACATCGGCATTTGCCGCGGCGCGGCGCGCCTTGAACACGAAGCACTTGTCGAAGTGCGAGCACTTCATGCGCGTGCACATGTCGCCCTCGGCCGACACTTCATCCCATACTTCCGGGCGCGGCGGCGTCGGCAGATCAGCGAGTGAGCCGTCGCTCGTCCGCTCGGCCCATGCGGCAATCGTCGCGAGCTCCGCGGCCATGCCGTCCTCGAACAGCTGCGTCGCACCACCCCGCGCCTGCTCGAGTCGCGCCTTGCAGAGATAGTTCCGCCAGCCCTTGAGCAGCGCGAAGCGCACCTTTTGATCGCTCAACGCCTTCTCGAGGAACGGCAGGTCCTTGTTGACGAGCTGCTCCTGGAGATTGATCGTGTTCGTCGACACGATCGTGCGCTCGCCGTTGGCCGCCGCCCAGCGCAATGCCGGCACGAGATAGCCGAGCGACTTGCCCACGCCCGTGCCCGCCTCGAGCAGCGCGACGCCACCGTCGTTGTAGACGCGAGCGATCGTGGCCGCCATCGCGCGCTGGCTCTCGCGATCCTCATAGCGGGCGTGCTCGCGCGCAATCGGTCCATCCGGGCCGAGGTCGTGTGCGACGGTCGCGGGATCCAGTCGCTGGAGCTCGTCCGCCTTCGGCACCTCGACCACGACGTACAGCGAGCGTGCATCGTTGTCGATGATCCCGAACCCGACGCCGTCGTCGTGCATGCGCGCGGCGACGTCGTAGTCGGCGCCCGAGGGCTCGAGCAGTCCGGAGGGGTGGTTGTGCACGAGCATCTCGCCGCGGCGCGCAAAGCCGGGCAGTGCCAGCACGCTCTCGACGTCTCCCCGCGCGGCGACGCGTGCGGTCTGGATCACCCCTTCGTCGTCGAGCGAGCAGACGAAGCACACCTCACGGCACCCGGCCAGCCGAACAGCCGCCCGCATGGCGGCCGCAGCCGTCTTGACGATGCGCGTGGTCGAGGGAGGCTTGAGGGTGGGGCGGGGCATGACACTGAAGATACACCGAAAGCTCCTTCACGTCTTCAGTGGCTTCTTCTTCGCCGCCGGAAACAGCACGTTGTTGAGGATCAGTCGATACCCCGGACTACTCTTGTGCAGGCTCAGATCCGTCGGCGGGTTGCCGATCGCATGCTGCGGATCCTCCGGGTCGTGGCCGCCGAGGTAGGTCCAGGTACCCTTGCCGTAGTCGCCGTGGATGTACTTCACCCACGGCGCACCCTCCTCGGTCGCGAGGACGACGTCGCCGGGCTTGAGCGTTGCCTTCGTGAACGAGGTGGTCACACCGTAGAAGTCGTTGAGCACGGCGCGATGGTCCTGCACGAGCATGCTCGGCACGGGATCGAACTTCGCCGAGAAGTTGAACAGCGTGAACGTGCCGAGCGGCTGGCGACGTCCCGGCACGTTCACCTGGTGGCCATCGATGTCGCTCATCGAGTTCACGAACGGTGAGCGCTCCAGGTGCGCACCCCGGAAGGCGAACGCGCGCCTCCAGTCCATGCGCGCATCGGCGTCGGGGTCCATCGGCGTGCCGTCGGCGAACTCACCGGCGATGTCGACGTCGCGGCCTGCGATCGCCAGCTCGAGGGTCTCCGTGGCACCGCACATCGCGAACAGAAATCCGCCCCGCTCGACGAACTGTCGGATATGCTCGGCAACGTCCTTCTTGAGGCCCGGCACGCTCGTGAAGCCGAGCCGTCGCGCCGCCGCCGCGTTCTTCGCGACCAGGTCGCGGAACCACGGCGCATCGCGGTAGCCGAGGTGGAACTTGTTGAACTGACCCGTGAAGTCCTCATGGTGCAGGTGCAGCCAGTCGAACTTGCTCAGCTCCCCCTGCTCCACCTGCTCGTCGTAGACCGGTGTGAAGTCGATGCCGGCGTAGCGAAGCGCGAGCGTGACGGCGTCGTCCCACGGCTGCGCTTCAGGGGGCGTATAGACGGCGATCCTCGGCGCCTTCTCCAGCGGAACACTCTCCATGTTCCCGCCGGCCATCTCCTGTCGGATGGCGGTGAGCTGTGCGTCGCTTACCGGTTCCGTGCTGATGCCGTCCAGCGCGGCGCGACGGCGGAGCTCGGGAAGATCGGGGAGCAGAAACGCCCCGCCACGATAGTTGAGCAGCCACTCCGCCTGCGCACCGGACTTCACCGCATTGTAGGTGAGCCCATACGCCTTGAGATGATTCGTCTGCCCGTCGTCCATCGGCACGAGCAGGCGCTGCGCGTGGAGTGGTCGCGTGGCGAAGAGCACAGCGAGCAGCGTGAGTGCAAGGCGCGGGGCGCGCGCGATCGATCGAAGCGTGTTGGACATCGGAGACTTCGGCTGCCTCATGGCGACGGCACCGCACCGCGCAGGAGCTCCAGCTCGCGTCGGGCCTGCGGCAGGAGCGCGCTCTGTGGCGCGGTGAGGATGAGATGCTCGAGATGCGCCGCAGCGCCCGCGCTGTCGCCCTGCCGGCGCAGAGCGCGCGCCCACTCGAGCTCGCTCTCTGCTGCTTCGGGCATATCGCCGTACTCGGCGACGATACGTCGCCAGAGCCCGGTTGCCTCGGTCGCGTCGTCGCGCGCGGCGTGGATGCGCGCGGCAGCCAGCAGCACCGCCGACGCGGCGTCGGGATTCTCGCGCGCCGCCTCCACGAACGACGTCGCCGCAGCCGTGCTGTCGCCGCGCGCGAGGGCGAGAAACGCCGCACCGAGTCGCGGCGCGGTGTCACCACGCGTGCGTGCGACGATGCCGAGCGCTTGGGCGAGCTCGGGTCCAGGCTCGCGTGCGCCCCTCAGCAGGACGCGCGCATCCGACAGGCGCCCGTCGTAGAGCGCGAGCCAACCGGCGGCCTCGGTCGAGTCGGCGTCGCCACCCGCCGCGCGCAGGGCGTCTCGCGCACGCGACAGATCGCCCCGTCGCACCCAGCCGTTCGCCAACGCGCGCGCCAGGCGCATGCGCTGTCCCGGCGCGAGATACCGATCGAAGCGCACCACGAGCGCCTCCGCTTCGGCACCCCGCCCGAGCTGCGAGAGCGCCTCGACGTACAGCGGCAGGTAGTCGCGCGCCAGACGCGCCGGATCGGCTTCAACGTCGGAGATCGGGATGAGACCCGGCACGTTCGCCGGCGAACCGGCGCGCAGCGCAGCCGTCGCCGCAGTGAGCACGAGCGCAGGCGAGCGGCGCACGCGCACCGCTGCGGCGAGCGCGTCGCGCGCTACGGCAAACCGCTCCTCGGCCAGCGCGCGCTCCCCGAAGTCGGTCCACGCCTCGCCCGCGGCGCTGTCGGGGGCCACGACGCGCAGGGCATCCCATGCTTCCGTCGGGCGTCCCCACGTGAGCTCGAGCTCGGCCATGGCACGCCGGGCGCCGAGCTGCACGGGTGGCGCGAGAAAGACGGCGCGGATACGGTCGCGCACTGGCAGCGGCGTCGGTGCGAGCGCGTACGCAGCCGCGCCGGCGAGATGCGGCGCATCCACCAGCGCACGTCGCCAGGACTCGGCGCTCGGCTCCCACTGGCCTTGAGCAGCACGCAGTTGTGCCGTCTCGTACTCCAGGTCGTGCGCGCTGCCGAGTGAGAGGCGTCCACGCTGGACGACGCTGTCCGCCGACGACGAGCGGCCGAGCTGGAGCAGCAGGCGGGCGTACTCGCGGTACGGCGTCGCGTCGCGCGGGGATTGGCGCGCCCATCGCTCGAAGGCGGCGCGAAGCTGATCGTCACGCCGCAGGATCTGCAGCGTGCGAAGCTGCACCGTTCGGTACAACGGCTCTCGCGGATCGGCGCGAATGAGCGAATCGAGCGGCACGAGCAGGGAGTCGCTCATGCCGAGGTCGGCGTAGACGCGCTCCAGCCCGAGCAGCGCCCCCGCGTTCGGCAAGACGTGCAGTGCGTTGCGGAAGATCGTCGCCGCCTCGCGACTCTTCCCCGCGCTCTCGAGCTCGAGGCCGCGCAGCACCTCGGGCGACTCCTCCTGCGCCCGTACGGCGCGGGGGGCAAGCACGAGCAACCCGGCGAGCGTGACGGCGAACCGCACCGCAGATGTGGCTGTGCTACGGCGACGGCGCACTGTTCAACCGCGTGAAGTAGTCGAGGATCGCGCGCCGCTCGTCGGCGGACAATCCGCGCAGCTCGTCCCACGTGGGCGGCCGGAAGCGCGCTGCCGCCTTGGCGTCGACCCTACCAGCCGGGGTGAAGGTCTCCGTACCGGTGGCGGACTTTGCCTCGCGCTTGCTGGAGTCGTCGCGCTCCTCCTTCTCCAGTGAGCGCCCTGCGTCGAGCAGCCGGCGAAAGAGCTGCTGCTGACGCGCCAGCGTCGCGGCGTCGAGCCGGCCGCCATCGAGCGCGTCGGCCACCTGACGCGCCTCCCGCGCAAGCTGCGCGGCGCGATCCCCACCCTGCGCGTCCCCCGCCTCGTCGAGCTGATCGGCGACACCGCGCTGCTTCTGCGCCAGCGCGCGTGCCAGCGCCTGCGCAGCGCCGCTGCCCATGTCGCGTGGCATGCCCATCAGCCCCTGCGCCTGCGCGTTGATCTGCCCCTGCTTCTGCGCGGCTTCCTGCATCTGCTGGAGCATCTCGCTGAAGCCCGAGGCGCTGTTGGCGCCGTTCGCTCGCTCACGATCACGGGCGAGAGACGCCGCGGCACGCGTCAGCGCGTCAGCGGCGTCGCTGAGCGCGTCTGCCTGTTGCGTAGCGCTCCCGGCCGGCTGACTCACGCGCGCCGTGGCCTGTGACACCTTGTCCTTCGCGTCGCCCATCGCGCGCTGCGAGCGCTGCGAGAGCAACGCGCTTTTCCTCCCCGCGCCCTGGAGCCGCTCGTTGGCTTTGTCCACTCCCTGCTCGACGGCGCTCTGTGCGCCGCGGCGATCGCTTCCTCCCGAGCGCGAGCGACTCTGTTGTGCGAGGGCGCGCTCCTCGCGCGCCAACTGCATCATCTCCTGCACTGCCCTGTCGAGCTCGGAGGTCAGCTCCTGCTTCCACTCCTTCACCTGCGCCGCGCGTGCCTCCTGCATCGACTGTGAGGCGCGCTGCATCTCCGCCGCGGCGTCGCGCGCGCGCTGAGCTCCGTCGCGCTGGTCGCCGGCGTTCATCTGACCGGCCTGCCGCTGGCCATTCTGCCGCTCGCCGTCCTGCATCTCGGTCGCCGCGCGGCGCATTCCCGTCTCCGACTTGCCGGCGTGCTGCTCGGCCTGCTCGGTGCGCGATGCGCCCGCGTCCGCCTTGTCCTTCGCGAGGCGATCCTTCAGCGCCTCCATCTGCCGCCGGAGGCGCTCGGCCTGCTCCGCGAGCGCCGCCGCCTCGCGCGCGGTCGACTTGCGCTCGGCACTCCCGCGCGTGGCCGAATCGGCGAGCGCTTGCTGCTTCGCCGCGAGCTCACGCGCCTGGTCGCCGAGCGTCTGCATGGCGCCCTCGTGCGCGGCGCGCTTGAGCAGCTCGGCCGTGCGCTCGAGCTGCTCCTTCATGCGCTGTTGCAGCGCGGCGAGGTCGCGCAGCGCGTCGCGCGACTGGTCGCCGTTCATCTGCCGGGCTGCGCTCTCGAGCTTCTGCATCTGGGCGAGCATCTGTGGCGTCAGCGCCTGGCGCAGCAGCGCCTGGGCCTCGCTCAATTGCCGCGCGAGCGCGGTGTCCAGCGCGCCGGCCGCTGTGAGCTGCCGCTCGAGATTCCTCGTCGCCTCGCGCAGCTTCTCCACGCGATCGGCCATCGCGCGCTGCTCCTGCGCCAGCGCGCGCGCCTTCTCGGCGCTCTGGAAATCCATCGTGGACTTCTGCTGTCCGGAGGAGGCAGACGAGCGGACACTCTCCTGCGACGCCCGAGCTTGCCCCTGCCGTCCCTGGGCGTGCGCTGCTTCGTCCGTGCGTTGCGCAAGCGACTTCTGCGCTGCCGCGGCGGCGCGCGCCTCCTGCACCGCCGAGTCGCCGAGGGCGCGTGCAGCGGCGCGACGTTCCTCCATCGTCGGGCGCTTGATCAGCACGTCGCGGCTCACGCCGCGTTGTGCCCACGGTGATGCATCCACCGCTTCAGCACGCACGCGCAGCGCTTCGCCCGGCTGGAGCTCGAGTGCCGCGAGATCGATCGTCCCATCGCCTGTCCAGGTCGTCCCGACCGAGCCCGCGACGCTCTGGGCCATTGCCGGCCCTTCCGCCCCGGCGATCATGCGCGCCATGCGCAGCGCGACGCTGGCAATGCCGTGATCGTCCGACGCCGTAAGCCCGAGCCCGACGCGGTCGTCGACAGCGACGATCGTGTCGCTCGTCGGAGCCACGATCGCGACGCGCGGTGCCGAATCGGGAATCACCTCGATCTCGAGCGGCGGCGGTAGATCGGGGACGGCGCCGGCGGAGCCGCTCGCGCTCCAGTGCAGCGTCGTCGAGCGCGCGGGGATCAATCGACCGGCGAACGCATGACCATTCGGGGCAAGCGGATAACGTTCCTTCTCCGGTCCGCTCAGCGCCACCGCGGTAAGTGGCACTGACGCGCGGCCGGCGACCGAGAGCACCGTGCCTTGCGGCAGTCGCAGCGGCTCGCCGATCGGCAATGTCTCCGACGGACGCGCGAGGTACGCCGGATAGCTCACGTGCAGGGTCACCGCGCCGACGAACGGGCGGTCGGCAGCGTGCACGACGACGCTGTCGCTCTGTGCGCGTCCATCGCTCGCGACGAGGCGGAGATCGCCGCGCAGTGCAGGAAGCGTCCATCGCGCCGCGCCGGTGCGCGCATCCACGACGAGCGTATCGAACCGCCAGGGCTCGCCCGTCTGCCGCGCTGCAAGCACGACGTGCGTGCGAGCCGGGGCGCGCACGGTCAGCGCGAGCGGCGAGCCGCGCAGCAGCACGCTCGGCGCGCCCTCGATGCGAGGCCGCTCGAGCAGTGCGCCGCGCCACGCGTCGACCGGACGCAGGACGGCGCGGAGACCATCGCCGAACACCGGCGTCGTGCTGACGAGCACCAGCGCCCCGGCGACGGCGACGCCGGACGCGAGCGCGGCGCGCAACGAGCTCGCGTGTTGCAGCGCCGGAGCGAGTGGCGCGCGCTCCGGAAGGGCGCGATGCACCGCGGCCGCGGCACGGGCGGCAAGCGGGCCCTGCCCCTCCAGCTCCAACGCGCCGAGGAGCAGTCCACGCCGCAGCCCCTGCTCGCTCTCGATCGCCAGTGCCACGTGTGAACGATCGGTCCGTTCGCGCAACCGGCGCCGCGTCTTCCAGGCGAGAGCAAGGAGCGTCGCGTCCAGCAGCAGCCAGACGACGAATGGCAGCGCCCGTGGCAGCGCAAGCCAGCGCGCGTGCCCGAAGAGTGCGGCGCTCGCACCGAAGACGAGTGCCGCGAGCCCCGCTCCGCCGAGGAGCGCGGCGAGCAGCTCGAGGCGCCGCACGTGGCGGCGCTCGCGCTCGACCAGGGCCCTGATGGTCGTCACGGTATCGGCCGGCTCGTCACGGCGTAGACGAACAGGTTGATCCCCATCCTTAGCGCCGCCTCGTGCAGCGCGGGCGGATCGTGATACGTCTCGGGATCCTCCCAGCCGTTGCCGAGATCGCTCGAGTAGGAGTAGTACACGGCGAGCCGGTCGCCAAGAAAGATGCCGAAGCCGCGCGCCGGCTTCCCGTCGTGCTCGTGGATCTTCGGCAGTCCCTTCGGGAAATCATAGACGACGTGATAGATCGGGTGCGCGAGGGGCACGTCCACCAGCTCGCGATCGGGGAAGACGCGCTTGATCTCGCGGCGGAAGCTCTCGTCGAGCCCGTAATTGTCGTCCGCGTGCAGAAAGCCGCCACGCCGCAGATACTCGCGCAGGCGCACCACTTCGGCATCGCTCAGCGCGAAGTTGCCATGTCCGGTCATGTGGAGGAACGGATAGTCCCACAGCCGTTCGTCCATGACAGTGACGCGTGCCTCCGTCTTTTCCACCGGCAGCGCCGTGCGCTCGCGGATCGCCGCAAGCAGGTTGGGGAGACTGGACGGATTCGCGTACCAGTCACCGCCGCCGTCGTACTGCAGGCGTGCCACCGTCAGTCGCGGCGTCTGCCGCGCGCCGGTGAGCGGCAGGAGCAGTGCGCCGAGGATCGCTACGTGGACGAGCCGTCGCCTGGACCCGCGCATGCGCGTCACTCGTGCGCCAGGCGGTATGCCAGATTGCGAGGTGCGCCCAGCTCCGCGGACAGGGTCGCTGCAACGTCGCGCGCGGTGCGCCCTTCCGCGCGCAGCTCGGCGGCCCGCGCACGCAGCGTCTCCTCGCTCGCGCTCTCTCTGGTGGCGGCTCCCGCGACGACGATCACGAACTCTCCACGTGGCGATGTGTCGACATAATACGCCGCGAGCTCGGCGAGCGTTCCGCGGCGCACTTCCTCATACTGCTTCGTCAGCTCGCGCGCGACTACCGTTGCCCGGTCTCCCGCGCCAGCTCGAGCGAGCTCGGCCAGCGTGTCCGCGACGCGCCCCGGCGCCTCGTAGAGGACAGCGGCATGGCCCGACGCGACGATCTCGTCGATCGCCTCGCGCCGCTCGGCACCCTTGCGCGCGAGAAAGCCGTAGAACGTGAACCGATCGACGTCGAGCGCGCAGACGACGAGCGCCGACAGGAGCGCCGACGCGCCGGGGATGGGCGTCACCCTGATCCCGGCGTCGGCAGCAGCGCGCACCAACCGCGCCCCGGGATCGGAGAGGAGCGGCGTGCCGGCGTCCGACACCAGCGCAAGACTGTCCCCTGCGAGCAGCCGCTCGACGAGCCGCGGCGTCATCTTCGCTTCATTGTGCTCGTGGTAGGATACGAGCGGCGTGGCGATGTCGTAGCGCTTGAGGAGGGCCACCGTGTGCCGCGTATCTTCGGCGAGCACGGCGGACACCTGCTTCAGCGTCTCCACGGCACGAAAAGAAAAATCCCCCATGTTGCCGATGGGGGTGCTC
Organism: uncultured Gemmatimonadaceae bacterium; assembly: GCA_964438255.1. Lineage (GTDB taxonomy): Bacteria > Gemmatimonadota > Gemmatimonadetes > Gemmatimonadales > Gemmatimonadaceae > AG11. The sequence goes on along the minus strand of CAYTKA010000021.1, from coordinate 25,838 downwards.
ACGACGAACAGGGTGCCCCGCTCTGCGGCGTTCACGTCACCTTCCACGCAATCCTGTCGAAGAGTCCCGCACTCTGAAAGAGATGCCGCCGCTCGTGCATGAGGTCACGCAGCATCCCCGATGGTCCATCGCCCGCCTGGTCGCCCGCCGCCCAGAGGAGCTCGTTGATCAGCGCAGCGACGCCATTGGTCAGCGCCTCCGCGTCGGCCACGACCGCGCGCGGCGAACGTCCACTGAATGAAATCCCCTCGAGCGACGGATGGGTAGGGAGCAACGTCTGACGCGCGTGCTCGGCAATCGCCGGTGCACTCTCGCGTCCGTCGGCAACGAGCCGCAGGATGAGCGACGTCGTCAGATCGCGGTACGCCTGTACGAGGCTGGTCGGCGCCTGCACCGGGATCGGCGCGGGCTGCGGCCAGCGCCGCACCGCGAGGTGGAGGGCACGGCGCTCGGCGTCAAAGATCCGGCTGACCCGCTCCACCATCGATCCGCCCTGCATGCCGGCGAGGTACGTCGCCCGCACCACGCCGTCCTTGAAGACGAGGTAGTTCACGGCCCCCTCATGGGCGATCTCCACGAGCCCGTCGAAGACGGAGGCCATGAGATACGGGAAGAGCGCAGCCGGGTCGCTCGTGCGCAGCTCCGGCGGCCAGGGATCCGACGGCTGCGTCTGCGTGCAGTACATGCACGCGAGCTGCTCGTCGTCGGCCTCGTGAAAGCAGATCTCCCCGTACTCCGGCTCGGTGGGGACCTTCTCGATCGCCGCCCCGATGGCGATCGGCTGGAACGACCTCCCGTCGTGAAGGCATGCGTTCACCAGCTCGCCACGCTGCAGGTAGAGCACGAGAAATTCCTCCGGCAGCCAGATCGCCACGTACCCCGACACGCGCGCCGAGCGATCGCGCTTGGCGTCGCTGAGGAGGTTCTTCACGTGTACGTAGGCCAGGCGGGTGCGCGGCAGCAGCACGCGCGTACAGGGATACCGGAGGCCGGCGACGGTAGAGGGCATTCAGGAGACGAAGCGGGGCCGGGCGACCAACGGTCGACCCGGCCCCAATGTGTGCCGCGTGACGATGGCGTGCAACGACGAGACGACTCGCCGCCACCGCGCGTTACTCGCGCATTACGCCATACTCAGCCGCATTACGCGACGTGCTGCTTGAACTTTGCCTCGATCGTCTGCCGCGGCACTGCACCGACGATCTGATCGACAACCTTACCGCCCTTGAAGAACAGCAGCATCGGGATGGAGCGGACGTTGAACTTCGTCGCCGTCTTGATGTTGGCGTCGACGTCCAGCTTGGTCACCTTCACCTTGCCCTCGTAATCCACGGCCAGCTGGTCCAGGATTGGCGCGATCATCCGGCACGGGCCACACCACGTCGCCCAAAAATCCACCACCGTCAGCCCCTCGGCCTTCTCGACTACGGCCTCGAAGTCCGCGTCCGTCACCGCCGTCGCATTCGACATCGCCTGCATCGTCTCCTGGCGGGCCTTCGTGGCCTCGCCCCTCGAATTAAGATTCAGCGCCGGAGCACCATCCCCCAGCGCAGCGCACATGACCGACCTACCTCGCCGCGGCACGCGCATCGCCCACGTCGGCATTGCCGTGCGCGCGCTCGACGATCTCCTCCCCTTCTACCGCGACATTCTCGGGATGCCCGAGGTGCCGCTCGACGACGCCGACGGGGCCCGGATCGCCGGCCTCGCGGCCGGCGAATCGCTCGTCGAGCTCCTCGAGGCCGAGTCGCCCGACAGCCCGATTGGCAAATACGTCGCCAAGCGCGGGCCTGGCATCCATCACATCTGCTTCACCGTCGACGATCTGGACGGTACGCTCGCCCGGTGCCGCGCCGCCGGCATCCGTCTCATCGACGAAACGCCACGGCTCGGCGCCGAAGGAAAACGTATCGCGTTCCTGCATCCGAGCGCCACGGCCGGCGTGCTGGTCGAGCTCAGCGAGCCCTGACCAACGCCGTCGAGGCGTGGGTGCCGCTACTTCCGGCTCGTGCAGAGGTCGCGCACCGGCTCCATGTCGGCGCTGCGCACATACCACCGGTCGCCGCCCCGCGTCAGATAGAAGTTCGTCGTGCGCGTCAAAGTTCCCTTGGTGAGCTCCACGTGAAGGATGCGCTCGCCATTCGTGCCGGGCGTGTCACCCAACACGCGATACTTGTCGTGGCGGAAGTAGCACATCAGGATCAGCTCGCGCCGCTCCATGTCCTCACGCGACATCTTCTTGCTGTCGCGCACGGGACCATCCTTGTCCCCCCACACGGCGGACATCGCCTGAAGGTCCTGGGACCGGACGGATGAGAGAAAGGCGGCCAGGGCCGGCCGCGGACCGGCCTCCTGGCTCGTCGGCGGGACTTCCACGGTGCGCGACGTGCACGCGCCGGCCAACAACAATCCTACGAGCAGCTTTCTCACGCGTCATCTCCTCGAGATTGGAAGCGAACGTAATCTGCGTCGCCAATTTCCAGCAACCGTGACGCCGGCCACACGACCATGACCACTCCCCGGCAGCGACTCCTCATCAACATCGATCACATCGCGACAGTCCGACAGGCGCGCCGCGGCCACGAGCCCGTACCGGTCGAGGCCGTATCAATCTGCGAGCGCGCCGGTGCCGACGGCATCACCGCCCATCTGCGCGAGGACCGCCGCCACATCCAGGACGCCGACATCGAGGCCATCGCCGCCGCCGTGACGGCGAAATTCAACCTCGAGATGGCGTGTACCCCCGAGATGGTGGCCCTCGCCGAACGGCTCCGCCCCGACGAGGTGACCCTGGTACCCGAGAAACGCCAGGAGATCACCACCGAGGGGGGGCTCGACGTCGCTGCAGCCGCGCGTCCCCTCGCCGACGCCATTCGCCGCCTCAGCGCCGTTGGCGTCCCCAGCAGCCTCTTCATCGACCCCGATCGGGACAGTATTACCCGGGCCCGCGATCTGGGTGGCCACGCGGTCGAGCTGCACACGGGCACGTACGCACACGCGCCGGGTGAGGGCCCTGCCGTCGACGCCCTGCGGAAGGGGGCGACGCTCGCCGCGTCGCTCGGCTTACACGTGCACGCTGGTCACGGGCTCACGACGTCGAACGTCGGACCGGTTGCAGCGATCCCGGAGATCGAGGAGCTGAACATCGGCCATCACGTGATCTCGCGGGCGATCTTCGTCGGGCTCGAGACCGCCGTCCGAGAGCTCCGCGCGGCGATGGACGGGGCGCGGGGGCGGCCCTAAGTTCGTCGCACATGTTCCCCGACGCCCCGCTCGACCGTCAGAATCCGAGATGACAGTCCCCTCCCCAGTCGGATTCCTCGACTTCTTCATCCTCGAGGCCAGCGACTACGTCGACCAGCTCGACGCGCAGCTCCAGCGGAGCGGCGCGGCGGCCCCGGACGCGGAGGCGCTCCAGCGTGTCGGGCGCGCGCTGCGTGGCAGCGCGACGATGGCCAAGCTGCCGGCGTTCGCCGAAGTGGCCGCGGGGATCGAGCGAGTGGGACGTGGGCTGCGGGATCGGTCGCTCCAGTGGGACGCCGCGTTGGCCGGAGTGCTCGTGGCCGCCGTGGACGACTGCAAGATCCTGCTGCGCAACGTGCGCGCATGGGGCGCGTCCGAGACGGCGCGAGCCAGGGCGCGCTCGTCCGAGCTGACGCGGTACGCTCCGGTCCGCCCCGCCACGCCGATGGCGACGCCGACGGCGGCCGGGCACGACAGTTATCTCGCCACTGAGGCGTCCAACATCGGAGCGGGGCTGGAGCTGCTCGCCACCCGTCCCAGCGATCGCGACGCGGCCGGCAACGTGCTCGGCCGCGTCCGCGCATTGCGGGGCATCGCGAGCGTGAAGGACCACGCGACGCTCGCTGACGTCCTCGAGGCCGCGGAGCAGGCGGCGCACCCGCTCGAGCTCGGCGAGCCAACACTTGGCCCGGACCGCGTTGCACTCCTCACGGCCTCCGCCACGCTGCTGCGCGCCATCTCCGCGGCCATGCGCGCCGGAAACGAGATCGAGCCGAGCAGTCCCGACATCGGCCGTTTCGCTCGCGCGCTCGACGCCATGCAGGAGCGCGAGACCGGCATGGAGCGGGTCGTTCCGATCTCCGAGCTCTTCTATGCCGACGGCGGGCCGACGGTCGTGGAGGCGGCGCCCAATCCACCGACGTCCCCCGCAGAGCGCTTTCGTCTCGAAGTCGTGAGTCAGGCAGAGCACCTGCGGCGGCTCGTCGGCGATGCGCGCAGCGCGCGCGACGACCTGGCGCGTGAGCGCGTGCGCCGCTCACTCCGACAGGCGCTGCGCTCGCTCAGGCAGGCGGCCGAGAGCTTCGGCGAGCGCGACGTGGCCGACTTCGCTGCCTCACGCACCGACGCCGTGATGCAGCTCGATGCGCGGGCGCTCGATTCGCTCGACGAGGTGGCCACGCTCCTTGCGCAGCCGGGGGGTGGAGGGGACTCGCTTACACAGCGGCTGAACGCGCTCCGCATTCGTCGTGCGACGCCGGTCTCCGCACCGGCCGCAGCGGCACCTCGGCCGCCGCACGCCCCCCCGCGCCCGCCGACACCCGTTGGGGGCATCCCCGCCGGGACGCGACATCCGACGCCCACGGGCGCCGCGGCACTCAGCGACGTGCTCGACCGCGGCATCCGCACGCTCGATACGCTGCCGACGACGCCGCTCAGCAATCCCGTCGCGCTCGCCGAGCAGCCCCCCGTACCCATCGACGTGCTGCTGTATCGCGGTCGCGCGGCGATCGAGCGGGCGCGCGAGATTCGCGACGAGCTGCGGCGCAACGGGAACCCGTTGAACGTCGAATCACTCAGCGAGCTGTTCGACCTGCTCGACCTCGCTCTCACGGATTGAGCCTTCACCCGCAATGAGATTCGGCTGGCGCGGCGCCATCGGCATTCTGCTGAGCGCCGGATTCCTCTACTTTGCCTTCAGGGGCATCGAGCTGCACACGGTGGTCGAGCACGTCCGGCGCGCAAACTTGCCGCTGCTCGCACTGTCCGCCGTCGTTGCAACTTTCACCTTCCCGCTGCGCGCGCGCCGCTGGCGTCCCATCCTCGACCCGATCGAGCCGAATCTCCCCTTCGGGCCGCTCTGGCAGGCGACGGTCATCGGCATGATGATCAACAACGTCGTGCCGGCGCGCGCGGGTGAGTTCGCGCGTGCGTACGTCCTCTCGCGGACCACGCCCGTGTCGTTCCCGGCAGCGTTTGCCTCGTTGGCCGTCGATCGCCTGTTCGACGCGGTCGTGATCTTCGGTTTGATGTTCCTCGCCATGCTCGACCCTGCGTTTCCGCGGGGCGCCGACGTGCTCGGCCGTCCCGTGGCGAGCTTCGCGCTCGGCGGCGTCGTACTCGTCGTCGCAATGCTCGTCGCGATGTACGCGATGGTGCTCTTTCCAGGGCGCGTGCTCGCGCTGTACGAGGCCGTGGCGCGCCGCATCATCCCGCGGCTCGAGGAGAAGGGGCGAGCGGCGCTCGTGGCGATCGTCAATGGTATGAGTGTGCTCCGCACGCCGGGACGCTTTGCCACGGTCCTCTGGTGGACGGTGCTTCACTGGCTCTGTCAGGCGCTGGCCTTCTGGATCGCCTTCCGCGCCGTGGGAATCACGGCGCCCTTCGCGGCCGCGCTGTTTCTCCAGGGACTCATCGCGATCGGGGTGGCCGCGCCGCAGGCGCCGGGTTTCTTTGGCGTGTTCGAGCTGCTCGGACAGAAGGGACTCGGGCTGTACGGCGTGCCTCCGGACGCGGCGGTCACGTGGGCGATCGGCTTCCACGCCCTGTCGTATATCCCGATCACGCTCATCGGGGCCTGGTACTTCGTGCGTCTCGGTCTGTCGATGCAGGACCTCGGCGGCGCAGAGCGCGCGGTGACGGAGGAGACGGAGATCCCTCCCCCGAGCGCCGCGGCGGGCATGTGAGCAACGTCGCGCGGCTCCGCACGGGCAATTCGCACGACGTGCGCGGTGCGCGCGCCGCGCAGCTCGAGGCGCAGGCGAAGATCAACCTGCGGCTGCGCATCCTCGCCCGCGAGGCGAGCGGCTATCATCAGCTCGAGACGCTGTTCCTGCGCATCGCGCTGAGCGACACGGTGCGCGTGCGGCGCACGGACGGTGCACGCGCGCTCGACGTGCACGGCGTCGACGCGGCAGCACTCGGCCCGGTCGAGAAGAACCTCGCGTGGCGTGCCGCTGTCGCGTACGTCGAGGCGCGCGACGCGCGCGACGGTTTTGCCATCGAGCTCGAGAAGCGCATCCCGGTCGGCGGCGGCCTGGGCGGTGGGAGCGCCGATGCCGGCGCGGTGCTTCGCGTGCTCGACGCGATGTCGACGTCGCCGCTCGGCGAAGCCCGGCTCCGGCAGATCGCCGCCTCGCTGGGCGCCGACGTCCCATTCCTCACGAGCGAGCATGCCTACGTGCTCGCCTGGGGGCGGGGCGAGCGCATGCTGGCGCTCGCGCCCCCTCCCGCGCGTGACGTCACACTCCTCGTGCCGGCGTTCGGCGTGAACACGGCGGACGCGTATGGCTGGCTCGCGTCGGCTCGCGCGACGGGCGCGGTGCTGAGCGACGACTCCGTGCTCGACGCGCGGCGGCTCGGCGATTGGTCGGGCATTGCCGAGGGGGCGGCGAACGATTTCGAGGGGGTCGTGGCGGCTCGGCATCCGCTGATTGCGGCTGGGCTCCGCATCCTGCGCGAGGGCGGCGCGGCACCGGCGCTGCTCAGCGGCTCGGGCTCGGTGATGTTCGGCGTGTGGCAGGCCAGGCCAGCGTCCGCGGTCGGCGTCGAGGGAGCCCGCGCGATCGCCACGCGCACGGCGGTGCGAGTTGAGCCCGTGTCGCCGCTCGACTAGCTTTCCGGGCTGAGGACAAGCTGCTGCCCCTTCGTCCAATGGCAGGACAGTGGCCTTTGGAGCCACGAATCTTGGTTCGAATCCAAGAGGGGCAATCGGCGTGTGGGCCGATTTGACCAAGTCGCTATTCTACCATAAGTTAGAAGGCTCTGCATGGACGGGCTTGCCGTACCGGCGCACGGATTCAAGCTGTTGGCGGGCACGGGCAACCGGCCACTCGCGGAAGAGATTTCGCGGCAGCTCGGCGTCGATCTCGCGAAGGTCACGCTGACGCGGTTCGCCGACGGCGAGATCTTCGTTCGCATCGATGAGAATGTCCGCGGCAACGACGTCTTCATCGTGCAGAGCACCAATCCCCCGGCCGAGAACATCATGGAGCTGTTGCTCCTGATCGACGCGGCGCGGCGGGCGAGCGCGGCACGCATCACCGTGGTGATGCCGTACTACGGCTACTCGCGGCAGGACCGAAAGGACCAGCCGCGCGTGGCGATCGGCGCCAAGCTCGTGGCGAACATGATCATGAGCGCAGGCGCCGATCGCGTGCTCGGGATCGACTTTCATCAGCATCAGCTGCAAGGGTTCTTCGACATTCCCGTCGATCACCTCTACGCGATGCCGGTGCTGAGCGGCTACTTCCGCCGCAAGCAGTTGAAGGACGTCGTCATCGTGGCGCCGGACGTCGGCGCAGCGAAGATGGCGCGCGGGTTCGCGAAGCGGTTGGACGCCTCCCTGGCGATCATCGACAAGCGGCGTCCGCGCGCGAACGTGAGTGAGGTGGTGAACGTGGTCGGCGAGGTGGAGGGACGGGATTGTATCCTCGCCGACGACATGATCGATACGGCCGGCACGGTGACGGAAGCGGCGCATGCGCTCAGGCGGCTCGGCGCCAACGACGTCTACGTGTGCGCGACGCACGGATTGCTCAGCGGGCCGGCCGTTTCGCGGCTCAAGGATGCGCCGGTCGCGGAGGTGGTGATCACCGACACGATCCAGACGCCTCCGGAGCGGCGGTTCGAGCGGCTGACGATCCTGTCGGTGGGTGAGCTGCTCAGCAAGGCGATCCGTTACACGCATGCGGAGCAGTCTGTAAGCTCCCTGTTCGACTAAGCACTGAGAGGCGCTCGTCGGTTTCCGGTTTGTCGGCTTTCTGCCTGCCTCGGGACGCCATGGCCTCCCGAGGCAGGCCGAAGCCGAGAACCGATGAGCTGAAGCGCGTAGCTTGTAGGTGTTGGGCCCGCGATGTGCCGCTGTTGCGGCACCGGCATGGTAGGGCGGACGCAGCCGCCTGAGAGTAGCACCGGATTCGCGGTTCGCTGCAGTCGAAGACCGATTCACGAAGGACGTTTTCATCATGGCAACCGCATCCCTCAGCGCGGAAGCGCGTACCGAAACCGGCAAGGGCGTCGCCCGGAAGCTTCGCGCCGCCGGCCGCGTGCCCGGCATCGTGTACGGCCACGCGCGCGAGCCGCAGCCGCTCTCGATCGCCGCGCGTGAGCTCGAGAAGCTCCTTTCCACCATCGCTGCCGGCAGCACGGTGATCGAGCTGTCGCTCGGCAGCGCGACGACCAAGACGCTGATCCGCGAGATCCAGCGTCACCCGTTCAAGAAGCAGGTCCTGCACGTCGATTTCATGGAGCTGGTAGCGGGCGAGAAGGTCGTCGTCGACGTGCCGCTCGTGTTCGTCGGCGTGCCCGAGGGCGTGCGCCTCAGCGGCGCGCTGCTCGAGCAGATCGTGCACAGCATCGAGGTGAACGTCGATCCGGCGAACATCCCGAATCACATCGACGTCGATGTGACGCATCTGGCGATGGGACACTCGCTGCACGTGCGCGACCTCAAGCTCCCCGTGGGGCTCGAGGTGCTGACGGACGAGGATGCGACGATCTGCGCCGTGATCGCGCCGCGTGCCGTGCTCGAGGAGACGCCCGCTGCCGAGGGCGAAGCGGCGGCTCCGGCCGAGCCGGAGCTCATTCGCAAGACGAAGGAAGAAGACGAGGGCGAGAAGTAATTCGCTCGCTGCTCGATGTACTCCTGCGGCGGCTCCGCCCTCACGGGGCGGAGCCGCCGTCGCGTTCAGCTCACGACGACACCACAACGCCGATGAAGCTCATCGTCGGTCTCGGCAATCCGGGAAAGGAATACGAGCACACGCGCCACAATGTGGGGTGGTGGCTCCTGGATCACCTCGCCGACCGCTGGGGATTCACCGGCTGGAAGAAGGACGGCCAGGCGAAGGTCGTGTCGGGGCATCTCCCCGGGCTCAAGACGCCGATCCGGCTCGTGAAGCCGCAGACGTACATGAACCTCTCGGGCGCCGTGCTCGTGCCGTATCTGCGGCGGCCGTTCTGGTCGCCGGCGACGGACCTGCTGGTGCTCGTGGACGAAGTGGCCATTCCCGTCGGCACCTGGCGGTTCCGCGCGGAGGGGGGGACGTCGGGCCACAACGGGCTCAAGTCGGTGCAGCAGGCGATCGGCAACCAGCAGTATCCGCGCTTGCGGATCGGCGTCGGTGATCCGGAGCGCGTACCCGGTGGGCCGCTGTCAGATCATGTGCTGGGGGTGGCGGGCAAGCGCGAGGGCGAGGCGATTCGCGTGCTGTTTCCGGCGATGGCGGAGGCAGTGGAGGCGTGGGTACGGTCAGGAATCAAAGGCGCTCTGGACGTTCAATCCAGACAGGGGGCACGAGGCAGCTGAACGGCGGACGTCAGGTGACAGGTGCTCAGCCGCAGGGTGGAGGTATGAGGGGGTGTGGCGCTATGGGCGCCGTGTGCTCTCTCGCCACACCCCCTCGCGCCTAGTACCTCCAGCGGACCCCTTCACACCTTCGCGCTGTCATCTGTCGCTCCGCTGAGTCCTGCGCGCCGTCGAACTGCGCGACCAAGCGCGAACAGGATGCGTCGAACCTCATCCGACTCGCTGTCGAGTCTATCGGCCACTACGGTGTCCAGACAGCCCAGATCACGCGCGAAGATGAGGTGATTCTGCAGCTCTCGCGCGGAGCCAAGCGCGATGTCGACGTAGCGCGCGAACTCGCTTTCTGTCCGCTTGCCGCAGCCCTCGGCAAGATTCGCCGGGACCGAGGAGGCGCAACGCAGGAGCTGCGCGCGAAGCCCCGGAGCAACACTGGAATGCAGCTCGTCCGCTGCGGCGTACACGGCGACCGCTAGCGCGTGCGCCTTCTGCCAGGCAATTAGCTTTCGAAAATCTCGCATGTCGGCAACGTCGCTTGCGCACGGGCGACGTGCGTCATCCATCCATCGCACCAGCAGTCCTTTCAATGCTCAGACTCGGCATCGTCGGTCTCCCGAACGTCGGCAAATCCACCCTGTTCAACGCGCTGACCTCGGCCGGCGTCCTCGCCGCCAACTATCCGTTCGCCACCAAGGACCCCAACGTCGGCCGGGTGAACGTGCCCGACGACCGCCTCGACGAGCTGGCGCGCGTCGTCAATCCGCAACGCGTCGTACCGGCGGCCGTGGAGTTCGTCGACATCGCCGGTCTCGTCGAGGGCGCGTCGAAAGGCGAAGGGCTCGGCAACCAGTTCCTCGCCAACATTCGCGAGACCGACGCGATCGTGCACGTCGTGCGCTGCTTCGACGACGACGACATTCTCCACGTGATGGGATCGGTCGATCCCGTGCGCGACCGCGAGGTGATCGAGTTCGAGCTCGCGCTCGCCGATCTCGCCACGGTGGAAAAGCGACTCGATCGCGTGAAGCGCTCGGCGAAGACGGGCGACAAGGAAGCGCTCGCCGAGCTGCCCGTGATCGAGAAGGCGCACGCCTTTCTCAAAGACGGACGCGGTCTCTGGGAAGCAAAGCTCTCCGCCGACGAGCTCGCGCTGCTCAAGCCTCTGTCGCTCCTCACCGCCAAGCCGATCCTCTACGCCGCCAACGTCACCGACGCCGAGCTGTCGGGTGACGAGGGACGCCATCTCGGGGTGCTGCGCGCCGCCATCGCCGGGAGCGGCGAGCAGGCCGAAGTCGTTCCCTTCTCGGCGAAGATCGAGAGCGAGCTCGCCGAGCTGCCGCCGGAGGACCGCAAGGATTTTCTCGCGTCGCTGGGGCTCGAGTCCGCCGGACTCGATCGGCTGATCAAGGCGGGGTATCACCTGCTCGGCCTCCAGACCTACTTCACCGCCGGCGAGCAAGAGGTGCGCGCCTGGACGATCCATCGGGGCGACACCGCGCCGCAGGCGGCAGGCGTCATCCACAGCGACTTCGAGCGCGGCTTCATCAAGGCGGAGACGGCCGGCTACGACGACTTCGTCCGCAATGGCGGATGGAAGGGGGTCAAGGAGAAGGGGGTGATGCGCCAGGAGGGCAAGGAGTACGTCGTGAAAGACGGCGACGTCCTGCTGTTCCGCTTCAACGTCTGAGCACTGCGCGACGGCGGCTCGTAAGGTTGCGGACCCGGCCTTGCGCCGTCGCGTGCCAACGCACAGGATGAGACTGCACCCCACGCCCATTCTTCACCCACCACCCGACGACGGGCGGTTCGGAGTATGCGCACCACAACCATCGGAGCCCTTGCCGCCGCGGTCCTGCTCTGTGGCGGTTGTCATCACGTCCGCTCGACGGGCGACGCCGACCCCATCCTGCTGCGCCTGACGCTCAATGCTCCCCCGCGCATGGTCGTTCGGACGGCAGCCGAGCGCCTGAACACGAGCGGCTTTCTCGTCACGGCGATCGATTCGGTCACGGGACTACGCGCCGAGCGCGAGCAGCGGCCTGGTGAGCTCGACGAGACGATGAGCTGCCAGGAAGTCGTGAACCCGGCGGTGCTGCGGAGCCTCGTGCCGACGATGATCGTCGACCTGTCGGCGCGGCCGCTGCCCGGCGGCCGGACGGAGCTGTCGATCGCGGCCAGAGTGCGCGCGATGTACATGCGTCTCACCGCCGAGCCGGCCAGACCGGCGAATTACTCGGACTGCCGCTCCAGCGGAGAGCTCGAGCGGCAGCTTAGCGAGCTGCTGACCCAGCCCGGCCGCTAGCGCTGGCACTTCTCCAGGTCGCGGTGGCAGTGTAGCTTGAGTGGCCATCACAACGCGCCGGGACGCGGCTGGTCCGCGCCGGCGCTCCATTCCCCTCCTCTCGCTCCGGCAACCAGCGGGGGGCGGTAACGTCCATAGGGAGGATTGCCAGGACATGCCACGTCCATATGAGGCGGTCTATGTCTTCGATTCGACGATCGAAGACGCCGCCATCAACGAGAAGCTCGACCGCTTCCACCAGCTCCTCGGCACGACCGGGGAGATGAAGGTCGACCACTGGGGGCGCCGTCAGCTCGCGTATCCCATCGGCCCGCGTGAGAACGGCTACTACGTCGTCGCGCGCTTCGAGGCCGAGACCGCCGGCCTGCCCGAATACGAGCGGGCGATCAAGCTCGACGAGAGCGTCATCCGCCACCTCATCACGCTCCACGAGCATGAGGTCGGCGCGCCGCCGATGAGCGAAGAGGAGCTCGCGCTTGCCCGCAAGCGCGCCAGTGATGACGACGACGAGGACGAGGAGTAGACCATGCGCCGTGCAACGAAAGCCTGTCCGTTCTGCGAGTCCCGCGTCCGCTTCGTCGACTACAAGGACGAGCGCACGCTTGGCCGCTTCATCACCGACCACGGCAAGATCCTGCCGAGCCGCCTGAGCGGCGTGTGCGCGCGGCACCAGCGCCAGCTCAGCACCGCGGTCAAGCGCGCGCGCTATCTCGCGCTGCTTCCGTACACGCGGGGTCTCGCGGGCTGAGATGTCGGACGTCGCGCCCCCGGCGCCGACGGAGCGTGGGTGGGGGAAGCTTCTCCTCGCGCTCGCGGCGTTCCTCTTCCTGCCACAGTACTTCCCGCTGCTGCGTGCGCTGCTGCCGGTGGAGGACACGCTGTTGCTCCTCCTTCCGGCGATCGCTGCGTGCTGCCTGGTCGGATGGTGGGCTGGGGGCCGGCTCTGGCTCGCGCTGGCGTGGCTGGCGATTGCCATCGCCCTCGTCACGCAGCGCGGCCTCGCGGGCTCGTTCTACAACCTCGAGCGGGGCTGGTGCCTACTGCTGGCCGGCGCGTTCGGGTTGATCAGCCTGTTCGGCGTGCAGCGACCGTTCTTCAACCGCGCACTCACGGCGGTCGGCCTGTCGCTCGTGCTCGTGTTGGGGATGAGCGTGCGTGGACCGTTCACGCCGGCCCGCGCCCGCGCAGCACTCCAAGCGGAGTTCGATCGTCGCAATGCGAGCACGATGTCGTTCGTCCGCACGTACGCACGGGAGAACGCGCCGTCGAAGCAGTCGATGCCCGAGCTCACGCCGCTGCTCGATGAAGTCGACAAGGGATTGCGGGCGACGTCCGGCGAAGCTGTTGGGCTCGCGCCATCGCTCCTGCTGCTGGAGTCGCTCATCGCGCTGGCGCTGGCGTGGACGACGTATCACCGGATCGCGCGGACGCGTCTCGGCGCACCGCTCGGACCGCTCAAGGACTTTCGCTTCAACGACCAGCTCGTCTGGGGATTGATCGCCGGCCTCGCCATCGTGTTCGTGCCGGGACTCGACTTCATGAACGACGTCGGCCGCAATCTGCTCGTGTTCTTTGGTGCGCTGTACGCGATCCGCGGCCTCGGCGTGCTCTCCTGGTTCATGCCGCCGGGAGCGTTCGCGACCACGCTGGTCGTAGGATTCATCATGTTGTGGTGGCCGGTGCTGAACGCGGTCGCCTTCACGCTCCTCGCCTTGGCGGCCTTCGGGCTCGGCCTCGGCGATACCTGGGCCGACTGGCGCCGCCGTGCGCGCCCTACCACGTAACGAGAGGTCACTTCCAATGGAAATCATCCTTCGCCAGGCGATCGAAAACCTCGGACATCCGGGGGACGTCGTCACGGTCAAGAACGGTTACGCCCGCAACTACCTCCTCCCGCACGGTCTCGCGTACGAGGCGACGCCGGGGAACCTCAAGCGCATCCAGGCCGAGAAGTCGCGCCTCGAGGCGGCCGAGACCGAGCGTCGCACCGCGGCGCAGAATCTCGCGACGCGCCTCGGGGAGGTGCAGCTCACTTTCTCGGCGCGCGTCGGCGAGGAAGGAAAGCTCTTCGGCTCGGTCACATCGTCCGACATTGCCGAGCAGCTCGCGGGACAGGGCTTCCAGATCGACCGTCGCCTGATCGATCTGCACGAGCCGATCAAGGCGCTCGGTGTGTACCGCGTGCCGATCAAGCTGCATGCGGACGTGAAACCGGAAATTCGTGTGTGGGTTATCAAGCAGTAGCTGAGAACGGGAAGGCGTTTGACGGTTTGTCGTTTTGTCGGTACATCGGCTCTCGGCCGCCACCGGGAGGCTCATGCTTCCCGAAGCCCGCCGAGAACCAAGAACCGAGAACGGAGAAAACCGAGAACACTTTTCGCATCAGCAGTTTCCCATCCCTACACCTGTCCATGGCCGCTCCCAATCGACTGCAGTCGCCGACGTCACTCGAGCTCGCCCAGCGCGCGGCGGCGATCCTGCTCGAGCGCAAGGCGAACGACGTCGTGCTTCTGAGCCTGAAAGGGGTGTCGGACATGACCGACTACTTCCTCATCGCCAGCGGCACGTCGGACACCCACGTGCGTGCGCTCGGCCATGCGGTGCTCGAGGAGATGAAGAAGGACACCGGGCAGGTGGCGCACCACGTCGAGGGGCTCGAGCAGGGGCGCTGGGCGCTGCTCGACTACGTGGATTTCGTGGTGCACGTATTCCATCCCACGCTGCGCAATTTCTACCAGATCGAGCGGCTCTGGGCGGACGCTGACGTCGTGCCCATCGAGGCGGGCGCCACACGCTGACGGCCGCCGCGTCCAGCCACTCGACGCGCCTACTCCGGTTCGCTGCGGGAGGATAAGTTTTGTCCGTGCGCTCGACGCTGCTTGCGTTGGTGCTCGTGCTGGCCGCGTGCGGCAAAGCCGACCGGCAGGACCAGCCCGGCACACGCTCCCCTTCCACCGCCTCCGCCCAGCGCGGCCCCGATAACCTGGTGCTGCGGATACCGCGCACCGGGGGTACGGCGCGCGTGTACGCCTATCCGCGGCTCGATACCGTCGTCTGGAGCTCGACCTCGGCGCCGGCGCCCGCGCAGGTGCTCGGGTTCGACGAGGAGGCGGGTGAGATCGCGTACGTCGACGTGCGTGGCTATCCGGCGCGCGTCGACTTCCGTCAGGGGGGCGCCGGCACGGTCTCCAAGGCGAAGCTGACCGCGATCACCTCGTCGGACGGCTCGACCATTTACGCGATCGGTCCGGACGGCGCCGTGCAGCGCTATGCCGAGAGCGGTACGTGGAAGTGGAAGCCGCCCCGCGCGGCGCGCGCCGTCTTCCCGCAGCCCGACGGATCGCTGCTCGTGCTCGGCGAGCGACGAGATGGTGCCGTGCTCTGGCGCCTCCACCCCCCGTCGACCGACATCGTGGACTCCGTCGTGTTGCCGAAGGTCGACCGCACGCTGCGCACGCAGGTTGGCGACCGCCTCTATCTCGGCGCCCAGAGGGAGCTCACCGGTGTGCGCACGCGCACCATGGAGCGTACGCCGACCCTCAAGCTCGAGGCGCCGATCGAGCTGCTCGCGGCCACACCGAGCGGCGATCGCGTCTTCGTCGTCACGAAGGGCAGCACAGCGATCGACATCGTCGATCGGTATCGCGAACGGCTGAACGGCTCGATCGACGTCGCGCGCAACATCTCCGACCTGCGCATGGATCCGCTCGGCCGGTATCTCCTCGCGCGGCCCGACAGATCCGACTCGGCGATCGTCGTCGCGCTCGGCACCAATCAGATCATCGGCGTCGTGGCGACAACGTGGCGCGCCGACCTTCCGTTCGTGGCACCCGACGGGGGCATTGCGCTCGCGCAGGGTGCGGACGTGATGATTGTGACCGGCGACGGCCTCAAGCCGACGACGCGCGTGCGCAGCGGTGCGACGGACTACTGGTATCCGTTCCGCTGGACCGGCTTCCGCCCGCGCGACGCCTCGCTCGACCAACCAGTGCAGTTTGCCGCGCCACCGGACTCCACGCACGCCGTGCCCGACTCCCTGGCGCTGCACATCGACAGCAGCGCTGCGGCGGCGCGCGACTCCACGCCGCGCCGAGCGACCGGTTTCACGGTGTCGTTCGCCGCATATCTCAACGCGGATCAGGCCCGCGAGCTCGCGGCGCAGGTGCACGTCGGCAGCGAGAACGCGCGCGTGATCACGGCGGTGCGCGACTCGTCGACGATATATCGTGTCGTGCTGGGTCCGTATCCCACGCGCGACGAGGCCGAGCGCGTTGGCCGGGAATCGAAGCAGAAGTACTGGGTGTACGAGGGCGGTCCGTGACCGCTGCGATGGACTGGTTGCAGGAGGGGCGCCAGGTCGGCGCGACTCTGGACCAGATTCACACCGTGATCGTTGTCGGAAGCGATCCGGTGGCGACGGCCCTGTTCGCGCTCGGCCTGGGCCGCGCGCAGGCCCATCGTCGCCGCGTCGCGATCGGCGATCTGCTCGGCGAAGCACCCCCGCTGCAATCACTCGTGGCAGCGGAGGACCCACACGGGATCGTCGACAGCTTTCTCTACGGCGTGTCGCTCAACCGCGTGGCCTATCAGGTCAACGAGCCCGGTGAGCTGTTCATCATGCCGAGCGGCACCAGCCCCATCGACTACGAGGAGCTCTTTCGGCATCCGCGGTGGCGGCGGCTCGCTGCGGGTTTTCGCGAAGTGGGGGCGCTCCTCGTGCTCGCCGTGCCGGCGTCGGCGCCGCACCTCCGCCAACTCGTCGACATCAGCGACGGTGCGATCCTCGTCGGCGACGAAGTGCCGGGCGAGATCGCCGTCGCCCAATCGCTGGCCTGGATCCGCGAGCGGCGCTCGGCACCGATGACGCTGGCCGCGACGTCGGAGGGCGAGGTGGTCGTGGCGGGCGTGCCGCCTGTCGCCAAGCCGCCGCGCCTCACCGCACGCATTGCTGGCTGGCTGGCCGGGATCGTGCTCACCCTGCTCCTCGGAGTGGCGGCGTTCTGGTTCGCCGAGCGCCCCTTTGCCGCGAAGCAGAAGGTGCGGCACGGCATACCGGCCACGTCGACCGCGAGCGCCGTGGCGACGGGCGGGTCGCTCGCGACGGATAGCGCCATGCGCGTCGATAGCATTCGCCGCGCGAGTCTCGCGCGCGACAGTGCCGCGCGCGCAGCCAATCTCGCGGTCGCTCATGATCCTTATCCCGTGCTCGCGCCGGTCAACTCTGCCGATTCGGCGGGTGCCTCGGCGTACGCGGTGCTTCTCGAGAGCGCGAACGGGCTCGCCGGCGCTATCTTGGATCTGCAAGGAAAGTTCAAATCGGTGCCGGCGCGCAGCTATGCGCTCGGGCTGCCGCCGAAGAGCTTCTACGGCGTCGTCTCCGGCGCATTCCCCGCCCGCGCGAGTGCGGACTCGATGCTCATCGACCTGCGCGCGCGCGGCGTACTGCGTCCCTCGGACGGCGCCGTGGTCTCGCTGCCGTACGCGTTCCTCGTGCAGGCGACCGTGCCGCGCAACGAGCTGCCGAATCGGCTGCGGATCGCGAGCGCGCGGGCGCAGCCGATCTACGCGCTCCAGCAGCCGGATGGCAGCGTGAATCTCTATTTCGGCGCGTATGAGAGTCCGCAGCAGGCGGCGCTGGCAGTGCCGGCGGTACGCAAGGCCGGGCTCGCGCCGACGCTGGTATATCGAACCGGGAGAGTGTTCTAGTGCGGTTGACCAAGCTCGAGCTGCACGGCTTCAAGTCGTTCGCGGACGCCACGCAGCTCGTGTTCGAGCCGGGCGTCACGGCGATCGTCGGACCCAACGGGTGCGGCAAGTCCAACGTGTCCGACGCCGTGCGCTGGGTGCTCGGCGAGCAGCGGGCGCGCCTGATGCGCGGCGCCAAGATGGACGAGGTGATCTTTCAGGGCTCGTCCGCCCGGCGTGCCGTCAACGTGGCCGAGGTGTCGCTGCATTTCTCGAACGACGAGGGAATTCTTCCCGTGCCGTTCAAGGAAGTGGTCATCACGCGCCGGCTCTCACGCTCGGGAGACAGCGACTACTTCCTCAACCGCGCGCCGTGCCGGCTGCGCGACATCGCCGACCTGCTGCGCGGCACGGGCCTCGGCGGCGGCACGGGCGTGGTCATCGAGAGCAAGATGATCGACGCGCTGCTCTCCGACCGTCCGGACGAGCGGCGCGAGCTGTTCGAGGAAGCGGCCGGCGTCGGGCTCTATCGCGACCGGCGCCGCACCACGGAGCGCCGCCTCGAGGAGACGACGGGCGATCTCCAGCGGCTCGACGACCTGATCAACGAAGTGTCCGGCCAGGTGCGTAGTCTGGCGCGGCAGCGCAAGCGCGCCGAGCGCTACACGGAGATCATGGCGCGGCGCTTCACGGTCGAGCTCTCGTTGGCCGCGCGCAGCATGGAGGCGTGGCGCGAGGAGCTGGCACGTCTCCAGACGCGCGTTGCCGAGCTGCGTGAGCTGATGCCGGTGGCCGAAGGGGCGACGCTCGACGCCGAGGCGGCGCGCGACATGGCGCAAGGCGCGCGTGCCGCGGCGGAGGCGCAGCGCAACGAACTATCGCGGCTCGTCAGCGCGCAGCGCGAGCAGGTGCAGCGCATTCGCGGCGAGATGGCCGTGGCGCAGGAGCGCCAGCGCAACGCGACGGCGCGCCGTCAGCGCGCGGAGGCGGAAGCCACGGCGGGCGAAGAGACCGGGACGCGCATCGCGGCCGAGCGTGAGATGGCGACGGCAGACCTCGCACGCGTGACCGAGGAGCTGGCGCGCGCGGACGAGGAGCTCGCCCGGCACCAGGAAGCGGAGAACGAGATTCGTCGTGTCGTCGCCGACGCGCGCCACGAGGTCGACGCCGCGGAGCAGCGGCTGCGCGCAGTGCAGGACCGCGCACGGCGCATCGAGCACGACCGGGAGCGCACCATCCGCGAGCATGACGAGGTGATGCAGCGCGGCGAGGCGCTCGCCCTCGAGCGCGCGCAGCTCGAGGATGCGCTGGCACTCGCGCGGCGTGCGCACGAGGAGTCGCAGGCCGAGGTCGACGCCGCGGCCGAGGCGGCCGATGCGGCGGCGGCAGAACTCGAGAACGCACGCGCGCAGGATCGTGAAACGCGCGAACGCGAGTCCCTCGCCCGCGCGGAGCTGTTCCGCGCCGATGAGGCGCTCACGTCGCTGCAGGGCAAGGTGAATGCGCTCGAACAGCTCGAGCGCGATCGCGTGGGGCTCGCACCCGCGGCATCCGCGCTGTTGCGCGAGCGGCAACGATTCGGTGAGGGCGCAGTGCTGGGACCGCTGTCCGACTTCATCGGTGCGGACCAGGACTCGGCCGTGCTGGTCGAGAAATTCCTCGGGAACTCCGTGCACGCCGTGCTCGTGCGCGACGCCGCTGCGGCCGATGCGATCCGCCGTTGGCACTCGGACGCGAACCCGGGACCGCTGCTGCTCCTTCCGCTCGACGCGATGAGTGAGGAGACGGCCGGGGAGCCGATGCCCGACGCGCTCGCCCATCTGGTCAACGCGGCCGCACCGGCGCGTGCCTGGGTGCGTAACCTGCTCGGTCACGTCCATGCGGTAGACGACGGCCGCGCGTTCGTGGACGCCCGCGGCGCCGTATGGCTCCCCGGCACCGCGGCCGGCCCCGGCCCGCTCCGCCGTCGGGCCGAGCTGGCCGAGCTGCGCGTGGAGCTCGAGTCGCTGGATCGGGCGCGCCAGGAAGCATCGCGCGCCGCCGATGCCATGCGCGAAGCGCTCGCGGCGAGCGAACGCCGCGTCGTCGCGGCGACAGAGGCGTCGTCCGTCGCGCAACAGCAGTCACGTGCTGCCGCCGAGCGACACGCCGAGCTGGCGCGTCGCGTCTCGCGCGCAGCCAAGGAAGCTCAGGATGCAACCGCGCTCGCCGAGCGCCTGGCGACACGCGCGGCCGAGCTGGCCGAGCGCGGGACGGCACTGGAGGAGGACACGGCGGCACTGCGCGAGCACGCGACCGCGACGGAGCAGGAGATCGCCCGAGCACGCGAGCGAGCTGCGGCAGCCGACCATCAGCAGGAGGAGGCGCGCGAGCTGCGCACGCGCTGGCAGGTCGAGCAGGCGCAGGCGCGCGCCCGTGTGCAGATGGCGATGGATCGCGAGCGGCGGCTCACGCAGGAGGTGGAGAGCGCCACGCAGCGGCTCGCGCAGTTGCGCGACGAGCTGCGCGACCTGGCGCAATCCGACAGCGTGCTGGCCGAGCAGTTGGCCGCGTGGACGCTCGATCTCGAGACGCGTGCCGCCACGTTGAGCGACGGCGAGCAGAGTCTCGACGCCGCCGAGGCGGGTGTTCGGCAGGCGGACGAGACGCTCATGAACGCGGAGCATACGCTCAATGAAACACGCCGACAGTCCACCGCGGTGCACGACGAGATGCATCACGCCGAGCTGCGGCTGGCCGAGCTGTCGGGCCGCCGCACGGCAATTCGCGAGCGACTGGAGACGGAGTGGAAGCGCCCGCTCGACGAGATGCTCGCCGAGGTGTCGCCAATCGAGATCGACGACGAGTCCCTGCGCGCCGAGGCCGAAGAGCTGCGGCGGCAGCTCGACCAGCTCGGCCCCGTGAATGCGCTGGCGATCGAGGAACACGACGAGACCGTCAAGCGACACGACTTCCTCGTGGCGCAGCGGACCGACCTCTCCGACGCGAAGGCGTCGCTGCTCCAGGCGATCCGGGAGATCGACTCCACCGCGCGTGAGCTCTTCCTCGCGACGTTCACGCAGGTGCGGGAGAATTTCCGCACGATCTTCATGTCGCTCTTCGGTGGCGGCGAGTGCGATCTGCGGCTCGAGAATCCCGATGCGCCCCTCGATTGCGACATCGAGATCCACGCCTCGCCGCGCGGCAAGAAGACACAGCGCATCCACCTCCTGTCCAGCGGTGAGCGCGCGCTCGTCGCGCTGTCGCTGCTGTTCGGCATCTTCCTCACCAAGCCGAGCCCCTTCTGTCTGCTCGACGAGGTGGACGCCCCGCTCGACGACGCGAACGTCGGCCGGTTCGTGAAGATGCTGAATCAGTTCAAGAGCCGCACGCAATTCATCGTCATCACGCACAACCCGCGCACGACCACCGAAGCGGGCGACGCCGTGTACGGCGTGACGATGCAGGAGCCCGGCGTGTCGTCGCTCGTCAGCGTGCGCATGCGGGGACCGTCCATCGAGCGTTCGCCGGACGAGGAGCCGGCGCCCGAGGAGGCCGGCGCGGCGACCTAGGTCGCCGCCCCGACTCGTCGATGCGATTCATCACGCTCGGCACAGGAACGGTCGCCCTGACGGCGGGACGCGTTTGCGCAGGGTACCTGCTGCGCGCCGGGCCCGTGACGATGCTCCTCGACTGCGGCAGCGGCGTCACGCACCGACTGGCGGAGCACGTGCCCGACTGGCGCGAGATCACGCACGTCGCGTTCACACACTTTCACACCGACCACATCGCCGACTATGCGACGCTGATGTTCGCGTGGAAGTACGGGAGCCTCCCCGGGCGCAGCGCCCCGCTGTCGGTGATCGGCCCGGAGGGTACCGGTGCTCTGCTCGGCCGCCTCGCCGATGCCTTCGGCAGCTGGCTGGGCGAGCCCGGATTCCCCGTCTCCGTGCTCGAGCTGGAGCCCGGCGCGGCGATCGAGCTCGGGGACGGCGTGACGCTCGCCGCCAGGAAGGTACCGCACACGCCGGAAAGTATGGCATATTCAGTCGAGCGCGGTGGCAGGCGCATCGTCTACACGGGCGACACGGGGTACGACCCGATGCTGGCCGAGTGGGCGCGGGGAGCCGATCTGCTCGTCTGTGAGTGCTCGCTCCCCGCCGAGATGGCGATCCCCGAGCACCTCACCCCGGAGCAGGTGGGCGCGCTCGCGGCAGCAGCGCTGCCGAAGCATCTCGTGCTCACGCATTTCTATCCGCCGGTCGAGCGCACGGACGTGCGCGCGGCCGTGTCCGCGTACTACGCCGGTCCGATGACCCTCGCGACCGACGGTGCCACGTTCGAGATCGAGGAAGGCTGATGCTGGTAGTGATGACTCACGACGCGACGCAGGAGCAGATCGCTCGCGTCGTGAAGACGATCGAGGAGATGGGATATCAGGCGCGTCCGATGCCCGGCGCGCAACGCACCTCCGTCGGGCTCGTCGGCAATGACGGGCGCGTCGACGGCTCGCGGCTCGAGTCATTGGAGGGCGTGGCGGAGGTCATTCACGTCACCAAGCCGTACAAGCAGGTCTCGCGCGAGTGGCGTCCGGAGAATACGCTCGTGACGATCGCGCCCGGTGTGGTGTTCGGCGGCAGCGAGATCCCGATCATTGCCGGTCCCTGCTCCGTGGAGAGTGAAGAGCAGATCGTGCTCGCTGCGCGGCAGGTGCGCGACGCGGGTGGCGTGGCGCTGCGTGGCGGCGCGTACAAGCCGCGCAGCTCGCCGTACTCGTTTCAGGGACTCGGCAAGCGTGGTCTCGAGATGCTGGCGCTGGCGCGACGCGAGACGGGGCTTGCCATCGTCACCGAGGCGCTCGACGACGAGGGCGCGCACCTCGTGGCCGAGGTCGCCGATTGCCTTCAGATCGGCGCGCGCAACATGCAGAACTATTCCCTGCTCCGCACCGCCGGCCGCATCGGCAAGCCGGTGCTGCTCAAGCGCGGCATGTCGGCGACGATCACCGAGCTGCTCATGAGCGCCGAGTACATCCTCGCCGAGGGAAACTCGCAGGTGATCCTCTGCGAGCGCGGCATCCGCAGCTTCGATCCGTCGACGCGCAATCTGTTCGATCTGACGGCGATTCCGCTCGTGCAGAAGCTGTCGCAT
Organism: uncultured Gemmatimonadaceae bacterium; assembly: GCA_964438255.1. Classification (GTDB taxonomy): domain Bacteria; phylum Gemmatimonadota; class Gemmatimonadetes; order Gemmatimonadales; family Gemmatimonadaceae; genus AG11. The sequence goes on along the minus strand of CAYTKA010000021.1, from coordinate 3,174 downwards.
CTGCCGATCGTCGCCGACCCGAGCCACGGCACCGGCCTGCGCGACAAGGTCATCCCGATGGGTCGCGCCGCGATCGCGGCGGGTGCGGACGGATTGCTGGTCGAGGTGCACCCGAACCCGGACCGCGCATTGTCGGATGGCGGGCAGTCGCTCTTCCCCGAGCAGTTCGCGAAGCTGGTGCGCGATGCGAGGACGATCGCCGAAGCGATCGGCCGAACCCTTGCGTCACCGCAGCGGATCGCCGCGACGGCAAACGGGTAGATGGAGGAAGCGGGCGTCGCGCGACGGGCGGGAATCGCGCCGTTGCGCCGCCGCCACCTTGCTCGCAGTCCTACTCCGCTGGAGATCTGCATGCACCTCCGCCGTTTCGCCCACTTCATCCTCTCTATCACGCTGATCGCCGGCTCGGTCGCTCTCCGGCCGCTCGCTGGCCAGCAACGCGACCTGCTCGACCGCGCCGTGGCCGCATGGTCGAAGGTCAAGACAGCCCGCGCAACGTTCGACCAGACGATCGTCAATCCACTCACTGGCAATACCCTCCGGTCGAGCGGCGAGTATCAGCAGCGGCGGCCGGGCAAGCTCTCGGTCACGTTCGATCAGCCGGCCACGGATCGCATCGTGGCGGACGGCAGGTACGTGTGGCTCTACCTTCCGAGCACCGCACCCGATCAGGTGATCCGCACGCCACTCGGCAGCACCGGCACGGGGACAGTCGACCTCTCGGCACAGTTCCTCACCTCGCCGCGCTCGCGCTACACCATCACTCCGGCCGGGACAATGACGGTCAGCGGACGCGCGACGCACGGCTACACGCTCGTGCCCAAGGAAGCCGCCGGCACGCCCTTCAAGACAGCGACCGTGTACATCGACGACGCCGACGCAACCATTCGCCAGTTCGTCGTGACCGAGCCGAACGGCGTGGAGCGCACCGTGCGCCTCACCTCATTCCGCACCAATGTCCCGGTGGACGCCAGCGCGTTCGTCTTCACCGTGCCGGCAGGGGTCCGCGTCGTCGCCCGGTAGCCCGGACAGTCGGCGCAGACCGGGCCCGGTCGCGGGGTCTGATTGATGCAGCCGGGACCCGTGCCATCCAGGTCATTCAGAGCGACAGCGCAGCCGCGGCCTGCCGGATGCTGTGCCACGCACGGGTCGACGTGATCCTCCTGGATCTCATTCACGCGGCTGCACGCCGAGCCGCCCCACGCGCACCACGTCGCGCGCCCCATCGTCGCGTACGATCTCGATGGCCTGGACGAATCCATCGGTGTCCTCGACCGTCCACACCTCCGTCGGATGGAACGTGCGGTGCTGCCCCGACTCGAAGGTGAGCTCGAGCGCGTTATCCTTCGGGTCGAAGGTCACACCCGGCAGATGGGCGCCCTCTGCCTCGTCGTTTGCATTGGTCCACCTCCGGGAACATCACGACAGCATGGTCCAAGCACCGCCTGGCGCGCTGTCAGGAGAACAGCACCATTCCCTTCCATTTTACCCGGCAGAGGCGCGCCGGGCACCGCGGAGCATCGCGTCGCTACCGCCGCCCCGCCATGACGAGTGCCTTTGGCGACGCCGCGCCCCGTAACAGCTCGAGCGCCTTCGCCAGGGTGGAATCCTGCTTCAACGTCCGCGCGAACTCGGCGCGCGGGCCGAAGACGTAGCGCGCCACCTGCACGCCCAGTGCACGCATCACCAGCGGCGCCGCCGAGTCGTACACGGTCCGGCTGAGCACGACGCCCCGCTCCTGCAGCCGCCGATAGAGCTCGCTGCGCATCGCCGGTGTCACGACGAAGTCCGGGCTCGTCAGCGCTCGCGACGCCTTGAGCGAAAGCGCATAGTCCACCATCGCATCGCGGAACTGCGGTATCTTCGCACCGAGCGCTGTTTGGAGCGCCTTGTCCGCCTTCGACGCCACGGCGCTGGCGACCTCGACGTCCGGCACGATACCTCCGCCGCCGAGGACGATGCGCCCCGCGTCGCTGCGGAACTTCGGGCGCGGCGGTGCCGAGTCGCGCGCCGGTGTCCCATCCGCGTCGTCGTCGGCGCCGCTCGACGCCCGCGGCCGGTTGATGGTCCGCCCGCTCGGCGTGAACCAGAGTGCCGTCGTGAGCTTCACCGCGCCCTCCTCGAGACGGAAGACGCGTTGCGCGCTTCCCTTGCCGTACGTCGTCGTGCCGACGAGCAGCGCGCGATCGTGATCCTGCAGCGCGCCAGCGACGATCTCGCTCGCCGACGCCGTCCCGCTGTCCGTGAGCACCACGAGTGGCATGTCGCCGAAACGCTGCGGCCGCTGATCGGCGAAGGTGCGATTCTCCTCCGGCGTGCGCCCATGCGTGGAGACGATCTTCTGTCCCTGATCGAGGAACAGGTCCGCCACGCTCACTCCTTGATCGAGCAGACCGCCGGGATCGCCACGGAGATCGAGCACGAGCGAGCGCGCGCCCACCGATCGCAGCGAGTCGACCGCGCGCGCGAGATCCGCCGCCGCCGCCGTGCTGAACACGGCGAGATCGACGTACCCGACTCCGTCTCCGACCATGAGCGCATGCGAGACGGGATTCACCTCGATCGTTGCGCGCGTGAGCGTGAACGGCATCCGTGCCCCGACACCCGGCCGCTCGATGAGGACGTGTACCACGGAGCCAGGCGAGCCGCGGAGCGCCTTCAGCGCTTCGTCGGAGGTGAGGCCATGTGTCGTCTTGCCGTCGATCTCCACGATCCGGTCACCGGTCACGATGCCGGCGCGCTCGGCCGGCGTGCCGGGAAGCGTGCCGATCACCGTGATGCCGCTGTCGCGCACGTCCATCTGAATGCCGACGCCGGCGTAGTGACCGCTCGTGCTCTCCTCGAGCCGGCTCAGGCGTTTGGGATCGAGAAAGACCGAATGCGGATCGTGCAGCTCGCCGATCACGCCGGCCGCGGCGCGGCGATACAGCGTGGAGTCGGCCATCGTGTCCACGTAGTCGCGGCGCACGTGCTGGAAGACTTCGTCGAACAGACGCGCCTGTGCCGCGACGTCGCGCGGCGCCGCGCGCCCGCCCCGCTGCATCAGCCATCCTCCCGACACCAGCGCGCTGCTGAGCACAGCCGCAGCGACGATTCCTCTGGATTTCATCTCGACTCTCTGGTCTGACGGTCTGACGGTCTGACGGTCTGACGGTCTGACGGTCTGACGGTCTG
>CAYTKA010000020.1:0-46931 GCA_964438255.1 uncultured Gemmatimonadaceae bacterium | reverse complement strand
AACCTTCGCTTTGGTCGCCTCGGCGAGGCGCTCGGTGATGTCGGGCAAGACGTCGTGGTCGGCGGGGACGGAAAGGCGAACGGGCGGCGAGGAGCCGGGGTGCCGAAGGTAGGCAAGGGGTATGCCGGGCGCGGCTGTTCGGTGAGCGTGCGCGCGCCGCGGCGCTGGTGTACCTACCGCGCCGCGCCGCGAATCATCTCGAAAGGCAGCACCTTCGCCACGCCGCCCTCCGATAGATGCATCCCGTCGAAGAAGTCGCCCGGCTCCGCACCGGCGCGATCGGGGTCGTACGCGCCAACCACACGGACTCCGTTCCGCGACGCAACGTGCCGTACGGCCTCCTCCGACGTCATTACACGCGCGTACGCGGGGTCCGATCGCATTCGCGCGTAGACGATCGGAGCGTAGGGCGGCAGGACGATCGCCACCGCGATCCGGCGCGACCGCGCATCGCGAATGAGCGCCTCCAGCTCGGCAAGGGCGTCGTCGTCAACACGATCGAACGCGCCGAGCCCATACATCGGCGTTTCTCGGGCGTATTCCTTCGCCGCGGTCAGACGGTCGCCCAGACTCAGATCGCGGGTGGCCTTTCCGTACCGAATGCTCCCGTCGGACCATCGTGTGAATTCGTCGTTCGTGCGCTCACGTGTGAGGCGCAGCTGCGCGCCACCGCGCAGGCGCAGCGATAACAGCCGCAGCGACGTCTTGAGATAATCGGGAGAGAATGTGGCGGAGGCACGCAGAGCGACTTGGTCCCAATCAATTACCGGGAACTTGCGCCGGGGAAGACCGAGCTCTGCGCGCGTCGAGACGTACTCGTCACGAAGCGACTTCCAGCGATGCTGGCCGCTTCGCGCGTTCAGCATCCAGGGATCCACGCCGAGAACGAGCACCCCGGGATGAGCCGCGCGCCTGATCACGTACAGGCCGTACAACGCCACGAGATCCTCCATCGACGCTCCCGGCACGCTGGCGTTGCGCGCCGGCGTCGGATCGTTGCCGTCGGGCCGAACTTGCAACGTGCGACTCGAACCCAGGACCAACGCTTCCGGCCTGGTCGTGTCCCGCGCGGCGAGATAGCGGTGCATGAGTCGTTCGTCGAACGCGAGCAGGCCGGTCAGATTCGCACCGCCCGCCAGCGCCGCCGCGATCTGCTTCTCGTAGGCATCACGATCTCCGAAACCGAGCCGGATGACCCGACCCGGGTCGACCCCGATCGTCGTCGCCGCGAAGGCAATGACGATCGGGAGAAAGCCGCTCAGCCAGAGTGCCAACCGTCGTACCTCGTGCGACTCACCGGTCGTCTCTGAAGCGCGAAGGGCGTCAAAATTGAAAGTAGATGAAGCGCGTTTCACGGAAGACACCCAGCAGAATGATCACGAGAAGACATGCGTACGAGGCCGCCCAGCGCACCAGCGGGCGACGAGCGGTCAGCACGCGCCTGCCGCGCGGCTGCGTGGACCACCACTCCGCGAGCAGAAGAATCCCGATGAGCAGCAGGGCGATCACAAGCGCCGATGACGGCTGGTCCAGCCAGAGCACGTGACGGGGATTCCCGAGGGTGCCCAGGGCTAATTCTCGGACCTGCGTGACCGCGACACCGAGGTGACGAAACATGAACAGCGCGTCCGGAAGGCTTCGGGCACGGAACAGGATCCACGCGGCGCAGACGAAAGCGAAGGTCGCGAGGCGCTTCCAGAGTCTCTTCCCGGGGATCGCCGCACTCGCCGTTGCCTGTGCCGTCAGTGCACTGCTGATCGCCAGTCCCGCACCGTGTACCAGTCCCCAAAATACGAACGTCCACGCCGCACCGTGCCAGAGACCACTGAGGGCGAAGGTCAACATGATGTTCCGAGCATGCCGCCATCGCCCTCCGGTCCGTCCTCCGAGCGGTATGTAGACGTAATCACGAAACCAGGTCGACAGCGAGATGTGCCAGCGACGCCAGAAGTCTCCGAGCGACGTCGCGAAATATGGCCGGTCGAAATTGCGCGAGAGTCGAAAGCCCATCACCTGGGCCGATCCCATCGCGATGTCCGAGTAGCCGGAGAAGTCGCAGTAGATCTGGAAGGCGAACAGAATCGTCGCCGTAAGCGCTGGCAATCCTGGGCTGGCGTGCGGATTGTCGTAGACGACGTTGACGAGGGGCGCGAGACGATCGGCGATCGCGGACTTCTTCACGAACCCCCAGCCCATCCGCTCGATGCCTTGCCGCACCCGCTCGGCCTCGAAGTGATGCTCCTCGCGGAACTGGTGCAGCAGTCGCTGGGGACGTTCGATCGGACCGGCGACCAGCTGCGGAAAGAACATGACATACAGGCTATAGATGCCGAAATGGCGCTCCGCACGTTGGTTTCCGCGATAGACCTCGATGACGTAGCTCAGGCTTTGAAAGGTATGAAAGGAGAGCCCGATCGGAACGAGGAGCCGAACGGTCATCGCATCGTACGAATAGCCCATCGCCCGCGCCGCCCATGCCGCGGAGTCGTCGAAGAAATTGAGGTACTTGAAGATGAACAGAATGACGCACGTCGAGACGACGCTTGCCACCAGAAACCGCCGCCGACGCGCCCCGAGCGACTGTTCGATCCGAATCGCCGCCCAGTAGTCGACCGTGATCGTGAGCGCAAGCACGCCGATGTATGCCGGAACCGCCACCACGTAGAACACGCAGCTCGCCAGGAGCAATAGAGCCCACCGCGCGCGGTGGGGCAGCGCGAAGTACAGCGTCGTGACGACGGGGAAGAAGATCGCGAACTTCAAGGAATTGAACAGCACCTTCCCTGACTCTCCGGATTTGCCAAGCGATGATTGGGTGCAAGCCATGAGCGCCGTGACCGCGCGCGACGTACGGCAGGGACGCGGACATGAATGCATCGACGGTCGGTGGTGCGCAACAGCCTCGCTCAGCAGCAGGTCAGTTGACCGTGCGCCAGTCGTGACCTACGTTGGCGAGGACATGACTCAGACACTGTCGCGCGCTCGATTGACGGAGCTACTCGACCGGGCGCAGGGGAAGCGTGTCGTCGTAGTCGGCGACGCGATGCTCGACGTTTACCTCATTGGAGATGTCGAGCGGATCTCTCCGGAGGCACCGGTACCGGTGGTGCGCGTCCGGGAGCGGAAGCACGCACTCGGCGGAGCGGCGAACGTCGCACAGAACGTCGTGGCGATCGGCGCGAAGTGCACGCTCGTCGGTGCGATCGGAGACGATCGCGGCGGCGAGATGCTCACCGCCATGCTGCGCGCGATCGGAGAGGATGGGCGGTCATTGGTGAGAGTGGACCGCCCGACCACGCAAAAGACGCGCATCGTAGCGCGCTCGCAGCAACTGGTCCGGGTGGACGAGGAGGACGATGCGGACCTTGCAGGGCGTGACATGGAGCGGTTGCTCGCGGCGGTGCGCGACGCGGTGCGCGATGCCGACGCCATCGTCCTCGAGGACTACAACAAGGGCGTGCTCGTGCCGGCCGTGATCCGGGAGGCGATCGATCAGGCCTCGGCGCGAAAGCTACCCATCGTCGTCGACCCCAAGTTCAGGAACTTCTTCGCGTATCGCGGAGCGACGGTGTTCAAGCCGAACCGCCGGGAGCTCGAGGCCGCCCTGGGCGCCGCGGTCGACGTGGAGCATCCCGATGCCGTGCCGGCGACGCTGCAGCGGCTTGGCGTGGAGCACATCCTCCTCACGCTCGGTGACCGCGGAATGGCGTTGTTTTCGGCTGGCGGCGAGATCGCGCGCGTGCCAACCGTAGCGCGCGAGGTCTATGATGTCGTCGGCGCCGGCGACACCGTCACCGCATACCTGGCCGGCGTGCTCGCCGCCGGTGGCTCAGCGAGGGAGGCGGCGGCGATCGCGAACGTCGCGGCCGGGATCGAGGTCGGGAAGCTCGGCGCAGCGACCGTGAGCGCCGCCGAGGTCCTCGCATACGTCGACGCGCATGCACTACATCGCTGATGGCCGCCGCACGGGCAGCACATCGCACTCGGTGCCTGCACCCAGCTTTGCCGCGAGGATCGTGAGCGGCAGGTAGGCTATCAGCGCGCCCAGCGCACCATCGAGTCGGCCAAGGCCGATGAGCAACGCCACCGGGAGCAACCAGAAGACATTGATGGCGCCCACGACGAGTGTCACGGGCACGTGCCCTCCCAAGCGCCGAGTAGCGCGCTGATAGGCGTGGCTGCGGTGCGCCTCGTATACCCGTTCGCCGCGCATCAACCTGCGCATCAATGTCACGGTCGCGTCGACCACGAAGACGCCGAGCAGGACGACCCAGCTCCAGAGATAATCAGGTTCGAGCGACGCACCACGGATCGCCAGCACGCCGAGTATCAGGCCGACAAAGCCACTCCCGGCGTCTCCCATGAAGATCTTTGCAGACGGGAAGTTCCACAGCAGAAAACCGAGGGACGCCGCCCCGAGCAGGAGGGGAAGCGCGCTCTCTGCGGGTGCGGACTGACGCAGCCAGTAGATCACGACGGCGCCGAAGCACACGGTGACGGCCTCCACACCCGCGATGCCATCGATGCCATCCATGAAGTTGTACAAGTTGAGCAGCCACACGAGCGCCAGCACCGCCAAAACATTTCCAAGCCATCCGAGCCGAGCAACCGCTCCAAACAGCTCGACCGGTGCCAGACCCCCGAGCCATGCGAGCGCCCAACCCGCCGCCACAGTGTGTGCGAGAAGCCGCCATCGCGCGGCCACAGATCGGTGGTCGTCCAGAAACCCGATGAGAGCGACGATCACGCCTGCTCCCCCGATGGCGACGGCGGTTTGCGTGGCGACGATTCCGGCATTCCAGAGCACGATCATGCCCAGGAGGAACGCGACCACGACCGCGCCGCCACCGCCGCGAGGAGTGGGCACGGTGTGCGAGCTGCGGCTATTAGGAATGTCGAGGACGCTGCGCGCCAGCGCGTACCGGCGGAGCAACCCCGTGCCAACGAGGGAGGCTCCGAACACCGCAGCAAAGACAACTGCGAGCAATCGTGCGATCGTCATGGACGCTCACCGCCGAGAAACGCTTCGGCAGTGCGTGCCAACGCTTCGTCTACGCTGCAGGGCGGGCTCCAGCCCAGAATCTCGCGCGTGTCGCTGATGTCCACCTGGAGCGACCCGCACAGCCGGGTCGCCATCGCGCTGCGTCCGAGCAGCGACGCGGTCGCCTCGATCAGAAACGCCGGCACGGGTACCAAGCGAGCACGAACGCCGAGGCTCGCGGCAGCGCGCCGAAGCAGCTCGGGGGTGGAAAGATCCTCGTCGTCGCTGACGAGGAAGGTGCGGTTGGCGGCATTAGGATGACGCAACACAGTCAGCACGAGATCAACGAGATTGTCGAGCGCAACGAAGCTGCGCCGGTTTCGAATCGACCCGAAAGGGAGTGGCAACCCCATTCGGAGCCAACGAAGCAGTGAATGGAAATTGCCCTTTACCCCTGGGCCGTAGACGAGCACCGGCCTGATGATCACCACTTCCAGGCCCGTCTTCATCGCAATGGCACGGAGCCCGTCCTCCGCCTCAGCCTTGGAGATGCCGTAGGGGTCGACCGGAGCGGGTGGCTCCGCCGCGGTGAACGTCCGGCCAGCCGCCCTGGCCTCGCCATTCACCTTGATCGAGCTGATGAAGACGAATCGACGCACGCCGGCGCGCACCGCTTGCCGGGCGAGGCTCAGCGTCCCGGTGACGTTCACGCGGCGGAATTCGGCGAGTGGGTTGGCTGCGGCGTCCCGCATCACGTGCACCCGTGCCGCCGTGTGGATCACCGCGTCGACACCCTGCAGGGCTTCGCCCCAGTCGGCGCCGGCGAGATCGCTGATACGCACGAAGTCCACCAATCCAGCAGGCGGCGTAGTTGAGCGACGAATTGCCGCACGGACCTCCAGGTCGCCCGTCAAGCGGAGTCGCTCCACAATTGCGCGTCCGATGAAGCCGCTGGCACCGGTGACGAGTACGCGCACTTCAGTGCTCCTGTGCGAGCGACAGCACGTCCGCCGCCATGGCGCGACTGATGTTGGCGCGCGAGTACTGCGCGAGGAACTCACGCCGTGGTGTGTCCGCCAGGATGAGTTGGCCGAACGTTCGCTCAGCCTCCTCGGCGTCGCACGGAGGAAATACACTTGCGTTGCTCACTTGCGAGCGGATGAAATCCGCCGCGTAACCGGCGACACCTGCCCAGATCGGCTTTCCGAGAGCCGCATACTCGAAGATCTTCGACGGAAGCACTTTTTTGAACGCCTCGTAATCGTTGAGGTGCAGGAAGAGCACGTCGGCGGCGCGATAGAGCTCCAGGAGCTCGCCGCGCGCGACGGGCGGTCGCATCTCGACGTTCGTGACACCGCGGGCGAGTAGCTGCTGCTCGAGCAACTGTTTGCGGCCACCACCCCCGATGATCTGAAAGCGGACCCGGGATCCCATACGGCATGCGAGCTCGGGGAGGATCGCATGAAGGCCCTGTCCCTCTCCGAGGTTGCCTGCGTACAGCACCGTGATGGGCTCGCGACGGTCAAGGAGAGCCCGCGCGGGCGTGCGCTCGTCGGCAGACACGAGAAACTCATCATCGATGCCGTTGGTGAAGTATGAGAATCGCCGTCCCGGATAGCGCGGCTCGAAGTAGCTTGCGAAGCCCCGCGAGACGAGGTTCACCTTGTCCGCACGAGACACGGCCCACCGCTCCGCCAGCGAGAAGAGCGGCTTGGTGATCCAGGCTACCGGCCGTGCGACGACATCCTTGATGGTGTCAACGAAGATGTCGCGGACGTCCAGATAGAGTCTCGCGTTGCTGCGGCGGGCAATCCAGGTGCCGAGGACGGCGGTCATCAACCGACTCGATGTTGCGAACACGAGATCGTAGCCGCTCCGTGCCTCCACCAGGGCTCGGCGAGCGAAAGTGATGAATGCGCGCGACTGATCGAGCATGCCGCTCTGGTGGCTCGGCAGCGCAATCCGCGTGATCGACACGCGACCCCGGCGCTCATGCGCCGCCGCGTCGCTGGCAAAGGAGTGATATCTGTTGGGCAGCGTGGTGACGACGTCGATCTCGGCCCCGTCCGGAAGCACTCGCGCCAGCGAATCCACGAGTGCCGTAGCGCGAAACGAGCCGGCGCTCAGATCGGGCGCATAATAGAACGTGAGAACGAGAATCTTCACGCGTCGCCGGCCCAAGTTAGATGAATGCGAGACGTTCCGCCGTCGAGCCGTACCACGAGACACTGATTGGCGACAGCCAGGCCAAACTCCGGGTGCCAGGTAGCCGGCTCGAGGCGGAGCGAGCCGCGCGTGACCGAGAAACGTGCACGCTGCCCCCGCGGTAGCCGTAGCGTGACCGCGACCTCATGGCGGCGGTCGACCACGTCCGTGACCGCGACATCGGGATGCAGATGGAACCGCGCGTCAGCCGAGCCGAAGGAACCGGTGAGCCGGTCTTCGACTGTGAGCATACCGCCGGAGAAGGTCCACTGTCGACGGTGCTCCGGCCGTCCGGGCAATCGTCGGTAGCCGTCGTGTGCGCAGCTCACGACGACATCGGGGTGCATCGTGAGGGAGAGGCCCACCGGCCGCGCGCGACGCGCGACACGAAAGCCGCTCCATACTTCGGACGAGTCGACATCGTTCACGATGACGGTGTTGTGGGCAGCCGTACCCCGCTGGCGGAGTCGCTCGGCGCCGAAGCCATAGCACGAGGTTCCGGAATTTACGAACAGGCGCTGGCCATACATCGAAAGCTCGAACGAGAGCGTGTCGGCGTGGGCGTGTGCCGGCAGATACTCGGGCCCAACCGGTGCAACGTCCAGCAGGGCGACCAAGGGACCGTCTTCCACGCGGATGTAGCCGCTCGGTTCGAGGGAGGTCACGCGATCTGCCGAGGGGGGAGAAGTCCCGAGTCCCAGCCGCTCCGCGTAAGCCTCGATCGCGCTCGGCGCCGGCGCGACGCCGATCGCCGCATCATTGAAGAACCCGATCTCACCATCCGGATGCCGCATGGCGAGCATCCAACGGCGCATTGCAGCGATGCGAGGAGTCCAGTTGGCAACTGCTGCTCTCCAAGCCCGGGGAATGAGGTCTGCGTACGTGCGAGTCACGTTGACGAGATCCAGCATGTCCTCGACGGCCAGCGCGTGATACATCGGGCTGCGCTCGAAATGGCCGCCGTCGACGAGGATCTGCTCGGGGATCTCGCGCGCCAGGATGTCGAGCCCTTGTGCCAGCCAGGCCTCGGCCTCCGCGCCATCGAAGTACGTGCCTGCGAACACCAGCGCCTTCGCGTTGGCGAAGAGGTGATTGCCCAGTAGGTGCCACTCCAGGCGGCGCGCGAGCCACCGCACTTGCACGGCAAGGCTCTGCACACATTCGACGGGGAGCGGGTTCCCGGCGTGCGCCCACTTGATCCAGTTCACGATGCGCAGCGAGGTCGGATACGGGTCCCATCCCGTTCCAATGCCCGGTGGATTCTCGGCCACCCAGCGCGACAGGAGCGCGCGCTGCCAAGCGGTGCGATCGGCCGCCGGGCCGGCGCTCAGATCGTCGAAATAGTGGAGGTTATAGCGCCAGAGCTTGTCGAGCTGGGGATCATCCCAGCCGCGTTCAGCGATGCTGTGGGACTGATTCAGCATGCAAAAACGATCAGGTGCCACGAGGGTGATGGCATGAGCCGCCGGTGCCGTCCAATCGCGACTCGGCCTTGCGCGCACGCGCGGTGCCGGACGGCCATCGACGCGAGGCCTCGCCAGACGGAACCAGACGCGCCCGTAGAGTTGCACGGGGCGCAGATGTCGCAGCGTGTGCCAGTATGTTGCCAGCGGAGGCATCAAGCGCGCGTGACGTACAGCTGACGCTCGAGCGTGGCAACGATCCGCTCTCCCGCCTTGCCATCCCATTTCTCGGGAATTGTCCCCCGCTTCCACGCCCCCGCGAACAAGGTGTCTAGGGCTGGCTTCAGTCGTGTCGGATCGGTGCCAACCAGCACGTTCGTCCCGATGGTGACGGTCTCCGGCCGTTCGGTGCTGTTCCTCAGCGTCATGCACGGAACGCCCAGGACCGTCGTCTCCTCGGTGATTCCGCCGGAGTCGGTGATCACACCCTTCGCATGCTTCGCGAGGTAGACGAACTCCAGGTACGGTTGCGGCTCGACGAGCTTGATATTCCGCGGTAGCGTCGGCAGCTCCTGGAGCGTCTTTGCCGTCCGCGGATGTACAGGAAAAACCACCGGCAGGCCGCGACATCCGTCTCCTATCGCCGCGAGCATTGCCTCGAGCTGGTGCAACTGATCGACGTTCGCCGGACGATGCAGTGTGGCGACGAAGTACTCGTCGGCGCGCAACTCGAGCTCGTCCCAGAACTTCGGAGGGCACAGGCGGTGCAGATTCGCCAGGAGTGTGTCAATCATGGTGTTACCGACGAAGAAGATACGCTCGTCGGCAACGCCCGACCGGCGCAAGTTGGCGTTCGCCACCTCGGATGTGGTGAAGAAGTAGTCGGTGATCGCGTCCGTCACCATGCGGTTGATCTCCTCGGGCATCGTCCAGTCGCCCGAGCGGATGCCCGCTTCGACGTGCGCGACCGCGATGTGGAGCTTCTGCGCGGCGATGGCACAGGCCATCGTCGACGTCACGTCGCCGACGACGAGACAGAGGGACGAGGGTGCGTCCAGGAGCAGTCGCTCATACCGCGTCATGATCGCCGCCGTCTGCTCAGCCTGCGTTCCCGAGCCGACTTCGAGGTTCACGTCGGGCTCGGGAATGCCGAGCTGCGTGAAGAAGTCACCCGACATGCGCGCGTCGTAGTGCTGGCCGGTATGAACGAGACGGTAGCGGAGCGCCCCCCCCGAGGCCCGATGCGAATCCAGAGCGCGAATGATCGGCGCGATCTTCATGAAGTTGGGCCGTGCCCCGGCGATGATGTCGATCAGCGGCACTCGCGTCTCGCGCTGGTCGCGACTACGACGTGATCCGAGAGATCGGATTCCTGGACGATGCTTCTCGCTGGACGGTTGGTGACTGAAGTCACGATTGATGGGACGGGAAGGCGATGTTGACTTGGACCAGCTAAGGTAGGACGGGCCCGCCGTTTAGGGCAGGCCGAGGACACCCGCCCTGGTGATCGCACGGGGTAGGATCGTAGAACTGGAACGCTTGTCGATGCCATGCAATTCTAGCAGCTTTGTAGCTATGAAACGAAGGGGAGAGATCGGCCCCTCGGTCCTACCCATATCCGTTCCAGGGGGCATCTGCACCCTCCCCTTCGACTTGTCGTAATCGCGACACTCGTGTCCTGCTCCGGGAGCGCGACGGAGGGGGCGGCCGCGTCTTCGCGGGGGTGAACAGCACCAACGAGCGCGGGTATCGCGCAGGAGCGGTGGACGCTCGGCACGAGCACGGCGGACAGGCGCGCCGTCGACAACGCGACCGGCAAGCCCAAGCTCTTTGCGATGGTTCGGACACGACCCGGCTGGCGCCTGCGGCGGTGAGCGGAGGGCTTCCAGTTCTCCGCGTTGGGAACGTCGACCAACCGCTTCACTCCCGTCCAAGTATGGCACTGACGCCGCGCGTGCCTCAGCGCAGCGTCTCGGCCACCTGAATCGTCACGCGGCTCACTTCCATCAGCTCGTCGAAGGAAATTGGCGATTGCGTGCCGCCGTGCACCGCATTCACGAACGCCTCGGCGCACGCCCTCTGACCCTTGTCCTGTCGCCAGAGGTTCATCCCTCTGAAGCCGGGCCAGCCGAAGCCCGAGAGCCGGCGGAAGTTGTCCAGTTGCAGGATGCGGCCTCCCGTGAATACTTCGAGCCGCTCCTTCGGGAATGACTTGTGGCCGTTGGCCAGGTACAGGATCGTGCCGAGCGAGCCATCCGCGAAGCGCAGGGTGATGCTCGCCTTGTCGTCGGTCACTCGCGCTTCCGTTGCGGCGCCGATCGACGCTGCCTGAAAATCGACGATCGGCGCGGCCGCCAGGAAGCGAAGCAAGTCGATGAAATGGCACGCCTCGCCGACGATCCGGCCACCCCCGACGGTGGGATCCTGCGTCCAGTGCTCCGCCGGGATCGCCCCGGCGTTCACTGTCATCACGAAAGCTTTCGGTTCAGTCACGCCGCCCAGCAACTCCTTCATCTGGCGCACTTGCGGCGCGAATCGGCGATTGAAACCGACCATCAGCAGCGGCGCGTTCCCCTCCCCACCTGCCGCCTCGTGTGCGCGCTCGATCTCCGTCAGCTCCTCGAGCCTCAGCGCGAGCGGCTTTTCGACGAACACGTGCTTGCCTGCCTCCAGCGCGCGGCGCACGAGGGCAGCATGGGTGTCATGGCGCGTGGAGATGACGACGGCATCAACGGACGGGTCGGTGAACACGCCGTCGGTCTCCGTCGTCGTCGCCTCGAAGCCGAATTTGCGGCCCGCATGGAGGCCCGTGACCCCCCGCTGCGACGCCACGGTTCCGAGCTCGGCACCCGCCGCCTTGAACGCGGGGATCAGCACCGCGCCGGCGTAGTTGCCCGAGCCGACGAACGCCACCTTCGGCGCGCCAGGTCTCTTCGTCGCATTGCGCTCACGTTGCTCACTGCCGCGCAGAGAGACCGTGGAGCGACGAAGCTGGGCGTTCGATCGTTCCGACGGCGCGGCATACTCGAGCAGGATGCCCAATGACGGCGCGGCGCCCGCCACGAGCTCATAAGCGCGCTCCGCCTCGTTGATCGGGATCCGGTGCGAGATGAGCGGTCTCACGTCGAGGCGGTGATCCGCCATCATGTCGAGCACTGCCTCGAAGTTCCGCTGCTCCGTCCAGCGGACGAAGCCCACAGGGTAATCGAATCCCTTCTCCTCGTAGTTCGCGTCGTAGCGCCCTGGCCCGTACGAGCAGGAGACGGCGAAGCTCAGCTCCTTCTCGAAGAAGTCTGCGCGCGAGAGCTCAAGGCCGGCGACGCCGACCAGCACGATGCGCCCACGCTTGCGGCACATGAGTGCCGCCTGGTGCACCGGCTCGCTGCTCTTGGTGGACGCCGTGATGAGTACGGCATCCACGCCCCGGCCGCGCGAGAACGCGCTCGCCACGGCGATCGGATCCTCACCCTTTCCGAGATCCACGACGTCGGCGCCGAACCGCCGCGCCAGGGCGAGCTTCTCGGGGTCGAAGTCGATGCCCAGCACGCGACAGCCATGCGCACGAAGCAGCTGTACCGTCACAAGCCCGATCAGCCCGAGGCCCGTCACGACGACCGCTTCGCCGAGCGTCGGCTGAACCAGACGGATGCCTTGCAGTCCGATGGCCCCGATCACGGCGAACGCTGCCTCATCGTCCGAGACGCTGTCCGGCACCTTGGCGCAGAGGTTCTTCGGCACGCTCACGACTTCCGCGTGGTGACCGTTCGAGACGACACGATCGCCGACGGCGAAGCCGCGAACGCCGTCGCCGATCTCCATGGCCACGCCGACGTTGCAGTATCCGAGCGGAAGGGGCTGATCGAGCTTGTTGAGTACGGCCTCGAGGGTTGGAAACAGTCCGTCGGTGCGGATCTTGTCCACGACCATCTTCACCCTGTCGGGCTGCTGCCGGGCCTTCTCGATCCATCCCGCCTTTCCGAACTCCACGAGCATGCGCTCGGTGCCGACTGATACGAGCGATCGAGTCGTCCGAATGAGCACGTCACCCCGGCGAATCGCAGGGCATGGAAGGTCGGCCACTTCGGTCGCGCCCGTCCTCAGACTCTGAAGAACCTGCCTCAAGCGCGCGCTCCGGCAAAGATGTCTGCCGTGATCGCGTGCTTTTCGGCGCGATTCGGATAGTTGATCAGCACGGCCTTGTAAACGCCCTTGAACACGAACAAGCTGCCGGCAGCAGCACCGATGATCCCAAACTCCTTGATGAGCGTCTGAATGTCGCGGAGACTCCCGGCACCACCCAGCATTGTCATGGGAACAGTCACGGCGTCACGCACCTTCCTGGCGAGCTCGGTGTCGTAGCCCTTCATCACGCCGTCGTGGTCGATCGAGTTCACGGTGACCTCGCCGGCGCCAAGCTCCTCGAGCTTTCTCGCCAGCGCCGCCGGCTCGAGATGGGAGTTCTTTCGTCCGTTGTGGGTCCACACCTCGTACGCCCCGGTGCGGGCGTCCTTCTTGACGTCGAGAACGACGACCACGCTCTGGTTGCCGACGAACCGCGCGATCTCGGAGACCAGCCTGGGGTTCTCGACGGCCGCCGAGCTCAAGGCGACCTTTTCCACGCCCATCTTGATGATCTTGACGGCCTGCTCCATCGTCTTCACGCCGCCTCCGTAGCACAGCGGCATGCGGCACTCGGCAGCCAGATTGCGGATCATCACGTAGTCGGGCTCCGCCCCCTGCGCGGTGGCGTCGATGTCGAGCACGATCAGCTCATCGACCTCCTTCTCATTGAAGATCTTGACTGCATTGATCGGGTCGCCGACGTATTTGGGGCTGCCGAAGCGAACGGTCTTGACCAGCCCCCTCTTGTGCACGAGGAGGCAGGGAATGATTCTCGGTCGCAGCATTCGTCTCCACTATCAGGCGGTTGTCGCGAATCAGGATCTCGTCCGCGGCGCGAGCGTGCCGCGAGCAGGGCACGCCCGCGGGGTCAGGCGTCGTACAACGCGAAGTTCTTGAGCAGTTGGATACCCGCCCGGTGACTCTTCTCCGGGTGGAACTGCACGCCATAGACGTTGCCGCGACGTACGGCCGACGTGAAGCGTACGCCGTAGTCGGTCTCCGCCAGCACATCGGCGGCGTCGCGGCACGTGAAGTGGTAGGAGTGCAGGAAGTAGTAGCCCGTTCCCAGGTCCACCTGATCGAAAAGGGGATGCGAACCGGTCGGCTCGACGGTGTTCCACCCCATGTGGGGAAGGTGGGTCGCCTGGTCGAACGTGGACTCGTCGAAGCGCTTCACCACACCGTCGATCCAGCCCAGCCCCGCAGCCGTCCCCTCATCGCTGCTCCTGGCGAGCAACTGCATGCCGACGCAGATGCCGAGGATCGGTCGGTGCATTTCCAGGACGAGCTCGTCCAGTGCGCGACGCATGCCTGACCGCTCGAGCTCACCCATCGCCTGATCGAACGCTCCGACGCCAGGTAGCAGTATCTTCTCGGCCGACAGCAGCTCGTCCGGCGTAGACGCGACGACGAAAGGAATGTTCAGTCGGCCATAGATGTTGCCGATGGCCTGAATATTCCCCGACCCGTAGTTGACGATGGCGATCATCGCTTCCCTCCTCGCTCCAGGCCCAACGCCTTCATGACCCCGGCGCCGACGGCGAACACGCTGCGCTGCGACTTGTAGTCCCGGTACGTCCTGTTCGGAGCGTCCATGTAGCTCTTGAGCTCTTGGACGCTGATCCCGAGCTTCGTTGCAACATACTCGAAGTCGTGGTCGATCGTGCCTTCGTCGTACGCGGGGTGCGAAAGCTTCTCGAGTGCCTCCTCACGGGTCATCTGCTTCGTGAGAATCAGGCTCGAGAACTGCACCTTCCGCGTGTCGTAGCCGAACTTTTTCGGAAGCCAGTACCCTTCGTAGAATCGCGTGAAACGCGACTCGAAATGCTTCTGCGGGTACCGCTGCCAGCCGAATTTTTCCACGAGCAGTTGCATCGCCTCCTCCTTGTGGTAGGGCACATAATTGAGCGGCCGCACCACACGGATTCCCTTAACGTATCGCAGGTAGATCTTATGGCGAAGGATGTTGCTGAGCGGATAGTTCTTGAGCGGTCGCGTGCCGAATCGCTCGTGGATGTCCTTGATCTGCCGGACATCGGACTGGAAGTACATCCATTCGACGGGATTCCTGACGCACTCCGTGGAGAAGTTGGCGCCGGTCAGGATGTATCTGATCCCGTGCTTGTCCGCGAAGTGGTACATCGTCGCGAAGAAGGCGTGGTCCTGGGGAACGTCGATGTGCGGCACGCCGGCCTTGAAGTAGGCGAGCTGCAGGTCCCGTATCTCCTCCCAATCGATCACCTCGGTGAACAAATCGAGCCCCAGCTTATCCACCAGCTTCTCGATGTTGTTCACCGCCTCCTGTGAGTTCCAGCCTGCGTCGACGTGGAACACCAGCGGGCGCAGCCCGAGTTTCTCCTTCGCGACGTACATGAGGTACGAGCTGTCGATGCCGCCGCTCACCCCCATGATGCAATCGAAGTCCTTACCCTCCCCTTCCTTCTTGATCTTCTCGACGATCTGCTGAAGCTCGTTCCATCCGCGCTCGTCGGTGTGCCAGGCCGGAAGAGTGTGCTCGTAGAAGTTGGTGCAATGGTCGCAGACTCCATTGGTGTCGAACGTGATCTCGGAGTCCGTCGTATCCATCACGCAGTTCGTGCAGACTTGATATGGTCTCATGGTTGGTGCGTCGCGCCGCAACGCCGAGCGCATCATGTCGACCGACCATCGCCGACGATGGCGATCGCGCGCGTCGAACCTGTGACACGCCCCCGCCCGGCGTGGCGCTCGTGAGCGGGGGCGTGCCTTGACTCGACCTGGGCTCCGGCGTAATTCAGTTGATTGTACTCTGGGAGCGGCTTCCGGCGGACCTCGGCATTCTCGCGGAAAACGCGAGCCAAGGCAAGTGGCGGCCGACGCAGGGAGTCGTCGCCTTCGCGTGGTGGCGCTATATTGCCTTCGCCGAGGCCGACCGCCCGCTTTACGACCCATGAATCACTCCGAAGCTCCTGTCACGCGGCCGCTCCTGTCGATCGCGATTCCGACCTACAATCGAGCCAGTTTCCTTGAGCAGAACCTCGCCCAACTGCGGACCGAACTGGCGACCGTTGCACCCGGAACAGTCGAAGTTCTGGTGAGCGACAACTGCAGCCCCGACGAGACCCCGGCCGTCGTCACGCGGGCCATCGCGGCAGGCCTCCCAGTGCGGTATGTCCGCAATGAGAAGAACCTCGGATGGGCCCTCAACTTCGCGCAGTGCTACGATCTCGCCGGTGGGAAGTACGTCCTGATGCTCGGCGACGACGATCTCTTCGTCGACGGCGCGCTCGCCCTGCTGGTCGACCGCCTTCGAGAGCGCGATTTCGGCGTGGTCTGCGTCCGGCCCTTCGGTTTCGACGTCGATTTCCGTGGCGAGAATCCTGGGGGCGCGGGCCGCGAGCGTGTGTTCGAGGACGCAAATCAGTTCCTCGTGGCCACCAGTCGCTACTTTACCCTGACGTCGGCCAACGTCATCAACAAGTCCCTGCTCGCGGGCGTGGACAGCCGGCAGTTCATCACGAGCGACCTCGCGGTCTTTCACCTCACGATCCGAGCCGCGCTGGCTGCCGACGCGAATCTGTACGTCGAGAGGTATCTGCTCGCCAGCAAACGACAGAACTCGTTCGCCTACGAGTATGCGACGGTTTTCGTGCGCGAGCTATGGCAGATCATGGATGCCCACGTTCCGCTCGGCCTGAAGCCCGAGACCATTCGTACGATCGAACGGGACAAGATGCTGAGCTACTACCCATTCTACCTCTTCGACCTCCGAACGTCGGGTCGGGGTGACTTGAACGTGACGTACGAACAGTTCGCCAAGCGGTTTGGCAACCGGTGGCTGTTCACCCTCTGGCTCGCGCCGACCATCCGCTTGCCCCGACCGCTCGCGATCGCGTGGGGTGCAGTCACGACGGCCGTGGGCAGAGTGCTCGCGGGCGATCTGAGACGCGGGGCGAAATTCCTGCTCAGTCGCCTCGGCCGAGTCCGGAAAACGTCGGTCATAGCAGGCACGTGAACTTCCGTTCGCCAAGACATTCGATCCGATGAAAGTCGTCATTCTGTGCGGTGGCAAAGGGACTCGACTCCGAGAGGAGACGGAGTATCGACCCAAGCCGATGGTGCCGATCGGCAACCGCCCGATTCTCTGGCACATCATGCGGACTTACGCGGCCCATGGGCACACCGAGTTCATTCTGTGCCTTGGCTACAAGGGAGAGGTCATCAAGGACTGGTTCCGCAACCTGCACTGGATGATCTCTGACGTGAAGCTTCGCATCGGCGACCCCGCCGGTATCGAGTTTTACTCGGATGTGGAAGAGCACGGTTGGAGTATCACGATGGCCGATACCGGGCAGGAAACGATGACAGGCGGCCGCATCAAGCGCATCGAGAAATACCTGGGCGATGACCGGGAATTCTTGCTCACGTACGGCGACGGTGTCGGGAACGTCGACATCACGGCGTCGATCGCACAACACCGGCAGAGCGGCCGGACGCTGACGCTGACCGGTGTTCGGCCGCCTGGTCGGTGGGGCGAGCTTCAGGTCACCGATGGCGTGGTGACGACGTTCTTCGAGAAGCCGCAGACGTCGGCGGGACGCATCAACGGTGGGTACTTCGTGGCCGATCGTCGCCTGTTCAGCTACTTGGACGACGATCCAGGGCTGGTGTTCGAGCAGGGTCCGCTCGAAGCCCTCTCACGCGAGAGACAGTTGGGGTGCTACGCCCATGATGGCTTCTGGCAGCCGATGGATACGTACCAGGAGTTTTTGCTCCTCAACCGCCTGTGGGACGAGGGGCGCGCTGCATGGAAGGTCTGGTGACCCGGCAACGTACCCGACAGGCCGTTCTCGATGCGCGCGACCTTCGCGTCCTCGTGACGGGACATACCGGATTCAAGGGCGCCTGGCTGTGCGAGTGGCTGCTGCAGCGGGGGGCGCGAGTCTCGGGCATTTCCCTGCCGCCGGAGTCGCCCGACGCGCTCTTTTCCTTGCTGCGGCTGTCCGAGCGCCTCGAGCACATCGTGTGCGACATCCGACAGCCGGCCGAGCTGACGGTGGCCATCGCGCGCGCCGGGCCGGAAGTGATCTTCCATATGGCGGCGCAGGCGCTCGTCCGTCGTAGTTATCGTGAGCCACTGGTCACCTGGGAGACGAACGTCGGCGGAACGTTGAACGTCTTGGAGGCTGCACGGGCGCTCGGCTACCCAGTAACCGTGGTGGTCGTGACAACGGACAAGGTGTATCGGAACCGTGAATGGGAATTCGCCTATCGCGAAGAGGACGAGCTCGGAGGGCGCGATCCGTACAGCGCCTCCAAGGCGGCCTGCGAGATTGCGGTCGCGTCGTGGCGGGCATCGTTTGGGAGTGATACCGGTGTGACGGTCGTGACGGCCCGGGCAGGTAACGTCCTCGGCGGTGGCGACACCAGCGAGGACCGGATCGTTCCAGATTGCTTCCGAGCCTGGAACCAGGACCGAGTCGTCGAGCTGCGTAACCCGACGTCCACTCGACCCTGGCAGCACGTTCTCGAGCCCCTGTCCGGGTATCTCGCTCTCGCAGCTCACGCACGCTCTGCGCGGCCGCTGGTCGAGGCCTGTAACTTTGGCCCTGGGGCTGACGGCGACCGGACGGTGGAGACGCTCGTGCGGTCCATGGCATCGCTGGACGGGCGGCGCCGCTGGCGGGTCGTCGGCGCGCCGCCCGAGCACGAGGCCCGTGCCCTCTCGCTGTCGATCGATCGGGCACGCCACGCACTCGGTTGGACGCCACGGCTCAGCTTCGACGAGACCGTGGCATGGACGAACGACGGGTACGTGGCCGGTCGTGCCGCGCTCGCCAAGGTCGTCGAGCGTCAGATCGGCGATTTCGATGCACGCCGCTGACGAACCACATCTCCCCTTCCTTCAACGCATTCCTATGCAGTTGCTGAAGAAGATCGGCAAGAAAATACTCCCCCAATGGGCCATCTATTTCTATCACAGCCTCCGCTTCTCGCGGAAGCTTGGCATCACTTGGCCCCTCCTACGCTCCCTTGGCAACTGGCGACGAAAGGTACGCCTGGGCGGCGAGGCCGGCTGGACGATCCCACGGACGCTGCTCAATGAAGCGTCGGTTTGCTACTGCATCGGATGCGGAGAGGACATCACCTTCGATCTCGAGCTGATTCGGACCTATGGCTGCACCGTGTACGCGTTCGATCCCACGCCTCGCGCCATCGCCCACGTGGCTGCGCACACACACGGCATTCCAGAGTACCGATTCGCTGAGGTCGCGATCTGGGACAAGGAGGACACGGTCAGATTCTACGTCCCTGGTGAGGAACACGGGGTCTCCCACAGCATCACGAATCTCGATAGCACGACCGAATACATCGAGGTCCCGACGAAGCGGTTAAGGCAAGTCTTCCAGAGCAACGGCCACGCCTCGATCGCATTGTTGAAGATGGACATCGAGGGGGCCGAGCACACCGTGATTCAGACAGTCGTCGAGGATGCGTTGGCAATCGACGTGCTGTGCATCGAGTTCGACGAGTTGGCGAAGTACGCGACACCGGAGCGCGTGGCGAAGATACGCGGATCGATTCAGAGTCTGCTCGATCACGGGTACGACTACTTCTGGATCGAGGGGTCGAACTTTACGTTTGTTCGGCGTGACCTGACGACGAGGACCACTCAATGACTACCGCCGTACACCGAATCAGCACGTGTGAAGTTTGTGGCAACACGCGATTGACGCCCGTCCTCGATCTGGGGGCGCACCCCATGTGCGACGATCTCGTCGAAGTCGGAAGCGAGCGGACCTGCCGGGAGTTCCCGATCGACATCCTGTTCTGCGAGGTGTGCCGGACGGCGCACCAGCGCTTCCAGGTCCCAAAGCATGAGCTCTTCCCCACGTCCTACCACTATCGGTCGCGCTTCACCGCCGATGTGCTGAAGGGAATGGCCAATCTCGTGGACTCGTGCGAGCGGCGTTTCGGCAGCCTCTCCTGCAAGCGCGTTCTTGACGTCGGATGCAACGACGGAAGCTTGCTGGGCTTTTTCCGCGACAAGGGTGCGGCCACGCTCGGCATCGAGCCGACCGGCGCCTATCGCGATGCGGAGCAGCAGGGCCACGTGGTCTACAACGGCTTCCTCTCGGAGGCCCTCGCCCAGCAGGTGCGCGATGAGCACGGGGCGCCGGACTTCGTCACGTTTACGAACGTCTTCGCTCACGTCGAGGACCTCCACCAGGTCATCCGGTCGCTGAAGGTACTGATGGGGCCGCAGACGGTCATCGTGATCGAGAACCACTATCTCGGCTCGGTGCTCGACGGCAATCAGTTCGACACGTTCTACCACGAGCATCCGCGCACCTACAGCTACACGTCGTTCGTCCACATCGCACGGTCGCTCGGCGTTTCGCTGTCCGACGTCGAGTTTCCGTCGCGGTACGGCGGGAATATTCGCGTCTTTCTCGGCGGTGTCGCGAACAAGCAGGCCAGCTTCGTGGACAGGGCGGCGCTCGAGGAGCGTGAAAGTCATTTCCTCGGACGCTTCGCGACCATGCGGCACAACGTCGAGCAGTGGCGCGCGCGCAAGAAGGCGTTCATCGCCTCACAGGTGGCGAAGCACGGCAAGCTCAAGGCGAAGGCATTCCCGGGCCGTGCCGCCATTCTCATCAAGCTCCTCGGCCTCGATCAGGACTCCATCTCCGCCGTGTACGAGAAGCCAGGCTCGATGAAGATCGGACATTACCTGCCCGGCACGCGGGTCCCGATCCTCTCCGACGACGTACTATTCGCGGAGAGCGGCGGGTCCGAGCCGGTATTGAACCTGGCATGGCATATTCCGCAGGAGATCCGGAGCTATCTGATGGAGCACGGTGTGCAGGGGCCAGTGTTCGACATCGTGAGCGCAGACGACTTCGCGGTGAACGGCGAGACGCGTGGCGGCCGTTGAGCGCGCCACGCCGATCACTCTCTGCCCCGAGCGCATCGCGGTGATTGGCGGCGGTCGGTGGGCGCGCGTACTGCTCGACGTCCTATGCACACTCGTCCCGCCGCGAACTGCTGTCTCTTTACACACGCGCCGTAACGTCCGCTCGATGTCCGCCTGGCTCGATGAGCGGGCCCTGAGCGGTCGAGTGCAATTGTCGTCGGCGCTCCCCGAATCTCCCGAACCGGGCCGAGACGCCATCGTTGTCGTCAATGCGGCAGGCGACCATGAAACGACGGTGGATTGGGCATTGTCTGCGGGCCTGGCGACCATCGTGGAGAAGCCGATGGCGCTGAGCGGGCTGGCGGCGCAGCGGCTTGCTGATCTCGCTCGTGACCGGGGCGTTCGCTTCGCTCCGGCGCACGTGTTTCTGTTCGCGCGATATGTCGAGCACTTCGCTGCCGCTCTCTGTTCTGAAGGGTCGATGCAACGGATCGAGGTGGAATGGACCGATCCGCGAAGTGAAGAGCGATACGAGGAGCAGAAGCGATACGACGCGAGCGTTCCTGTCTTCGCGGATTGGCTGCCGCACATCGTGAGCGTGCTCGGCGCGCTGGTCGGTGTGCTCCCCGATCAGTGTCAGCGATTCGAGTATCGCCGGGGAGGCGCAGCCCTCGAGCTCGAGCTCACCGCCGGAGAGATCCCTTGTTCGGTGCGCATCGCACGAAATGCGGACCGGCGTCGGCGGTTCGTGCGGGCGATCGCCGGCGGCAGGCCGTTCGAGCTCGACTTCTCGTCCGAGCCCGGAATGATCAGTGGTCCACACGGCGTCATAAGCGGCGACCCGGAGTGGAGTACCGGCATGCGCCCTGTTGCTCGAATGCTGTCCACGTTTCTTGGCTGGGCAGCTGGTGGCCCATTCGATGATCGTCTGGCGACCGCACCAGCCCTCCGGGCGTGCCAGCTGATCGACGAGGTTGCGCGGCGGTATCGCGCTGCGGCCGGTACCTGGATCGCGGCGGCGTTGGCGGCAGCGCCCGCCGTGGATGACGACCTTCACTACGCCCTGACCGAACTCGTGCAGCGGCACGGGCGCCTGCCCGAGGCGCAGATCGAGCAGCGCATCACCGACATCATCAATGCGCGGGAGACGCGGCCAGCCTAGAGCCGTGAGAACAGCAGTCCGGCAAAGATGAGCACCATTCCGGCCGCGACGCCGCCCCAGGAGATGGTGAGCGCCCAATGCTTCCTAGCCGCAATGATGGAGCCGGCCAGCCGCAGGACCACCTGGGCGACGAAGCCGACGTAGATGCCGATCGGTCCGAGCACGCGCATAAGGGCAATCCACGCGATGAAGCCGATGACGCCGGTGACGACCGTCATCCGCATGAATTCCTTCCCTCGGCCGTATGCCATGAAGTAGTTCTGACAGTGCCACACGGGAACCGCCAGCACGTAGTAACCGAGTAGCAGCGCGAGTTCGAGACCCATCGACTGATACGCGACGAGATTGCCACCGAGCACGCGCATGGCCAGCGGGAAAAGCGCCACGATCACACCGCCGACAAGCCCGAGCGCCACAGCCTGTGCGCCATAGAAGCGCAGGTTCTTGCGCTCCACCTCCACAATGGGCGCCTGGTGCGTGATCTGATAGAAGCGCGGGCTCCAGACCTGATTCAGTGCAGCGGCGACCAGCTGGAGGATCGATGACAATGTGAGGGTGAAGGTGAACCGCGCCACGTCCGTCGGCCGGAACACCCACGAGACGAGGTAATTGTTGCCGTAGCTATTCAGCCAACCGAAGAGCGCGACGATCACGAACGGCGCCCCCATTGTCAGCATGTCACGCACGGCGATCGTGCGCGCGTGCGCGTGCCGAAAGCTCTTGCGCCACGGCCACAGGAACGCAAGGGCGACCGCGACACCCAGAAGGGACCCGACGAAGAAGGCTTCGACCGTGCGTCGTGCGAGGAAGCCCCCGAAACCGCCCGCAAACCCGGCCAGCGGTGCACCGACGCTGAAGAGTACCGACACCAGGTGCTGTTCCTCGAGCCTCACGAGCTGCGCTTCGAGTGACGCAAACGCCAGCAACGCTCCCAAGCCCAGGGCGCAGACGAGCGACGCCGTGCCGATGGTTGGCAGATGCCCCGACAGCATGAACGCGAGCCACGCGAAGAGCATCGAGGCAGTGGCCGTGACCGCAAATGCACCGCTGGCGGTTGCGTAGAGAGCCGTCCTTTCGTTCGGCGCCGGATGGTCCTTGATGTAGCCAACGACCGACTCCACGACACCCGCCAGCGCGAATGTGGCAACGCCCGTCTGTACGGCGTATAGCAGTCCGAACGACGCGTATTCGGCGACTGGTAGCGCTCTGGCAAGCCCCAGAAAGAGAACGAACCCGGCGAGCTTCAGCGCGCCCGCGGTCGCCGAGTAGAATCCGGCATACCAGATCAGGCGGCTGACATTCGGTGACGACGAGAGAGGAGGCAGCCTTTCCCGTACCCCGCGTGCAACGCGCCGTCCCGTCGTCTCGCGTGTGGGGTTCACGCCGTGCCCGCGCCTGGCAGATACCGCGCGTTGAGGCTCTGTAGCTCCGGCTGCCGCGACAACAAGGCCAGAACGTCCTCCATGCTGAATGCGGCCCCCGGACGGTACAGCATCTCGAAGATCCTGCGCACGAGCTGGACGTCCTCCTCGTAGTCAACGGTCCACCGATGACGTTTGAAGAGGTTCTCCGGATGCGCTACGTTCTTTACACGTAGCCCAGCCTCCCAGAAGTATGGAATGACATGCTCGCGCTGCGGTTGCGTGACCGCTCGTTCCCACGCCGATCGCAGAGCGTCGAGCGGCATGATGTCGACATCAAGGCCGTCGGGAAAGGTGAGCGGATAGCGGTTGGTCACGAGGTCCCACTGCGCCGCCTCGCGTTGCTGAATCTCGACCATCCTGTCCACGAGGACGGGATCTACGAGCGGACAGTCGGCGGTTATGCGAACGACCGTCGTTGCGCCAATCTCACACGCGGCCTGATAGTATCGGTCGAGGACGTCGCGCTCGCTCCCCCGGACGCATCGCACGCCGAGCCGCGCGCACAGATCCGCGATCGCCGTATCGGCCGGCAGGGTGCTCGTGGCCACGACGGTCCGATCGAGGCTTTTGGCGAAGCCGAGTCGTTCGACCAGATGCTCGAGCAGGGTTTTGCCGGCCGCCGTACGTAGCACCTTGCCAGGCGAGCGCGTCGATCCCATCCGAGCCTGGACGATCGCTGCAATCATCGGCAATGATCCGGTTGTGTCAGCCGAGCAGGGTCCAACGCATCGGCGTGCCTTTCTTGACGTCTTGGTTCACGCTGCGACCGAGGAGCGTCTCGTAGTGTTTTGGCGGAAGTCCCAGCCCCGGTCTCACACATCGCAGATTGCGCTCGGTCAGGAGGTCCCCCGCCTTCAGGTCCTCGGCAATGTAGATCGACCGGCGGAACACCAATGACCGCCGTTCCGCCTCGCTCGGCCCATACCTCACACCGCCGAGCGACTGCCAGGCACGCTCTGTCTCGACAACGAGCGCGCGCATCTCATCCGGCTCGAGCGAGAAGGTGCTGTCGACGCCGCCGTCGGCGCGCGCCAAGGTAAAGTGCTTCTCGACCACGGTCGCGCCATACGCAACGGCAGCCACCGCGGCACCAATCCCCATGGTGTGATCCGAAAGTCCTACCTCGCAGCCATAGAGCTCGCGCAGATGAGGAACGGTCAGGACGTTGCTGTTCTCGGGGGTCGCCGGATAGGTGCTCGTGCACTTCAGAAGAACGAGCTGCTGATTGCCTGCCTCACGAGCGGCCCGCACAGCATCGTCGATCTCCGCGGGTGTCGCCATGCCGGTGGACATGATGATCGGCTTCCCAGTGGCCGCGACGCGACGGATCAGCGGCAGGTGCACGAGCTCGAAGGACGCGATCTTGTACGCCGGAGCGCCGAGCTGCTCGAGAAAATCCACCGCTGTCTCGTCGAAGGGCGTGCTAAAGCACGCCACGCCATGTTCCCGAGCCCGCGCCATGATCGGGGCGTGCCAGTCCCACGGCGTGTGCGCGACTTCGTAGAGCTCGTGGAGGCTCTTCCCCTGCCACAGGCTCTGCTCGTCGCTGATGAAGAACTCGCCGGTGTTGATGGCGAGGGTCATCGTGTCGGCCGTATAGGTCTGGAGCTTGATCGCGTGGGCACCCGCGGCGGCCGCAGCATCCACGATCTTGAGTGCGCGCTCCAGCGACTGGTTGTGGTTCCCCGACATCTCGGCGATGATGTAGGGCCGCACCTCTCGGCCGACTGGCCGCCCCGCAATCGACACCGCCGTCATATCGACAATCTCTCGAGACTCATGCATTCGAGCAGCACGCACGCTTCGGTGCTCCCGGCACCTCGCGCCCGCAGACACTGAGGCTGCACCGATTGTACTTGCGAAACACGGGCTTCACCGCCGGTCCCTCGAACGACGAGTCCACGTTGCCGCTCTCCAGCACCCGGCGCACCTTCCGCGCCCCATGATGGACCGCCTCCAGTGTCGCCGCCAATTCACCTTCCTCATGCGCCAGCGTCACGGTAGTCCATGGCAGTAGGATGCCGTACGAGATGAGCTCTTCATGGAACGACGTGTGGAGCTCGGGCCAGTACGTGCCATCCGTGTGCGTACACAGGAGCTGCGGATTGCAGTCAAAGCCGATCATCCGGATGTTGTCGCTCACGCCTTCGTCAGCGGCGATGTGTCGAATTCCATCGACCAGCGCCTTTCCCGTCGACCAGACGTGCGGGATGAGGTTGGCCCGCTGTGCCTCTCGAATCGTGGCGATGCCGGCGGCGAGCCCCACCGTCTCCGAGCTGTGCGTCTGCGACAGCAGGAACACCCGCGCCTTGTCGTGCTCCAATCCGCCAAGCTCCATCAGCTCGCGCTTGCCGGCCAGCACCGAAAACGAGTATCCGTTGCTGATCGCCTTTCCATACGTCGCGAGATCCGGAACGACGTGATGCAGGTGGTGCGCGCCGCGGAGATCGAACTTCATTGCTGCGATCATCTCGTCGAACACTAGCACCACGCCGCTCGCCGTGCAGCGCTCCCGCAGACCTTCGAGAAAGCCCGGCGCGGGTGGGTCGTTCTTGACCGGCTCGAGAATTAGTGCGGCGATCTGTCCTGGATGCTCCGCCAAAAGTCGATCGACGCTTGCCAGGTCGTTGTACTCGAAGTCGAGCGTCAGCTCACCGACTCCCGGCGCGGTCCCGGCGCGCATGACGGTTGCTCCGATGAACCAGTCATGCACGCTGAAGAACGGATGCTGGCGGCACTTCGCCACGTAGGGGCGGCCGGTTGCCGCACGCGCCAGACGGATCGCCGCGCTCGTGACGTCGGAGCCGTTCTTGCCGAATTTGACCATCTCGGCCCACGGAATCAGCTCGACCATGACCTCCGCGGCCTCGAGCTCGAGGACGCCGGGGCGGGTGAAATTCACCCCCTGATCGATCGCCGCCTTGACGGCGCCGTTTACGACCGGGTGCGCGTGACCGAGGCAGATCACACGATTGCCCATTGCCCAGTCGATGTACCGATTGCCGTCCGCATCCCAGCAGTAGGCGCCCGCGGCTCGTGCCATCACTTGCGG
Organism: uncultured Gemmatimonadaceae bacterium; assembly: GCA_964438255.1. Classification (GTDB taxonomy): domain Bacteria; phylum Gemmatimonadota; class Gemmatimonadetes; order Gemmatimonadales; family Gemmatimonadaceae; genus AG11. The sequence goes on along the minus strand of CAYTKA010000020.1, from coordinate 20,685 downwards.
CGACCGGAACGGAAACTGATCCTCGCCCTTGCTGTAGGTGTGGCTACCCGCTGGCACGAGCGACTTGAGGCACCGCTGAAGCTCGTGGCTCTTCTCGAAGTTTCGTATCGGTCCGGTCATATGGCTCTCAAACTCCTCGGCCAGCGTGTCGACGGAGAACGGCCTCGGCGACATCGGCGTCGAATTGGAAGGCGACATGAACGCTGCGCTCCTCGGGCATGGAATGAACGGCCAGGTTCGGCCCAAAGAAATTCCGTCGTTTCATCAACGGACCGGGCCGACCGATTTTGATCGCCCCATTCGGGCGGTACACGGGCGGCAATAGTGGACGCTCTTTGAGAAACTCGTCACCGAACCACATCCCCCAGTCACCGTCGTGCTGCCGCATCGCCCAGTGAAAGTAGTGCGGATCGATCTCCGTCACCGACACAAGATAGTCAGCGTCCGATTCCAGAAACGTCTCCCATGCCTGCCGGATGTCCTCCGCACTGCGCAGAGGCGACGACGGCTGGAGGCAGACGATGCCGCGCACCTCCCCGATCGAGCGATCACGCACCCCATATGCGTGTAGGCACACGTCAGTCGCGCTCACGAGATCGCCCGCGAGATCCGGCGGGCGTTGCTGCACCTCGGCCCCAAGCGAGCGCGCAACGCCGGCGATCTCGTCGTCTTCCGTCGAGACGATCACGGAGGGGAATATGCCGCTTTCGAGTGCTGTTTCGACCGTATAGGCGAGCATCGGCCGACCAGCGATCGGATGCAGATTCTTGTTGGCCAACCGCTTGCTACCACCACGCGCAGGAATCAGACAGAACGGCGTTGATGGCATCACGATGCACCGGAGAGGACGTCTCCCAGCCGGTTCGGCGCCACAACGACCATCCGAGCGTCCCGCGCTCCCGCGCGCTCGATGGGATCGGGGACACGCACCACGGAGGCGGCTGGTTTGTGCCAGCCAGTGACGTATTCGCCGAGTGCGACCCGGCCAGCGTCAGGGGAGATCATCAAGGTCTCTGAAAAAGCGCGGAGCTGCGACGTGGGGCCAATACATCATACCTATGAGGCTGTGAACGAGATAGTCCTCGGCATCGACGCACCGGCGTCGCTCTGAAGACCACGTGGAGTATCATCTGTACCAAAATTTTAGGACGCCGGAACCGCTCGATCCAGTCTCCATCCAACCGGCGCTGCCGCGGAAGATGCGCAACGACGGCTCGTTGCCTTCCGTAACCTCCGCCCAAATGGCGGCCGCCGGATGTCGAGCGCGCAGCGCAGTGGTGCCGGCCGATACGATGTGGCCGCCATGGCCACGCCCGCGCTGCTCCGGGGCCACGGCATAGCTGAGGCGCGCCGTCTTCCACCCGTCGGTGGTATCGAATCGAATAACACCGACCGGCTGCGCGGACGCCGACCTCGCGACGAGAATCAGGTGCGACTCACTGCGCAGACAGCCAGTGAGCCACCGGATGTGCTCCTCCCAGGCAATTTCCTTACGCCCGAACGAGGCCGCGCGGGTCGCGCCGTCATTTGCCCATAGCCACAACGCATAGGCGTCCGCCTCGGTAGCCAACCGCAACTCGATCGGCGGCGGCGCGGTTGCGGACTTCATCTGTACGACCGCCCACGTGCACGCGAGTGTAGCGTTGCTGCGACTCGCCGCGCTCCATTCTCGAGCCTGGGAAGGGGTCGGGCCGCGGCGAGGGCGAGCTGAAGCTCCTCCGTCCGCTTCTCGTCCGCCGGCGACGTCAGATCGATCGCCTCGCTCCCTATTCGCCGGAACCAGTCAAGCGCCAGTCGTTGATTGTCGGCGATGCACAGCATCACTGACGGAATGCCTACAAGGGCCGCTTCCCACGTAGAAGTTCCCGCACCCACGACAGCGCGACGGCACGACACCAGGCGATCCCAGGGCGCGTCGGGATCTGCCGCCGACCAGTGCGCCGGAATCCAGCGACCGACGCCGACGACCGGCTGAAAGCGCGCGTCCGACAGCGCCGATGCCACCGTGTCGCGCACCATGGCTCTCACCGCCGCCCCTCCAAGCGCCACAGCCGTCCCCTCACCGTTGCGCCCTTGCCATCGCGGTAAGCCTTCCCGAATCGGAACGAACGGCGGACCCGCGAGCAATTCACCGGCAAATCCGTCGTAGAGCGTCGCGCTGCCATACGGATTGGGATTCCAGATTATGTCGGTTCCGGGTGGGATTTGATCGCCGACATCGTCCACGACGACGCGAAGACGGGCTTTCCTCGAGCCGACTTCGTTGCGCACGCTCGGATCATAGCTGTCGATCAGCAGCACGTCGGCGCGCTCGTCCGCGGCGCCAGCGTCGGACAGACTCACGCCGAGGTCATGCAGCCGCTTCGCCACGAAAGGAATCGCGATCTCACCACAGACTCGCGCCGCGCCGAGGCGTTCAGCCACCCAGGCCTCCGCGAGCGTCGCACACCGCATGACGTGGCCCGCGCCGATCTCGGCCGTCGCGTCGGCCCGAATGAGCAGAAGCACCGTCCTCTAGTCGGGGCGGCCGCGCTGGCGAGTGTGGTCCGCCAGAATCAATCCGCCGGGCGCGCCGTCCCAAGCGGTTACTAACGCGCCCGTGGCGATTCGAGAAAATGCACGCCGGCGCTGCGTGACTGCCGTCATGCCAAGCAGGAATGCGAGGACACATGCCCCCTGCGACTCCTTGAACGTTTCATGAAACAGTCCGTAGATGAGAATCCCGACCAAGCCCCAGAACAACCCTTGGTCGCGGCCCCACAGGTGGACCAGCACGGCCACCACGAGCGCGAGATACGCCACGAAACCGAGAACGCCAGTCCGGAACAGCACGTCGGTGTACTGACTGTGTGCCGAGCCGCTGAAATCGCCCGTCACCACCCACACACCTAGGTAGCCCGATCCCGTCATCGGATTGTCGCGAACGAACGACAAGATCAATTTCGCCAGGTATATGCGCGTGCCCTCGGACGCCTCCGGATTCGCCATGCTCGCGCTCACGGCATCCGATTGGAGCATGAACGTGTAGAGGCGTTCCTGAAAGAAATCGAGCGTGACCGGGAACAGCGTCCCGATCGCCACTAGCACCGCCCCGACCTTCACAACGGAGCCCATTGCCCCCATCAGTTGGCGCGCCCGCAACCTGCGTAGCAACGCGACGGAGCGGACCAGCCCGAACGCGCCGAAGCTCCCCAGCAACGCGACGACAGAGCTTCGCGAGAACGTGAGAAGGAGCCCCGCCAACAGCACCATCATGATCGCGGCCACCGCCGCGGCTGCGAGCCTGCCGCGACGCTCCTCGAGATAGGTTACCCACAGAGCCATGAGGTAGATGAAGCCGATGCGCTGTGAGCCAACGACGTCCTTCGCCTCGAACCCAAGAGCCGATCCGCCGAGCGTGACGAAGGTGTAGATCGCGGAGAGGGAGAGCAGGACGCTGATGGCGATGAGCGCAACTTTGAACGCCCGGACCATGCCGTCGTCCACCTGGATGACCATGTACGAGAACATGCTCATGAAGAGGACGAAGCTCACTAACCGGCGCAGCGCGTCGTCGAGGAACCGGACCTGGTAGATCGACGCGATGATGAACACGCCGGTGAAGATGCCGATCGCGATCAGCGCAAGCGGCGGTGGTCGTCTGATCAGGCGATCACGGGCCACGACGTAGAGCGGCAGCAGCACGAAGGCGTAATTGACACTCAACGGACCGACGCCGATCGGATACAGGCACGCCGCGAAGTAGATGACCAACAATTTTTCCCGAAGAGTCATCTTCCGCTGCACGCCCAAGTTGCGTGTCCCACCCGACAGCTCAGGCGACGCGCCCAAGGTTCATCTGCTCCACCATGCTCTCCACGATGCGCTGCACACTACGGCCATCCTGCCACGTGATGAACCGGCGCACATACTGCTGCATGCGCCCGGTAGTGCTGTCGATCCGATGCGGATTCCGCAATGCGTCGCGGAGCTCTTCGGGCGTCCCGCATCCGATCCCAACGCCGCGGTGCACGAAGTAGTCGGGCACGCCGGCACTGATGCCCCACCGCGGCACGAGGACCGGCTTGCGGAGCGAGATGGCGACGTCCACGGTGCTGGAAATATGACCGATCGCCGACTCCGCGAGATAGATCAATCGCGGAAGGTCGGTGTGCTCGACGACGCACACCCGCGAATCCTCCGCGAAATGTGCTCTGATGTCGACGGCAGGCGTCAACGGGTGAAGCTTGATCACGAGCAAACGCCCTGCCTCAGCGGAGAGCCGTGCCATCTCGTCCAGGTGCGCGACGCGCGAGGCAGCATCCCACCCCGCAAAGCCCGATTCGACGAACCCATCCTCGAGGTAGACGACGTACGGTCGATCGACGGGAATGTCGTGCTGCTCGAGGAACGCCCGACGCTCGGCGGCGGTCATCGAGGACGCGGCGAGACGAAACACAGGGTCGAGCGGCGGATGCCCGACGACGTGAACTCGCTCAGGCGGATACGCATAATCTTCGACGAACAGATCCTTGTAAACCTCGGCCCACACCAGGGCACGGTCGCAATGCAGCTCGTGCGACGGCTGCGGCTGCAGCAGGTATCGCTCCGGCCGACGAAACATGTTGATGAGGGTGCGGTAAGGGCCGATGCGAAAGGGGAAGAGCGGATCTCCCGCGATGCCCGACCTAAAATAATCCGGTAGGGTGTAACGAACGTACTTTGCCGCTCGCTTCCACCGCTCCGACCGGAGGTAGCGTTTCGCCGTTTCGTCCGCGGGAGGAGCACCGCCGTCCGGCGCGATGTGGCGAATGCCGTGCATCAGGAAGCATGACTGAATCCCCAGGGCTCGTGCCGCAAGGATCACCGCGCGATCGGCGATGTAATTCGACGTGAGAATCAGAACGAGGTCAGGCTTCTCGGCACGTAGTGCCGAGTGGACGAGGCCCCCGTACACGCGAACGTCTCGGCAACGCAGCCCGTCGATGACTTCTTCGTCCGGACGACCCGGCTCCGCTCCCCACGATCCCCGGTGGATGAGGAGCGACTCCACGCCGCGGGCATCGAGCTCCCCTTTCAGCCGCAGCAGGTTCGAAATTCCCTTCGTCCAGCTGTCGAAAAACACGACCTTCACCGGGGTACCTCGCTTGGAAGGGACTGCTGCCCCGCTGCGCGATTTCGCTTGAGGAAGCGAGGTGTCAACGCGTCGATGGTCTCGAAGAACTCGCGCGAGTCCTCGGAGGGCATCTGCCTTGCGCCGCCCAAGCCATGCATGAGCAGCGCAATCAACACCCCGAGAATACCTCCTACAATTCCCCCGAAGAACGCCTTCTGCACCGACTTTCTCGGATTGCCGGTGATCGGGAGTCGCGGCTCCTCCAGCACAGTGATGACCGGAGTATCGCGAACCTCGCGAATCTTCGCCTCTTCGCGGCTCTGCAACAGGGAGCTGTAGACCTGCTGTCGAAGTGTGACGTCCCGCTGCAGCCGATCGCGCTCGAACGTCAGCTCGGCTGATCCGGCCGTGGCGCGATTGCGTTGGAGGAAGGACTGGAGGCGATCCTCGGCGGTGCGGAGCGCGCTGGCGGCCTCTGCCGCCTGCACGTCCACGAACTCACGCTCGGCCATCGCCTGCGACTTCCGTGTCTTCAGGTTGAACTCGTTGACGCCACGTACGAGTCGTTGCGCGAGAGCAAAGGAAACGCTCGGCCATCGCGTAGTCACCGTCACTCGTACTGCGTTCAGCTTCTTGTCCTCCGTCGCCGCCACTACGCTTTCGAGCTTGCGGACGGTACCCTCGATTCGTTGAGCGCGGGTTGGGGCCTGGACATCCAACAGATCCATCACCGGGACGCGACGTCCTCCTTCCTCGGTCACCAGAAGCGTATCGAGCGCGATCGGCTCGAGAATAGCTTGGGACGTCAAGAGCTCCACGTAGATTGGCGGCCCCCACCCGCCCTGCGCACTTGGTATCCGGATGCCGAACTGGCTCGCCGCGAGCGCGAGTCCCGAGCTGGCGCCGCCCTCGACTCCCTGCGGAATAAAGGTCGCATTCGAGCTGTAGAGGCGCGAGCGGAGGAGCCCAGATGCCAGCCCGAGGATGGCGCCCGCGAAACCTAGGATCACGATCAAGCGCCGTCGGCGTAGCAGAGCGTTCCCGAGCGCCAACAGGGAGATTTCGTCGCCTCGGCTCGTGGCCGACGTTCTATGTGTCTCGGCTTCCATCATGTTGCGCTCGAGGGATTCGCGTCTCTCACAATGACGCCCAACGCGATGGATCGATCAAGTCCGAATCCTCGCTTGCGAGTGAGCATGGCGCCCTCGCCGGTCCACGTCTGGCAGCGGACAGAATCTCCTTCAACTGGGCGATGTTATCAACGCCGACCACGACGCGCGCGATCTCCGGGTGAGCGAGCGTGTGCGCGATACAGGCCTGAAGTGGCGTTATACCTTCGGCGACGGTCCAGCGGGTCCAGGCGGACAAGAGGTCGCGCCACCGACTGAACTTCGCTGGCCGATCGCCCTCTGGCATCAAGAGCAACCCCTGCAGGAACGTCGAGCGCGTGTGAATCTCGACTCCGAGCTCGTGCAATCGACGTAGCCATCCTGACAGGGCAAGGCGCCGGTCCAGTACGTTGAACGGTGCCTGCACCAGCTCGGGCTGAAACTCGGGCCAGAGGGCGTCGAGCTCTCGGGGATCGTAGATCGAGACGCCGACCTTCGCAACCAGTCCTGCGTTCTTCGCCTCAATCAGCGCTGTCCGCACGGCCGCGCCGTGTCCGCCGAGCAAGTCCGTGGAACGATGCAGCAGCAGACCGTCGATCCTGCTCAGGGCGCCCAGCCGTGCGAGCGATTGGTGGAGCGAATCAAGGACCCAGGATCGCCCGTCGGTCACGTCGGCCGTCATCGGTGGCAGCTTGGTCACCACGCGCCAATCGCGAACGCCGATCTCGCCGAGTCGTGCCTCGCTGTCGCCGTAGGCTGCCGCGGTGTCCAGCGTGTTCAGGCCCGCCCTGCGCGCGTACTGGATGACCTCGCCCGCCTGGGTGCGGCTCATTTGCCCGTCGCGATTCGCTACGCCATAGGAGAGCCCGAACTGCACTGTGCCGAGTGCGATGCGCTCAATCATCTCCAAGCAACTCTCGCAGCGCGGTCACGACGACGTCCTGGTCGCGCTCAGTAAGCGTCGGGAACAGCGGCAGCGAGATCGCCTGCTCGGCGTAGGCCTCCGCCTCGGGAAATTGCCCGGGCTTGAATCCCAGGTCACGATAATACGGCTGAAGGTGCACGGGCATGTAGTGCACGTTGGCTGCGATCCCGCGCGACCGCAGGTGATCGAACAGCTGCCGGTGCGTCACCGTCGCGCGGTCTTTCCGCAAGCGCACCACATAAAGATGATACGCGGATACGTTTCCGTCGTCCACGACGGGAAGCTGGAGTGGAAGCCCGCGCAGGGCCGTGTGGTAGCGTGTCGCTAGCTCGTTGCGCCGCGCGACGTACGCCTCGACTCGCTGCAGCTGACTGATCCCGAGAGCTGCTTGCAGCTCCGTCATCCGGTAGTTGAACCCAAGTAGTTGCTGCTCGTAAGACCACGGTCCCGGCGACGGCTGCACGAAGTCCCGCGTGTCGCGTGTGATGCCGTGCGTACGCAGCATCGCCATCCGGTGCGCCAAGGCCCCGTCGTTGGTGAGTGCGGCGCCCCCCTCCGCCGTGGTCACAATCTTGACCGGATGGAAGCTAAAGACCGTGATGTCGGACCACTTGCAGTTTCCGACACGCTCGCCATTTCGTGACGCGCCGATCGCGTGCGACGCATCCTCTATCACGCGAAAGCCATACTCGCGTGCCAGCTCGCCGATCACCTCCTGCGGCGGGGCCTGGCCGGAGAAATGGACCGACACGAACACGTCCGGCAGCCGCCCGACCTTCGCAGCCGTCGCCAGCCTCGCACGCAACGCGGGAACGCTCACGTTCCACGTCCTCGCGTCGATGTCCACAAAGTCGACGTCGGCGCCACAGTAGCGGCCACAGTTCGCCGATGCCACAAACGTGTTGGGCACTGTCCACAATAGCTTGCCCGGGCCGAGTCCCAGCGCCATGCATGCGACGTGGAGCGCCGACGTGGCGCTATTCATCGCGATCGCGTGGCCCGCGCCAACGTGGCGCGCCACGACGCTCTCGAACTTCGGAACTTCTGGTCCCTGCGTCAGGAAGTCGGAGCGGAGCACCGCCACGACGGCGTCCACATCTTCCTGGGTGATGTCCTGACGTCCGTACGGAATCATGAAACTTCGGCCAGCGCGCCGCCCTCGACGTGCTGCGCGATGAGCCCGCGCAGCTCCTCAACGGTCAAGAAGTGCTCGTTGCCTCCGCTGTTGTAGCTTGTACCAGCGGCCGTCCGGATTGCCCCCATCTTCTCGCAGTAGCTCCCTATCGAGTATGGCGCGCCGGCGGGGAGGATGGCATAGATGCGACCGAGATCGACGGTGTTGTAACTGTCGCTCACCGTGATCATCTCCTCGTGGATCTTCTCGCCCGGCCGAACGCCCACGACGGCATGCTCGCACTCCGGCCCAATCGCCATGGCGACGTCGGTGATCCGGTACGACGGAATCTTCGGGACGAAAATTTCGCCGCCCAAGGCGTTCTCCAGACTCCAGAGCACCAGTTCCACTCCCTCTTGGAGCGTGATGCTGAAGCGAGTCATGGCCGGATCCGTGATGGGTAGCACCCCGTTCTTGCGTTGCTCGAGAAAGAACGGAATGACGGAGCCGCGGCTGCCCATCACGTTGCCGTAGCGGACGACGCTGAAACGCAGGTCCCGCGAGCCGCGCACGTTGTTCGCCGCGGTGAACAGCTTGTCGGAACAGAGCTTCGTGGCGCCGTACAAGTTGATCGGCGCTGCGGCCTTGTCCGTTGATAAGGCGACCACGCGACGCACGTGTGTATCCAGACAGGCCTCGATCAGGTTCTGAGCACCGAGCACGTTCGTTTGAATGCACTCGAAGGGATTGTACTCGGCCGCAGGCACCTGCTTGAGCGCCGCGGCGTGAATGACTGTATCCACGCCCTCGAGCGCGCGCCGGAGGCGATCGTAATCGCGAACGTCGCCGATGAAGTAGCGTAGGTTCTGATACTTCGACACGGGGTACTGCTGTGCCATCTCGTACTGTTTCAGTTCGTCACGACTGAAAACGACGAGGCGCTTGATGTCGGGAAAGCGCTCCAGGACGTACTTGACGAAGGCCTTGCCGAAGGAGCCCGTGCCGCCGGTGATGAGAATCGACTTCTCGTTGAGCATTCGGATGTCTGTGTGCAGCGTGTCGGAAGGGTGCGCGGCGAAGGCGTTGCGGGCACGCCTAGGAGGGAGGGTCACACTGCGACCGCGCCGCTCGCGTCGCACGCGTTGAACGTATCGGTGGTCGATCGTCTAGGTCAACGGCGGCGCAGTTTTCACCCGCCGAACGGGACCCCAATCAGCGGCTCCCGAACAGCACACGCGGATCGAGATCCGCAGCGAGCTCCTCGACGGACTTCGATGCGATGGCGGCCGGCGGCCGATCCGGCGTCGTCGCGAGATCCCCGACGTCATATGCAACCGCAGACACATTATCGCGCAGCTGCGCGTCACCCCCAATCGCAAATTCGCCCGTATCCATGACGCCCGCGTATTCGGGGACGAGCTTGAGAATCAGCCGCCGGATCTTTCCCCCTGAGCGATTCTCGCAGGCTGCCTGGATCAACGCCTCGATGTCGGCCAGGTTCAGCTCCATCGCTTCGGCATCGCGTGCCCTGAGAATCTTCGGATGGATGGTGGGCGCCACGTTCGCCCCCTCGAAGAAGAGCTCCTCGAAGAGCTTCTCTCCGGGACGCGTTCCCGTGAAACGCACCTCGATGTCGACGTCCGGCTCCAGTCCGGACAGGCGAATCAGATCGAGCGCCAGATCGAATACACGCACCGGCTCGCCCATATCCAGCACGAATACTTCCCCATCCGAGCCCAGCGCCGCCGCCTGCAGCACGAGCTGCACTGCCTCCGGGATGGTCATGAAATACCGCGTCATCTCCGGATGCGTGATCGTGACCGGTCCGCCGTCCGCGATCTGTCGCATGAATGTCGGGACGACGCTTCCGCGACTGCCAAGCACGTTCCCAAACCGGACGGCAACGTAGCCCGATCCACGCTCCATCGCATGGCGATGCACGATGTGCTCCGCGATCCGCTTCGTGGCACCCATGACGCTCGTCGGTCGCACCGCCTTGTCGGTCGAGATCAGGACAAAATGCTCCACGTCATGCTGCGCGCAGAGGGACACGACGTTCTGCGTGCCCAGCACGTTGTTCAAAACGGCCTCGGCGACGTTCGCCTCCATCAGCGGCACGTGCTTGTGCGCGGCGGCATGGAACACAGAATACGGCCGATGGCTCGCGATCACGCGGGCCATGCGCGTATAGTCGCGCACATCCGCAATGACGGGGTCGACCCGCACGTGTGGGAACGTTCGGGCGAACTCCTGCAGGAGCTCGAAGATCGAGTTCTCGCCGCGCCCCACGGCGACGATTCGCGCCGGCTCGAGGCGCGCCAGCTGTCGGCACAACTCACTGCCAATCGAACCGCCAGCCCCCGTCACCATGACCACGTGCCCTTCGACCAGCGAGGACACCTGGGCGATGTCGGTCTTGATCGGCTCACGGCGCAGAAGATCCTGAATCTCCACCTGGCGGAGCGTATTCACCCGCTTGTCGCCGGACAGGATCTCGTAGAGCCCCGGCACGGTGCGCGTGTTGAGGCCCGCATCGCTCGCCTCGCGCACGACGTTCCGCACCGTGCGCCCCGACGCCGACGGCATGGCGATCACGACGTCGGTGGCGGCCAGCTTGGTTGCCACTGCCTGAAGCGCACTCAGCGGGCCGACCACAGGCACGCTGTTCAGACGCAGTCGGTGCTTGCTCGGGTCGTCATCGAGCACCGCGACGGGCAGAATGCCCAGTTGGGGATTCTGCGAGAGCTCCTTCACGATCATCCCCCCAGCGACGCCGGCGCCGACGATGATCGCGCGCCGGGACCCGTTGTGGCGCAAGCGGCGGTCGCGGCGGGCGATGAGCCGCACCGCAAGGCGGGGCAGCGCGATCGCGAGGGCGCCAAGGCAGGTCGTGAGGAAGACCGCGGCGTAGGATGCGCGGAACGGCGTGATGCCCAGTCCGGGGAGTACCACGACGCCGAGCGCAGCGTCGATGACGGCGAACACCGCGCCGGCGTAGAGCAGCATCTCGACGTCGCTCACGCTCGCGTAGCGCCAGAGGCGGCGGTACAGCCCCAGCCCGATCAACGCAACGATCTTCAGCGGGACCGTCGCAGCAACAAACGCCAAGAGGAGATCGCTGATCTCGGGGGTCCACCGTCCCTCGTACCGCGCCTTGAATGCCGCCAACGCACAGAGCGGCAGGAAGAACAGATCCGAGACGAAGAACGCCCGATTGCGCAGGCGCGGAATGCGATCGACGAATGAGCTCAGTTGCATCTCGAGTGGAGAGTCGCCGAGACCGCGCGCGACACGGCGTCAGCCATCGGTAGGTGCTTCGCGACTTGTTGAGGACTACTGATGCAGCGGACCAACTGCCCTACTGTACAGCAGGAATGTGCGCTGGCGCACACTCGCGAGAAAACACCAGAAGCCAACCCTCGCGGCATGTCGCACGGGCGCTTGAAGTTACCCCGTCATGGGTGGCGCCACAAGCGTGCACGGCGCCTCATAGACCCGCCACCGCATCCGCTCCCGCGCCCCCATCGCCCGCATCGGCTTGACGATCAGCTGGTTGTCCTCCAGCAACCACGACGCCTCCGCCCCCACCTTCCCCATCGCCAGCCCGCGCCGCATCACCTCGTGGGTGAACAGCGCCAGGATGCTCCGCGTTCGGTACTTCCCCTTCACGCCGAGCGCCATGACCCGCGCCGTGTCGACGGTGCGTTTGCCCCTCAATAACCGGAGGAGCCCGAACGGAAACAACCGCCCACTGCGATTCTTAGTGAGAGCTTTGTTGTAGTCGGGCACGGCCAGCATGAATCCCGCCGGCTCGCCGTCCACGGACGCCATGAACGCGAGCTGGGGCCAGAGGAGCTGCTTCATGTCCCTGGCCATGTGCTCGAACTCGGCACGCGCCATCGGAACGAACCCCCAGTTGCGCTCCCAGGCGTCGTTGTAGATGTCCCAGCAGGCGGCGACCTCGCGATCGAAGTGCCGGGGGTCGAGGTCGCGAAAGGTGATGTGCCCGCCGGACAGCGCGCGCGCGGCCTGGCGCTCGACGAAGTGGGGGAGCTGGTATCCGGGCTCCGCCGCCGGAAACCAGAAGCCGAGGAGGTCCTTCGCCTTCGCCAGGCCGGCGCGCGTGCACAGCGTGTCGTAGTAGGGGGGATTCCACGCCGTCATGAACGTCGGCCGATGCTCGAACCCGTCGACGAGGAGCCCGCACTCGTAGTTGGTGCTCGGGTTCATCGGCCCGAGCATCGACGTCAGCCCGCGTGACGCGAGCCAGTGCGCCGCCGCCTCGAAGAGCGCATTCGCGACGTCCTGATCGTCGATGCACTCGAAGAATCCCCAGAAGCCGGTGCGGTCGCCGTGAAAGTGGTTGTGCGCGCGGTTCTCGATCGCCGCGATGCGGCCGACGACGTTGCCATCACGCAGCGCGAGAAAGAGTGCGCGGTCGGCGTCGCGGTAGAAGGGGTTCTTCCGGTTGAGCGCGTCGTACACGGTGACCCGAAGCGGCGCGACCCAATTGGGGTACCGCTCGGCATCGTAGAGCGCATACGGAAAGGCGACGAAACGGCGCAGGTCGCGCCGAGACGCGACGGGGCGGATCTCGAGGGTCACGAGCAGAGGGGCGCGGGCTTACGACGGGGTGTGTCAAGTGTAATACTGCGCGCACATGACCGTCGCCTCCCCCTCTCTCCGCTCGTCCATCGCGTTCGGAACCCCCGCCGACCGCGCGCTGGGCCTGGCCGGAGTCGTCGTTGCCGCCTATCTGACCGCCACGCTCTGGCCGTCGGTCGTCTACGCCGCCGCGGCGCATGACGCGCGCCCTCTCGCCGCGCACGTCGTCGCGCTCGCGATCGCGCTGGCTGCGACGAGCTCGCACACGCCGGCGCTGCGCCGTCTCCGCGACTGGCTCCCGCTCCTGCTAGGTCCGTTCCTGTACGTGGAGCTGCGTTGGCTGATCGCGGGGATGGAACGGCCGCACGCGGACGCGCTGGTGCAGACGTGGGAGCTCGCGCTCTTTCCGAGCAACCCCTCGGCGACGTGGGCGCCGCGGCTCCCGTGGGGGCCGCTGAGCGAGGCGCTGCATCTCGCCTACGTGTCGTATTACGCGCTCGTCCTGTTGCCCCCTCTCCTGCTCTACGCGCGCGGGAAGCGCACGGGCTACGCGGCGACCGTGCTCGGGCTCACCGTGGTGTATGCGCTCTGCTTCACGACGTATCTGTTCTTCCCGGTGGACGGACCGCGGTTCGTCACCGGTCCGGCGGCGGCGCCGGATGGGCCGATCCGTACCCTTGTCCTGCATCTGCTCGCGGCAGGCTCGTCGCGGGGGACAGCGTTTCCGTCCTCGCACGTGGCGGCTGCGGTCGTGGCCTCGCTCGCTGCGTTGCGCTACCAGCGCCGCGTGGGAGTCGTCGCCGCCGTGTTCACCGCCGGGCTCACCATCGGCACGGTGTACGGCGGGTTCCACTATGGCGTGGACGCGCTCGCCGGATTGATCGTCGGCGTCGTGGGGTGGCGCGTCGCGGTGGTGCTCTGGCGCGCGCTCTCCACTCCCGGCGCGCACACCGCCACCGCGGCCTGATACCGTGCGCCGCTCGCCGCGACGTCGGCGGGCAGCGGCAGATCGGGCAGATCGGCGACGCGCAGTCCGAGTGGACGCTTCCCGGCCCGATGGGCCTCGAGCCCGACGATCCCGCATCCGATCGCCTTCAGCTCGGCCTCCACGCGGCACCAGTGACGGAGAAACGCCGAGCCGGCGTCCTCGCCCCGCTCCACCGCGCAGCGAAGCTGCATGCGCTCTGCCGGGTCGAGCACGCGATCGGCGACGCGCTCCCACTGCTCGATCGCGCGCGTCCGCTCGAGGTCGACGCCGACGTCGTCCGTGCGGCTCAGCGCGACGAGCGCGAGGTCCTCGCAGTGCGCGATGCTGAACCACAGCGGCCGCGGCGCGGCGGCGCGCGCCAGCGCGGGCTTGCCATGTAGGCCGTGCCGCAGGGGCACGGCCGTCGGCGCCATCCCGAGAATCGCGCCGAGCACCTCGCGCGCCGTGCGTCGCGCCACCGCGAAGCGGCGGGCGACTACGGCGTTCGCGTATGCCTCGACGCGCGCGCGCTCGTCCGCGGACAGGACGTCGAGGGTGCGCGACAGCTCGCTCTCGCACGCGTGCAGGCTCGCGGAGACGATGACGACATCGTGTGTCGCAAGGCGCGCGGAGAGATTCTCCTCCGCCGGCCACGCCACGAGGTCGAGGCGAAGAGTCATGCTATGTCGTCCCGCAGGAGTGCAGCCACCCCATTGTCATCCCGCAGGAGTGCAGCCACCCCATTGTCATCCCCCACGAGCGGAGCGAGTGTCGGGATCGAGCGTACGGGTCGAGATCTCGACCCAGCGAGTAGATCCCGACACTCGCTCGCTGCGCTCGCTCCTGCGGGATGACAATCGGCGCTCACGCGTGCACGGTCCGGCGGTCGTCGATCGGCGGCAGTGAGGGCTCGGTTGCACGGAGGGCGCGCATCACGGCGTCGACGGTCATCCGCAGCTCGTCGTCCGTGTGCGCGTACGAGATGAAGAACCGCAGCCGCGCCATGTCCTCCGGCACCGACGGGGCGACCATCGGCTGCACGTTGGTCCCCTCGGCGAACAGCAGCTCGCACATCCGCGCCGCGCGAAGCGAGTCGCGCACGATCACCGGGATCACCGGCGTGCCGGCGCTGGCGCCGGTGTCGAGCCCCGCTTGCTTGCACAGCGACAGGAACAGCGTCGCGTTCCGGTGCAGCCGCGCCACACGCTCCGGCTCCGCCTCCAGCTTGCGCAGCGCCGCGAGCGCCGCCGCGGCGTTGCTGGGCGGGATCCCGACGCTGTACACGAATCCAGGCGACGTGTACTTGAGGTACTCGACGAGCGCCGCGCTCCCCGCGATGTAACCACCGCAGCTCGCGAGGGACTTGCTCAACGTCCCCATCCACAGATCGACGCGGCGCGGGTCGACGCCGGCGTGCTCGGCGATGCCTCGTCCCGTGGCTCCCAGCACGCCGAGCGAGTGCGCCTCGTCCACCATGAGCATGGCGTGATGCCGTTCCTTCACCTCCACGAAGCGCGCGAGATCCGGGATGTCGCCATCCGCGCTGTAGACACCCTCGATCACGACGAGCGCGCGCCGGTGCTGCGCGCGCACGCGAGTCAGCATCGCGTCGAGCGCTCCCCAATCGTTGTGCGGGAAGACGAGCCGCCGTGCACCGGAGAACTCGGCACCCTGCATGGCGCTGTTGTGCACGAGCTGATCGCACAGCACGACGTCTTCCACGCTCATCAGATGCGAGATCGTGGACACGTTCGCGGGCACGCCGCCGATGTACACGATCGCGTCGTCGACGCCGAGGAAGCGCGCGATCTCGGTCTCGAGCTCGCGGTGAATCGGCCGCTCACCCGACACGACGCGGCTCGCCGACACGGAGCTCCCCCAGCGCGCGATCGCGTCCTGCGCGGCGCGCGTGACGTCGGGATCGCCGGACAGGCCGAGGTAGTTGTAGTTCGCGAAGTTCACGAGGCGCCGGCCGCCGATGATGGCCTCGCTCCCCGTCACGCCGTCGTGCACGTGGAAGAACGGGCTCGCGACGCCGTGATCGGCCAGCGCGTCGAGTCGTGCGCGCAGGGCACGGAACTCGGCCCATTGCGAGACGTCGGTGCTCTCCGCGCTCGGCGGACCGTAGCTCGGCCGCTCGGCCACGCGCGGCGACGACATCGGCGTCGCCCGTCCGTCGAGTGATGCGAGATGCCGCGCGAGGGAGGCGATGTCCGGCTGCTCCCAGAGTCGAGCCGGATCGATGCGCCGGCCGAACCGTCCCTCGAGTGCGACCATGAGTCGCGTCACGGCGAGCGAATCGAGGCCGAGGTCACGCAGCTTCGTGCGCGGATCGAGGTTGGCCGGATCGACGGACAGCTCCTCGCGCACCCAGTCGAGGACGAACGCCGTGATCGCGTCCTTCGGCGCGACCACGTCGCTGCCGCGGCTCCTCCACCGGCCCACGATCTCGACCGAGCCGTCGAGGTAGGCGACGCGGCAGGCGCGCCGCTGGATCTTGCCGCTCGACGTGCGCGGGATCGTGTTTTGCCGGATCAGGACGATCTCGTCGGGGACGATGCCGACCGTGCCGGCGAGCTCGGTGCGGATCGCCTGGAACAGTGCGCTGTCGGCCTCGGGCTTGTGCTGCCGCACGACTTCGGCGACGAGGACGAGCCGCTCGCGCCCGCCCGCTTCATCGGCGACGCTGAATGCCGCGGTGAACCCGGGGCGCAGACTGGCGTGACTGCGCTCGGCGGCGACTTCGATGTCGTGCGGGTAGTAGTTGCGCCCGTCGAGAATGACCAGATCCTTGAGCCGCCCGGTGACGACGAGCTGTCCGTCGACGACGACGCCGAGGTCTCCCGTGCGCAGGAAGGACCTGCTGGAGCCGCGCAGGCGCGCGTGAAACGCCGCCGCACTCGCCTCGGCGCGCCCCCAGTACCCACTCGCGACGCTGTCGCCAGCGACCCAGATCTCACCGATCTGCGAGTCGCTGCAGAGCGCACCCGTGTCGGGATCCACGATGGCGACCGTCTGCTCGGCCACCGGCTCGCCCGACGCCACCAGCGGAACCACGACCCCCGAGCCGTTGTCGGGCGTGTGCAGCTCCCCCGCCTCGAGGTGCCGGCGGTCCGCCATCACGACGCGCGGGCCGCGCTCGGGCGGTCCTCCGGACACGAGCAGCGTCGCCTCGGCGAGCCCGTAGCAGGGCATGATCACGTCGCGACGCAGCCCGCTGCGCGCGAACGCGTCGTGGAAGCGCGCGATCGTATCGGCGCGAATCGGTTCCGCGCCGTTGAACGACGTGCGCCACGCGCTCAGATCGAGCGTGTCGCGCTCGGCGTCGGTGATCCGCTCGACGCACAGGTCGTACGCGAAGTTGGGCGCGCCGCTCGTCGTGGCGCGATAGCGAGACATCGCCTCCAGCCAGCGCAGCGGCCGCTGGAGGAACGTCGCCGGCGCCATCAGCGCGGCGGAGAGCCCGGCATAGATCGGCTGGAGGATCCCGCCGATCAATCCCATGTCGTGAAACGGGGGCAGCCAGAACACGCCGTTGTCGCGCGGCCGATGCGCCGACACGCGATGAATGACGGCGGAATTGTGCAGCAGGTTGGCGTGCGTGAGCATCACGCCGCGCGGATCGCCCGTCGAGCCCGAGGTGTACTGGAGCATCGCGAGCGTGGCGCCCGTCGCGCCGGGCCCACGCCACGCCGGACCGTCGCCGTCGGCGAGGCGGCCCGCGTCGAGCCAGGTGATGCCACTCAATTCCGGCGTGAGCGCGAGCCAGCCGTCGAGCCGCGCCATGAACGCGTCGGAGACGAGCGCGACGCGCGCGCCGCAGTCGGCGATGATGCGCGCGACACGTGGATCGGCGCGGCGCGGGTTGGGCGGATACGCCGGAACCGCGACGACGCCGGCGTCCAGGCAGCCGAAGAACGCCGCGATGTACTCGAGTCCCGGCGGCACGAGGAGGACGACGCGATCGCCGGGGACCACGTGCTCGGCGAGGCGCATGGCGATGGTGCGCGCGCGCCGCTGCAGCGCGGCGAAGGTGAGCGTTCCTTCCTCGCGCGCGTCGCTGTTGAGGAAGCGAAACACCACGTGCGACGGCTGTCTGGCCGCACGGTATTCCAGCAGATCGACGAGTGTCTGGACGCCCGCAGCGCGCGCGTCGTCGGGCAACAGCTCACGTTCCGTCACGCTTCCCTTCCTCCGGCTGTCCCTCGGCGGCGGCGGGCTTCGGCGGGCGAAGCCACCCCGTATCGACGTACCAAAGATAGGTGTCGCGGACACCCTCCTGCAGTGGCACGCCGGCGTGCCACCCGAGCTCCTCGCGAATGCGTGACGCATCGCACAACCACCAGCGCGGCCGCGCGAGCGCCGCCTTGTTCTTGTTGAGCAGCGTGACGCGGCCGGTGATCGTGCTGAGCAGATCCCCCGCCCGCGCGGCGACGCGCACGGCGGAGAGCGGGAGCTGGACCTGCATGGGACGCGCGCTCGCCACGCGCGCGATCTCGTCGTACAGCTCGCGCCACGTCACCGCGCCGCTCGCCACGAAGTACAACCGCCCCGGTGCCGCGGGATGCTCCGCGGCGAGGATGAGCGCGCGCACGAGGTCCGCCACGTGGACGATGGAGAAGGCGTGGTCGCGCGGGACGGCGTGGAGCGCGACGCGGCGGCTGGCCTGGCGGAACACCTTCAGGAAGTCGCGGTCGCGCGGCCCGTAGACGGCGGCGGGGCGGACGATGGTGATCGGGAGCGTGTCGCGGTAGCGCGCGACCGCCTGCTCCGCCTGGAGTTTGCTGCGGCCGTAGTTCTCCACCGGCACCGGGCGGTCGGTCTCGCGCACCGGCGCGTCGGGGGAGCTGGCCGGTCCGGCCGCGGCCTGCGACGACACCAGCACGACGCGCGGCGGAAGGCCCGGGCGCGCCGCCAGCGCCGCCAGCGCCGCCAGGAGGTTCGCCGTGGGAAAGACGTTCCCGGCGCGGAAGTGGGCGAGGGTCCGTCCCTTCGTGACGCCGGCGAGATGGAAGACGTGCGTGGCGCCCTCCCACACGCGCGACTCGCGCACGGACCGGTCGTCCAGCAGATCGGCCTCCCAGTAGCCGATGCGCTCGTCGCGCCGCTCGACAGGCGTCTCGGGACGGACGAGCGCGCGCACGGTCGCCCCGCGCGCGAGCAGCGCGTCCACGAGATGCGATCCGATGAAGCCGGTAGAGCCGGTGACGACGGCGATCATTCGCCCAAATCTGGCCGGTAGGGGGCGGGGTGCATAGTGCTGTGCATTTCTTACTAACGCGTCGACACTGGTTTGGGGTTTAGGCGGGGCAGAGGTTGGTACATGGTACCGGTACCCGGTACCATGTACCAACCCCGCACCGTCCAGACCCGTTGACGCAGCTGCTCGACCACTCGGAACCAGTCGCCGCAGTTGCTCGACTACTCGGAACCCGCCATTTTCCGACCAGCCCGGTGCGGTAGCTTAGCTTGGTTAAAGCAGCCGACTCATAATCGGCCGACCGTGGGTTCAAGTCCCACCCGCACCACTCCACGCCTCGATCTCATGCCGTCACGCCGCGGCGCGCCGCGCGTCTCGATCACCGTCGACCTCGAGCCCGACTGCCCCCCATATCTGAGCTCGAGCTTTCGCGGCATCGAGGAGGGCGCGCCGGCGCTGCTCGCGCTGTTCGCCGATCTGGGCATTCGCGCGACCTACTTCACCACCGGCGAGGTCGCCGCGCGCTTTCCACACACGGTCGAGGCACTCCTCCGAAACGGGCACGAGCTCGGCTGCCATGGCGTGACGCACACGGCGTTCGACACGCTCGACGAATCAGCCGCGCGGTGGGAGATCGAGGAATCGGTGCGCCTGCTGCGCACCTTCGCCCCTGTCACGTCGTTCCGCGCACCGTATCTGCGCTTTCCCGAGGCGTACGTTCGCCTGCTCGAGCAGGCGGGCTTCACGCTCGACTCGTCGCTGGCGAAGTACAAGCGCTCCTACCACGCGCCGCGACTGCCGACGACGTTGACGCGCATCCCCGCATCGATGACCTCGTCGGTACTTCGCCTGCCGCGCTGGATCCGTGATCCCTGGCTCCTCGCCCTGCGTGATCCCGTCGTGCTGTTCGTTCATCCCTGGGAGTTCGTCGACCTCACGCGCGAGCAGTTGCGCTACGACTGCCGCTTTCGCACGGGAGCAGCCGCCCGGCGTGCGCTGCGCGAGGTGATCGAGCTCTTCCAGGGCCGGGACGCCACCTTCGCCCCGATGCGCGAGCTGGCGCCGCGCACCGTGGTGGCGTGAACGCACGACAGGCGCGCGCCGCCGCGCGGCTGCTGGCGCTCGTCGTCCTCGCCACGCTCTTCGTCGCGGCGGTGCGGCGGCTCGATCTTCCACGCGTGGCGACCGAGCTCGCCGCGGTGAGAGGCGGTTGGGTCGCGCTCGCCGTACTGCTCTACGCGGCGATCCTTCCGCTCTGGGCGCTCCAGTGGCAACTGCTGGCGCCGTCGATGCCGCGCCCGTCGTTCCCCCGGATGCTCGGCGTGATCGCGATGACGTCGTCGGTGCTGAACACCACGCCGCTGCTCGTCGGCGAAGCCGCGGGCGTGTTCCTTCTCGTCACGCGGGCGGGGCTGTCGCGCGCGGCCGCGCTCTCGGTGCTGGCGATGGACCAGTTGCTGGTCGGTCTCGCCAAGGTCGCCGTGCTCGCCGGTGCCGCGTGGAGCAACGCACTCCCGCTCTGGATGGAACGCGGCCGGGCGGCGCTGAGCGCCGGTGTCGGTGCGCTTCTCGTCGCGCTGAAGGTCGTCGCGTGGCGTGCGGAGCGCGACGATCGGGTGGCCGCGACGCGATAGCCGCCGCGGCCGGCACGCATCGTCGCGGCGCTCGCG
>CAYTKA010000019.1:0-47758 GCA_964438255.1 uncultured Gemmatimonadaceae bacterium | reverse complement strand
GACGGTCGGACGGTCGGACGGTCGGACGGTCGGACGGTCTCTTAAAACGAGCCTCGAATGCCGACGAGGATACGCCGTCCCGGTGCGCGGTAGCCCGTGCGCCGGAGGGAGGCGTCGTCGGTCTGACGGAAGTCGTAGTTGAAGCCCGCCGCCTCGGTGTAACGCGCGTCGAAGAGGTTCTCGATCCGCGCCGTGATCGCCGCCGCCGGCAGCACGCGCATCCCGTCGTTCGACAGCTCGCCCGAGACGTCGACGCGGGTGTACGCGGGAAGTGTCACGTGACTCACACTGAAATCCGGCGCGTAGTAGTTGTCCTCGCGCGTGCCGACGCGCAGCGCCCGTGCGTCGAGCGTGCCGAATCGTCCGGCGACGCCGGCGCCCACGTCGAGCGTGTGCATCGGGCGCCGCAGGAGGTGCGCGCCGGGGGAGAACGTGGCCGTGAGTGCCGTGCTCGACCCCGGATCGATCACGTGCGTGTCGAGGTACGTGAATGCGGCGTCGGCGTGCACCCCGGCCGGCAGCGTGACGCGTCCCTCGAGCTCCGCGCCCCGCGCGCGCGTGCGGGCGAGGTTGAAGTAGTTCGGCTGCGTCGCCGAGTACGTGTAGTCGATCAGATCGCGGAACGAATTGCTGAACCAGGTCGCGCCAACGCTGCCCCACGCGCCGAGGGTCTGCTCGAGGCCGACGTCCGCGCTGCGAGCGTGCTCCGGCTGAAGGGACGGATTGCCGATCACGAACCCACCACCGAAGTTCTCGAGGAACGTCGGTTCACGGAACGCAGTACCCAGACTCGTGCGCAGCCGCGTCCCCTCAGTCAGGCGCACGCTCGCCGCCGCGCGATAGGTGCGAAAGTCGCCGAACCGCTCGTTGTGCTCGTAGCGCGCACCGAGGGTGAGCGTGTACGGCGCCGCCGGGGCGAGCAGCAATTGGGTGTACGCACCGCTCGTACGACGTGCGGCGGTGAACGCGTTGTCGCCGAAGTTGCTCGTCGTGCGGCTGTCCTGCCACTGCCGCTCCACCTGACCGCCGATGGTGAAACGTATCGACGCCGGGAGCTCCAGCTCGACGCGGAGGTCACCGCTGCGGCGACGCGCACGGTCCGCCGTCGTGTAGTAGTACCCGAGCGTGTCGGCGGGGCCGTCCGGCTGATTGTCGCTTACGCCGTGGACGTCGTTCGACGCCAGCGCGAGACGGAGCTGCGCCCACTCCGCGACGCGATAGCCGGCGTCGATGCCGACGGCGAGCCGATCGTCCCGGCGGACGGCATTGCTGTCGACCACCTGCCCACTGCCGTCGGTGGGAAAGTGAAAGACGAGATCGGTGTATCGCAGCGAGAGCTGGGCGTCGGCGGCGCCGCGCGTGATGCCAAGCGCGGCACTGCCGACGTTGTTCACGAAGTCGCTGTTGAAGGGGTGGATGCCTCGCGTGCCATGACGCGCGCCGCCGAGCGAGTAAGTGACCGACTCACCACTACCGCGGACGGCGCCGTCGGCGTCGTAGCTGCCGAACGTGCCGCCGCGCAGGCCGACTTCGCCGGTCGGGCGCGCACTGCCGCGGCGCGTGAAGATCTGCACGACGCCGGCCACGGCATCGGAGCCGTAGAGCACGCTCGCCGGTCCACGGACGATCTCGATGCGATCGACGTTGTCCGTGGTGAGCGACGAGAAGTCGAACGCGCCACCAGCGTCGTTCACGGGAACGCCGTCGATGAGCACCTTGGTGTACTTGCTCTCGCCGCCGCGGATGAACAGCGACGTCGTACCGCCGTACGAACCGGTCTGCGCGAGTGTGACGCCGGGCACCTGGCGGAGTGCATCGACAACCGTGGCGATGCCCTCGGCGCGAAGCTGGGCGCCCGTGATGACCGATACTGACGACGGCGCGCGCTCGACGGCGAGTGGCGAGCGCGTCGCCGTGACGACGACGGGCGCGGTGCGGGCAGTGTCGCGCGCCGTGGCTTGCGCGAACACGAGCGACGGGACGAGGACGGCAGCAGATGCGAGATGAAGTATGCGGGATGACATCGGACAGGGCGTGAAGGTGAGCGACCGAGGGTCGGAATGAAGCGAAGTCAGGGGCGAGGGCGTGCACGAAGGGGAACGAGCGCCGGTGCACCCACGGCCGGATCGCGCGTGACGACGAGCGGCCACCCGTACACGCGCTCGAGCACCGCCCCCTGCATCACGTCGGCGGGCGACCCGGCGGCGGCAACCCGTCCGCCGTGCAGCAGCACGATGTGATCGGCGAAGCGCGCGACGAGGTTGAGCTGATGGCTCACGAGCAGCACGGCATGGCCATCACCCGCGAGCCGGCTGAGGAGCTCGAACACGGCCATCTCGTGCGCGACGTCGAGAAAGGTCGTCGGCTCGTCGAGCACGATGGCGTCACCCCCCTGCGCGACGGCGCGCGCGAGGCGCACGCGCTGCCACTCGCCGCCGGACAGCTCGGTGACGGCGCGGCCGGCGAGATGTGCGGTCTCCGTGAGCGCGATCGCCCGCTCGACGGCGAGCCGGTCGCCGCGCGCCGGCGCACGCCAGAGACCGAGGTGCGGATACCGCCCGAGCGACACGTACTCGCGTACCTCGAGCGGAAATGCCGGCTCCTCGCGCTGCGTCACGACGGCCACGCGCGTGGCGAGCGTGCGCGGCGCCGTCTCGCCGATGGGTGCACCATCGACGACGATGCTCCCGCGCGCCACCGTCGCCCGGCCGACCAACGCACGCACCAACGTGCTCTTTCCGCTTCCATTCGGGCCGACGACGGCAGTAAGGCGGCCCCGCGGCGCCTCCAGCGAGACGCCGTCGAGCGCCGGCACGTCGCGTCGCGGATAGACGACGGCCACGTCGTCGAACACGATCATGCGAGCCTCCGCAGACGCGCGAGAAAGAAGGGCACGCCCAGCAGCGCGGTCACGGCGCCCAGTGGCAACTCGGCGGGCGGACGTGCCGTTCGCGCCGCGAGATCGGCGAGCACGACGAGCGTCGCACCGGCGAGCGCGGCAGCGCCGATGATCGCGCGATGCGTGCGCGCCCCGCCGAGCCGCACGAGATGCGGTACCAGCAGACCGACGAAACCCACGAGGCCGGCCGCCGCCACGGTCCCCGCGGCGAGCAGTGCCCCGGCAGCGTACACGCCCAGCGACACGCGCGCGACGTCCACCCCCATCCCTGCCGCCGTGTCTTCACCGAGTGCGAGGAGATCGATCGCGCGCGCGAGCGCAAGGAGCGCCGCGATGCCGAGCAGCACGTAGAGCGAGAGCACGCGCACCTCTGTCCAGCTCGCGTCCGCTGCGGAGCCCATCATCCACCAGAGTGCTCCGCGAACGGTGCTCGCGTCGGCGTCGGCGAGCACCACCATGATCGCTGCGTTGGCGAATGCGCCCACGACGACGCCTGCCATGAGCACGACGCGTGCGTCGCCGCGGCCGCCGGAGGCGCGCGCGACGATGAGGCTGAGGGCGACGGCGGCGAGCGCGCCGACGAATCCAGCGATCGGGATGAAGACGGCGGGGGCGTGGAGCACGACGGCCGTGACCGCACCCACCGCAGCCCCCCCGGACACCCCGAGCAGATACGGCTCGGCGAGACCGTTTCGCGTGGCGCCCTGGAGCGCGGCGCCGGCGGCGCCGAGGCCGGCGCCGACGAGCGCGGCGAGCATCACCCGCGGGAGCCTGAGCGTGCGGACGACCGCCACCGCGGTCGGGTCGCCGGTGCCGAGCGCTCCGCGAAGCACCTCGCTCACGGACAGGCGCAGCGTCCCGAACATGACGCCGGCGAGACACGCGACGACGAGGGCGAGCAACAGCAGCGTCCAGCGCGACGGTCGCATCTACCGCACCGCCTCGGGATGAAGGATGCGCGCGAGTGAGAGCGCACCCTCGCCAAGTCGCGATGCAGGGCGCATCACGAGCGTCGAGTCCACCTCGAGCACACGACCGGCGCGCACGGCGCGGAGCGTCCGCCACTTGGGGTCGGCCATGATCTTGTCGCGCTGCGCCCTTCCGACGAGCACGACGTCAGGGTCGCGGCGCACGAGCTCCTCGAACGTCACCGTCGGCGACGGCTGCGGAAGCGAGTCGAAGACGTTGCGCCCGCCCGCGATCCGCACGAGCTCGTCGAGGAAACTGCCGCCGCCCACCGACATGAGCGGACTATCCCACAGCGGCCAGAACACGCGCGGGCGCGGGAGCGACGACGTCAGGCGCCGCACGCTGTCGAGCGTCGCCAGCACCGAATCCACCATCACGCGTGCGGCGCTCGTGTCGCCGGTGAGCACACCGAGTGCGCGCGTGACGCGCGCGAGATCGGCGATGCGGTCGTTGCGAAACGCTACGGTGCGAATGCCTGACGCGCGCAGGTGCCGCGCCGCGTCCCGGTTGTCCTGACTCGCGTAGAGGATCACGAGGTCGGGATGCGTCGCGAGCACCGCCTCGACGTTCGGGCGCATCCCCGGCCCGAGGTCGGGAACGGCGCGCGCCGCCTCGGGCCACATGTCGTACGACGTGCGCCCCACGACGCGGGAGCCCGCGCCGATCGCGAACAGCAGCTCCGTGGTCGCCGGGTTGAGCGAGACGATGCGTTTCGGCGCCGGCCCGACGGCGAGCGTGTCGCCGAAGTCGTCGACGGCAACGGATTGCGCGGCGGGGGTGCGATCGTGAACGCCGCACGCCGCGCTCGACGAGAGCACCGCCGCGGCGAGCAGCCGCGCAAGCAGGGGGGAGAAACGCACGACGGGCACCTCCAGCAAAGGGAGAGTGCCCGGAACGGACGCGAACGTCAGCCAACAGCCGATCGCCGCGTGTCGCCACCAGTCCTCCCCCGAGGACCTGTGAACGCATCGCGGACGGGGTCGTCTCCTGGCTCCAGGCCGCGCGCCCCGCCTTCCCGACCGCAGTCAGTGGCGTGGTGTGGGCGCGCGTTCGATGCCCGTTACAGTGGCGGGGCCGCACCGGCATTGCACCGGTTTCCGTGTCCCCGTTCGCGTTGAATTGTCGGAGCGAATCTATGGTGCGCTGCGTTCCGCGGCAAGCGCGGCGGCCAACCGCGACTTGAGATCAGCCCGTTGCGCAGCGTAATGCGCCTCGTCGAGCGACGCATCGCCCACGTCGTGACGCGCGTCCAGCACGGCGATCGCCGCCGCAAGCGACGCAGCGGGCGTGGGCGACGGCGCCGGTGCACCGGCGACGCGCGGTGCGCGCCGCGTCAGCGCGCGCCACAATGCGCCGAGCATCGCCAGCACGATCACCACGGCCAGCCCGATGACCACGCGCCACCGCCATCCGGCCGCGGCGGTGGGGACGTCGATGCGCACTTCCTCCCCGGCCGGCGCACCGCGCGCGAGGAACCGCTTGAACGTGCGTCCTTCGGTCTTCACCGTATCGGCGCTGCGCAGCGACGCGCTGCGCGCCTGCGCGCCCGGCTCCTCGAGCAACACCTCGAGCACGCCGGTCTGGCGCTCGAGCGGAAAGCGGAGTGGAAAGGCGTTCTCGGGGAGGGAGTAGCTCCACGAGACCTGCTTCATCCCGGGGCCGAACGCCGCGCTCAGCACGGCGCGGCCGTTGCGCAGCGACAGGTTCGACGCGGCAATGTCACCGGCGCGGCCGGCGAATCGTGTCGCGCCGCGCGGCAACGGCGCGCTCCAGATCGGCGCGAGCGAGTCGCGCCCGACGACAGTGACGGTCGTATCGTTGGAGAGCTCGTACACCTCGACTACGTCGCGCGCGCCATCGGGCCCCGCGGCACCGACGACGAGATGATGTCCCTGAATCGAGAACGCCACGGGATGCGTCGTCGTGTCGAACACGGTGATCTCGGCATCGCTGCCCTGGGTGCGACCGGGGTGCAGCGGCGCCGAGAAGTAGGCGATGCCGCGGTAGACCGCGGCGACGAAGTACACGGCTTCGTCACTCCCGAACCGCCGGTATCGCAGCGAATACCGCCCGTTGGCGTCGGTGCGGACGGAGT
The DNA here is from genome assembly GCA_964438255.1 of uncultured Gemmatimonadaceae bacterium. Classification (GTDB taxonomy): domain Bacteria; phylum Gemmatimonadota; class Gemmatimonadetes; order Gemmatimonadales; family Gemmatimonadaceae; genus AG11. The sequence continues at coordinate 41,795 of CAYTKA010000019.1, read as the reverse complement.
CCTGCGGGCCGGCACTGTCCGGGCCGACGCGATGCAGCGTGACCATCACACCGGGCACGCCGACGTCGCGCGTCTTGCCCGGCGTGACGACGCGCCCCATCACCTCCGCGCTCGCCGGCGGAGGCGGTGGCAGTGGCGCCTGCGCCCGCGCCCGCCTGCCCGAGGCGAGCAGCGCGAGCACGACGGCGGCGCGAGCGCGCCTACGGATTGAACTTCCCGAAGTCTTCAGGGCGCAGGTTCTCCAGGTACGCCTTGAGCTGTTCGGCCGAAAGCTCCGCTTCGTCACGCGACGTGTCAGCGGGGAGTGTGAAGCCCGACTCCGCCCCATTCTCCTCCTCGCCCTCGTCCTCGGCCGGCTCTTCGCTCGGCTCCACGAGCAGCGATTCGGCGGCGAAGATCGGCGCCGACAGCCGCAGCGCGATGGCGATGCTGTCCGACGGACGCGCGTCGATGTGGACGAGCGTATCGCCCCGCTGGAGCTGTAGCTCGGCGAAGTACGTGCTCTTCTCGACGCGCGTGATCTGGACGCGCCGCAGTTGCGCGCCCAGACCGACGATGAGGTTCTTCACGAGATCGTGCGTGAGCGGGCGGATGCGCTTCACGTTGTGCATGTGCATCACGATCGACTCCGCCTCTGGCTGCCCGATCCAAATGGGCAGGAGCCGCGTGCCCCCTCGCTCCTGGAGCACGACGACATACGAGTTGGTGGAGCTGTCCAGTCCGAGGCGCGAAACGACGACTTCGATCATGTGACCGTCCTACCCCGGGCGGGCGCCGACACAGCGACGCCCGCCCGACGTGTGTTACCGCTCCGCGCGCGCGGCCTTCTTGAGCGCCGCGGCTCTGTCCGTCCGCTCCCAGGTGAACGTCGTGCCCGCGGAGCGCCCGTTACCGAGCTTCTGTGGCACACGGCCGAAGTGGCCGTAGGCCGCCGTGGCGCCATAGATCGGCTTGCGCAAGTCGAGCGCCGCGGCGATTCCCTTCGGGGTGAGGTCGAATACCTCGTTCACGGCTGCCAGGATGCGCGCCTCCGGCACGGTCGACGTGCCGAAGGTGTCGACGCGCACCGAGACGGGCTCGGCCACGCCGATCGCATACGCCACCTGCACCTCGCACCGGCGCGCCAGCTTGGCCGCCACGATGTTCTTGGCCACCCAGCGCGCGGCATAGCACGCCGAGCGATCCACCTTCGACGGGTCTTTGCCGCTGAACGCGCCGCCGCCGTGACGGCCCATGCCGCCGTACGTGTCGACGATGATCTTGCGGCCCGTGAGACCGGCATCGCCCTGCGGCCCACCGATGACGAAGCGACCCGTCGGATTGATGTGATACTTGATCTTGCTCTCGCGCAGCTCCTTCGGGATCGACGCCTCGATCACGTCGCTGATGATCGCCTTGCGGATCGTGCTGTTGCTGACGTCGTGCGCGTGCTGCGTGCTGATGACGACGGTGTCGACGGCGACGGGGGTGCGATCCTCGTACACGACCGTCACCTGCGCCTTGCCGTCGGGGCGGAGCCACTTCAGGTCGCCGTTCTTGCGGCGCTCGGCGAGCGTGCGCGTCAACCGATGGGCGAGCATGATCGGCATCGGCATCAGCTCCTCCGTCTCGTCGGTGGCGTAGCCGAACATCATCCCCTGATCGCCGGCGCCGCCCGTGTCGACGCCCATCGCGATGTCCGGCGACTGGCGGTCGATCGTGCTCATCACGGCGCAGGTGTGGCTGTCGAAACCGTAGCCGGCATCGGTGTAGCCGATCTTCTTGATCGTGTCGCGCACCACCTCGGGGAGGTGGACGTAGGCCTTCGTCGTGATCTCGCCGGCGATGACGGCGAGCCCCGTCGTCACGAGCGTCTCGCATGCGACGCGCGACGCCGGATCCTCGGTGAGCAGCGCGTCCAGCACGGCGTCGGAGATGGCATCCGCGACCTTGTCGGGATGCCCTTCGGTAACTGATTCGGAGGTAAAGAGACTGCGATCGTGCACGGCGGTTCCCCACTGAGCGTTGGAGAGGAAGAAAGAAGGCCCGACACCATGCTGCCGGGCCTTGGTGCCGTCCGGTGACGGCAGGCATGGTAAAGAAAGCGGATCAGCCCGCGCCGGGCAACCCGTCGTACAGATATGGGGCGTCGCCGACGACATCCGCCAGTCGACGACCAAGCTCGCGGCGCGCTTCCTCCGCGGTGCGCGCCCGCAGGGCGGCCGACGCGGCAAGCTTCGCGTGCGCCGCGGTCACACTGCGCACGATGCGCTTGACCAGCGGCACGGACCGGGGGGCAACGCTGAGTTGCCGCACGCCGAGCCCGAGGAGAGCGAACGCCATCAGCGGCTGCGACGCCATCTCCCCGCACACGGCGATGTCGATCTCGGCCTGGTGTGCCACCTCCACCGCGCGCTGGATCAGCCGCAGCACCGCCGGGTGCAGCGGCGTGAAGCGCGGCGCGAGGTTCGCATTCCCGCGGTCGACGGCCAGCGTGTATTGCACCAGATCGTTCGTCCCGATGCTGAAGAAATCCACGTCGCGCGCGAGCGTGTCCGCCGCCACCGCAGCGGCCGGCGTCTCGATCATGATGCCCAGCGGAACGTCGAGACGATACTCGACCTCGCGCTCGCGTAGCTCGGCAGCCGCCTGATCGAGCAGCTGGCGCGCCGCCATCACCTCGTCCAGGGTGACGATGAGCGGCAACATGATGCGCAGATCGCCGTGCACGGCGGCACGGAGCAGCGCGCGGAGCTGCGCGCGGAACATCTCCGGCTGGTCGAGGCACACGCGGATGGCCCGCCACCCGAGGAACGGATTGGGCTCCGACGGAAAACCGCCGATCGGCAGCTTGTCGCCCCCGATGTCGAAGGTGCGAATGATGACCGGCTTGCCGGCGAATGCTTCCACCACGCGCCGGTATGCGCGGTACTGCTCCTCCTCGTCCGGCATGTTGGCGCGGCCGACGACGAGAAACTCGGTGCGCATCAGCCCGACGCCCTCGGCGCCGCTCCGCGCCGCAGCTTCCGCTTCCTCGGGAATGTCGACGTTCGCGCGCAGCACGACGCGCACGCCGTCGAGCGTGACAGCCTCCAGCGCCGCCAGGTCGGCGAGCGCCGCCTCGGCGATCTCCTCCTCGCGCTGGCGCTCCCGGTACGCCGCGATCTCGGCGTCCGTCGGGTTGATCGCGAGCATCCCCGTGCCGCCGTCGAGCACGACGCGTTCGCCCCCCTGCAGCTCCGTGGTCGCCGTGCGCAGGCCGACGATCGCCGGGATCCCGAACGAACGGGCGAGGATCGCAACGTGCGACGTCCGTGTCCCCGCGTCGGTGCCGATCCCGACGATCGATGCACGGTCGAGCTGCACCGTCAGGCTCGGCGTCAGATCGTGCGTCACCAGGATCGCATTCGCCCCCTCGGGCAGATCGACCGGATCGTGGTCCGGAAGTCCCATGAGGAGCGACAGCACGCGAATGTGCACGTCGGCGAGATCCCCGACTCGCTCGCGGAGCATCGGCACCGAGTGGCGCGCGAAACGCGCGCGCCACTCGAGCATCACGACATCGAACGCCTTCTCGGCCCCGAGGTTCTGCTTGATCAGCTCCTCGATCGACCGCGTCAGCTCGCGATCCTCGAGGATCGACATCTGCACGTCGAAGATCGCCGCCTCCTCTGCGCCGGCCGTCGACTCGACGCGTTGCCGCAGATGCCGCAGCCGCTCCTTCGCGCGGTCGATCGCCTCGTGCAGCCGGCGGATCTCGTCGTGCACGTTCTCGTCGGGGATGATCCGATGGCGGACGTCGGGCACCTCCCAGCGCAGGAGGTGCACGTTCCCGACGACGATGCCCGGCGAGGCCGGGATACCACGGAGCTGACGGTCCACTACCGCTCCCCGAATTTGTTTCCGATCAACGTCGCGAGCGCGTCGAGCGCCGCGTCGGCATCTGCCCCTTCAGCACGCAACACCAGCGACGAGCCACACTCCGCCGCCAGCATCATCACGCCCATGATGCTCTTGCCGTTCACCTCCATCCCGTCCTTCACCAGCGTGATGTCGCTCTGAAACTTCGCCGAGACTTTCACGATCTCGGCCGCTGGGCGGGCGTGAAGCCCGTTCTTGTTGACGATCTGCACCGTGCGTTCGACCATCAGCGAGCCACCGAGAGGAGAGCGAAGAGAGCGATGAGCACGAGGGCGAGCTTGTACCCTTCCACGCGACCGTGGAGGCGAGCGATCCCCGCCGCCACGAGGGTGGCGGCCCCGAGGACGACGACGAGCAGCGAACGGCCGCCCGTGAGATGCGCGGCCGTCAGGGGGAGCGCGACCCCCGCCGCGGCCGCAGCCGCCCGCGCCAGGTGGGCGGGCCCACGGCGAAGCACCGGATTGCCGAGCGCCGCCGCCACGCCGAGCCCCCAGGTCCATCCCACGTAGAGTCCCCAGATCCGCAGCGCGAGATGGCCGACGTTGTAGAGCGCGAGGAAGAGCACGACGACGACGAGCGGCCGCTCCCCGAGCCCGAACGCGATCAGCGCGAGAAGCGAACAGAAGGGTAACCACCCGGCCCATATGAGGCGGTCCCCCACACTGCCCAGGGGGCCGCACAGCGCCGTGCGGAAGCGCTCGATGCGGTCCGCCGGCACCCCCGACAGCTCGGCGCGCGCCAGGGCGCCCACGGCGACCGATGCCAGATACGGATGCGCGTTGAAGTATGCGCTCTCGCGCGCCATCGCCGCTTTGAAGGCGGGCCCGTGCGTCCCGCCGGGGAGCTGCCGCAGCACGGGCTCGAGGCAGAAGCCGATACCGTTGCCGATGAGGTTCTCGTAGTTCCACGAGCCCTGAATGGCGAGCATGCGCGAGAACACGTTCACCCAGGTCAGGGGCGGGACGCTGGGCGGCGGCCCCGGCACGGGCGCAGAGAGCCGCGAGGGGGCGGCGGTCGTCGTCATCGCATGAGCAGGATGAGGAGCCCGACCGCCAGCCCGCCGGCGAAGTACCAGCGCGCATGTCTCGCCGAGTGGAAGATCGTCCAGCCTGCGCTCGCCGCCACTGCCGTCGCGAGCGTGACGGTGACCGCGCGCGAGATGTGATCGCTGAACGACCACACGCCGATCACCGCCGAGGCGACGGGAAAGAGGAGTCCATACGCGACGGCCGTGAGCAGCGCCGCGCGCAACAAGTCCGCCGTCAGGCCGGCGAGCTGCAGTCCGATCACGGCCCCACGCGAGCCGGCGTCGAGGGCCGGACGCTTGCGTCGCGCGAGCCAGGCGTTGAGCTGGCGCAGCTTCACCAGGGTCATCCCACCGACCCAGGCCGTTGCGAGCGCGGCGAGCACACCGATCGTGAGTACCCCCGCCCGCTCGGTGTGGAGCGCCGCCGCGATCGCGCCGCCGACGACGGCACCCGAGGCCCACTCGGGATAGCGCGACGCGCCGAACGGCAGCGTCGCCAGGGCGATCAGCTCGACCGTCGCCCCGACGAGCACGCCCGTCGTCGCGTCACCCACGAGGGCACCGGCGAGCGTCGCGGCCACGAGGGGGCGCGACCACATCATCTGCGGCAAGCAGACGACGTCGAGCCCGAGCACGCCGCCGAGCAGCGCCAGCGGGAGCAGCTCTCTCATGCGACCTCCCGTGAGGCGAGTAGCTCCTCGAGCGGGATCGCGCGTGCAGCGGGCACGTCCTGCGCGGTCACCACCGCACCCTGCGCCGCGAGGTCGCGCAGCGCCTGCGCTTCCTCCGGCGTGAGGAACACGTAGCGCAGATGCTGCGTGCGCCCCGCGCGGTGATGGATGCCGCCGATGTTCACGTCGACGACACCGCCCTCTTCCACGAGCGTGCGCATGGTGGCGATGTCGCCCGTGAGGAGGATGCCCGGTCGGTTCTCCATGCGATAGCCATCCAACAGCGGCGCGGCCTCCGCGGCCGAGTGGAAGCGCACCTCCATCTCCGGCGGCACGCCCATGCGATACAGGTCCTGCTCCCAGTCGCTGTGTGCCACGGCGTCGTCGACGAGCACGATGAACTTCACGTCGAGCGGCTGCCCCCAGCCGACGACGACCTGCCCGTGAATGAGCCGGTCGTCGATCCGATTGAGCACGAGCGTCACGCGTTCGTCCCCACCGGGCCGTGCACGCTCACCGCGGCGCGCCCGCGCTCCGCGGCCTGCGCCGCCGCCGCTCCCGCATCGGGATTCGACGACAGCGCGAAGTCCAGCAGCATCGGCAGGTTCGCGCCGGCGACGAGCGTCCCTTCGCCCATCTCGCGAATCACCTTCCGGGCGGCCATGGTGCAGCTCCCCGCCTGAAGGTCGGTGAAGATCACTCGCACGCCGTGCTCGACGAGCTGCTCCTGGAGCAGCTTCTGGATGTCGTCGCCGCAGAGGCCCGTCACCCGAACCGGCACGAGCGCCCCCCCCTTGCCGGTGATCATCTCCACCGCCGACACGAGCCCGGACGCAAAGTCGGCGTGACCGGCCACGAGCGCGCGCTTCACGATGTCACTCATGGTCCTCGCGCAGGTAACGATGAATCTCGGCTTTGTCGCGCATCTGGTTGATGAGCCGCGCGTTGAACCGCTCGGCCGGGTCGATGCCGCTCCACTTGAGCAGATGGTGCATGGCGATCACCTCGGCAATCACGGTGATGTTCTTCCCCGGATTGAGCGGCACGGTGATGCGCGGCAGCGGGACGCCGAGGATGTCGGTCGTCTCGCCGTCGAGGCCGGTGCGCTCCACGGTCGCCGGCGCGTCCTGCCGCCACTCCTCGAGCTGTACCACCACCTCGATGCGCTTCTGTTGCCGCACGGCACGGATGCCGAAGATCGCCGGAATGTCCACGAGACCAACCCCGCGGATCTCCATGTAGTGCCGCTGAAGCTCGTGTCCCCGCCCGATCAGGATATCCGTCCCCTTCTTGCGCACGAGCACGAGATCGTCCGCCACGATGCGATGACCGCGCTCCACCAGATCGAGCACACACTCGGACTTGCCGATCCCGCTCTGGCCGACGAACAGCAGTCCGACGCCGTAGACGTCGGCGAGGGAGCCGTGCAGCGTGGTCTGCGGGGCGAAATAATCCTCGAGCCAGGGCTTGATCCGATTGTAGAACTCGTTCGTCTTGAGCGCGGAACGAAGCACCGCCACGCCGCACTTCATCGCTTCCTCGGCGACCTCCGGCGGAAGCTCCAGTCCCTTCGTGACGAACACGCACGGGACCGGAAAGCTGAAGAACTGCGCGAGATGCGCCCGACGGATCGAGGGACCCAGCGAGCGGAGGTACGTGACCTCGGTCTCCCCGAACACCTGAAGGCGCTCGGCGACGAATCGACCAACGAAGCCTGCCAGCGCGAGCCCCGGGCTCGAAACGTCGGCGCCAGGGACCAGACGCTCGAGCCCTTCGGTGCCCGGCACCCGCTCGAGCTCGAGCAGCGTGCGAAGCTGCTCGTACAGGGTACCGACCTTGAGCGATGACGTCACGAACGCGTCGCCGTACGCGTGCGCGCGGCCGGTCGCGCGCGCGCGCGGGTCTGCGCGCGCACGCGGGCGGCACGAACGGTCTTCTTCACGCCGCCGATCTGCGCGCGGAGCCGCTCCAGAGCGCTGGTCAACGTCGGCCCGAAGTGGCGCCCTCGCGCTTCAGCGACCAGCCGGCGGTGTCGTGGCGCGTGGAGCTCGATCTCCACACGTCGGGTGCGGCCGTCTTCCTCGAAGCGGACGTTCACGTGCACCGCGCGGTCGAGCCGCGCGGTGAGCTTGCGGACGCCCGTCGACGCCCGCTGGCGCAGGTAATCAGAGACGGCGTTGTGTCCGTGGAAGACGATGTCCATTCAGTCTCCGCGTCGAGAGGTGAGGACCCGTAGCAGGTGGCGCTCCGTTTCGTCCGCGGCGCGCTCCCAGGTGAACGTCTCGGCGAAGGCGCGCGCCCGCACCCCCAGTCGATCGACGAGCGCGGCATCGGCCGCGAGGCGGCCCATCGCGTCCGCCATGGCCGGCACGTCGCCATGCGGCACGAGATACCCGGTCTCACCGTCGCGCACCGATTCCCGGATGCCTGGGGAGTTGGACGCCACGACCGGCGTGCCGCTCGCCGCCGCCTCGAGGTTCGTGATTCCCCACCCTTCCTTGGGAGACGCGAATACGAGCCCCCATGCCCGGCGCAGCAATCGCAGCTTCTCCGCCTCGCTGATACGCCCAAGAAACCGCACGCGATCACCGAGGTCAAGCGACGCCGCAAGCCGCTCCAGCGCCGGCCGGTAATCGCCCGCTCCGGCGATCTCGAGCGTTGCCGTGGGATGACGCATCGCCGCGAATGCGCGCACCACGTGATGCACGCCCTTGTACCGCTTGAGCCGGCCCAGATACGCGAACAGCGGCTGCGCAGCACGCAACGCCGGATACGGCGTATACCCGAACGTGTCGATGCCTGGATAGATGACCTCGACGTCGCCGGCCGGAATGCCACGCAGCGCCAGATCCTCCGCCGTGCTCAGGCTGATCGCCTGAAAGGGGACGCCGCGGTACACCCGGCCGAGCGGGCGCTCGGCCAGCCACACCCCCGCGGCGAGTGGCGCCGCCAGCTCCTGGAACGCCGTCCCGCCGAAGAGATGCGGCACCAGCGCGACGACCGGCGGCCCGCCCCAGCGCGGCGTCGCGAGCGGAATCTTGTTGATGTCCTCGACGAGGAGATCGAAGCCCACGTTCGCGAGGTGCGTGCGAAAGTGTCGGCGCGCGAGAAAGGGAAAGGTGTACCGTGTCCCGACGCGGACGACATGAATGCCGTCGAGCTCCGCCATGGCGGGACAGCCCGGCCATCCGCCGCAGAGCAGCGTGACGTGATGGCCGCGGGCCGCGAGACGCCCGAAGATCTCGTGCAGGTGGATCTCCGCTCCCCCGGCAAGGGGATTCTCGCGGCATTGCCAGTTGACGAGGAGCAGCCGCACTACATCCGCCCCATGCGCCGCGCGAGCGCGTCGAGCACGCCGTTCACGAACTTCGCGCTTGCCGTGCTGCCGTACCGCTCGGCGAGCGTGACCGCTTCCTGAATGACCACGCGCGGCGGTGTGTCGCCGATGGACAGCTCCGCCGCCGCCATGCGCAGCACGCACCGCTCCACCGCGCCGATGCGCTCGAGGCGCCAGTTCGTCGTCACGTCGGCCAGCTCCTCGTCGAGGTCGCGCTGCTTGCTCGCCACGTGACGCACGATCGGGCCGGCGACGCGGCGTTCCTCGGGGGTGATCGCCAGATCGTCCCACACCTGGGTGGCGACTTTCTCGAGGGCGGCACTTCCGCCGCCACGCATGTCCCACGCGTAGAGCGCTTGCAGCGCGCGGGCGCGCGCGCGCGTCTCAACCCTCGTCCGCGACATCGAGTCGTTCGAAGAGGTCCGACATCTCGAGCGCGGCGATCGCGGCGTCCCAGCCCTTGTTGCCATGCTCGCCGCCGGCGCGCGCTTCCGCCTGCTCCATCGTGTCACAGGTGAGAAGCCCGAAACCGATCGGGATGTCGTACTCCGTGCTCGCATCGGCCAGGCCGCGCGACGCTTCGCCGGCCACGTACTCGAAGTGCGGCGTGTCGCCCCGGATCACCGCGCCCACGACGACGAGCGCATTGTACCGCTCCGTCGCAGCGAGCCGGCGCGCCGCGAAGGGCAGCTCCCACGCGCCGGGCACCCACACGAGGTCCACGTCCTCCGACGCGGTCCCATGACGCACGAGCGCGTCCATCGCACCGTCGGCGAGCTTGCCCGTGATGTGATTGTTGAAACGCGAGGCGAGCACGGCATATCGCCGTCCCTCGCCGTTGGGCACGCCGTTGAACTCCGCCATGTCGTTCAGGAAGCGAGCAGGTGGCCGAGCTTGTCGCGCTTCGTGCCGAGATAGCCGGCGTTCTCGGTATTCTCCGGCTGCACGATCGGCACGCGGTCGCGCACCGAGAGGCCGTACCCCTCGAGCCCGACCATCTTCCGCGGGTTGTTGGTGATCGGACGAATGGACTTGAGCCCGAGGTCGAGCAGGATCTGCGCGCCGATGCCGTAGTTGCGCAGATCCGGCGCGAAGCCGAGCTGCTCGTTCGCCTCCACGGTGTCCGCCCCGGCATCCTGGAGCTCGTACGCCTTGAGCTTGTTGAGCAGCCCGATGCCGCGCCCTTCCTGATCGAGATACACGATCACACCACGCCCTTCCGTCTGGATCATCTTCATCGCCGTGTCGAGCTGCCACCCGCAATCGCAGCGGAGCGAGTGCAGCACGTCGCCGGTGAGGCACTTCGAGTGCATGCGGACGAGGACGTTCTCGCCGTCCCCGATGTCGCCGTACGTGATCGCCACGTGCTCGTGCGTATCGACGTCGTTCTTGTAACCGAAGATCGTCCACGTCCCGTATTCCGTCGGGAGTCTCGCCTCGGCGACGCGATGCACCAGCCGCTCGTGCTTCAGCCGGTGCGCAACGAGCTGCGCGACCGTGATGAACGTGAGCCCGTGCTCCCTGGCGAACGCCTCGAGCTGTGGACGCTTGGCCGTGGTGCCGTCCTCGTTGAGAATCTCGCAGATCACCCCCGCGGGGTAGACGCCGGCGAGCCGTGCGATGTCCACCGCCGTTTCGGTGTGGCCGACGCGCTGCAGCACACCGCCCTCGCGGGCGCGCAAGGGGAACACGTGCCCGCCGTGTCGCAGATCGCCCGGCACGGTCGCCGGATCCACGGCGACGCGAATCGTCGCGGCGCGGTCGGACGCGGAGATGCCGGTCGTCACACCGAAGCGCGGCGACGCGTCGATGCTGACCGTGTACGCCGTGCGGTATTCATCCAGGTTGCTCTCGGCCATCGGCGCGAGCCCGAGCTGATCGACCCGCTCTCCGGGGAGCGCAAGGCAGATCAATCCGCCGGCACGTTTGATCATGAAGTTGATCATCTCCGGCGTCACGAGCTGCGCGGCGCCGATCAGATCGCCCTCGTTCTCGCGGTCCTCGTCGTCGGCGACGATGATCAGCTTGCCGGCCGCGATGTCGGCGATGGCCTGTTCGACGGTGTTGAAGGGCATGGGATCTATTCTGATGGAACGTTCACCGGCTCGCGGCGGCGTAGGGCGCGACGAGCTGGCGGACGTACTTTCCCACCATGTCGGCTTCGACGTGAACGCGGTCGCCGGCGCGGAGCTCGCCGAGCGTGGTATGCGTCCACGTGTACTCGATGAGGCTCAACTGAAGAATCCCCGGCGCGGGGAGGGCGTTCACGGTGAGGCTCACGCCGTCGATGGCCACGGAGCCATGCGGCACCATGAGCGCCTCGAGCTCGGGCGGCAACCGCACGTCGACGAGAAGGGCATCGCGGGCACGGCGTACCTCCTCCACCACGCCGACGTCGTCCACGTGCCCCTGCACGAGGTGGCCGCCGAGCCGATCACCCAGGCGCAGCGCGCGCTCGAGATTGACCCGCTGTCCCGCGGTCCAGTCGCCGATCGTCGTGCGGCCGAGCGTGGTCACGACGGCGGCGACGGTGAACCATTCCGGTCCGAGCTCCCGAACGGTGAGGCAGGCCCCGTTCACCGCGACGCTCTCTCCTTCGGCGAGTGCGTCGTACGACGAGCGAATGCGGAGCTCGCGCCCCGCCGCCGTTCGCTGCACGCGCTCGACGACACCCACGTCGTCAATCAGTCCGGTGAACATGCCAAATAGCTCCCGTGCCCGCCCCCACCCCGTCAGGATGGGGGCGCATACACCGTCATCTCGTCGTCGCCGAAGCGTCGCGTCTCGAGGACTTTCCACCGCGGCGCCCCGTCGATCGTCGCCGTCGGCGCGGCGGCGAACGCGCCCAGCGCGCCCCCGCCCAGGATCAGGGGCGCCCGAAAGATAATCAGGCGGTCGACGAGCGCCTCCTCCACGAACGACGACGCGAGCCCCGCCCCGCCCTCGACGAGCAGGGAATGTATCCCGCGTCCACGCAGCGCGCGCAGCGCATGCGGCAGCGTGGCCGCGTGCAGCAGCGCCACACCGGCGTGCTCCAGCGCCGACGCATGCGCCGGATCGGGGGCCCAGCAGACCACGAGCACAGGCGACTCGCGCGCCGTGCGCACGAGCCTCGAGTCCAGCGGCAGGCGCGCCGAGCTGTCGAACACCACGCGCGTGGGCGCGACGCGCGGCGCCGTGTGGCCGCGCACGGTGAGCAGCGGATCGTCGGCGAGCACCGTGCCGATGCCGACGCCTACCGCGTCCGACCCTGCCCGCAGCCGATGCACCTCGCGCCGCGCTGCTTCGCCCGTGAGCCACGCCGGCTTGCGCGTGACGTCTGCCAGGGCACCGTCGAGCGAGAGCGCCAGCTTGAGACGCACGAACGGCCGATCGCTGTCGAGGGCGTGAAAGAACGGTGCGTTGAGCTCACGCGCGGCGCTGTCCTCGACACCGATGTCGACGTCGACGCCGGCGGCACGCAGCCGCTCCGCGCCTCCCTGCGCCACCGGATCGGGATCGGCGGTGGCGGCGACGACGCGGCGCACCCCGGCCCGCAGCAGCGCCTCCGTGCACGGTGGCGTGTGGCCGTGATGGTTGCATGGCTCGAGGGTCACGTAGACGGTCGCGCCTCGGGCGCGCTCACCGGCCGAGCGGAGCGCCTCCACCTCGGCGTGCGCGTCGCCGTAGCGCGTGTGCCATCCCTCGCCCACGGCGACGCCGTCGCGTACGACGACGGCGCCGACCATCGGGTTCGGCGCCGTCTGCCCCCATCCTCGCTCGGCGAGCGCGAGCGCACGGCGCATCCACGCGGCGTCGTCCGCCGCTGCCGTGCGCTCGCTGCCGGTTCTGAGACTAGATGCCGAGGCGTCCACCCAGGGAAAAGTACGTCAACGCGCGATCGGCGCGACCACCCGAGAACGCGTTGTACGTGTTCACCGTCCCCCCCGACACCTGGCCGACTTCCGCTGTGAGCTTCAGCAGGAGCAGGTTGACCGAGGCGTCGAGGAAGTAGTTCGTGCGCGTCAGCGACTGCGACGTCGCCGGCACCGCGAGGCTCTGGTTCCCGAGCGTGCTGTTGACCGTGCCCGAGATCGCCGCCGACTGCTCGTACTTGTCCTGACCCGCACCGGCCGCGATGCTGAAGAGGATCAGGCTCTTGCTCGCCACGATCCGCCACGCACTGGTGTTCACCTTCGCGTCGGTGACGTTCAGCGTCGTGGTGACCGTGCCCAGCGTGGGATCGACGTAGCTCGCCGACCCGGTGATCGACGTCGTCGGCAGGTCGCGCTTGAGGTACGTCAGCGAGACCCCGGGGACGATGATCGACTCGGAGAGCAGACCGATGCGCGCGCCGTAGCCGAGCTGCAGGTTCTGGCTGGGCTTGATGCTGACGTTGCTCTGCGTCACCGTCGGCACGTACGTCGCGCTGACGAGGAGGTCCACCCCGCCGACGTTCGTGAGCGCGAGCGGCAGCCCGCCGAACACGCCGATGGCGACGTCCGCCGCCGGCAGCCCGAAGACCTGGCTCTTGCTCGGCAGGGTCACCGCTGGTGCCGGGCCGGTGGAGCGCTGCTGGAAGTTGCCCACGTCGGGCAGATCGCCCTGGAGAACGTTGCCGCGCACGCCGACGGAGATGTGCCCGAGTCCCCCGAGCGTCGACGCCTGGCCGAGCGTCGCGTTGCCGCCCGCGATCGCGATGCCGAGCTGCGGGGCCATGTACTGATAGACGTCGTACGCCTGCTGGCAGGCGTCCGCCGCCGCGCGCTGGGGCGGCGTATTCCCGCTCGGCGTGCAGATGGGACTCGGCAGCCCGCCCCCCTGCGCCTTCGCCGTCGCACCCGCCGCCATCAACAGTCCCGCCGTCACCAACCAGTAATTTCGCATGCCGTGCTCCTAGGTGATGCGCACCTGACCAGCTCCGCGCACCACGCGCCCGAGCCGCCAGCCACGCATGTTGGCCGACGCAGCGCTCGCCTCCACCGCTCTGGCGCCCGCTTCGTCGGTGATCACTACCATGCCGACACCCATGTTGAACGTCCGGTACATCTCCGAACGGTCCACCTGCCCCGCGCGCTCGAGCTGCTGGAACAGGTTGGGCGCTTCCCAGCTACCGGCGTCGATCACCGCGTCCAGCGTATCCGGCAGCGTGCGATTCACGTTGCCCGGCAGCCCCCCGCCGGTGATGTGCGCCATCCCGTGCACGCGACCACTGCCGAGCAACGGCCGCAGCACGGACAGGTACGAGCGATGCACCCGCAGCAGCACGTCCGCGACCGAGCTGCCTTCACCCGGGAACGGATCGTTCACCGACAGGCGCATCCTCTCTGAGACGATGCGTCGCGCGAGCGAGTAACCGTTCGTGTGCAGCCCAGTGCTCGGCAGACCGACGAGGATGTCGCCCTCCTCGACGCGATCGGCCCCGAGGATCGCATCCTCCTCCACACACCCGACGATGAAGCCCGCGAGGTCGTAGTCGGGCGGCGTGTAGATACCCGGCATCTCCGCCGTTTCTCCACCCACGAGAGAACAACCATTTTCGCGGCATCCCGCTGCGATCCCCGTCACAACTTTTTCGACGACGTCCGGCACGAGCTTGCCGGCCGCGAAATAATCGAGAAAGAACAGCGGCACGGCGCCCTGCACGAGGATGTCGTTGACGCAGTGGTTCACGAGGTCGTGACCGACGGTGTGATGCCGGTCTGCCTCGATCGCGACACGCAGCTTGGTGCCGACGCCGTCCGCGCTCGACACGAGCACCGGGCGCCGGAACTCCGAGGGAATGCGGAACATGCCGCCGAAGCCGCCGAACGCACCGCGCGCGCCCGGCGTGAACGTCGATTCGACGACGGCGCGAATGCGGCGCTTGACGGCGTCGGAGCGCTCGATGTCGACGCCGGCGCCCGCGTAATCGAGCCGCGGCTCGTCGCTCACGAGGGCACTTCCTCCTCGAACGCGACGAGCCGGCGGAAGTCCGCCACTCGTGCGGCGATGTCGGCCGGCGTGATCTCGAGCAGTCGCTGCACGGAGAACTTCTCCACGGCGAAGGAGCCCATGGCCGACCCGTACACCACGGCACGGCGGAGGTTCGCGTCGCTGAGATCCCCCGTGCGCGCCAGATAGCCCATGAAGCCACCGGCGAACGAATCGCCGGCACCGGTGGGATCGAACACTTCCTCCAACGGATACGCGGGCACGAAGAAGATCGACGTGCCCTTGAACAGGAACGCGCCGTGCTCGCCCTTCTTGATGATCACCATCGACGGGCCGCGCTCCATGATCCAGCGCGCCGCCTTCACGAGATTGAAGCAGTCGGTGAGCTGGCGGATCTCGGCGTCGTTGAGCGTGATGAGATCCACGTGCGTGATCAGCTCGAGGATGTCGGGACGGCGACTCTCGATCCAGAAGTTCATCGTGTCGCACGCCACGAGCGTCGGCTTCTTCACCTGCCTCAGCACGTCGAGCTGGAGCCGCGGATCGATGTTCGCGAGGAACACGAACGGCGCGCTCCTGAACTGCTCGGGAATCTTCGGGCTGAAGTGGGAGAACACGCCGAGGCGCGTCTCGAGCGTTTCGGCGGAGTTCAGATCGTGGCGATAGCGGCCGCGCCAGTGAAAGGACTCCCCCGTGGCGCGCTCGAGCCCCGACATGTCCACGCCGCGGCGCTCGAGCGGAGCGAGCTGCGCGAGCGGGTAGTCGTCACCCACCACGCCGACGAGCTGCACCGGCGCGAGGTGGCTGGCCGACGCGGAGAAGAACGTCCCCGAGCCGCCGATCACGTGATCTGCCTTCCCGAAAGGCGTTTCCACGGAATCCAGCGCAACGGAGCCGACGACGAGTACGGACATTTGGATGAGAGAGGGTCTGATGGTTTAGCGGTCTGACAGCTTGACGGTCTGACAGTCTGACAGTCTAACGGTCCGACAGTCGGACGGTCGGACAGTCTGACGGTCGGACTGTCGGACGGTCCGGCCGTTCGACCGTGCCTACATCCGATCTGGTGCGCTGATGCCGAGCATCGTGAGGCCGTTGCGCAGCACGATCTGCGCGGCGCGCGCCAGCAGCAGCCGCGCGCGGGTGATCGGCTCGGGCTCGTTCAGCACGTGCGCCTTGTGGTACCACAGATGCACCTTGCCGGCGGTGTCGTGCAGATACGTCGCCACGCGATGCGGCTCGAGTGACTCCGCCGCGCCGGCGACGAGGGCGGGAAAGTCGAGCAGCGCCTTCATGAGCTCTATCTCCTCGGGGAGCGAGAGCACGTCGAAGTCGACGTCCACCGCGATCGTCGCCGGATCGATCCCGCCGACGCGGAAGATGCCCGACAGCCGCGCGTGCGCCATCTGGATGTAGTAGACCGGATTCTCCTCGCTCTGCGAGCGCGCGAGATCGACGTCGAACGACAGCTGCGAGTCGCCCTTGCGCATGAGGAAGAAATAGCGCACGGCGTCGCGCCCGACCTCGTCGATCAGGTCGCGCACGGTGACGTAGCTGCCGGCGCGCTTGGAGATCTTCACCTCCTCGCCGCCCTTCATCACGGTGACCATCTGGTGCAGCACGTACTCCGGGTAGCCTTGCGGAATCCCCACGCCGAGCGCCTGGAGGCCGGCGCGCACGCGCGTCACTGTGCTGTGATGGTCGGCGCCCTGCACGTTGATCGCGCGCGTGAAGCCACGCTCCCACTTCGTCTCGTGGTACGCCACGTCGGGGACGAAGTAGGTGTACGTCCCTCCCTTTTCCGCGCTCTTCCGCATCACGCGGTCCTGATCGTCGCCGTAGGCCGTCGTCGAGAGGAACAGGGCGCCGTCCTTCTCGTACGTTTTCCCGCGCGCGACGAGCTCGCGCACCGTCTTCTCCACGCGGCCGTCGGAGTAGAGCGACGACTCGAGGTAGTACGTGTCGAACGCGACGCCGAACGCCTGCATGTCGCGGTCCTGCTCCTTGCGCAGCTCGCGCACGGCGAAGCGGCGGACCGCGTCGAGGTCGTCGGCGTGCGGGTCGTCCGGACGCTCGGCGACGTAGCGCTGCGCGATCTCGCCGATGTAGGCGCCGTGATAGCCCCCCTCGGGAATGCGCAGCGGCTCGCCCGCCAGCTCGCGCACGCGCGCCTGCGTGCTCAAGGCGAGGTTCTCGATCTGCACGCCGGCGTCGTTGTAGTAGAACTCGCGCGAGACCTTCCACCCCGTCCACTCGAGCAGCGAGGCGATGGCGTCGCCCAACGCCGCCTGGCGGCCGTGGCCGACGTGCAGTGGTCCGGTAGGATTCGCGCTCACGAACTCCACCACGACGGGACGTCCCGCGCCGGCGTTCGACTGTCCGTAGCGCTCCCCCGCACGCACCAATCCGGCGATTCCCTGCGCGACGATGTCGGTGCTGAGGCGGAAGTTGATGAACCCCGGCCCCGCGATCTCCGCCGACGCAAGCCCCGCAGCGGACTTATCGAGCGCGGTGATCAATCGTGCCGCGAGGTCGCGCGGCTTCGCGCCGAGTGGCTTGGCGAGCACCATCGCGAGATTGGTCGCCCAGTCGCCGAAGGCGGGGTCGCGCGGGCGCTCCAGCAGAGGGATGACGTCGGCGGGCGCACCGAGGGCCCGCGCAGCGCGCGCGAGCTCGCCGCGCAGCGCTTCGACCGCGGCGCTCACTCGGCCGAGCTCTTCTTGACCGGCGCAGCCGCCGGCTTGGCGTCCGACTTCGGGGCGGCTGCCTTCGCGTCGCTCGAGGACGCGCTCTTGGCCGCGGCGTCGCCGGTGGCCGCGCTCGTCGTCTCCCCCTTGGCGCTCTCGGCAGACGGGGCAGCGGGCTTTCCATCGCTGCCGCGGTCGCGATGCGCGTTCTTCCCGTAGTCGGTCAGATAGAACCCTGATCCCTTGAAGCTGAATCCGGCGGGCGACATGATGCGTCCGGCCAGCGTGCCGCACTGCGGGCAAACGGCCTGCGACTCGGCGCTCGAGATCGTGCGATAGAACTTCTCGAACTCGTGTCCTTCGGGACAACGAAACTCGTAAGTGGGCATCGATGTGGAACTTAGGCGGCAGATTTCCAGCCACGGAAAGTAGCCGGCCGCAGGGAGTGCTACAAGGGCGTTCCGGCCGCTGGCGCTGCGCGCCCTGACAACGAAGGCCCGGAAAAGAACAGCGCCCGAGCGGTGGAACCACTCGGGCGCCAGTTCTTTTGTTCCGCCGCTCAGTGCGAGTAGACCGACACACCCGCGAGCAGGTTCAGGCTGTTCATCGAGGGCACACCGTTGCTGCCGTTCATGCGCGAGATGTTCGCCTCGAAGCGCGTGGCGAAGCGGTTCGCCATCGGCATCTTGATGCCCATACCGCCGCCGAAGCTGAAGTTGCTCGAGGAGGCGCCACTGGTCGACACACCGTTGAACGACACGAACGGACGGACGTACCACTGGTTCGCCGCCCGGCTCTCCGACAGGTGCCAGAGCAGACCGGTGCCGATGCCGTAGGCCGTCAGGCTCCCGGCGCCGCTGACGCTCGTCGTCACGAAACGCACCGTCGGCTCGATCGACATCGTCGGGCTGACGAACCAGCCCGCACGCAACTGCTGGATGGGTGCGCTGAAGGTGGTTGCCTTGTTGGTACCATCCAGCTGCGAGTTCAGACCGGCGTCTACACCCAGCTCAACCGGCGGATTGCTGTTGTCCTGATGAGACGCGCTGGCGCGCTGCGCGGTCGCGGCGGACGACACGGCGAGCAGCGAAAGCGCGGCGAAGGAAAGTACGCGACGCATGAAAGAATCCTGTGAACTGGTGAGCTTGCCCGATTACGGCCGCTTCCCCGGTGAGCGGCCACTACTCTGACGGCTCAGTTCGTTACATAGTCACAGGATTTTGTGATGATTATCACGTTTGTGATATATTACACGCCTCACACCCCCGGCCGGTACGTGCCCCACACTCCGGCGAGGGTGTCGCTGATCTCGCCAACGCTGGCGCGCGCGCGCACGGCGTCGATGATCAGCGGCATCAGACCGACACGCTGCCCGGCACGCGCGCCGCTGCTCAGTGTGCGTGCGCCCTCGCGCAGCGCGTCGAGCGTGCGCGATACGGCCGCCGCATCGCGGGTGGCGCGCGTGCGCGCCACCCGCGCCACCTGCTCGCGCTCCAACGCCGAGTAGTCCGGCGACGGAATCACCGGCGGCTCGGCGGCGTCGGCGAAGTTGTTCACGCCGACGATGGTCGCTTCGCCGCGCTCGACCTTCAACTGATACTCGTACGCCGAGCGGGCGATCTCCTCCTGGAAGAATCCCGCGGCGATCGCCTGGGCGGCGCCCCCCAGTGCGTCCACGCGCGCGAGGAGCGCCGCCGCCTCGCGCTCCAGCGTGGCGGTCAGGTGCTCGACGTAGTAGCTCCCGGCGAGCGGATCCGCGGTCAGCGCCGCACCGCTCTCGTACCCGATGATCTGCTGCGTGCGCAGGGCGAGTGTCGCCGCCTCCGCGGTGGGGAGCGAGAGCGCTTCGTCGTATCCGTTGGTGTGCAGCGACTGCGTCCCGCCGAGGACCGCCGCGAGTGCCTGCACCGTGACGCGGACCACGTTGTTCAACGGCTGCTGCGCCTGGAGGGTGACGCCACCGGTCTGCGTGTGGAAGCGCAGCTTGGCGCCCGCGTCGCCGGCGCCGAACCGCTCGCGCATGAGGCGCGCGTACATGCGCCGCGCCGCACGGAACTTCGCGATCTCCTCGAACAGATCGTTGTGCGCCGCGAAGAAGAACGACAGCCGCGGCGCGAAGCTATCGATCGCGAGGCCCGCGTCGAGGGCGCGCTGCACGTACTCGACCGCGTTGGCAAAGGTGAACGCGAGCTCCTGCACGGCGGTCGCACCGGCTTCGCGGATGTGATAGCCGCTGATGGAAATGGGATTCCAGCTCGGCACCTCGGCGGCGCAGAAGCGAAAGATCTCCGCAATGAGCGCGAGCGACGGCGCAGGCGGATAGATGTACGTGCCGCGCGCGATGTACTCCTTGAGGATGTCGTTCTGAATCGTGCCGCTCAGCTTCGCGCGTGGAATGCCACGTTCCTCGGCGACGACGACGTACATCGCGAGCAGCGTGGCCGCCGTCGCGTTGATCGTCATGCTCGTGGAGACCTTGTCGAGCGGGATCTCGGCGAGCAGGGCGTGCATGTCCTCGGCCGTGTCGATCGCCACGCCGACCCGCCCGACTTCGCCGAGCGCGCGCGGTGAGTCGGAATCGATCCCCATCTGGGTGGGCAGGTCGAACGCGACGCTCAACCCCGTTTGGCCCTTTTCCAGCAGCAGCCGAAAGCGCGCGTTCGTCTCCTGCGCCGTGCCGAAACCGGCATACTGGCGCATCGTCCACAGTCTCCCGCGGTACATCGTCGGCTGCACGCCGCGCGTGTACGGGAACTGGCCGGGGTCGCCGAGGTCGCGGGCGTAGTCGATCCGCGCGTCGTCGGGGCGGTAGACGGGCGCGATCGGAATGCCCGAGGGGGAGTGCTTGGCGGAGGACATGGGGGAAAGCTATGACGGTTCTCGGTTGCTCGGTCTTTCCGTTCTCGGCGGGCCTCGGGACGCGGAAGTCCCCCAAGTCCGGCCGAGAACCGAACGCCGAGAACAGCGAACGGTCTCTACGCGCCTACCAATTCCGAGTGCCGGGCGAGCGTCTGCAGCGCCAGGTCCACATCCCGGCGCGAGCCGATGAACAGCGGGATGCGCTGATGCAGCTCCGTCGGTTGGATGTCGAGGATGCGCGTACAGCCGTCGATGGCCGCGCCGCCCGCCTGCTCGCAGACGAACGCAAGCGGGTTCGCCTCGTACAGGAGCCGGAGCTTGCCGTGCAGGTTCTTCTTGTTGGATGGATAGCAGAAGACGCCGCCGCCGAGCAGGTTGCGGTGGAAGTCGGCGACGAGCGAGCCGACGTAGCGTACGATGAGCGGGCGCCGGTCGCCCTCGAGACCGCGATAGCGGCGCATGAGCCGCTTCGTCGGCTCGTCCCACTGCCCTTCGTACGCGTCGTTCACCGAGAGATACCGTCCTTCGTCGGGGATGCGGATGTTCGGGTGTGAGAGCAGGAACTCACCGATGGACGGATCGAGCGTGAAGCCGTGCACGCCCTGCCCCGTCGTGTAGACGAGCATCGTGCTCGAGCCGTAGATGATGTAGCCCGCCGCCACCTGACGGCGGCCGGGCTGCAGCATGTCCTCCATCTCGCCGTGCCGGCCGCGCGTGATCTTCTGCACGACGGAGAAGATCGTGCCCACCGGCACATTGACGTCGATGTTCGAGGACCCGTCGAGCGGATCGAACAGCAGGCAATACTTGCCGCAGCGGAAGCCGTCGGGGATCGGGATGATGGCCGGCTCCTCCTCCGACGCCATCGCGCAGAGTCGCCCGCCATGATCCATCGCCTTGATGATCGTCTCGTTG
This sequence comes from uncultured Gemmatimonadaceae bacterium, assembly GCA_964438255.1. Classification (GTDB taxonomy): domain Bacteria; phylum Gemmatimonadota; class Gemmatimonadetes; order Gemmatimonadales; family Gemmatimonadaceae; genus AG11. Next base: position 20,486 of record CAYTKA010000019.1, on the reverse strand, counting down.
GCGAAGATGTCGAGCTTCTGCTGAATCTCGCCCTGCACGTTCGCGTGCTCGGTCGCGCCGAGAATGTCGGCGAGACCGGAGAGGCGCACCTTGTTGGCGATCATCTTCGCCGCGAGCGCGATGTCGTAGAGGATGCCGGACAGCTCGCCCGTCGCCTCCGGATGCATGCGCTCCTGCTCGATGATGAACCGCTCGATCGTGACAACCGAGGTCGAAGTATGCAGAACCACGCGCTGCCTCTACACGATGGGGGAGGCGCCGGCCAGCCGGCGCGCGGCGAACGCCCGTGCATCCGCCTCGTAACCTTCCGACGGTACTCGTGCCGCGAAGTGCCCGCCGACTCCACAGGGAAGGCACGTCCGCGCTCAAACTGATGGACGTGCCGGAGTTCGTGCAAGAGCGGTTCCGTCAAGGCGGCGCACCGCCCCGCCCGTGCCCCGTCCCGGCCGGCACGATCCATCGCGCTCCGCGAGCTTCCACTTCCAAGTCGCGGCCATCCGTCCGTATGACGATCGTGCCTGCAAGATCGGTGCGGAGGACGTCGGCGCCTCCGTCACGCAGGGCGCGGAGGACTTCCGCATCGGGATGTCCATACGAGTTGTGCGCCCCCACGCTCACGATGGCGAGTCGCGGACGCACGGCGCGGAGGAAGGGGGGCGTCGAGCTGGTGATGCTGCCATGATGCGCCACCTTGAGCACGTCGGCCGCGAGGGCATCGCGCGCGTTGGCGAGGAGCCACGCTTCCTCCGGCGCTTCGGCATCGCCGGTGAGCAGCATGCGCACGGCACCCACGCGTACCGACAGCACGGTGCTGGCGAGGTTGGCATCCTTTAGCGTCGACGCCCACGCCGAGTCGGGGGCGAGCGCGGTGACGACGACCTCGTCGATGGCGAGGGAGTCCCCGGGATGAACGCGCTGCCAGGGAATGGCGTCGGCGCGAGCTTCTGCCAGTGCGGCGAGATACGGCGGCGTCGTGCCGACGTAGCCCGGGTCGACAAAGCGCGCGGGGCGCAGCGCCGCGAAGAGCGACGCGGCACCACCGACGTGATCGGCATGCGGATGCGACAGCACGAACAGCGCGACGTCGCCGCCGCGATGTGCGAGGTACGGCACGACGATGCTCCGGCCGGCGTCCCCGCCCTGCCAGCTTCGGCCGGCGTCGACGACGAGCCATCGCCCGCGGCGCGTCCGCAGCGCGAGCGCATCCCCCTGGCCGACGTCGAGCACGTGGAGCTCCGTCGTGCGACGCAACGGAGTGACCAAGGGCTCGTACACCATGACCGCCACACCCGCGAGCGCGACGACGCAGGCGCGCGCTGCGCGCTCGGCGACACATGCGACGACGACGGCGACCGCGGCCCCCCCGCCCGCGCACGCGGCGATCGTCGTGGGCAGGACGACCGGTGCGCCACCGGGGACGAGCGCCGCCCTGGTGGCGATGGCGTCGAAGGCGGCGAGGAGCAGGTGTGATGCGTCCGCAGCGAGTCGCGCGACCGCGGGCACCGGACTGCACAGCGCCAGAAAGAGCACGGGTTGCACCACGCCGACGATCGGGTCGGCGAGGAGATTCGTTACCGGACCGAGAAGCGCGATCCGCCCGAAGGTCCATGCGACGAGGGGCGCCGTGACGATCGTCGCGACGACGCTGACGACGGTCGCGCGCGCGAGCACACGTGCTGCGCCGTTGGCACGTCGTGGTAAGATGCGTCGTGCCAGCGCTCCGCCCGCGACGAGGGCGATGGTGCCGGCCACGCTGAGCTGCCAGCCGAGATCGAGTACGGTGCGCGCGTCGACGAGGGGTGCGCCACTCCCGACGGCAAGGACGGCCCATGGCGAGGTAGGCCGCTGGAAGGTCCGGCTCGCCATGATCAGCACCAGCATCACCGCAGCGCGGACCGCGGGCGGCGGTGCGCCGATGCCGGCGACGTACAGCGTGAGAACGAGCAGCGTCAGCAGACGTGCCGCAGGGGGAGGAAGGCGCAGTACGCCGCCGAGCAGCTCGAGGGCGAGCGCAATGATCGCCACGTGCAAGCCCGACACGCTGAGCATGTGGACGAGCCCCGCACGGGCAAAGCGGTCGCGCTGCTCGGCGGGAATGGCCGCCATGTCGGCGATGACGAGCGCGCGAACGATCGGCGCATCGGCTCCGAATAGTGTGTCGATGCGCTCACCTGCGCGGGCGCGCAGCGCACCGAGCGTGCGGGGACGAGATGCGCCGCGCACGAGCGCATCGCGCACCAGCAGACCGCGATCGCTCACGCTCACGCTGCCGCTCACGACTGCTGCGTCGCCGGCGTGCGCTTCTCCCTCGGCGACGAGCAGCGTCGCCCCTGCACGACAGCCGGCCGCGGCGAGTGTGGCGTGCGCCACCCCACCGGCGCGCGCGGGGCCGTCGAACGACGCGTGCCACGTCCGGGCGCGTCCGAGCAGGGCGGCGCACGCCCGCTCGCGATGCATCGTGGCATTCGCCGCGAGCAGTCCCGCGACGAACAGCAGAACGACCGCCGCGCGGGGCGGTTGTTGCATCTGAACGAGCGCGACCACGACGCCGAGCGCGACGCACCCGAGCGCCACGGACGTGGCGTCGAGTGTAAGGGCGGCGAGCAATCCGAGCGCGTAGGCCAGCGTCCCCCAGGCGACCAGCGGCATCGGCGCACGTAGCGGCGCCGCTCCCGGGAGCGCGAGGGCGCGCTCATGCAGCACCAATCAAAACGCCGGCGGGCCGCTCAGCGCGGCCCGTCGGCTCAGATCTCTCGCGGCGCCCTCAGCCCGCCATCGGGAGCGGCAGTCGCTCCCGCACGACGCTTCCCGTGAAGGTGGACCCGGTCGTGCCCGTCAGCTCGACGGTCAGATACTGTCCGAGCAGCGACGCGTCGCCGGGTACGAGGACGGTCTTGAAGTCGCGCGTGCGCGTCATGAGCATCGCGTCGCCGCGCTTCGCCTCGCGCTCGACGAGCACCTCGTGGCGCGTGCCGAGGAGGGTGAGGTTCCGTGCGCGCGCCGCCGAACGCACCTCGTCGACCAGGCGCTGCAGCCGCTCACTCGCCAGCTCGGGGGGCACGGACAGCTCCGCGGGCAAGCGCGTGGCCGGTGTACCGTCGCGCGGAGAGAAGATGAACGTGTAGGCGTCGGCGAAGCCGACCTCGCGCACGGCGCTCAGCGTCTCCTCGAAGTCTTCGTCCGTCTCGCCCGGGAAACCGACGATGATGTCGGTCGTGAGCGCGACCCCGGGGATCGCGCGCCGGATGCGCTGCACACACTCCAGGTAGCCCTCGCGCGTGTAGCGGCGGAGCATGCGCTTGAGCGTGCGCGACGATCCGCTCTGCATCGGCAGGTGCACGTGCTCGCAGACGGTCGGCACCTCCGCCATGGCGGCGATGGCGCGGTCGCTGAAATCGTTCGGGTGCGGGCTCGTGAAGCGCACGCGCCGGATCCCCGGCACGGTCCCCACGGCGCGCAGGAGATCGGCGAAGTCGTGCATGCCGTCGGTGTACGAGTTCACCGTTTGGCCGAGCAGCACGACCTCGCTCATGCCGTCGGCCGCGACGCCGTGGACCTCGCGTACCACATCCTCCAGTCGGCGGCTGCGCTCGGCGCCGCGTGTCGTCGGCACGATGCAGTACGTGCAGCGGTAGTCGCAGCCGCGCTGCACGGGGATCCACGCCTTGACCTTGTCGAAGCGCCGCGGGGCGAAGTCTTCGTAGTGCTCTTCGAGATCGAACGTCGTGTGGATGGAGCGCTCCCCCAGCCGCGCGCCGGCGACGAGCTGCGGCAGCGCGCGATAGCCGTCCGGTCCGACGACGAGTGACACGTGCCGCGCCTTCTCCAGCAACTGCGGCCCGAGCCGCTGTGCCATGCACCCGGTCACGCCCATGATGCTATCGGCCTTCATGTGCCGCTTGAGCTCCCCGAGCCGCCCGATCACGCGCTGCTCCGCGTGGTCGCGAATGGCGCACGTGTTGACGAGAATCACGTCCGCGCCGTCCGGCTGCTCCACCGGCGAATACCCGGCGGCCGCGAGCTTTCCGAGCATCAGCTCGGAGTCGCTCACGTTCATCTGGCAGCCGTAGGTTTCGATGTAGACGGTGGGCATAGCGCAAGTTAACTGCGAAACGTAGTACCAGATACTCCTGTACCAAGTACCCAGATCCGGTTTCAGGTCATGCCAGCTGACGTCCCGTCTGGTCTCCGTACCCGGTACCGGCCGACTTCGTACTAGGGTGGCAGCTCAAGGCGAGATGAGCGCCGACGTAGCCGGCGGCTTGACCGGCAGCCAGAAGTGGAACGCGCTGCCCACCATCTGCCCCCCGCTCTTCACCCAGATCCGTCCCCCATGCGCCTCGACGACCAGCTTGCAGAACGCCAGGCCGAGCCCCGAGCTGCGCACGCGTGGGATGTGCGGCGTCTTCACTTGCTCGAACTTGCGGAAGATGATGTCGTGATACTCCACGGGGATTCCGACGCCGTTGTCGGCAACGGTGAAGAGCGTCCCCTCGCCTTCCTTGCGCGCGCTGAGCGTGATCGTCACCGAGCGCGACGAGTGCGTCAGGGCGTTCTGCACGAGGTTGCTGAACACGCGCTTGAGCAGCATGTGATCCGCTTCGATCACGGGCGCGTCGTCGGACGCCTCGACGATGGCCGTCGCCTTCTCCTGCTGCAAGCGGATCTCCCACTCGTATCTCACCTCGGTGAGCAGTGCGCCGGGTGCGAGCGGCGCGAGGTGGAGCGAGAGGCGCGACTCCTCGAGCCGCGCCACCTCCAGCAGATCCTCGATCAAGCCGAGCAGATCTTCGGCGCGGCTCTCGGCGTCATCGAGCGCGCTGCGCTGTTCGTTGCTCAGCGGCCCGAAGTCGCCGTCGCGCAGCATCTCCATCGCGCCGATCATCGCCGTCAGCGGCGACTTGAGGTCGTGCACGATCATCTTCATGAGATCGTCGCGCACCTTCTCGAGCTCTTTCTGCTTGCGCAGGCTTTCCTCGAGGGCGTCCGTCGCCGCCTTGAGCTTGAGCAGCGAGCGCACGCGCGCTCCCAACACGAGCCGGTTGTGCGGCTTCGTGAGAAAATCGTCGCCCCCGGCCTCGATCGCCTTCACGCGGTCGGTCGTGTCGTTGAGCGCGGTGACGAAGATCACCGGAATGCGGGCCGTGCGCGGATCGCGCTTGATGCGACGGCAGACCTCGAAGCCAGTCGAGCGATCGTCCACGCCGAGATCGCCCGCCGGCATCGACACGTCGAGGATGCAGAGATCCGGCGTCTGCTCGAAGCACGCGGCGACTGCCGACGGGCCGTCGGAGGCGGCGATGGCGCGAAAGCCGAGTACGTGAAGCTGGTCGAACAACAGCTCCACGTTCGCCGGCACGTCGTCAGCGACCAGGATGAGCGGCGCGTCCGCCGGCGGTGGCGCGAGCTCGGTCATGCGATCACGGCCGGACGGTCAGTCCAACGCTGAGGGTCCACGCGCTCTCGCGTGCGGGGGTCGCGCTCGAGCGGCGCGCGGAGCGGATGGCGGCGAGGTCGAGGGCGGCGCGTCCGCGCGCCATCAGCGTCCCGGTCCCGACCGAGTAGCTCGTCTCGGAGACGTTGCCGCCATTGGCGCTGAAGGGAAGCGTGCGCCAGCGGCCGCCGGCGCGCAACTGAAACGACCGCCCGAGGAAACGCGGGCCCAGGACGTCGGCACCGAGGCTCGTGTCCCACCCGTTGGTGATGCCGAGGCCGGGCGACCCGAGCCCGCTCATCTCCGTCCACGTGTCGCGCGCCGTGCGGATGGCCAGCGAGCTGCCGCGAATGCCCAGATACGCCGCGCTCAGCGCGACGCGATCGGGCACGCGCGCCTGGCTGAGCGTCGTCCCGGCATGCTTGAGCGACAGCGGACCACCACGCCGGTACGACGCAGCCAGCACGCCGACGTTCCCCGTGTACAGCTCGATGCCTCCGGAGAAGGCGTTGCCCACGTAGCTCACCGTCGTGCTGTCGAACACCTTGGCGAAGCGCGTGCTGTCGTCGAATCGCTGCGTGCTCGTGAGGCGATTGTCGCCGCTGATGATGTGGCCAGCCACGCCCACGTGCAGCCACGCGCGCGGCATCCATCCGAGCGACAGACGGATGTCGCCGATGGCGCCGTCGCTCTTGAAGGTGTTGGTGGAGGAGACGGTAGTGTCGGCGAGCACCTGCGTGCCACGCGCGATCGTCTCGAAGCTGCGGTCGAGAAGCGTCGAGAGACTCAACCCCGCGAAGAGGCTCTGGGTGAGCGGGATCGACGCCACGACGAGCGGATAGCGTGCGATCGTCGTGCGCTCGGTCGCACCGCCGAGCTGAAATGTCCGGTACTCAGGCTCCGCCTGGAAATAAAGCGCCGATCCGCCGAGGTTCACCACGGCCGCCGGGTTGGTGGCGGACAGGGGGTCGATCTCGGCGAGCGCGCCACCGGTTCCGAGCGTGCGCGTGCTGAGCTGCCCGGTGGGATAACCGAAGCCCTGCACGCTCAGCGTACCCTGGGCGGCCACCGCCGCCGGGAGCGTGACGACCGCCAGCAGCGTGGCGGCGAGAGGAATCGAACGGCGCATGGTCATGGGATCCCGAAGCCGCGGCGCGGCACGTACGTGAGGCGAAGACGCGGAACGGTTGCCGTGAACCCGCGGCGCGAGGCGAAGTTGAGCTCACCCGGCGACGAGCCCTCCTCGGCCGCGCGCAACACCAGCGCCCGCAGGGTATTGGTCGAACCGGCGATGCGCCAGGCGTTGACCACGTTCACGATTTCCACGGAACGCTTGCCAGACGCCTCCGGGATCAGCCGCAAGGTGTCCACCCGGATCAGACCCACCGGGGCGAGGAACTGCGATGCCGTGAAGATGTCAGTCACGGTGGGCGCCGCGAGGACCGGCTGCGTGAGCAAGGTCAGCGTATCCTTCGCGCCGCCGGCCGACCGCGACGGCACCTGTGCAAGCTGGAGCGACGCGCGGACGACCTGCACCGAGTCGAGCACGATCGCCGGGATGTTGAACTGCAGGAACACGCGCGCACCGCCCACGCCGCCCACGGCGAGTCGATCGGTCGGCGGTGGAGGCAGCGCTCCGCTGGCCACGACGGGGAAGATCTGGAGGCTCGCCGCCGTCGCGGCGTCACTCACCGGTGTCAGGGAGCGCAGAAAGACCGTGTCCGGCGCCAGCGTCGTATCGGCCGAGATACGGAAGCGCACCCGGGGCGCGAACGCCGTGGCCGAGACGCGCAGCGTGGCAGACTGGCTGGCGCTGAGCCGCAGCCCGATTCGCAGCCGCCTGCCGTCGGTGATCTTCTTTCGCAGCACAGCGCTGTCGAGGGGCAACCGAACGGTGTCCTTCAGGTCGGACGGCTGATACGTCTTCGACCCGATGCGCCGATCGTCGCGGAAGAGCGGCACGAGCGCCTGCGGCAGCGTGTCCGCCGCCGTCGTATCGACGTCGAACGCCTCGATCGTCAGCGGAATGCGCGGCTTCGCAGCGTTCGTATCGATGCGGAAGATCAGCGTCGCGCTGTCGACCATCTTGATCAGGCTGTCGGACTGTGCCGTCTTGGGCAGATAGCGCTGCGGCAGCGTGTCGAACCGCGCCACGATGCGCACGTCGGCCGTGTCACCGCGCGCGACCAGCGAGAGCTCTCGCGTCTCGCCGCGCAGCGGAAAACCGAGGAAGGTCGAATCCAGGACGACCGCGCCTGGAAGAATCGTGTCGCGCAGCGCGGCGCTTTGGTCCGTGCACAGCTCGGGACAGCCGAGCGACGACGTGACCTGCTCCGAGCAGGCGGCGGCAGCCAACAGCAGGGCGGCGCCAAGCGCGCCCAGGAATTTCCGATCAGACACTGCGTACACTCCGTGCGTCGAAGCCGAGAGCCATCAGTGGCGTCCCAGCGACGTAGGGGTAAATGCGTCGGGAAGGAGGTCCGACATCATCCAACGCGCCTCGGCGCCGCCGCGCGTCACGCTCACGACGGCGAGTTGCGGCGCGAACTCCATGAGCACCTGCCGGCAGAGACCGCAGGGGGGGGTAGGAACGTCGGCTTCCGTGGCGATGACGATCGCCGTGAAGTCGCGTATGCCGCGCGCCACTGCCGCCGCGAGCGCAGACCGCTCCGCGCAGAGCGTTGCCGGGTACGCGGCGTTCTCCACGTTGCAGCCCTCGGTGATGCTGCCGTCGGCGGCGAGCAATGCCGCACCGACGCGAAAGCGGGAGTACGGCGCGTACGCCCGTTCCATCGCGCCCATCGCGCGCTCGGCCAGCACCGTGAATGCGCGCCCCCCCCGCTCGGGCGCGAGGTCGTTCCGCTCGGGGGACACCATCAATGTCCGCGCTCCAGCGTCGGCAGGAATGACGTCCCCTGCCCACGAAACCCGACGTTCAACCACTCGGCCACCGTCGCGCCGAGATCGGAGAACGTGGGCCGCACGCCGAGGGCGACCGGATGCACGGCGCTGCCGAAGACGAGCAACGGCACCTGCTCCCGCGCGTGGTCGGTGGAGCTGGTGGTCGGATCGTTGCCATGGTCGGCGGTGATGAAGAGCAGATCGTCCTCGCGAAGGGCGGCACGGATGGTCGGCAGGGCGTCGTCGAACTCCCGCAAGGCGCGCGCGAACCCGGCCGTGTCGTTGCGGTGCCCGTACTGGGTGTCAAAATCTACAAGGTTGGCAAAGAGCAACCCACCCTGGTGGCCCTCGAGCCACTCCAGGATGTACCGGATCCCCTCGCGGTTGTCCGCCGTGTGGCGCGCGCGGAGATGCCGGCCGGCGAACAGGTCGTCCACCTTGCCCACGCCGGCGCGCGGGACGCCCGCACCGGCCAGTGCGTCGATCAGCGTCTCGCCGGTGGGCGGGAGCGAGTAGTCGCGCCGATTCTTCGTGCGCACGTAGCGCCCTGGCGTTCCCACGAACGGGCGCGCAATCACACGCGAGACGTCGTGTGGCGCGACGAGCTGGTTGCGGGCCACCTCGCACGCGGCGTACAGCTCGATCAGCGGCACCACTTTCTCGTGGGCCGCGACCTGAAAGACCGAGTCGGCGGACGTGTAGAGAATCCACTTTCCCGTGCGCTCGTGCTCCTCACCGAGGCGATTGAGGATCTCGGTCCCACTCGCGGCGACGTTGCCCAGCACGCTCCGCCCCGACACTCGCACGAACGCGTCGACGACGTCTTTGGGGAAGCCGTTCGGGTACGTGGGAAAGGGACGGTCGAGTTGCAGGCCGGCGATCTCCCAATGTCCGGTCGTGCTGTCCTTGCCCGCCGAGGCGGGGCGCATGGCGCCCCACGCGGCTTCCGGATCCGTTACCGGCGGAACGCCGTCGATCGGGGCGATGAGCCCGAGCCCCGCCGCGCCGAGATGCGGCAGCGCGAGCCCGCCCTGCTGGCGCGCCAGGTTGCCGAGCGTGTTGCTGCCGGCGTCGCGGTAGGCGGCGGCATCGGGCGCGGCACCGATTCCGACGCCATCGAGCACGAGGATGATCGCCCGCCGTCTCATACGGCCAGCGCGACGGGTCGCGTCGCCTCGTGTCGATACTGGCGCGGCAACCGGAGCCGCAGCCCGGTGAGCATCTCGTACGGCGACAGATCGCACAGCGCCGACAGCTCGCTCACGGTGATCGCGTCGCCGCCGTCGCGGCCGAGGAGGGTCACGACGTCGCCGAGCGCCGCATCGGTGTCGGTCACGTCGAACATCGTCATGTCCATGGTCACGCGTCCGGCGACGGTGATGCGGCGGCCGTCGAGCAACGCCACGCCGCGGTTGCCGAGGTTCCGTCGATAGCCGTCGGCGTACCCCACCGGCACGGTGGCGATCCGTCGCTCACCGTGCGCACGCCAGGTAGCGCCATAGCTCACCGTCTCGCCGTCTCCGATCGTCCGCAGCTCGACGACGCGTGCCCGTAGCGAGACCACCGGTTCGGGCACGAGCGGACCGCGCTTGAACGCTGCAACACCGTAGAGGAAGATCCCGGGCCGACACAGATTCCAGCGCGACGGCGCGCGCCGCTCCACGGCCGGCCCGTTCTCCGCGTGCACGAGCTGCGGGCGCACGGGGAGCGCGGCAAGCCCCTCGTCGAACCGCTGCTCCTGTTGATCGCGTGAGGCGTCGTCGAGATCGGCGGAGTGGAAATGGGTGAACGCACCCTCGGGGCGTGCCCGTGCGAGTAGCTCGCGGTGCTTGGCGACGAGGTTCCATCGCATGCCGGCGCGCGCCATTCCGGTGTCGATCTGGAGATGCCATGGCCGGCCGGTGCGCGCCCACGCCTCGATGACCGCCGCGTCGCCGAGCGCCGGCGTGAGATCGGCGCGACGAAGCGCGTCGATCTCCGTGCGGAGGATCGGCGTGAAGACGATGATGGGGCGCGTGATGCCGCCGCGGCGGAGCTCTTCGCCCTCGGTCACGGTGGCGACGCCGTAGCCCCAGGGCTTCAGCGACTCGAGTGCGAGCGCAGCGCGGAGCGCGCCCAACCCGTACGCGTCGGCCTTCACCATGGGAAGCAGGGGCACGCCCGCGCGTGCCGCCACGGCTGCCCCGTTGCGGCACAACGCGCCCAAGTCGATCTCGACCCAGGCGCGTGTCATGGGACGGCGCAATTCGCTATCATGTGATGACTGAACAAGATACGGACGGGAAAATAGCGATGCAAGAAAAGGCCGGACTCGCCGACACGCTCGGGCTCATGAGGGATCTCCGCCGCCGCTGCGAGTGGGACGCGGCGCAGACGCACGAGTCCCTTCGCCCCTACCTGCTCGAGGAAGCCTACGAGGTCGACGATGCCATCCGCGCCGGCAACGACCACGCGCTGAAGGAAGAGCTGGGCGACCTGTTGCTGCAGGTGCTCTTCCACAGCGTAGTCGCCGAGGAGCGTGGAGCGTTTGACTTCGGCGACGTGGCGGAAGGTTTCCTCCGGAAGATGAAGGCACGCCATCCGCACCTGTACGAAGGTGGCGAACGTCAGAGCTGGGAGGCGATGAAGGCGAGGAAGCGAGAGAGCATCGTCGACGGATTGCCGGCGGACCTTCCGTCGCTGCATCGCGCCTTCCGCCTCCAGGATCGTGCGGCCGGCGTCGGCTTCGACTGGCCCGATGCCACGGGGCCGGCGCAGAAGGTCGAGGAGGAGCTGGCCGAGGTGCGCGCCGAGGTGGACGCGGGCGCCCGCGCGGCCGGTTTCGGCGTGCCCGACCCGCTGTTGGAGGAGGAGTTGGGTGATCTGCTCTTCTCGGTCGTGAACCTGTGTCGGAAGCTCGGCGTGCACCCGGCGCTCGCGCTGGACAAGGCGAACGTGAAGTTCGCGACGCGCTTCCAGGGGATCGAGCGGCTCGCCAAGGAGCGCGGACTGGATGTCCGCACGGCGGGACTGGAGACGCTCGATGCGCTCTGGAACGACGTCAAAGCCGGTGAACGGTGAACTGTAGCTCCAATGTCATCCCGCCGGAGCGAGCGCAGCGAGCGAGTGTCGGCATCTACTTGCCGGGTCGAGATCTCGATCCATACAGCAGATCCCGACACTCGCTCCGCTCGTGCGGGATGACAATGGGGCCGCTGCGCTCCTGCGGGCTGACGGCGGAAAAGGGCACACCGGACCGAGTCGGGGGTGCCCGTGATCTTACCGTTCACCGTTCACGGCTTCAGCCGGTGCATCATGCGCGGGAATGCAATGACTTCGCGGATGTGCGGCGTGCCGCAGATCCAGGCGACAGTGCGCTCGAGGCCGAGGCCGAAGCCGGCGTGCGTGAACGTGCCGTAGCGGCGCAGGTCGAGGTACCAGCCGTACGCTTCCATCGGCAGCCCTTCCTCCTTGATCCGCGCCACCAACTTTTCGTAGTCGTCCTCGCGCTGTGAGCCGCCGATGATCTCGCCGTATCCCTCGGGGGCGAGCAGATCGTCGCACAGCACCGTGCGCGGATCGTCGGGGTTCTCCTTCATGTAGAACGCCTTCGCTTCCTTCGGATAGTTGAAGACGAACACCGGCTTGTCGTAGTCCTGCACGATCAGCGCTTCGTCTTCCGCGCCGAGGTCGTCCCCCCACTGCGTCGTGCTCCCCTTCTGCTGCACGAGCGTCACGGCGTCGGTGTAGTTCAGGCGATGGAAGGGCGCGGTCACCCGCTCCAGCTTGGAGACGTCGCGCTCCAGCTCCGCCAGCTCGCTGCGGCGGCGCTCCAGCACTCGACGCACGAGATACGAGACGAACTCCTCCTGCAGCGTCATGTTCGCCTCGGAGTCGTTCCACGCCACCTCGGGCTCGATCATCCAGAACTCCGTGAGGTGACGTCGCGTCTTCGACTTCTCGGCGCGAAAGGTCGGGCCGAAGGTGTAGATCTTTCCGAACGCCGCGGCCGCCGCCTCGCCGTAGAGCTGCCCCGTCTGCGCGAGGTACGCGTTTCCTTCCTCGAAGTACTCGGTGGCGAAGAGGCCGGAGCGCTCGCCGATCGCCGCGGTGAGAATCGGCGTGTCGATGCGCAGGAAGCCCCGCTCGTAGAAAAAATCGTGGATCGCCTGCTCGATCTCGCTCCGGATCGTCATGATCGCGCGCTGGCGCGGCGACCGGAGCCAGAAGTGCCGGTTGTCGAGCAGGTAATCGACGCCGTGCTCCTTCGGCTGAATGGGATAGTCGCTCGGGCTCGGGCCGATAATCGTGAGCTGCGTCACACCGATGTCGAGCACGCCCGGCGCGCGCGGATTCTCCCGCGCATCGCCGGTGATCTGCACCGACGTCTCCGTCGTCAGCTCGCTGAAGCGCGCCCAGAGCTCGTCGCCGACCTGGCTCTTCACGAAGACCGCCTGGGCGACGCCAGTGCCGTCGCGCAGCGCCGCGAAGGCGACCTTGCCCGACGAGCGGAGATGTGTGACCCAGGCACGGACGGTGACCGGCCGACCCGCGTGCGCGGGCAACTCGGCGAGGCGGACGAAAGGCACGGAGGACATGTGGCGGGGTAACGAGCAAGTGGCGCGGACCGCACGCCACGCGTAGAATGCCGATCAGCGCGCTGCACGTCGCGATGCGCCGGCGATGCGCCGGCGACGCGCTGCGGGTCGAGCCTCGAATGGTACACGCCCTCCCGGGTACGGCAAAGGGTCGGCGCGGCCAGTTCCTTGCACTGCGCGGCCTCACCCGCATCCGTCCCTGTACGTACTCGACATGACCCTGCGCGCGAGGCTCGCCCTCGGCCTCGTCATCATCAGCATCGTGCTCGTGGTGCCACTCGTCGTGGCGCGCAGCGCGATGAAGCGCCTGCACAATCAGGTGCGGAGCCTCCGTGAAGGCGAGTTCCAGGCGTCGCTCGTGCTCGGCCGGCTGCGCGACGCGCTCGGCGACGTGCGCGCGCGCGAGGTCGCGCTCGGCGTCGTCAAGAACGACACCGTACACGCCCAGCTGCGCGAGGCACTCCACCGCGCCGGCCTCCTGACCGACTCGCTCGATCGCTTCGCGTTGGACAGCTCGGTCCGACGTATCCACAGCGACCTGGCACGGGTGTCGCCCGCCGCCGAACAGGAGTTCGAGGCGATGCGTGCCGGCAGGAGCGCGCTCGCCGACTCCATCTCGCAGCAGACCGTCGCCCCGGCGCTTCGCGACGCCGACCAGGCGCTCTCCCCGGTAGAGCAGCAGCTCCGCGGCCGCACGCGCGACCGCGTCCTGCAGGCCGAGTCCGAGCTCGGCATGGCCGAGCAGGTCTCGCTCGCAGCGCTGATCGTGGCGCTCGTGCTCGCCGCTGCGATCTCGTACTGGCTCACGCGCTCCATCAGCCGTCCGGTGACCGCCCTCGAGGAGGGAATGCGCGCGGTGGCGGAAGGCGAGCTGGACCACCCACTTGGCTTTCCCGCCGATCGCCCGGACGAGTTCGGTCGACTCGCGTTGAGCTTCCGCGAGATGAGCCGCCAGCTCGCAGAGCTCGACAAGCTCAAGGCGGAGTACGTGTCCATCGCCTCGCACGAGCTGAAGACGCCCATCAACGTGATCGCGGGCTATCTTCAGCTCATGGAGGACGGCATGTATGGCGAGCTGACGGAGAAGCAGCGCCAGGTGCTCGCCACCATCGGCGTGCAGGCCCGCACGCTGACGCGGCTGGCCTCACAGTTGCTCGACGTCAGTCGCTTCGAGGCAGGCGGGGGGCGCATCGACCCGCGGCCGGTCAAGCTGCCTGCGATGTTGGACGAGCTGGATCGCACCTTCCACGTGCTCGCCGTGCAGCGTGAGATCACCTTCCGCGTCGTGCGGGAGCCGGGGCTGCCGGACGAGGTGGTCTGGGATCCGGAGCGAATGAACGAGGTGACGGGAAATCTCTTGTCGAACGCATTCAAGTTCACGCCCAGCGGCGGCACGATCGACCTCACCGCGGCGCCGGAGAATGGCGCGGTGCGCATTCAGGTGCGTGATACCGGCGCGGGTATTCCCGCCGAACAGCTCCCGCACATCTTCAAGAAGTTCTATCAGGCCGACAACCAGCGCGCGGCCACAGCCAAGGGAAGCGGGCTGGGACTCGCCATTGCCAAGGAGATCGTGGAAGCGCACAACGGGCAGATCCGCTGCGAGAGCGAGGTGGGGGTCGGGACGACGTTCACGCTCGTCCTGCCGGTGTCGGTGCAGAATCGTCGGCGCTCGAGCGTGCATCGCCTGAGTGCGGCGGAGGTGGGCGTATGACGACGTCGCGCAGGGTGTGCGTGCTCGCATCGCTCGGCGCGATGCTCGCCCTGACCGGATGCGCCGCCTTCTCGTCGGGACCCTCCGTGCCGACGCCGCAGATGCAGTTGAACGACACGCTCGCGCAGGCGGACCGCGAAGTGCTCGCCTCGCGCTTCGGCGTGGCCGACCGGCTGCTCGCGGACTTCGCGGATCAGCATCGCCAGATGGCGGAGGGCTACGAGGCGACCTTCTGGCGTGCACTCTACAAGCTCGATCCGACGAACCAGACGGCGTCGCCGCACGACGCAGTCGTGATGCTCGACGCCTATCTCGCCGCGTCGCTCACCGCGCCCCACCGGAGCGCCGCAACGACGCTGCGTCGCGTCGCGGCCGCGCTCGATCGCGGGCCGGTGGTCGTGACGCAGACGGTTCCGAGCGGCGGCGCATCGCCGAGCGCCGCGAAGTCCGACGACCTGAAGGCGCGCGACGACGAGATCGCGAGGTTGAAGGACGAGCTGGCGAAAGCCAACGCGGAGCTGGAGCGCATCAAGCGCCGCGTCGCGACGCCGAAGCCATGAACGATGAAACGAACTGTAGCCGTCAGGGCTCAGGGCCGAAGGCGGCAGCACGCTGAGCCCTGACCGCTGTGGTTGCATTCACCCGTCTCATAGCTCGCCGGGTCATCCCACTCTGAAGAGCTCGAGCGAGCGTGCGTATCGTTCGCCGAGCACGCGCCGGAGCGGTGCATTGCCCAGGCTTTCGAGCTCCGGATCCGCCGCGAGCAATCCATCAGCCGCCTCGCGCGCCTGCTCGTTGAGCTGCTCGTCGCGCAGCGGGTCGGCAACGCGGAACGTCGGCACGCCGCTCTGACGCTCGCCGAACAGGTCGCCCATCCCGCGCAGCTGCAGATCGGCGCGCGCGATCTCGAAGCCGTCGTCGCTGCGGACGAACACGTCGAGCCGCTGCTTCGCCTCGGGGCTAACGTCGCCGAGGAGGATGCAGAACGACGCCTCCGCACCACGTCCGACGCGGCCGCGGAGCTGATGGAGCTGCGAGAGCCCGAACCGCTCGGGATGCTCGATCACCATCACCGTCGCATTCGGCACGTCGATGCCGACCTCGATCACCGTCGTTGCCACGAGCAGGTCGAGCCGGCCATCACGGAAACGGCGCATGATGTCGTCTTTCTCGTCGGCGGCGAGCCGTCCGTGCAGCAGCGCAACGCGACGCTCCGTGAACGGACCGCTCGACAGGACCTCGAACATCGTCGTCGCCGCCTTGAGATCGGTCTTCTCCGATTCCTCGATCACCGGATAGACGACGTACGCCTGCCGCCCCTTCGCGATCTCCCTCTCCACGAACTGCAGCACGCGCTGCCGCGCCGACTCGGGACGCAGCGCGGTCGTGATCGTCTGTCGTCCAGGCGGCCGTTCGTCGAGGATCGAGAGATCGAGGTCGCCATAGAGCGTCAGCGCGAGCGAGCGCGGGATCGGCGTGGCCGTCATGAGCAGCACGTCGGGTGACTCGCCTTTCGCACCGAGCGCCTTGCGCTGCTCCACCCCGAAGCGGTGCTGCTCGTCCACCACGGCGAGCCCGAGGCGCCCGAACGCGGTCGCCTCCTGCACGAGCGCGTGCGTGCCGACGACGAGCGCCGGTGCCGGTTTGGCGATCTGCGTCGCCAGCGCCTTTCGCTCGCGCGACTTGAGACTCCCCGTCACCAGCAGGGGCGCGATGCCGAGCGGCATCAGCAATCGGGTCATCGACTGCGCGTGCTGCTCGGCGAGCAGCTCGGTGGGAGCCATGATCGCCGCCTGATAGCCGTTCTCCATCGCCAGGAGCGCGCTGAAGAGGGCGACGATCGTCTTCCCGCTGCCGACGTCGCCCTGCAGCAGCCGCTGCATGCGACGGTCGCTGCACATGTCGGCGAAGATTTCGCGCAGCACGCGCGCCTGCGCGCCCGTGAGGGTGAAGGGGAGCTGCTCGCGCAGCCGCGTCGTGAGGTCGCGCTTGTTCTCGAACCGAATGCCACGCCGCGCCTCGCGGGCCAACGTTCTGGCGCGTTGTTGCAGCAACTGAACGAACAACAGCTCCTCGAACGCCAACCGCGCGCGCCCGTCCATGGCCTCGGCGAGCGACGCCGGCCGGTGCACCATCCGCAGCGCATCGCCTATGCTCGGTACGCGCGCGCGCTTCAGCACGTCACGCGGCAGGTACTCGGTGACGAGTGGGAGCAGCTCGTCGAGATGCGACTCGATGATCCCGCGGATCACCTTGAACGAGAGCCCTTCCGTCGCGGGATAGACGGAGAGCACACGCCCCTGCGCCGTGCCGGTTTCCTCGTCACCCAGATTGACGAACTCGCGCGGCTGGAGCTGGCGTCCGTGAAAGAAGCGCACGCCCCCGCTCACGAGCAGCACGTCGTCCTTCTTGATCGTGCGGTCGAGGTAGGGCTGCCCGGGCCACGACACCTCGATCATGCCGCTGTCGTCGCGCAGCACGGCCTGGAAGATCCGCAGCCCCTTTCGCGTCGGCAGCACGCCCTTGGAGACGACGCGCCCGAACACCGTGCCCTGCATCCCCGGCTCGAGTGACGAGATCGGCGACACCGTGCTCGCGTCCTCGTAGCGATGCGGGATGTGATAGAGCAGATCCCCCGCCGTCACGATGCCGAGCCGCCGCAGCATCTCCGCCCGCGCCGGTCCCACTCCCTTCAGGTAAGTGACGGGAGTGTCGAGCCGCAGGCGGTGCTGCCGGGGCGCGTCGCGCTTCACTCGTCGCTCAGGAGATCCTCGGCGAAGTCCCTCGCATCGAAGGGGAGCAGGTCGTCCGCCTGCTCCCCGACGCCGATGAATTTGACGGGCACGTTCACCGCCTCGTGCACGGCGACGACGACGCCACCACGCGCCGTCCCGTCGAGCTTCGTCACGACCAGACCCGAGACAGGCACCGCCCCGGCGAACGACCTGGCCTGCTGCACGGCATTCTGGCCGATCGTGCCGTCGAGCACGAGCAGCGTCTCGTGCGGTGCGTCGGGCAGTCGCTTGGCGATCACGCGCGCGACCTTCCGAAGCTCGGTCATCAGCCGCTCGCTCGTGTGCAGTCGCCCCGCGGTATCGACAATGAGGACGTCAGCGCCACGCGCCACGGCGGCGTCGATCGCATCGAACGCCACGCTGGCCGGATCGGCGCCGGCAGTCGCTCCAATGAACTCCGATCCGCTTCGCTCGGCCCACACCCGGAGCTGATCGATGGCTCCGGCGCGAAAGGTGTCGCCCGCCGCAACCATCACTCGCTTCCCTTCCGTGCGCAGCCGCGCGGCAAGCTTGCCGATGAAGGTGGTCTTCCCCGCGCCATTGATCCCGACGACGAGGATCACCGTGGGCTTCCCCGACGAGGTGCGCAGCGCAGGGGCGCTGTTCCCAGCCGTCAGTGCTTCAGTCACCCCGTCGCGCAGCGCGCCGAGAAACTCCTCCTGCGTCTTCACCTTGCCCAGCCGGGCCAGCCGCTCCACTTCGGCAACGAGTTGGAGCGTGGTCGGCACTCCGAAGTCCGCCTCGAGCAGCAGCTCCTCCAGCCGCTCCAGCGAGCCGGCAGACACACCGCCACGCACGATGACGCCGACGTCGGTGAGCGCGACGTCCTTGATCCTCTGCCAGAGACTTCGTTTCGGGAGATCGCCGGCCTTGCGGAGAATTCGCATGCCGAAAACTAACGACTGCGCGCCGCAGCCTACTCGAGCAGGCGCCGGAGCTTCCGCATCACGAGGGCGGCTCCGACGAGGACGACGATGGTCAACATCAGCCCGAGCACGCCAGAGCCCAGATCGGGGGTGCTCCTTCGAGGCGAACGGGTAGTCAGCGACTGGAGGGGGGGTGACATGCGGGCGACGACTACCGGAGTCCCGCGCGACGGCGCAGGACCCATTCGGTGCACAGCAGTCCGATGACGAGCAGCCAGATCCACCCTGCATCGCGCACGCTGGTTTGGCCACCGAGCAGCGCCAGGACGCCGAGCTTGGTCGAGGAGACGGCCGGGCGGCGTGGAATCAACTCGCGTGACGCGTTGACGACGACCACGGCACTTCCTCCAGGCATCTGCACGTCATACACACCCGCGGGAAGCGCCGACGTCGCCACCACGGTAGCTCCTTCGGTAAATCTGAGCGTCAGCGAATACACTCGGCCTGTAGCAGATCGCCGCGTGACCGTAACGCGCACGACACTATCTCCCCCCGCACCGCGCCGCCAGCGCACCGGCATGCCGGCACGCAGCGGCGTCGCGTCGGGCACGACGGCACGCCGATCAGAGCGGCCAGCGGCCAGCCAGTCGTACAGGCTGCCAAAGAGGACGCCGTATGCATCAGCGCGCGTGCCGCCACGGAAGCGCCAGCGCCAGAGGCCCGATGCACCCAGCACGGCGATGCGGCGCGGCGCATCCCAGCCGGCGAGAACGACGCGACGATCGTCGGGCGCGCCGCCGCGGTGCGCGACGAGCCCTTGCCAGTCGGCGCGCGGCAGGGCCGGCGCCACGGCGATCGGAGGCAAGCTGTCGAAGGGAAGCGCTGCCAGCGCTGGCGCGAGCGGCGACGACGGCGCACCCGCGGCGAACCATTCACCGTCGTCCACGGTGGGGGGCGCGAAGAGGAGCAGCGCCCCGCGACTGGCAACGCGCGGCGGGCCGAAGATGCTCGTGTCGCCATGGAGGACGACGAGCGGCGCACCGCGGACCGCCGCGCGCACCGACGCTTCCTCCACGCGCACGAGTGCGGCGTCGGACCGCCACACACTGGGCGCGACGCGATAATAGGCGCGCGTCGGTAGCGACGTCACGCCGCGGAGTGCGGCCACCGCCTCGCGGGCGTCGTAGTCGGGCGCCGTCGACACGAACACCGCCGCCGGCGCGCGACTCACCTCGACACCGACGCCGAGCGTATCGTTGCGCGGCTCGACGTCCCCCTGGCCGTGAATGACCGCGCGTAACACCGCGGCGCGCTCGCCTCCCCTCACGAGGCCACGCAGAGCGAGTGGCCGCTCACCATAGGGCGCCAGGGCGTCGTAGTCGGCTTCAGCAACGACGTTCGTGTCGAGCTTGAGCTGCAGGTGCCCCGCCGGTCCCCCCGCGCCCCCCGCCATGAGCGTGACCTGTGCTGCCATCGTGTCGCCTGCCAGGAGCGTGCTGGGCGCCTCCAGCGTCGCCACGCCGACGTCCGGCGCCGGCGAGCAGGGGATGACGATCGTGCGCGACCCGGGAGGCAGCTCGCTCACCGCATCAGGATCGTCGAGCTCACCGTCGGTGATGAGGATGACGGGACGCCCGGTAGCTGCGGCGCGATCGACCACCGGCCGAACGCGCGACGCATGATCGTAGGGCGCATCGGCGCTCCGATCGACGCGCACCGAATCCCCAAAGCGTAACCACTGCCGTCCGCCGAGCCGCGCGGCGGAATCGAGCGCCACGCGCCAGCGGCTGCAGCGCGACGTCCCGCGCAGCCAGCTCTCCGAGCCGTCTACCGCCACCTCGGCGCCCAGCGACTGTCCACGGCCCGCTGGCGCACCGAGTAGGAGACCCACGACCAGCGTGACGACGACCGCGCGCAGCAGCGCGAGGGGCGCCGTGCGTTGCGAGAACGCAAGGCGCCCATACTGGAACGCCGCGGCGAGAACGCCCGCGGCGATGGCAACGAGCCACAAGAGCATGCCCGAACGCTTAGTCGCTGCGCGCGCAGCGCGCCAGTCAACAGCCGCTCCGGCCGGCTTCTCATCCGCTTTCTCCGCTTCATCCGCTCAATCCGCTCCTCGTAACGGCCGCTCGGGCCGGCTTCTCAAACGAAGGTTCGTCCGGATGCGGCGGAAACGCGGATGGGGCGGAGCTGCACGGC
>CAYTKA010000018.1:49753-53930 GCA_964438255.1 uncultured Gemmatimonadaceae bacterium | reverse complement strand
GGCAAGAATGAAGGGCGCATCGGACCGAGTCCGGTGCGCCTTTCGCTTTCCTCCGATTCGTCCTTCACAGCCACGGTGAACGGTGAACGGTTCACGCGTCGTCACCGCTCGCCTAAAACCGTGAGCGAGCCTTCGACGCACGCACTGCCGGGAAGGCACAATCGAGCGGCGACGATGAGTGTCGACGTCTCGCGCACCGGCACCGCGACTGATTCGATGACCGACGTTTCCGGCTGAACGAGCGTGATCGTTGGCGTGATGTGCGAGATGACGAGCGCGACGCATGCAACTGTCCAGGTATGCCGCACGGGCGCGCAGTTCGCGATCGAGTAAGCAAGGCGGGACATCGAGCCTCCGGTGATTGGATCGTGTGCGTGCCAATGCCGACATCGGCACGAACACGAGCATCGCGATCGTTCACCCAGTAGTTGCCGACTCCGGACGCGACCACTACTCCGTATTCGAGCGCCAGGCGAGTCGCACAGTGCCCACGATGAGCCGCTCATCGCGCGGAATGACCACCGAGCCATGCTCGACGTTGATCGACGAGAGCACGATCTCACGGCGGCCGATGCGCTCCACGCGCTTGCACACGTAACCATCTTCCACGTTCGCATGCCGAGCGACGACGACATGACCACGCGCCAGCCGCGCACCCAACTCCACGAGCACGGTGTCCCCCGTGTGCAGCAGCGGCGCCATGCTCTCCCCGTCGATGCGCAGGGCGAGCGCACGCACCGCAGGCACGCCGGCGGGAAGCGCCACCCATTGTTCGACTGGCTCGTCCCACAGCGCACGCCCGGCACCTGCGGCTGCTGAGAGGTCGACGCGCGCGACGGCACCTGCGGCAATGGCTTCGTCGATCACCTGCATCGGCACGCCGCGCCGTGTCGGTGCCACCAATCGCGGCGCCGCCATGAACAGCCCGACACCGCATTCTCGTGCCAGCAGCCGAACGCGAAGGCGATGACCCCGGCGCAGCAGCTCATCGTCGTCCGGCTGCCGATGCCGCTCCGCACGCGCGCGGGCCTCGGCAGCAAGCCACGCCAGCGATGGTTCGTGCGCCCACACGGACGCATCGTCACGCCGTGCGAGCTCGCGACCCAATGCTTCCGCGATCGCCTCACCGTCCCACGTCGGACGGCCCTGCTCGTCGTTCGTCATGATGCCGGCCTCCTGCCGCGCTCTACGCGGCGAAAGAATCGCTCCAGCTCCTGTCGAGCCGCTGGAGGTAGGGTAGCGGCGTACGTCGGCGCCGCGCGCTCGAGGCGCCGGCACAGCCGCCAGATCTGCTTCGTCGTTGCGTCGTAGCTCTTCCCCAGCCACTCCGCGATCTGCCGGTGCGGCACGGACGCGCCGAGCCAGGTGAGGATGCGCTTCGCATCCTCATCCAACTCTCGCTCCATCGCGCGAACGAGCAGCTCGAGTGCATTCGGTACCCCGGTGTCGCGAGCCTGCGGTCCCCAGCTCGCCGCGATGCTGCTCTCCGAGCACGCGCTCCGCACCACAGCTTCAGGACCATCCGACGTGCCCGATGCAGGTCCCGAAGCTTCCTCATACCAGTGTTGCCGTCGCGCGCTGCTGCGCCGGAGTGCGAGATGACGCTTGCGCACCGCGCCGATGAGATAGGCGCGCAACTGCGTCGGCATGAGTGCACATGGCTTGAGCAGGCGCAACGCTTCATCCTCCAGTACGTCGTCGACGCACTCCGGAATCAGCGCGTCCGGAATGCGTCCCACCGCATACGTGAGCATCAGCGGACGAAATCGATCGAGGAACTCCACGAAGGCCCAATCGTCGCCCCTGCGCATCGCATCCACCAGCGCATGGTCGCCGAGCGCACGCACCCGCCGCTCGGCCGGCGACTGCTGCCGCCGGTCCCATTCCCGCTCTCCGTCGCCGCGCCGCATTGGTTCACCATCTGCTTCACGTCAGCTATGCTGCGCATGGCGACGTCGCCGCGTGCAGTCCCTCACTTGGTCCTTGCCAAGTCCGGACATCAGCGACTGGGGGGCCGCACTCAGCGGGCAAGACGAACACGCTGGCGAGCGAGCCATGCCCGGAGCCGCGACTCGTAGTGCAGGAGCGTCTCATCGTCCGGCACGGCCGCGGCGAGTTGTGCACGCCAAGCCGCCGCCCGCAACTGGCGCAATCCAGCCCGCTCAGCCGCCGAGATGAGCGCGAGCAGATCGTCGAGATAGAGTGAACGCAGGAGAGGCGCGGGCGTCGCCGATTCGCGGACGGCGAGTGTGGTCGCACCGACGGCCCGCCGCCGCGCCCGCGCGACTTTCAGCATCTCCTCGGCACTCGGCCGCTGCCGTGAGGCGGTAAAGCCGAGGTTCGCGAGCGCGCGCCCGATCGCGGACGTCTCGGTGTTCTCGAGACAGGCGACCGCGTTCACGTCGCCGTCCCCCTCGCGTTCCGCGGCCCATCCCGTGGCCGCCGGGCTAGCCTCGCCGCGGTCACGGTAGACGCTCGCGCGAAACACCACCTCGCCCTCGGTCCTGCTGATGAGGTCCGTCACGATGCGCCCGCTGGGAAAGGCGCTGTAGAACTGCGTGATGCGCTCCGCGACCGGGGCGTAGCGCGCCGGGTCGAAATCGCCGCCGGACTTCATGAAATCGCCTCCACATGGGTCGAGAACGCGCCGAGGAGGCAAATGATATACCGAATAAATACCGAAAACAAGGAACTCGGTATCAAATCTGGGATCTAAGGTCGAGGTCGGTGACAGCAAGACATGCGGGGTGTCTCCTGGTCGCGTCACCCACCCGCCCATACTCGAAAACGGTGCATCCTTCGCTCTCCCGTCGCGAGCCGATCGACTGTCGTAACTCTCGTCCCTGACCACGTCGAGGGATTCTTCCTCTGCGCGGTCGTCCGGCGCTGCTCGGCACGGTGCTCGACGTCACCGAGCGCACGGCCGCCGAGAATGCCCTGCGCGAGACGGGACGTTCGAGCAAGTGATGATCGGCGTGGCGCTCACCGCGCCCGACGGCCGCTGGCTGCGTGTGAATCCGGCGCTGAGCGCTATCGTGTGCTGGTCGCGGCCAACGGTGCGGAGGTCCTGCTCCGAATCAGCAGGCACCGCGACATGATCGATCTCGTCCTTACCGACGTCGTGATGCCGGTGATGGGCGGACGGGAGCTCGTGGAGCGGCTGACGGCGATCGGCTCGCGAGCTCCCGTGTTGTTCATGTCGGGCTACACCGACAGCGAACGTGGAGGCAACGTCCGCCGGGTGCCGCGCTGCTCCACAAGCCGTTCTCGGCCGGGGCACTGCTGGAGCGCATCGGCGCGTTACTCACCCGGTGAGCGGTTGTCAGACGCGTCGTTCG
Source organism: uncultured Gemmatimonadaceae bacterium (assembly GCA_964438255.1). Taxonomy (GTDB): domain Bacteria; phylum Gemmatimonadota; class Gemmatimonadetes; order Gemmatimonadales; family Gemmatimonadaceae; genus AG11. The sequence goes on along the minus strand of CAYTKA010000018.1, from coordinate 50,592 downwards.
GTCGCGCGCGCGACGTGCGCGACATGATGGGACACGCGCCCTCCGGAGGAAGCGGGCGTACCTCGAGCACCCGGGTCACGAGCAGGTAACGCGTGCCGCGTCCCATCATACCGGCCGGCATTCTTGCACTCGTACTGCCGCGCCAACGCACGGCCAGCGCACCGGTGGGTCGAAGCGGGAGCGTGCGAAGCAGGCTGTCGCGCTGACGGAGCGCTTCGTCGGTGAGGGTGACCCACCAGAGCGCATCGTCGCGCGAAGCATCGCACGGAGAGAACCAGCTCGCCTCGAAGCCGCGCGTGTAGGAGCCGCGAAACTCGCGCTCGGTCGAATCATGCGGCACGGCAGGAACGGGAGCGGGGGCGGGAGCGGACACCGCCGGCGTCGGGCGCGTCGCCGCCGGCACGGGCGTCGGAGCCTCAGGGGCCGGCGCGCGACGGCAGGCTCCGACTGTGATGCACAGTACAAGAATCGGGAATGGACGATGCATGTGTCGACACCATCCTGAGGAACGGTCATGAACACGCGACGTTGCACGGATCGCTCCGGCATCGTGTGGGACGTATTCGAGGTATACCCCGGTAGCGAGGGACGGGCACTTGAGCGCGTGCCTGTCGAATTCCGTGCCGGTTGGCTTTGCTTTCAGTCGGAGACCGAACGGCGTCGGCTGGCACCCATCCCACGCGACTGGGCGGAGTGGGACGAGCGGGCGCTGCTTTCCGCGTCGGAGCGCGGCCAGCGCACGCAACGCCGCACGCCTCCTGAGCTGAGGATCCGTCTGGTGCACGACACGGAGCGCGGGCTGCGGAGAGATTCGGGACCGCGGCACCGTGAACGTGAAC
>CAYTKA010000018.1:0-49653 GCA_964438255.1 uncultured Gemmatimonadaceae bacterium | reverse complement strand
GCAGGATCGGGCAAAGTTCCGGATGATGTCGGCGAAGACCGCGGGGGCATCGTAGGGGAGCGCATGTGCAGCGTCGGCCACGCAGCGCAGCGTACCACCCGGGGCACCCGGCACCTCGATGCCCACGAGTCGCGCCACCTCGCTCGCCCACCGCGCCGTCACCACGGGATCCCTCGCGCCATAGACGACCAGCACCGGCATCGCGAGCGCGGGGAGCTTTTCCTCGATCGGATCGGCGAGGGCGGCGCGCAGCGTCGCGATGAGGGTGCGCGGACCGGCACGCAGGTAGTCGCGCACGACGATGCGCGCGAGCCCGAGCGATTCGCGTGGAATGTCGGCGATCACGCGCGCGAGCTGGCCGAAGAGGGTCCGGTGGGCAGGATCCATCGTCGGCGCGTTGAGCACGAGGCCGAGCGCATGGTGCGGCGCGTGGGCGACATGCTCGACGATCACCTGGCAGCCGAAGGAGTTGCCAACGAAGATCGCCGGCCCGATCCCGCGCGCGTCGAGCCAGCGATCCAGCGTGGCGGCGAGCGACGCCAGATCCAGCGGCGCGCGTGGCGTGTCACTCCGCCCGAACCCCGGTAGGTCGATACCCGCAACGGAAAACTCGGTGGCCAGCCGCGCCATCGTCGGCCGCATGTAGGCCAAGGAAACGCCGAGCCCGTGGACGAACACGAGTCGTGATCCTGCGACCGAGTCGCTGGACACGAGCCCGTGAACGCGCACCCCATCGATCAACTCCCACACCGAGCGCAGGGACGACATCTATCGACGCTTCGGGAGCAGCGCGAGGGCGGAACGGCCCTCCTGCTCTACCTGCGCGATGGTACAACGGTGCGGCGGCTTGTCGGGACGCCAACGCAGAAATGATGTCCCGTGGCGAAAGCGCCCGCCCGAGAAATGATCGTACTGCACCTCGACGACGAGCTTCGGCGCGAGTGGCTCCCACTCACTCGATCGCTCGGTGCTCCACCGGCTCGGTCCGCCGGGGGCCTGGCCGGTGAACCCGGGTGGCTTGCGCAGCGCCTCCAGCGTCCTCGTCACCGCGGGCTTCTCGCCATTCGGGATGTTCGACGTGAATCCGATGTGATGCAGCAGCCCCCCGTCGTCGTACAGACCGAGCAGAAGCGAGCCGACGACCTTCCCTTTGGACGCATAGCGAAAGCCCCCCACGACGCACTCCGCGGTGCGCATGGATTTCATCTTGCGCATGCCGTCGCGCGTGCCGGTGAGATACGGTACGTCGAGCTGCTTCGCGATTACACCGTCGAGGCCGCCCCCCACCGAACGGAACCACTTCTTCACCGTCTGCGCCTTCGTCGTCGCCGGGGAGAGGGCGACGCGGAGGGTCTTCGAGACATTCGCCGCCATGAACCGCTCGAGTGCCGCACGCCGCTCGGCGAGCGTGAGCTTCACGAGCGACTTTCCCCGTGCGTCGACGAGCAGATCGAACACGATGAACGACGCGGGACGTTCGGCAGCGAGCATCTGCACGCGACTCGTCGCCGGATGGATGCGCAGCAGCAGCTCATCGAACGAGAGTCCGCCGTCGAACGGGATGACGATCTCGCCGTCCAGCACGAAGTGCTTCGCCTTCACTTGCCTCAGTGTCTCGACGAGGTCGGGAAAGTAGCGCGCGAGCGGTTTGCCCGCTTTGGACATGAGATCGATGCGATCGCCGTCACGGAAGGCGAGACAGCGGAAGCCGTCCCACTTGGGCTCGTACTGCCATTGCGTACCCGTCGGCAGCTCGTCCACGAGCTGTGCTTCCATCGGCGCATAGCGGCGCGGAATGGGAAGCGTCACAGCACCCGCTCCAGCGCGAAGCGACCGCGCCTCTCCAGCAACGGTGCCCAGAGATCGCCGAGCTTGCGCAGGCGTGCCGGTACGTTGTCGATGCGGAAGTCGGTGATGGCGACGCCCTTCTCCACCTCGTTCCAGCTCAGCGGCGTGGAGACAGGGGCCTGTGGCCTTGGTCGCGGAGAGTAGATGGACGCGAGGGTGCGGCCCCAGGCATTCTGATTGTAGTCCACGAGCACGCGTCGCGCCGGTCGTGCGGCGATGCGGTATTCGGCGGTAAGCAGCTTGGGATGCTTGGCGGCGAGGGTCTGCGCGAGCGCTTTGGCGAAGGTCCACACCTGCTTCTGCGTCGGCCCGCGCACGATGGGGGCATAGATGTGGATGCCCCTGGAGCCGCTGGTCTTCACGAGCGGCGTCATCTCCAGTTGCTGGAGCGCGTCGCGCACGACGAGAGCGGCGTCGAGCACCTTGGGGAACGTCGCCTGCGGGACGGGATCGAGATCGAAGTGCAGATAGTCGGGGCGATCGACGTCGTCACAGCGGGCGTACCACTGATTGAGGTCGATGCAGCCGAGGTTGACCACCCAGAGCAGCGACGCGAGGTCCTGCACCATCGGGAAGGCGATGACGTTCCCCGAGTCGTGCTCGATCGAGCAGGTCTCGATCCAGTCGGGGTGCGGCTGCGGGACGCGCTTCATGAAGAAGCATTTGCCGCGTGCTCCGTTGGGGTAACGCTTCATGACCATGGCGCGGTCCCGCAGGTGTGGGAGCAGCCACGGTGAAACGTCGGCGTAATACTGCAGGAGGTCGCGCTTGGTGATCCCCTCGGTCGACCAGAAGAACTTGTCGAGATTGGTCAGCTTCACCCGCTTCCGGCCGATCGTGAGCTCGACGGCCGATTCCCCCGCAGGGATGGTGATCGGCTGCGCGCCTGTGGGCCGCCGCCGGGATGGTTTCGAGGTCGAGATCGCCATGGGCGATCTCGAAGGCAAGTCGCGTGCAGCGCGCGCCGGCGCGAAGCGAGCCAACATGCTCCCCGCCGCATTGTCGAGCGCGCACCGGTTCGAGCGCTATACATGAATTGATATTTGTTTAGCATTCGGCGGGATGACCGATGCGACGCCGCTGCGCCGTGGCCGAGAGGACGTCGGAGAGGGACGGGAACCTCAGGCGTGTCTCGACGGCGGGTCACCGGACGAGGGGGGGGCGCTCAGGTAGGAAGTGGGAGCAACAGGGGTTTCCCAGCGTCGCATCAATTGATATTTATTTCTATTATCAGCACGGGGCGGCGAAGCTGGCGAACGTGGCGAGTTGGGGAATGCTTGTTGCCAACCGGAACGAGGATGGTCCCAGCTCTCCCTGCCCGCACACAGGAGAACAGCATGACCCACCAGGACCGAACGAGCAACGCGCGCCGCTCCCACGTTGATGCGTCGATCGAGCAACAGCTCCAGGCCGACACCGACGAGAATCGCCGCCAGGCTGAGCGCCTCGAGTCCACCCCTCCTCCACGGATCGATGAGGAGAGAGTCGAGGAGATCGCCCGGGACGCCGAGCAGCGCGCGAAGCCGAGCTTGTGACGTACAAGCGCTCAATGTCGAGGATCCAGCACCCATCCCGCTGGCTTGTACACCAGGATCGATCGCGTCGTATCCCACTCGGTATGAGTCCGCCGTGCGGAGTCGCGCGGCACTGACGTGCGGAGGAAGGTGATCGTGTCGGCGGAGCGCCACTCAACCTTGGATGGTCCCCAGCCTCTACCCGAGCCATAGTCGTACGGCTCCAGATTGAACTCCCTCACCGGTTTGTCATCGGTGATGCGCCAGATCTGCAGCACGACGTCGCCCTCGCCGATCGAGAGGCCGGTCATGTCGTCGACGACGATGCGCGCGCCGTCAGGAGAGATGCGCGGACGCTGCATCACGATCAGTGAATCACCCGTCTGTGCGTTGATCAGCTCAGTGGCGGTGCTCTCGTAGCCCGAAATGTCGAGGACGTGATACGCCGGCCCACCGCTCGAGCCGCCGATGCGACCACTGTACCGGAAGACCACGCGATTCTCGTCATCGGACGGTACGTCGACGCGACGGACGACGCGGCCGTTGGACAGGAGGATCTGCATCGTGTCGGCGATGCGCGACGCGGCACCTGCTGCACAGGTCATCGCCGACGCCTCGGACGTATCGACGCCGAAGCATTCGTCGCGCACCGGCGCCGTCGGGATCACGCTCCCCGTGGCCTCCGGCGCCGAGAAGGGCGCTGGCGGCGGAGCGATCTGACGCTGCCGCACGCGCTCGACCCGCGCGTCGGCGCACGCGACGGCACATGCGACGGCGCACATCGCGACTATTGCGGGCACCGCAGGGTGCGCGACGCGAGACCGGATCATGTCATCAGTGGGTGGGCGTAGACGAGTCGGACAGTTGGACCGTCCGACCGTCCGAATCGGTCAACACGCGCCCGAACATCGGCCAACCTGTCCCGTGATGTTCGTCACCCGTCAATCGAGCGACAGGCAGCGACATCGACGTGGTGTTACCGACCTCGAGCGTGTTCAGTCCACTTCTCACATGGGCATCAACGTGATGGAGAAGGCATCCTGGTTCAAGCTCGCGTGGAAGAGCATCGCGCTGGCTGCGTCCACGGGCGCGGCTCTCGTGACGGTCTTCTCGGCCCTCTATACCTACGGTCTGATCGGCAAAGCCGAGGCACACAACTCCATCGGGAACATCGGCGCCGCTTGGGTCGGTGTACGTCCCGCGGTGGACACCGCGTCAGCGATCGGCGATACCGTGCACTACGCCGCGACGATTGCCGACAAGAATGGCAGCATCCTCGTCGGTGCACGGCCGACATGGACCACCGGTGATTCCGCCATTGCCGTGGCGCACTCCGACGGGTCGGTGGTCGGACGGCACCCTGGCATCACGACGGTCAGCGTCGTCGTCGGCAACCTCGTGGCACACTCCCGAATCGTCGTGCGGCAGAAGGTCGCAACAGTCGACCTTCCCGGGATGAACGCCGAGAGTCTCGTCGTTGCAGAGGGACAGGACCTTCCGCTCAAGGCGCGCGCGCTCGACTCGCGAGGCCATGCGATCCTGAGCGCCCGCGCCGACTGGCAGGTAGAGGACACCAGCGTCGCCGCGATCGACACGAACGGCGTGGTGACCGGTCACAACCCGGGCCGCACGGCGATGAGCGCTCGAATCGACGGTGTGACCAAGCACATCCCGCTGTACGTCGTCACAACCGCGTCCAACATCGCGCTCGTCGCGGGAAGCAGCCAGCACGCGCTCGCGGGCAGCACGCTGCCGCAGGCCATCGTCGTGCGGGCGACGAACCGCCGCGGCGCTCCATCAGCCGCCCAGGCGGTACGCTTCAAGCTCGCGGCGGGACAGGGCAGCGTGGCGCCGGCAACGATGCTCACCGATGCTGACGGCCGCGCCCGCGCGACATGGACCCTCGGCGATTACCCGGGACGGCAGACGCTCTTCGCCTCGGTGGACAGAGTGGACAGCGCCCTCGCGATCGTCGCGGAAGCGGAGCCGGTGGCGAGCAACACGCGTGTTACGGCCGTCGTCGACACCTACGTGGGGCAGGCAGGCGAGCCACTCGCCGATTCAGTGGCCGTGCGCGTGACCGACTCGACAGGCCGCGTGCTGCCCGACGTTCCTGTGCGGTGGACGGCGCTCGACGGCGCAGTGGAGAGCGGCGCTGGACGCACCGACTCGCTCGGCGTCGCGCGCGCGCGATGGACACTGGCGAAGCGAACGGGAACGCAACGGTTGCGCGCGCAAGTCGGCGGCGGCACGGCTGGTCGGGCCGTTCCCCCCACGACGATCGTCGCGCGCGCCATGGCTGGCGCCGCCGTCGGGCTCGTCGTCGTGAGCGGCGACGGGCAGCGCGGCTCGGCTGGCGCGACACTCGACAAGGCGGTCGTGCTGCGCGTGGTAGACACCAATGGCAGCGGTGTGGCCGATGCCGTGATCTCGCTGTCACCCTCCGGCGGCTCAGTGCCCGACAGCTCCGTGCGCACCGATTCCACCGGCGTGGCGAGGATGCAGTGGAAGCTTGGGCACTCGGCGGGCGACTATTCGCTCTCCGTGAAAGTCGACGGAGTGAAGAAGCTGCTGAAGGTGGCGGCGCGTGCCATGCCCGCGGCGCCGGCGAACCTCTCGTTCGACGACGCGCCCCCGTCGATCGACAAGCACTCGCATGGCAAGGGGAAGCGTCTCTACGCGCTCGTGACCGACGTCTACGGCAACCCAGTGTCCGACGTCGCCGTGAGCTTCTCGACGAAGTCCGGCACCGTCACGCCGGCGCGCGCAGTGACCGACACACAGGGGCGCGCGGCGGTGAGTTGGACGCCCAGTACCAAAGGGGGCGACCAGGCGCTCGTCGGCGCTGTGCGCTCGACCGACGTGCGAGGAGAGTATCGGATGTCCGTCGCGGCCTCGCACGAGCCGACGGTGCACATGGCGGGCGAGCCCAAGACGACCGCGAGCAAGAAATCCAAGCGCTCACGATAGCGCTGCCCCGCAACAGGGCACGAACGTCTCGAGTGACAGCGAAGCGGGCGAGCGCCACTACGTGGCGCTCCCCGCCGTATCGAGACGTGGCTGTCCCCGCTACAAGCAGCGCGGCGGCGCCTGGCTCGCGAGATCGATCGTGCAGGTCTGAGCGGGCAGTGAGCCGATCGTGACCGTCATCTTCGCCGTGCCGGTGCCGTCGAACACCATCTTCACGCCGAACGTGGGTTCTGCCGGGCCCGAGCCCGGAGCAGGGGCCACATTCACGGTGATCGTGCCGGTCGGATACTTGTTCGCATCGGTCGGAAGCACGAGATGCTCGATCGTCGTGGTGACGTCGGTGTCGAACGCGGGCAGAGTGCCACTGGCCGGGCTGCTGATGTGCGCGACGGACGTGCCGTCGAGGGTGTGCACGCCGGTGAGCAGGCCGCTGAGCGTCAGCGTCTCCTGGGAGGTGATGGTGACGCTGCGGCTGCCGGCGGTGAAGGTTCCCGCGGCCGTGGTATAAGTCGTCACGGCTGCCGTCGTCGCCGGATCGTACTGTGATTGCGGCTTATTCGACGCATCGAGCAGCGTGAACGCGCGCGTCACGGTGACCCCGCTCGCGGTGATGGGCGAGCAGGTGAACTTCGACGTGCCGTCGTAGCTGCAGCCCGAGGGGACGATGGTCGCGAGGGCCGGCATGCGGACAGGGGTCACGGTGGCGGCAGCAGCGGATGTCGCCGATGCGACGCGCGACATCGAGATCTCGCTGAGCACCTGGTCGAGCGTCGGGGGCTGGCTCGGACCGACGCTCGAATCGGATCTACATGCACCCACGAACGCGGCGAGCGCGATCGCGGCGAGTGGTGCGGAGAAACGGGTTCTCATCATGCTGGATGCTCCTTGATGCTCCTTGATGCTCCTTGATGCTCCTTCGACGGCGGCCGACGCTGATCGGCATTTCGAGTACCTCGGCGTACCCGAAAGGGAGAAAATCGGTCGTCGCGCCGTCTGGCGGGGTGACGGGGCTCACACTCTCCGCTCGAGCTCGCCCGACGATGCTACTCGCGTGGGTCGCGCGTTCGGGCGCGCCAGAAGTCGGGGTAGTCGGTGACCAGTCCGTTCGCGTCGACGGTGAGCAGGCGTTGAAAGGCGCCGTCATTGCTTTCGTACCTGAACGTTCGCTCGCCGGTGCGCGTGTACGATTGCTCGAGCACCGCCACCTCGAGCGAGGGGAACTTGACCCATGCCGCGCGGACGTCAGCGCGCTGGCCGATCGGGAGCTTGAGGCGGCGGATGGGGAGCGTGTTCGTGAACGGCGTGAATGCGAGATCGACGTCGATGCAGCCGCGCAGATCCTCGCGCACCGCGTCGCCGACGCGCCACCGTCCGTCGGCGGTTGGCGCCAGCTGCAGCGCGGCGGGGCGACCGCGAATCTCGCCGCTCATCGTGACGCTACGGGTAAACCATGCCGCGTCGCAGTCGATCGTGTACTTCAGGTGGCATTGCTGTCCGTCGTCGGCCAGCTCGACGATGCCGGACAGTCGCCACCCATCACGCGAGCGCTCGAGGCGGGCGATCTCGTGGCCGGGTCGGTCGATGCGATGCCAGGCGATGGAAGCGTGCATTGGGGCGTGGAGAGTGGTCAGACAGTCAGACGGTAACGACAAACTGCTCCCACCGTCAGACCGTCCGACTGTCCGACTGGCAGACCGTCCCACCACCCCCTCATTCGACCTTCAGTCCAAGCACCGAGGCGTCTGCTCGTGGATAGCGCAGATGCAGCGATGCCAGCGTGTCGGCGATCGTGCGCGCGATGAGCCAGTTCCGCACGTCCTTGTCGTCGGCGGGGACGATGTACCAGGGCGCCCATCTAGTGCTTGTGCGCGCCAGGGCGCCGCGGTACGCCTTCGTGAAATCGTCCCAGTGGTGTCGATCTTCGAGGTCGCCAGCCCGAAACTTCCAGTTCTTGGTCGGATCAGTGAGGCGCTCCTCGAGACGCTTCTTCTGCTCGTCGTGCGACACATGGAGCATGAACTTCAGGATGGCCACGCGGTTCTCGGTGAGCATCCGCTCGAAGTCGTTGATCTGCTCGTACCGCTTCGCGATCTCCTTCTTCTTCAGTTGCTTGCGGACGCGGGGCACGATGACGTCCTCGTAGTGCGAGCGGTTGAAGATACCGATCATCCGGCGCGCGGGCACCTGGAGATGCACGCGCCAGAGGAAGTCGTGTTCCTGCTCGAGCTCCGTGGGTGCCTTGAAGGTGGCGACGCGACACCCCTGCGGATTCACGGCGGAGAACACCTTGCGAATCGTGGCGTCCTTACCCGACGCATCGCGTCCCTGGAGCACGACGAGCAGCGCGTAGCGTGCATCCGCATAGAGCTTCTGCTGAAGCTCGGAGATTCGATCGGTCTCGCGCTTGGTGGCCTCCGCGATCTCCCGATCGGACTTATCCAGCTTGGCCAGGCGAGCGTCATCGTCGCTCAGGTGGATGGAGCGTCTACCCGTAACGGGAGAGAGGTGCATCGCGGTGAATCGGTGATCGGTGAATCGGATTGGCAGACCTTCGACAGCATGATGTCCGCGCCGTACCGGTCATCCGGTACCGGTACCACCGGTGCGCGCAGTTGAACGTGCGACGTCAAACGCCGGGCAGATCGGCTACGGAGCCCGGGTGAGGGTGAAGACCGTCAGCTCCGGCGGTGCACCGACACGGACGGGAAGAATGCTGAAGCCGATGCCACGGTTCACGTAGAGGTGATTGCCCGGTTGTCCGCAGCTATCGATCCAACCGGCGACCCCGCAGCCTTCGTCGCTGAAGCGTGTGCGCCAGATCCAGTCGGACACGTACGGAATGCCGAGCTGCATGCCGTGCGTGTGTGCGGCTACGGCGAACGGCGCGGCGCCCGAGGGAATGTGCGCGAAGGAGTCGGGGTCGTGCATGAAGACGAGGCGTGGTGCAGTGGCCGGCACCTGCGACAACGCGACGTCCGGATGATCGTTCTTCGCCCATCGCTCCCCGACACCGACCAGCCAGAGCGCGTTCGCGGCCGACGAGTCCGCCCCGGGATAGACCGCGACGGCGCGGTTGTCGAGCAGGGGAATTCCCGCACTATCGAGTGCGAAGCGGACGCGCCGTGCGATGTGGCTGTCCTTCTGCGAGTTCTCGTTCATCAACTCGTAGTCGTGGTTGCCGAGCACGGCGTACGTCGGGAGCTTTGCGTCGATGATCGGCTGGAGGATGCCGAGGACCTCGTGCATCTGCGAGTCGACGCTGGACTGCGCGTCGTAGACGAAGTCGCCCGCGATGAGCGTGAGCGCGGGGCGGAGCTCCACGACCTTGCGCACGACGTTGCGTGCTGCGTCGCGGTTGGCCCACCACATCCCCACCTGGAGATCGGCGAAGACCGCCACCTCCTTGCCCTCCCACGCGGCGGGTAGCGCGGGAAGAGGGGCGGGCTCGCGATTCGTAGTGACGAAGCGCGGCTCGACGGCCGCGCCGTAGAGGGTCACGGCAGCGAAGATCTTGACGAGAGTCCACATCTACACCAGGACCAGTAAGGGTGTGGCTCTCACTGGCAATGAGTGCGCCGTGCCGATCCGTACCCGGTCCGGGGGGGGACTGTCACCATGTGCGGCCTGGTGGCCCTCGCCCGAACGAACACACGCCCACCGCCGTTCCGGGCGGCTGGTAGCCATCCCGACAACCGCGCGCCATATTCGCCCTGTGTCGCCAAAAAAAGGGGGGAAGACAGTGCAGAGCACGGAATACGATGCGATCGTCGTCGGGTCGGGGATCTCGGGGGGGTGGGCGGCGAAGGAGCTGACGGAGAAAGGGCTGCGCGTGCTCCTCCTCGAGCGCGGCCGCAACGTCGAGCACATCAAAGACTACGTCAACGCGACGAAGGCGCCCTGGCAGTACCCCCATCGCGGCGGTCGGACCAAGGCGATGGAAGAGGAGTACCCCGTCCTCAAGCGTGATTACCCCCTCAACGAGAAGAACCTCTCCTTCTGGGTGAACGAGAAGGAGTCGCCGTACACCGAGGTCAGGCGCTTCGATTGGTATCGCGGCTATCAGGTCGGCGGCCGTTCCCTCATGTGGGGGCGTCAGAGCTACCGCTGGAGCGACTTCGATTTCGAGGCGAATGCGAAGGACGGAATCGCCATCGACTGGCCCATCCGCTACGCCGACCTCGCGCCCTGGTACGATCACGTCGAGAAGCACGCGGGCATCTCCGGGTCGCGCGAAGGGATGCCGCAGCTCCCCGACGGACAGTTTCAGCCCGCGATGCCGCTCAACTGCGGCGAGGAGCTGATCGCCGGGCGACTGAAGAAGCTGTACGGCGGACACCGGCGCATCATCCCTGGCCGCACGGCGAACGCGACGAAGCAGCTCGAGGGGCGCAATGCGTGTCAGTACCGCAATGCCTGCTGGCTCGGCTGTCCCTACGGCGGCTACTTCAGCACGCAGTCGTCCACCCTTCCTGCCGCCGTGAAAACAGGGCGGCTCACGCTGAAGCCCTGGTCGATCGCCACCGAGGTGCTGTACGACAAGAACACGAAGCGCGCGACCGGCGTGCGCGTGCTCGACGCGACGAACGACCAGATCACCGACTACAAGGCGAAGGTCGTCTTCCTCTGCGCGTCCACCCTGAACTCCACCTGGCTGTTGATGCGCTCCGCCACCGACGTCTGGCCGGGTGGGCTCGGCAGCGGCTCCGGAGAACTCGGGCACAACCTGATGGACCATCATTTCCGCTGCGGAGCGGAGGGGAAGCTCGATGAGGGGTCGCTGGCGGACAAGTACTACTATGGCCGCCGGCCCACCGGGTTCTACATCCCGCGCTACCGCAACCTGTTCGGCGACAAGCGCGATTACCTGCGCGGCTTCGGCTATCAGGGGGGCGCGGGCCGCGACGGTTGGTCGCGTGCCGTGAAGGAGCTCGGCGTGGGCGCCGCGTTCAAGGACGAGATGGCACAGCCGGGCGAGTGGGTCATCGGGGCCACCGCGTTCGGTGAGATGCTGCCGAACCATGCGAACAAGGTGTCGATCGACACGAAGAAGAAGGACAAGTGGGGGCTCCCCGTCCTGAAGATCGACTGCGCCACGGGCGAGAACGAGCGGCTCATGCGCAAGGACATGATCGACGACATGGCCGAGATGCTCGAGCAGACGGGCGCGAAGCAGGTGAAGACGAACGACAGCGAGTATTTCCCGGGAATGGGTATCCACGAGATGGGCACGGCGCGCATGGGGCGCGATCCGAAGACCTCGGTGCTCAACTCGCACAATCAGGTATGGGATGCGCCGAACGTGTTCGTCACCGACGGTGCATGCATGGTGTCGGCAGCGTGTCAGAACCCGTCGCTCACGTATATGGCGCTCACGGCGCGGGCGGCGGACTATGCGGTGCGAGAGCTCAACAGAAGGAATCTCTAGGGCTGACTGTCCGGCCGTCCGACCAACAAGGGTTACCATGTCCACACTGGAACAAGATCTCATCACCCGCCGCGAAGCGATCAAGCGCGTCAGTCTCATGCTCGGCGGCGTGGCGCTCGTGGGTGGATCGGGGCTGCTCACCGCGTGCCGCGAGCGGAACGCAGTCATGCCAGGCGCGCAGTTCACGCCGGAGGACGTCGCCTTCCTGGACGAAGTGGCGGACACCATCCTCCCGCCGACGAAGACGCCCGGGGCAAAAGCGGCCAAGACCGGCGCGTTCATGGCGCTCATGGTCCACGATGCCTACGGCGCACGCGACCAGAAGGTCTTCCGCGAGGGGATGCGCACCATCGACGCCGCGACGCGGGATGCGTATCACGTCGCCTTCATGCAGGCCACGCCGGCACAGCGGCTCGCCGTGCTCCAGCAGTTCGACAAAGAGCAGAAAGCGGACGCCGACGCACGCGAGGCACGGGCGCGGGCGAAGGCGCGCCAGCGCCTCCAGACGCCAACCGCACCGCGGCCGTCGGAGGACACGAAGCAGGCCGACGCCTATATCCCCGACGAGCGCAAGGAGAATGTGGTCGGCACGGAGGCGAGTGGCGCGGTCGCCATCAGCGCCGAACCTCCCGTGCACTTCTTCCGCATGATGAAGGAGCTCGCGCTACTCGGCTATTTCACCTCGGAGATCGGGTACACGCAGGCACAGCGGTACGTGGAGTCGCCCGGCCGATTCGAGCCGTGCGCGCCGTACACCAAAGGCGAGCCGGCGTGGGCGCCGCACGCATAGCTGGGCGTGAGCGCCCAGCGCGAGTGACGCCGACGCGTTGATGATCTGGCAACAAGTCTACGATCCACTTGGCAGCGTACTGGCATCGACACTCGTCGCCGCGCTGCCGATCGTCGTTCTCCTCGGCTGCATTGCGTCGGGACGCGTCAAGGCGCACCTCGCGGCGCTCATTGCACTCGCCGCCGCGCTGCTGATCACCGTCGGCGTGCTGCGCATGCCGGTCACCGTCGCGCTCGCGGCGTGCGCGGCGGGCGCCGCGTACGGCATGCTGCCGATCGGTTGGATCGTCCTCAACATCCTGTTCCTCTATCAGCTCACGAAGGAACAGGGCGCGTTCGATGCGATGCAGGCGAGCATCGGCACGATCAGCGCGGATCGCCGCGTACAACTCGTCGTGATCGCATTCTCGTTGGGCGCGTTCTTCGAGGGCGCGGCAGGATTCGGCACGCCGGTGGCGATCACCGGCGCACTGCTCATCGGGCTCGGCTTCACACCGCTCCAGGCATCGGGGCTGTCGCTCATCGCCAACACGGCACCCGTCGCATTCGGCGCCATGGGCACGCCGATCGTCGCACTCCAGGGCGTCACGGGCATCGACGCGCTCACGCTCAGCCGCATGGTCGGGCGGCAGATGCCGCTCTTCGCCCTGATCGTGCCCTTCTGGCTCATCGGAGCGTACGACGGGAGGCGTGGGATCAGGGAGACATGGCCAGTGCTGCTCGTCGCCGGTGCGAGCTTCGCCATCCCGCAAGCGCTGCTGTCGAACTATCAGGGCCCGTACCTGGTCGACGTCGTCGCCGGCGCCGCCTCCCTCGTCATCACGACGGCGTTCGTGCGACTGCGCACCAACGAGGGCCCGTCGTCCCGTGCGAGCACGGCGAGCGACATGTCATCCGGCACGAGCGACGCGACTGTCGGGATCGACTATCGCCACGGTGAAGCCAGCTCATGGCAGCCATGGGTTCCCTGGCTCCTCCTCTGCGTGCTCGTCTTCGTCTGGGGACTCGTACCGGTCAAGAAGCTCCTCAACGGTCTCTTCGCGCCGCAGCTACACGTCTCCTATCTCCACGGCCTCGTGCAGCGGATGCCGCCCGTCGTCGCCACGCCGCAAGCGGAGCCGGCGATCTACAGCTTCAACCTGCTGTCCGCGACGGGCACGAGCATCCTCATCGCGGCGCTGCTCGGCGGTCTCGCGATCGGATGCAGCGCGCGCCACATGGCCGTCGTGTATCTCCGCACCCTCCGCATCGCGCGACATTCGCTGCTCACGATCGTCGCCATGCTGGCGCTCGGCTACCTCACCCGCTACTCCGGGCTCGACGCGATCCTCGGCCTCGCCTTCGCGCGCACTGGCGTGCTGTATCCCCTCTTCGGGACGCTCCTTGGCTGGCTCGGTGTGGCGCTCACGGGGTCGGACACGTCGAGCAACGTGCTCTTCGGCAGCCTCCAGAAGATCACGGCCGCGCAGCTCGGCATCTCGTCCACGCTCATGGCGGCAGCCAACAGCTCGGGGGGCGTGATGGGCAAGATGATCGACATGCAGAGCATCGTCGTCGCGAGCGCGGCGACGCGGTGGTTCGGCCACGAGGGTCGCATTCTGCGCTACGTGTTCGTGCACAGTATTGCCCTGGCGACGCTCGTCGGCCTTTGGGTGATGCTCCAGGCATACGTCCGGCCTTTCACGCACCTCGTGCCGTAAGGCCCACTCCGCGCCTCGGGTTCGCTGAGCGGTCGGCCGCGCGCCTTCCTGTCGCCCGCGCCGTGCACCGCGAACGCCCGGCCGCTCGGCCGCCGGGCGCGACAGCGGACAGCTACGCCCGACGCACGCGCGATGCCGCGAGATGTAGCGCGCCGTAGGGTGCGCGCTCGGGACGCGTCAGCATTGCGTTCGCTTCAGCATCACCGACAAACCGCTCAGCGACCGGATCCCAGGTAAGCGGACGCGCGAGCTTCATCGCGATCCAACTCAGGATGCACGCCGTGTTGCTGCGATGCGCGATCGACGCCGGCGCGAGTGGAGTCGCACGCGACTGCACGCACTCGAGCCAGTTCCTATGATGCGACAGGCTGTGCGGCAGGTGAACCGCCACGCCCTTCGGATCGAGCAGGCGCAAATCGCTCGCGTCCAGCGACTTGAGCGACGTCGCACGTCCCGTCGGATCACTCGCCGTCGCCGCCTGCGCGTCACGCGAGACGAAGATCCACCCGTCGTCGCCGATAAACCTGATCCCGTTCGGGAACGTGTCCGATACCACCATCCGCACGTCGCCCGGATAGGTCAGCTCGACGTGATACGCGCCGTGCACGTTCCAGATCGTGTTCGTCGGAAACTCGCCCCGCCCCTCGATGCGTGTCGGGCCGGTGAGTTCGGTGTTCATCCCCCAGTGCGCCGTATCGAAGTGGTGTGCACCCCACCCCGTGATCATACCGAGGCAGTAGCTCTCGTTGCGCAGCCAGCCCGGACGCGACGCGACGTCGGGCTGCCCATCGGGCCGCACTTTCTGTGAGTGCACCCGCTGCTCGGTGTAGTAGACCTCCGGCGTGGGACCGAGCCACATCTCGTAATTCAAATTCGGCGGCACGGGCTGCGGTGGATCATCGGGTGCCGTCGGATCCGTCGGCAATCCGATCTCCACCCGGCGCAGTTGTCCAACGCGTCCGCTGCGCACGAATTCCACCGCCTTGCGGAACTGCTCGTTCGGCCCCCACGAGCGCTGCTGGCTTCCCACCTGGAGAATGCGCCCGGTCTTCCCGACCTCTTCGCGCAGCAGCACGCCCTCCGCATGCGTCATGGTGAACGGCTTCTGGAGGTAGATGTCCTTCCCCGCATACAGCGCACGCAGCGCGACCTCGGCATGCTGATGGTCGGGCAGGCTGATCGTCACCGCATCGATGTCGGGACGCGCGAGCAGCTCGCGGTAGTCGGAGTACACGTCCACTCGCGGCTTCGCATCCTCGCGCGAGGCGTAGAGCTGCTCGATTCGCAGCTTCCCACTCGCCGCGCGGCGCGAGTCGAGGTCGCACACTGCCACCGAATCCGCGAGCCCCGAGTGAGCGACGCCGGGCATGTCGTGCCCCTGTGCAATCCGCCCCGCACCGATGTGCCCGACCCGTACGCGGTTGCCCGGCGCATTCGCGCCAAGGAGACGCGACGGGATGATCAGCGGCACGGCGGCGATGGCAGCCGTCGCGGCGCTCTGCTGGAGAAAGTCGCGGCGCGAGATTGCGTTCGTCGGCCGAGAGGAGCGTTTCATGATCGAGTCTCAGGGAGCTAGGAAGAAACCGCGTGCTTTCACGCCACCGCGAATGACACGGTGCGCACGGCATTGTTGCCGTAGCCGAGTCGGTTCCACTCGGCGCGATCGGGCTGCGTGGCGCCGCTGGCATCCGTCGCTCGGCTGCTCAGGGAATACCATCCTGGCGATGGAAGTGGAAGGTCCGCCTGCCAGCGCGTCCATGCATACGGAGACGCGGGCGGCTCGAGCCGCGCGCGCACGCTGTCTCCGACCGACGTCCACACCTCGACGGCGGTGATGGGCCCGTCGCCGGACCACGCCCAACCCCATGCGCTGAGCGATCCGCCACGGACCGGCTCGCCTGGAGACGGTGACATGATCGACGACTTCACTCGCACGCGGGTGACGGGACGGATCACACCGTTCACGTCGTAGACGTAGCGCTGCCGTTGAAAGTATCCGCGGAATTCATCGGTGATCACGCCGATCGACGTAACCCACTTCACGCTTGCCATGCCGTACCACCCCGGCACCACGAGCCGCACCGGCGCACCATGCTCGGCGGGAATGGGCTCGTCGTTCATGGTGAGCGCGAGGAGGGTGTCCGGCGGAAATCCCTCCCGCACGGGCAGACTACGTGCGAAGACGACGTGTCCCGCCGCGTCGCGCGGGGTTCCGGCGTCGGCACCGGTGACTACGACCTCGCGCGCATCCGCACGCAGCTCGGCACGGTCGAGCAGGTCGCGTAGCGGAACGCCGCTCCACCGCGACGTGCTCATCGCGCCAGTCCTCCACCGCTCCCCTTCTGGAAGGGGATCCATGCGCGTGCGGTCGTTCCCCGCGCACTCCATCGTCACGGTGACCGTCTCCTGCCTCATCTCTCGCAGGTCGTCGAGATCGACCGTGAACGGAAATGCGACCGCGCCACTGATGCGTATCCGATGCTGCGCACCGAGCTGCGGGATGCCTAAGTTGGTGCGCACGTACGCACTGCGTGTCGGCGTCACGGCCTGCTCGAGCGCGGCGGGTGGAGACTCCGCGTTGAGCGGGTCCGTGCTTAGGATGACAAGCTCCTCGCCGACGTGATGACTTGCGCTCGCGCTCATGAGGAGAAAGTCGCTGCCGGCTCGCCGATGCGGAAGTCCGGCGCGGTGTCCCGGCTCCCGCGCACTGCCGCAGCGCTACGCGGCCGCCTCCCTACGGCGGCATGCCGTTATGCCTCCTCCCACGAACGCGCGCGGTTGAGTGCGCGCGCCCAGCCGTCCGCGACGCGCTTACGGGCTGCGGGCTTGATCGACGGCGTGAAGCGTTTGTCGACCTGCCATTGCTGCGCGATCTCGGCCGGGCTCTTCCAGTAGCTCACTGCCAGCCCTGCGAGATACGCCGCGCCGAGCGCCGTCGTCTCCGCAACCCTGGGCCGCACCACCGGGACGTTCAGGAGATCGGCCTGCATCTGCATCAGCAGATCGTTCGCGCTCGCGCCGCCGTCCACGCGCAACTCGCGGAGCTTGATGCCCGCGTCGGCTTCCATGGCCTTGAGGACGTCCATCACCTGGAGTGCGATCCCCTCGAGCGCGGCACGCGCGACGTGTGCCCTCGTCGTGCCGCGCGTGAGCCCGACGATCGTCCCACGCGCGTACGGATCCCAGTGGGGCGCCCCGAGCCCGGCGAACGCCGGCACCAGATACACGCCATTCGTGTCAGGGACACTTGCTGCAAGCGCCTCGATCTCCGGTGCCGAGCGGAAGAACTCCAAGCCGTCGCGCAGCCACTGCACCACGGCGCCGGCGATGAAGATGCTCCCTTCGAGCGCGTACTCGGTGCGGTTGCCGATCCGCCAGGCGACGGTGGTCAGCAAGTTGTTCTTCGAGGCAATCGGCTTCCTGCCGGTGTTCATCAGCATGAAGCAGCCGGTCCCGTAGGTGTTCTTCACCATCCCCGGCTTCGTACATACCTGCCCGAACAGCGCGGCCTGCTGATCGCCAGCGATTCCCGCAATTGGAATGGGTGTTCCGAGCAGCGTCGTCTCCCCGTACACCTCGCTCGACGAGCGCACCTCGGGGAGCATCGAGCGCGGGACACCGAAGAGCGCCAGCAGCTCGTCGTCCCATTCTCCCTTGGTGATGTCGAACAGCATCGTGCGCGACGCGTTGCTGACGTCGGTCACGTGCACGCGGCGGCCGGTGAGATTCCAGACGAGCCACGAGTCCACGGTGCCGAACGCCAACTGCCCCGCCTTCGCCTTGGCGCGTGCGCCCTTCACGTTCTCCAGGATCCACTGCACCTTGGTGGCCGAGAAGTACGCGTCGATCACGAGCCCTGTCTTGCGGCGGATGACGCGATCCAGCTTCCGGGCGCGCAGGCGGTCGCAGATTGCAGCCGTCCGCCGGTCCTGCCACACGATCGCATTGCACACCGGCTGCCCTGTCGCACGATCCCACACAACCGTCGTCTCGCGCTGATTGGTGATGCCGATCGCCGCCACGTTGCTCGCGCGGACCCCGGCCTTCGTGAGCGCTTCCGCCGCGACGCCGGCCTGCGACGACCAGATGTCGCGCGGGTCGTGCTCCACCCAGCCCGGTGACGGGAAGATCTGCGGAAACTCCTTCTGTGCGACGGACACGATGGAGCCCGCGTGATCGAACACGATGGCGCGCGAGCTCGTGGTGCCCTGATCGAGCGCGAGGATGTGTTTCATGGCTGCGGGCTCAATGCCAGATCAGATGGTACACAACTGCGCCGAGCACGCCGCCGATCGTCGGGCCGATGATGGGAATCCAGGCGTAGCCCCAGTCCGAGCTTCCCTTTCCCTCGATGGGAAGCACCGAATGCGCGATACGTGGGCCGAGGTCGCGCGCCGGATTGATGGCGTATCCCGTCGGTCCGCCGAGCGAGAGCCCGATCGCCCACACGATCACACCGACGAGGACGGGGCCGAATCCTCGCGCGAGATCGGAGCCCGGAACGAAGTTGCCGGGGGACAGCACGGCGAGCAGTGCGAGCACGAGGGCGAAGCCGCCGATGATCTCCGAGATGAGATTCGCACCGCGCCGTCGAATGGCCGGCGTAGTGGAAAAGACGGCGAGCTTGCTCTCGGGATCCGGCGTCGCGCTGAAGTGCGGCATGTACGAGAGCCATACGATCGCTGCGCCGAGGAATCCGCCGGCGATCTGCGCGAGAACGTAGCCCGGCACCTTGGCCCAATCGAACGTGCCGATGGATGCGAGAGCGATCGTGACGGCAGGGTTGAGATGCGCGCCGCTGATGCTGTTCACGCAATACACGGCGATCGTGACGGCGAACGCCCAGCCCGCGGTGATGACCATCCAGCCGGAGGCGTGCCCTTTGGTGCGTTGGAGAACGACGTTGGCGACGACGCCGTCACCGAGGACGATGAGAATGGCGGTGCCGAGGAGCTCGGCGAGGAGTGGAGACATGGGAGTGGTTCGGGAGGAGCAGGGCACTGCGGGACCGTAGTATGCAGTCGCCAGACGGTGCCGGCTACTCGGCGTCACGCCGCTCCAACCGCGCCTGCTCCGGTTTCGCGTCGCCGTCCCAGCCCGAACTGATCACCCGTTCGCACCGGCCGGCGGTCGCTGAAGATGATCTCGAGCAGCTTCTCGCTCTGCACCGCCCGTCCCTGTTCGTCGGCCAACGCCAGGACGATGCGTTTGGTCGCGACATCGATGATCTCGCCGGTGGAGGGGATGGCATAGCGACCGTCGAGGGTAAAGGTTACCCAGCCGGGTTGATCGCGCAGCGCGATACTCTGCATCAGGCGCGGGGGCGATGCCGTCACGTCGAAGACGTGCAGGCGACTGTTGGCACCGTCGCACACCCACAGCTCGTGCTCGTCCGGGGTAAGCCCGATGCCGTGACTGGGACAGCCGTGGCGCTTCACGGGGCCGCGCGTGAACCCCGGCACTTCCACGCGGTGCAACACGCGTCCTGTGCGCACGTCGCCGACCTCGAAGCCGAGGAGGTCGTTCACGTTCACGTAGCACCGGTCGCCGGTGCCGGTCACCGTGAAGGGACGGATGACTCCACCGAAGGGCCCGACCTCGCGCGCCACACGCCGGGTGGCCGTGTCGGCGACACGCAGCACGGGGGAACCCAGGCCGGCGAGGAAGGCCTGGCGTCCGTCGAGCGAGCAGATCGTATTGTGAGCGCCCGAATTGGTGACGATGCGCGCGAGCACGTCCCCGCTCGCGGCGTCCACGACGTGCCAATGCGGTCCCTCGTACGAGGGAAGGTAGATCGTGCGTCCGTCCGGGGTGATCGACATACGATCGCATCCGCCGTCGTACGTGCGATTCCACAACACGGCGTCGGTCGCGAGGTCGAGACACAGCAGACGCTTGGTGGTGCTCACGTAGACACGCCCCGCGACGGCGTTGGCGCAGATTCCCTTCACCGGCTCCGCGGTCTCGCCCGGCGCGTACGCGAGGGTCGGAATGCGGCGCACGAAGCGAAAGTCGTCGCGGATGTCGTAGACCAGGATGCCGACGCCGCCCCACTCGATGTAGTTCCGGATCCCCGGTTCGGCGACGTACAGCAGATGCGACTCGGTACCGGTGCCACTGCCCGGCGGCGCCGTGCGGCAGCCGAGCAGCTGCGGCAGCGTACAGGCGGCGAGCGACGTGCCCCCGATGGCGAGGAACTCTCGGCGGGTAATCGGGTCTCGACTCACCCCCGGCTCCATTCGCGCACTGCGCGCCCGGCAGCGCGCAGGTTGGCGAGCGACATCTCGGAGTATTTCCGGGAGAGGAGCACGCCGTGGGCGCCGCCTCGCAGCGCGGCGGTGACGGCTTGGAAGACGTCGTCCGGCTGCGTCTTCTTCTCCGTGGCACCGGTGGGAATGTCGACGTCGATGCCGGGCCAGATCTTCACGTTCGTCGGACTTCCCGCGAGGGCGCGCTTCGTCTCGCGCAGCACGTAGTCCGCCGACAATCCCTGGACGGGAATGCGATCGAGCGGTCCTTCCGCCATCTGCTGCACGCCGTAGGTCACGTCGAGGGTCTGCTGTGGCGTGAGGTCGGCGAAAACCGTGCGGTTCACGTTGCGGACGTACTGCGCCAGACGTGGCCCGCCGCAGTTGTTGTACGCGACGACTTTGAGGAAGTCCGAGTATTCTCCGAACTCGGCGTAGTCCTGCTCGGCGCGATAGAACGGAGAGAACGAGTTGTTGTGCCAGATGTGCCAGCCGATCCCCTTCGAGGGTGCGATCGTGTGCGCCAGCCGGTACATGTCCCGATACGTGTCGCGCAGCCCGTCCATCCAGAGACGCTCCCAGGCGAGCAGCTCGGGATATTTGAGGAGTAGCCGCCAGAAGGTGACGAAGGCGCCGTCGCTCGGCTTCTCTCCGGCGCGCAGGGCGGCGGTCCATCGTTCGAGGGCGAGAAAACCGTCGCGCGCACGGTTCGCGTCGACGCCGGCACGTTTCGCTGCCTCGAGGCAGTGCGGGCAGAAGCAGCCGACCACGGAGCTCACGCCACCGTGGTTGGCGCCGAGTGCGTTGTCGAGTGGTCCCTGGCGCTCGCTCCCCCACATCAGGCCATCCACGTCGTAGGAACGGAGATAGTCCTCGGTGAGGCCGAGCCAGAAGTTGCGCGTGTTGGGATTGCGCAGGCAGGCCTGCGTCGTCGGTCTGCCGTGGACGTCGATCTCCACGGCGCGATCGAAGCCGGGGACATCGCGACGAAATACATCCTCGTACCAGCAGATGACCTTCATGCCGCGCTGTCGAGCGGCCGGAAGGACGTCGGCCACGAGGTCCATGTGCGCCTGATCGGGCGCCTTCTCCGGCGCGATGGTCGTGTTCCGATAGTACTGCGCGTGTGGAGTGGCGAAGTTCCCACCACGAAAGGCGTCGTCGTATTCCTGCTTCCCATGATCCGGGAGCGGGGAGCCTCGCGGCTGCCGTCCGCCGATACCGCGGCCGTACGTGAACGTCGCGAGGAAGAGTGTGTTGACTGCGGCGTCCTGCTGCACGCGATCGAGCACCGCTCCGACGCCCTCGTCCGCGAACGAGACGGCGCCGATTTGGATGCCGAGCATGAGCGTATCGGCGGACGGTGGCGTCGATGGCGGGACGTTCTCCTGCGCCTGTGCATCACGCCGAGCGGCGTCGAGCAGAGTGCTCGCGGCGAGCATGGCGGACGCTTCGAGAAAGCTGCGACGGTCCATGAGCTCTTGTTCGGTGGTGAGTCACCCGTGCGCCGCGCCGGTTCTCGCGGAGCGCTCGATCCTGGCGCACCAATTCTGGACGCCGAGGCAGGCGAGGGCCAGAGGACGGCTTCTCGCTTCAGGCAAACGGTGCTGTCGTTCGAGCTGGGACTGCTTTGGCCCGGCTTCATGCGTTTTGCCGGCCCGTTGGTCGGCATGCCCTTCTCGCTCGAAGGATTCGCGCCGTCGCTGGTGTGCACGCGTGGATGCTGCTGCGCGGCCGGAACCCCGCCTTTCACCGATTGCCCTTCTCATGGGCGCACCGGCGGCAGTGCTGCAACCAATCTCTGGCGACATCAGCGCGCGCGTCGTCGCCCTGATGCAGCCGGTGAAGCTGGCCGCCGCCGAAGGGTTGTGGCGGAGACATGCTGGGCGTTGCAGATTCCCTACGCACTCTCGCTGCTCGCCTTTCACGATCCGGGTGCAGAGGTCCAGGGGCTGACGTCCGTCCGGCACGCTGACTGGCCGCCGGTGGCGGTCGTGCATCTCGCGTTCGACGCGATGGTAGGACTCGGGACGGCAATGGCCCTCGTCGCGCTCTGGGCGGGTTGGCTCGTATGGCGGCGGTGCGATCTCGGTGCGCACCGCGGGCTTCGTGGAGATCCGCGAGGTCGATCTGCGAGGTTCCGCGGCCTACCCGTGAGGATCCGCGAGACTGAAGCGCCACAGGACCTTTCCCTCCACCGGATCCTGAATGCGCCGAGCCCGCACTCGAAATACCCACTCGAGCACGTCACCCGGGATGTCTTCGGCCCGCTCCGCCTCGAGCGCCACGCGCCCCGCGTCGAGCAGCACGAAGTGATCGCCATACGCGAAGGCGAGGTTGAGATCGTGCAGGATCGCCACCACAGTGCAATCATGCGTCAGGAGGGCGCGTGCCGTATCGAGGAGATGCAGCTCGTAGTGCACGTCGAGGCTGCTCGTCGGCTCGTCGAGGTAGAGATAACGATGCTCATCCGGCGCGCGCTCGTCGTACGGCCAGATCTGCGCGAGCACGCGTGCAAGCTGCACCTTCTGCTGCTCGCCACCCGAGAGCGTCGAGTAGGGCTGCCCCCGCTTGTGCGCCATCCCCACGATGTCGAGCGCCTGCCGCACGATCTCGCGATCGTGCGCTGACGGCGTTCGCCCGTAGTGCGGGTAGCGCCCCATCAGCACGACGTCGGCGGCGGGAAGGGGAAAGGCGAGCGCCACGTGCTGCGACAGCACGGCGCGCATTCGGGCGAGGCGATCGGCGTCGACCGATGTGATCGGCCGCTCCCCATACCGCACGTCGCCGGTCGTCGGACGCGCCAGTCCGGAGGCGAGACGCAGCAGCGTGGACTTCCCCGCGCCATTCGGTCCGAGGATCACGTTGAGCGTTCCCGGACGGAAACGCACGCTCACGTTGTCGAGAATGCGTGTACCACCGGCGACGTAGCTCACCCCGCGCAGCTCAACCATAGAACCCCTCGCTGCCGCGGCGCTGCTGGCGCAGCAGGATCCAGAGAAATACGGGCGCACCCAGTACGGCCGTGATGATGCCGATCGGCAGCTCCGCCGGCGGGATGATCACCCGTGCCGCGACGTCGACGAGCACCATCACCAGTGCGCCGAGCAGTGCCGACGCGGGGAGCAGGAAGATGTAGTCCGACGAGCGGAGCATGCGGAGCAGGTGCGGCACCACGAGGCCCACGAATGCGATCACGCCGACCATCGCCGTCGCCATCGCCACCATCGCCGTATTGAGCAGAAGTAGCTGCCGAACGAGCCGTCCCGAGTCGAACCCGAGCAGCGCGGCCTCATCCTCGCCGAGCATGAGCGCATTGAGCGCCTTGCCGTAGCGCAGCGACGGGATGAAGCAGATCGCGAACGCTAGGCCAACGAACACCACGGCGCGCCAATCGGCGGTGGTGAAGGTGCCGAGGTTCCAGAAGGTGATGTTGCGCGCCTGTGGATCGCGCGCCACGTACACGAGGAAGCCCGTGCCGGCGCTGCACACCGCGTTCACCGCGATGCCGGCGAGTAGCAGCGTGAAGACGTTCACCTTCCCGAACGACGACGACACGCGGTAGACGATCATCGTCGCCGCAAACGCGCCTGCGAACGCAAGGAGTGGTATGGCCAGCGCGCCGAGCGGTGCCGTGAACGCCAGCGCGCCACCACCGAGCACGAACACCAGCGCTGCACCGAGCGCTGCTCCCGCCGACGTGCCAGCGAGCCCTGGCTCGACGATGGGATTGCGAAAGAGTCCCTGCATCAGCGTGCCGGACACGCCAAGGACGGCGCCGGTCAGCGCGGCAAGCAGCACACGCGGCAAACGGAGCTGAAGGAACACACCGCGGTCGAGTGCGTCCTCTGCGCGCAGTGGGATCCAGCCGACGCCCTGTGCCAGATCGCTCGCCATCCGTGCCGGCGAGAAGGTGAACGCACCGACCGCCGCCGATAGCACGAGCGCTGCGGCGAGCAGCAGGGCCAATGTGAGATAGGTAGATGCCGCGGACCGGCGAGTCACGGCGCGTTGGGATCCGCCACCGGTGACATGGGATGCAGCCGCCCGGCGATCCAGCGCAATGTGTTCGGTGTCCGCGGTCCGAAGTACATGATCTCGGACTCGTCCACGCGATAGATCCGCTTTGCCCTCCCCGCCGGCGTGAGCGCCACGCCCGGAAGCGCGGCGAACTTGTCCGCGCTGGCGACGCGATCGAACCCGACGTCGGTGGCGACGATGACGTCGGGCGCAGCGCGCGCGATGAGCTCCGGGGTGAGTCGCAGCATGCCACCCACGGAATCCAGCGCGTTCTCGCCGCCGGCCCATCGAATGATCTGATCCGCGGTCGTGCCGCGCTTCAACCCGAGATAATCATTCACGAGCTGGCCGAAGTGCATCACGAGCACGCGCGGCCGTTTCTCCCGTGCCCAGCGCGTCGAATCGGCGCGCGCCTGCGCCATCTCGTGCCGCCACACTGCGAGCACGCTGTCCGCCTGCCGCTCGTGATGGAACCGTGCACCCAATCGCGTCATCAACAGTTGCGCGCTGTCGAGCCCTGCGCCGGGTGACATCACGACGACGGGAATTCCCACCTTCTTCACCTGCTCGACGACGGCATCGGGACCGAGATTGCCGTCGGTGAGGAGCATGGTGGGGCGCATCGAGATGATCCCTTCGGCACCGAGTGCGCGATGATAGCCGACCGACGGGAGACGCTCGATCTCCGGTGGATAGATCGACGTCAGATCGCGCGCAACGAGCACGCTCTCGGCATGAATGTCGTAGAGGTACTCGTTGATCTGCTTGGAGACACTGACGACGCGCTGGCGGGCGCTCGTGTCGCCGTGCCGACACGCCGCCAGCGTGAGCAGGACCGCCGTGGCGAGAGCGGTGCGGCGCCCCACCATCAGAACGAGTGAGCCGAAACGCCGGCGCGAATGGTACGCGGCAGTCCGACCGCCTCGAGCGGTCCCGACCAATTGGCGGTGTACGCGCGGTCGAACAGATTCTGCACGGCGACGAACAGCGCTGTGCCGCGCTCTATCTCGCGCCGGAGATCGACATCCAGGAGCGCGTACGGTCCCATCTCCCTGCCACCCAACGCGTGATTGGGTCCCTCGTACCGGTAGACGACGTTCACGAGCGCGATCTCCGGTGCATCCCACGTGATGCGCGCCGAGGCCTTCTGCAACGGCACGCGATTCACCGGCGCGCCGGTGGAGTTCACGCGCGCGTCGTCGTAGTTGTAGCTGCCGGCGAGCGTGATCTCCTCCGTTGGACGCAGCGCGAGCTCGCCCTCCACACCACTCGCGTGCGCGCTGCCGAGGTTCCGGCGCTGGAGGGTCACGCCGCCGGGGTTCGGGCCGGCATTGCGGAAGACGAAATCGTCGAGATCCCGGTAGTGATTCGTGAACGCCGTCGCGCGCAGCTCGAGCAGCGATGACGGCTGCCAATCAAACCCGGCGTCCCATCCGGTGAGATACTCCGGCGTGAGCGCGGGATTGCCGACGAACACGTTCGGGCCAGCGAAGAACGTTCGAAACTGCTCCGACAACGTCGGAGCACGGAACGCCTGGAACCAGGAGCCACGCAACGCGAGGGCCGGCAGCAGCGCGTACCGCACGCCAATGCGCGGCGCGAACGCGCTGTTGCTCTTGTCTTCGTAATTCACGGCGACAGTCGGTGACGTAGTGCCGTCAGCGCGCGTGCCGTCGTAGCTGCGCCATGTATCCATGCGTGCGCTCGCCTCGATGCGC
Organism: uncultured Gemmatimonadaceae bacterium; assembly: GCA_964438255.1. Lineage (GTDB taxonomy): Bacteria > Gemmatimonadota > Gemmatimonadetes > Gemmatimonadales > Gemmatimonadaceae > AG11. Next base: position 23,421 of record CAYTKA010000018.1, on the reverse strand, counting down.
AGCGGCTTGGTCGGCGTCAACATGCCCTGCACGAAGAGCCCACCCACGCGCTGCGACCCGCCGGACGCCCTCGTGCCGGCCAACGAGCCGTCGGCCGCGTATACCGTTTCGAGGAGATGGCCGACCATCTGCCGGACGTCACCGCCCACGGATACCAGATCGAAGATTCCTGCCTGCCGCGACCACTCGAGCGAGCCGCCGACGTCATGGCTGGGAATCGTCTGCGCCACGTTCGGCCGCTCGCTCGTGCGTGCCGCGTTCACGACGGAGGAGTGGCTGTCATAAGTCTGGTGCTGTCCGTAGACGCGTGCCTCGAGCCGGCCCCCTCCGAGCGCGGCGACGTCGGCACCGAGCACACCGCCGGTGATCCGACGGCGGTTCGGCTCCGTGAGCGGTGTGCCGAGGCTGCGGTCGTCGTCGAAGTAGTTGGCGTCGGCGAATACCGTGCTCGATTGTCCGAGCGCATACTCGACACGGCCGCGCAGATTGCGCCGCGTCACCGAGCTCTCCTGGTCGATCGGCCCACGCTGGTCGGCGCGCAGCACGGTGTAGCCACCGCCGGAGCCGTACTCGCCGCTGAGGGAGTAGCCAAGCGATCCGATCATGTCGCTTCGGTAGGCGGAGAAATCAGCGAGCCGTCGGCTGCCGCCTGCGGCGAGGAGATCGTACCCGCGCTTCATGATCGGCTGGCTGTACAACGCAATCACGCCACCCATGGCGTAGTTGCCGTAGAGACTCGAGCCGCCGCCCTCGACTACCTCGACGCGATCGAGCTGAAAGCGCGGCGCACGATTCCACTGGATCCACTCGCCCCACGGATCGTTGAGCGGGACGTTGTCGAGCAAAACGAGCGTGCGTCCTTCGTCAGCGCCGCGAATGGAGACGATCTGCTCCGGCCCACCTGTCGCGCTCGATGTCCGTGGCAGCTCGACGCCGGGCATCTCGCGCAGCAGCTCGTCCGCCGAGCGTGCTGCACTCGTGCGTACTGCCTCGGCGGGCATGACGTTCACCGTCGCCGCCACCGCCTGCGCCGACTCGGCCGAGCGTGCGGCGCTGACCACGACGCCGGACAGCAGCACCGAGCCGGGCGCGAGTGCGAAGTCGACCGTCGCATTGCCGCCAGCCGGCACGCGCACCGTCATGGTTGCCGCGGTGCGGCCGACGTGTGTGGCGCTCAGCGTGTACTCGCCCGGTGCCAGCCCCTCGAGACGATAGCGTCCGAGCGCGTCCGTGACCGCGGCGCGCGCGCTGCCCACGACGGAGATGCGCGTGTCAGGGAGCGGGCGCGACGTCGGCGCCCCGGTCACGGTGCCGGCAATTGCTCCGGCTGCCTGAGCATGTGCGGCAGCCGGTACGAAGGCGAGGGCGACGAATGCCGCGAGACGGCGGAGCCGGCGGGAGATACGCGGATGGTGCACGGGGGACTCGCGAGGACTCGTGAGGGAGGGTACCGGCCTAAGATACGTCCGAGCCGGGTTCGACGCTGGAATGTGACTGGATCGTGATACGTGTGGAGTAGTGACCGCGCGCTACTTCCTTCCCAGCGTCCCGTCGTGCCAGATTGCTCGGCACTATGTGCCTGCTCGTGCATTCCGCTTCGCTCGCCACTCTCGGCACGCTCGCCTCTCTCGCACTCGCAGCCGGCGTGCGCGCGCAATCACCGCGGGTGCGCCAGCTGCCTGCCACGCCCGCGACCGTCGCTTACGGATACTACTGGTCCGAGGCAAAGCCGGCGCTGCGTGTCCACTCGGGCGACGTCGTCGACCTCGAGACGATGCTCACCAACACTCCGGCTGGTCTGGAGCGCATCGGCGTGAAGCCGGAGGACGTGCCGCGGAGTCTCCGTGACATCGTCGCGCAGGACACCGGCACGCTCAAGGGGCCGGGTGGGCACATCCTCACGGGGCCGATCTACGTCGCCGAGGCCGACTCCGGTGACGTGCTCGAGGTGCGCATCCAGTCCATCACGCTGCCGCTCGCCTACGGCTACAACGGATGCAGCGGCTTCGTGCGCGAGCTCTGCGCCGTGCCGGCCGGCCAGCCGCGTCCCAGCACGCTCATTCACCTCGACCGCAAGCGCATGACGGCGGAGGTCGCGCCGGGAATCATCGTTCCGTTGCGTCCCTTCTTCGGATCGATCGGCGTCGCCCCGGCGGCATCGCTCGGGCGCGTGAGCAGCAATCCGCCGAGTCGGCACGCAGGGAATCTCGACAACCGTGAGCTCACCGCGGGATCGACGCTCTACATCCCGGTGTTCGTGAAGGGCGCGCTGCTCGAGATCGGCGACGGCCATGCTGCGCAGGGTGACGGCGAGGTGGATCAGACCGCGATCGAGACCAATCTGCACGGCCGCATTCAGGTCGTCGTGCGCAAGGACATGAAGCTCGAATGGCCGCGCGCCGAAACGCCGACGCACTGGATCACGATGGGAACGGACACCTCCCTCGTCGTCGCGACGCGTACCGCCGTGCAGGAGATGGTGACGCTCCTTCAGGAGAAGAAGGGGATCACGCAGGTCCAGGCGTATCAGGCGGCATCGATGGCGGCCGATCTGCACATCACCCAGCTCGTCGACGGCAACGTCGGTGTGCACATGATGATCGCCAAGCGCGTCCTCGGTGAGACGCGATAGAATGCTGTCGAGTCAGCGTGCCGATTCCAGATTGCTCGATCACCTCAACCGCTGCTGCGTGCTTCGAGGAGCTGTTCCACACTCCGGCCACGTATCTGGATACCGGAACTGCCTTCCTCCACGCGTCGCACCACCCTGTCCCGGCGTCGTGAGCCGCGCATTCATCTCCGCCGCCACCTTCGCGATGTCGATCCGCTCGCGCGTGATCAGCGACGAATCCTCACTCGCGAGATAGGCGAGCATTGCGGTGAGCGTCGCGTTGGACCTGAGATCGTCGAACACGATCTTGTCGTACGTGTCGCGATCGGTGTGCCAGGTGTAGCTGCCGTAATCCCAGTTCAACGCGCCGAGCCCGAACGCGGGCAGCCCCGCGCACGAGAAGGAGAAGTCGTCGCTGCCGCCACCGCCGGGGAAGCCGACGCCACCATAATTGATCTGGCCGGTGAGCTCCGTGGGGATCTGCGCGAGCCACCGCCGGAGATGCACGTCGGCATCGGGCAGTCCCGCGGCACTCAGTCGCACGATGCGGCCGGTGCCGTTGTCCTGATTGAACAGCGCCTGCAGTCCCTTCACGACCTCGGGATGATCCTCGCGGAAGGCGCGCGATCCAACCTCGCCCTCCTCCTCACCGGTCCAATGCCCGGCGAGGATGGTGCGCTTGGGGTGCGGATGCACGAGCTCCAGGATCCGCATGGCTTCGAGCATCGTCAGCGTGCCCGTACCGTTGTCCGTCGCGCCACTCGAGCCGTCCCACGAGTCGAAGTGCGCCGAGAGCATCACGTACTCGTCGGGCCGCTCGCTGCCCTTGATGCTCGCGATGGTGTTGAATACGGGCTGCTCGCCGAGGAGCTGCGCGTCGAGGTTCATGCGCACCTTCGGGCGTGTGCCGCGCTCGGTGAGGCGGAAGATCAGCCCATAATCCTCGCAGCTCAGCGAGAGCGTCGGCGACCGGGTGTTATACGTCTCGAAGATCTCGCGCGTGCCGCGTGAGTCCTTGGGGCGCGACGTCAGCAGCCCGGCGACGCCGGCTTGGTCGAGTCGCAGCCCGAGCTCGCCGCCGCCGAGCGCGAGACTGTATCCGGTGCCACGTACGTTCCCCGTGCTCCAGTCGGCCATCACGCTGCGACGCAGACTGTCCATCCGCGCCTGCGACTGCGGCGTCGCACTCCTTGCAAACTCCTCCGTCGGGCGGCAGGTCGGCAGCGGCGCGCTCACGAGCACGAGCTTGCCCCGCGCCTGCGGGAGCCACCGCACGAACTCGGCACTATCGGCGAAATGCGGGAGGATGATCGTCTCCGCGGTCACGTCTCTCCCACCGGTGCCCGGGCTGTAGCCGACCATCGTCGCCTCGAGGGTGCGCAGGCGCGGGCTCACGAGGTCCACGTGCGAATGCCCGCGCCGCCAGCCGCGCCACGTCCCGTACCGCTCGTTCTTCGCCTCGATCCCCCACGAACGATAGGTGCTCACGAGCCAGTCCTGCGCCCGCTTCGTATCCGGCGCGCCCTGCAGCCGCGGACCGAGCGAATCGAGCAACGTCGTTGCGAGCGCCGCGGTATGCGAGCTGTCCATTCCGAGCGTCCAGATGCGACGAAGCACCGGATCGTTGGCGGGAACGCTCTGCGCGCTCAGCGAGGCGAGCGGAATGGAGAGGAGGCCGGAGAACGTGGCGAGCGACAGTCGGCGCATCGTTGGGAAGAGAGCTGAGGAAGAGGTGCGGAATGGAAGATTACGTCGCAGCGCAACCGGATGCTGGCCCTGCGGGATGACATCCAGGGGGCCGGGAAGCAAGTTACCGCATGCCCATCGTCTTCCCCTTCGATCCCAACATCGCGCGCGCCTCGACCATTCCGGCGCGGCTGTACAACGACCCCGTATACCTCGAGCTCGAGCGCGAGCGGGTGTTCGCGCACATGTGGCAGCTCGTCGGGCGTACGGACCAAGTGCGCGAGCATGGCCAGTTCTTCACCGCGGAGGTGGGGAACGACTCCATCGTCGTGCTGCGGGATCGGGACACGTTGCGCGCGTTCCACAACGTATGTCTGCATCGGGCAGGACCGGTGGCGAGCGGGTGCGGGAGGCGCAACACGCTGCAGTGTCGCTATCACGGCTGGACGTACGGTCTCGACGGCGGGCTGCTCAAGGCGCCGGAGATGCAAGGCGTCGAGCGCTTCACGCCTGACGAGATGCACCTCGTTCCCGCACAAGTGGCAACGTGGGGGCCGCTCGTGTTTGCGAACCTCGACGGCAAGGCGCCGCCGCTCACCGACGTGCTCGAGGACATCCCGCAGCGCGTGGCACCCTTCCGCTGCGAGGAGATGCGCTACGTGATGCGCAAAGAATGGGACATCGCCTGCAACTGGAAGGTGTACGTCGACAACTACCTCGAGGGCTATCACCTGCCGGTGGTGCACCCGGGGCTGCACAAGGAGCTCGACTACGACAACTACAAGGTCGAGCCGCACCGGTACTTCTCCATCCAGCACGCGCCGCTGCGACCCGTACACGGCGGCAACACGGATCGGAAATACGACCCGGCCAAGACCGACGTGGCGGAGGCGGTCTACGTATGGCTGTTCCCGAACGTGATGTTGAACGTGTACATGGGGCAGATGCAGACGAACGTCGTGCTGCCACGCGGCCACGATCGCTGCACGGTGGTGTTCGAGTGGTATTCGACGAACCCGCCGGCGGACCCGTTGCACGACGCGGAGTGGGCGACGCTGCTCGCGTTCAGCGACGAGATTCAGGAGGAGGACATCCAGATCTGCGAGACGGTGCAGCGCAACCTCCGCTCACGCATCTACGATCGCGGGCGCTACTCGGCGGCGCGGGAGAATGGCGTCCATCACTTTCACTCCCTGCTTCACGAAGCGCTTACGTGACGAGCCGGTCCGAGCGGCAGCGCCGGATCAGAAAGACCACTTGGTGGGTTTGCGGTCCCACCGGTGCTTGCGGAGCTCGCCGAGCAACGACGCGGAAAGTGCCGGAGCATCGCTCGCGGCGAGGTTGGAGCGCACGTGCGCCGCCCTGCGCATCCCCGGGATCACGGTGCTCACGTCGGGGTTCGCGAGGATGAAGCGCAGCGCGACCTCGGGGAGCGTCGCGCCCTCCGGCACGAGCGGCTTGAGCTGCTCGACGCGCTCCACCGTCGGCACCAGATTCTCCGGCACGAAGTAGAGATTGCGCCAGTCGCCCTTCGGCCAGCGGCTCTCCGTCGTGAGCGTACCGGTGAGGGAGCCTTCGTCGAACGGGACACGCGCGATCACGGCGACGTCGAGCTCGCGGCAGAGTGGAAAGAGCTCGTCCTCGGGGGCCTGATCGAAGATGTTGTAGATGACCTGCACGGCGTCGATCAATCCGGTGCGCAGCGTGCGCAGCACGTTGGTCGGCTCCCAGCGATTCACGCTGATGCCCACGGCCTTGACCAACCCCTCGCGCCTGAGATCGTCCATTGCGCGCTGCCAGCGGTCGTCGTCGGCCCACGAGTCCTCCCACACGTGGAACTGCAGCAGATCCACGCTCGGCAGCGCGAGGTTGGCGAGACTCTTCTCGGCGTACTCGCGGATGTACTCGGGGGGAAAGACGTCGTCCAGCGTGTACTCGCGCTTCGACGGCCACTGGCGATTCTTCGGCGGGATCTTGGTCGCGGTGTAGAGCCGCTTGCCCGGATTGGCACGCACGAGCTGACCGAGCAGACGTTCGCTGTGTCCTTCGCCGTAGCCCCAGGCGGTGTCGAAGAAGGTGCACCCGAGATCGACGGCGCGCTGCAGCGCCGACGTCGACTCGGCATCGTCGGAGCCGGTCCAGCCGGCCATCCCCCACATGCCGTAGCCGATCTCGGAGACGTTCCAGTTCGTGCGGCCGAATCTTCTGTATTTCATGAGTGGTGCGCGGTGGATGGAGTCTTCTCTCTCGCGGCGCGCATGGTGAGAGGGTACGCGACGCACGTGCTCCTCGCAACCTAGCGACGGGCCACACAGACAGCGCAGCGGGGCAGCCGCCGGCGAGGTGCCGACGGTCGCCGGGCGTACGTCCGACGCCACTCGACTGACGTCCGTGCCCAATGGTAGTGTGACGGCCACCGATGCAACGGTCGTTGGACTCGACGACGACTTCGCGACGCACGTCTACGTCGTGCGCTATCACTACGACCTCGATGGGCGGCGCGACACGCTGTTCATCCCTGCCACGGTCGGTAGCAACTATTTCCAGCGCTACAGCTACAACGCCGTCACGGGCGACCTCGACGCCTCGGTCGATGCGGTGGGCTACATGCACCGCGTGACGCGTGATCTACGCGGACGCGTCGTCGCACAGGACTCGCCCGGCTGGCATGTGGATCGTACCTTCGACGACGACGACAACATCGTCGCCTACAACGGCATGGTACGCTGCAGCCTGCGCAATCATAGCTGCCTCATCTACTCGACGGAGGGCCGCGAAATCGCGAAGGAAGGAGGGCTCGCACTCGGCCAGATCATCGCAGCGTACGCGGCGGTCGCGATTGTGAGTGGCGTGATCCTCGCGCTCCTGAGCCGCGCCGTCGTCGCGCCAAGAGTGATCAGCGGTGCCCCAGGGATGAGCCCCTGGGGCACCGCTGCGTTGTCCCGGAGAGGGCGCGACCATGTCTAGCTCTGGAGGCCAGCCCGGTCCTGCACCGCCTCACCAGTTACAACGACTCCGCGCCCATGCGGTTGACAGGTGTCGGGAGCGCGACGGTCAGCGCGTCGCCCTGAGAGGCTCCCTGCTGGAACAACGCCGTCGTGAAGCCTTTCTTCGTCACCCATACCCTGAGAGCTACGCGTATGAGCACAGGGTGACAACATGGCGGCCTGTGCTTGCCGATGACGGTGCTGCCAACTCGCGCTCAGCAGATCTTCAGAAGGTTTACAAGCGAGCTCAAAGCGCGGGTCACGGTCCAAGTGTCAGCCGACCTCGCGCTCCAGCAGGATCCATGAGAGCTTCCGCCCAGCCGCGACCATTCTGCCACCGCGCACTTGAGCCAGTGCGCACGGTTCTCGCACCGTTCGAGTGCCATGACTCCCAACCCGCTCGCCCGGTTCCATCCGATCGTCCGCCAGTGGTTCACCGATCGTCTCGGCGAACCGTCGGCGCCGCAGCGCGCGGGGTGGCCGGCGATCGCGCAGGGGGACGACACGCTCATCCTCGCTCCCACGGGTACGGGAAAGACGCTCGCCGCCTTTCTCTGGGAGCTCAATGCCCTCATCACCGAAGGGCTCGAGGCGCCGCTCGCGAATGCCGTCCACCTATTGTACATATCGCCGCTCAAGGCGCTCAACAACGACGTCCAGCGCAACCTCGAGCGACCACTCGCCGAGCTGAAGGAACGATTCGACAAGGCAGGTGAGGCGTTCCCGGAGATCCGCGTCGCCGTGCGCACGGGCGACACGCCCGCCGCGGCACGCGCGCGGATGCTGCGCAAGACGCCGCACATCCTCATCACGACGCCGGAGTCGCTGCACATCCTGCTCACGAGCGTGCGCGGGCGCACGATGTTCAGCGCCCTGCGCGCGGTGATCGTGGACGAGATCCACGCCGTGGCCGGAACCAAGCGCGGCGCACATCTCGCGCTCACGCTCGAGCGACTGGCACGCCTCGCCGCCGATGCTCCGCAGCGCATCGGACTCTCGGCGACGCAGAAGCCGCTCGACGAGGTCGCGAGGTTCCTCGGTGGAGTGGAACCGTCTGCAGCGGCGGCGCACCCAGCGGCGGCGCCCGCATTCCGCCCGGTCACCATCGTCGATTGCGGACTGATCAAGCGCATGGAGACCAGCGTCGTGTCGCCGGTCGACGATCTGGCCAACGTGGGCGGGACGATCTGGACCTCCGTCGCGCCCCTCGTGCTGGAACAAATCCGCAGCGCGCGCACCACGCTCGTGTTCGTGAACAATCGTGCACAGGCGGAGAAGATGGCGGCGCGGGTGAATCAGCTCGCGGAAGAGGAGATGGCGCTGCCGTACCACGGCTCCCTGTCGCGCGAGCGGCGGCTGATGCTCGAGGAGCGTCTCAAGGCGGGCGAGCTGCGCGCGCTGATCACCACATCGTCGCTCGAGCTGGGGATCGATGTCGGCTCCGTCGATCTCGTGATCCAGCTCCAGAGTCCCAAGCGGGTGGCTGCCGCGCTGCAACGGGTGGGACGCGCCGGGCACTCGCTCGAGGCGACGAGTCGCGGCGTGTTCATCCCGACCTTTCGCGACGACGCGCTGGAGCAGCTCGCGATCCTCGACGCCATGCGGGCCGGCGACGTGGAGCCGACGAAGGTCGTGCAGAACGCGCTCGATGTGCTCGCCCAGCTCGTCGTCGCCATGGTGGCGAGCGACACGCCGGAATGGACGAGTGCGGAGCTGTTCGACTTCGTGCGTCGCGCGTATCCCTACCACGGCCTCACCCGCGCTGCCTTCGACGAGGTGCTCCACATGCTCTCGGGGAAATATCCGAGCGACGTCGCGACGGAGCTCGACGCGCGTATCCACTGGGACCGCGTGAGCGACACGCTCACGCCGACGCGCGGCGCGCGCATGGTGGCCACGATCTCCGGCGGCACGATCCCCGACCGCGGCCTGTACACGGTGAATCTCCCCGACAAGACGCGGCTCGGCGAGCTCGACGAGGAGTTCGTGCACGAGTCTCGAGTCGGCGATGCGTTTCAACTCGGCAGCTCGACGTGGCGCATTCGCTCGATCGAGCACGACCGCGTCGTGGTCGTCCCCGCACCGGGTACACCGGCACGCATGCCCTTCTGGCACGGCGAGTTCATGGCGCGCTCGCGCCATCTCTCGGCACGCGTGGGTGCGCTGCGCCGCGAGCTGGACGACGCACGCACGCTCACCGACCTCGCCGAGCTTCAACAGCGGCACCACACAGACGAGCCGACGGTACGGTCGCTCGTGGAGTACGTGCAGTCGCAGCGCGCGATCACGCGCATCGTCCCCGACGAGCAGCGGCTGGTGCTCGAGCATTTCCGCGACGAGGTGGGGTCGGTGCGCATGGTACTCCATGCTCCGTTCGGGGGTCGCGTGAACGCACCGTGGGGGATGGCCCTCGGCCGTCGTATGCGCGAGCGCTTGGGCGTGGATGTTCAGGTGCAGACGACGGACGACGGAGTGATGCTGCGGCTCCCCGACATGGGCGCACCGGTGCCGGTCGAGACCTTCCGCTCGCTGAGCGTCGAGGAGGCAGAGCGGCTGATCCTCGAAGAAGTGGGCCAGTCGTCGCTGTTCGGGGCGCGGTTCCGCATGAATGCCGCGCGAGCACTGCTGCTGCCGCGCGGCAATCCACGCCGGCGCATGCCGCTCTGGCTCCAGCGTCTCAAGTCGCTCGATCTCCTGCAGGCGGTGCGCAACTGGCCGTCGTTCCCGATTCTCGTCGAGACGTACCGCGACGTCCTGCAGGACGCGTTCGACATGGAGGGACTGCGCGCGGTGCTCGAGGGGCTCGCCTCGAGGGAGATCACGATTCGCACCGTGGAGACGGAGATTCCGTCGCCCTTCGCGGCGTCGCTGCAGTTCGGGTTCGTGATCGACCACATGTACGGCAAGGATGTGCCGCGTGCCGAGGAGCGTGCGGCGCTGCTGTCGCTGGACCGAGCGCTGCTCGACGAGCTGTTGGGCGGCGAAGGCGCGGACGATCAGACGTTGAACGTGCTCGACGATCTGCTCGCGCGGCGGCGCGGCACCACGCCTGGTCGTCAAGCGCGCGACGCCGACGAGCTGGCACTGCTCGTCGACCGCGCAGGGGATCTCACGCGTGCAGAGCTGGAAGCGCGAGTGAGCCCGGGCACACAATGGCTACGTGGAGATCCCCTCGCCTCATTGCTCGCGAGCGGACGGTTGATCGGCGCCACGTTGCCGACGGCAGAGGGAGCGGAGCTGCGTTTCCTGCTCGTGGACAACTATGCGCGCTACGCATCGGCGTTCGGCCCGGAGGTCATGGGGACGATCGCGACCGGTGTGGAGCTCGTGCGTCGTCCGGCAGCCGAAGCCGTGCCTGCCGTGCTGCGCGAGGCGGCGCTGACCGAGCGGGCAGCACGCCGCGAGATCCTCGCGCGGTTCGTATCGCTTGCTGGCCCGGTCTCGGGGGAGGACGTGCGCGCACGCTACGCTTTCGACGCGCGATGGGTGCAGCGTCGATTGGAGGAGTGGGAGCGCGGCGGCGTGTTGGTGCGCGGTGCGTTCGGTGGCGAGCGGACTGTCGATCGCTGGGTGTCGCGGCGGCTGCTCGAGCAGGCGCGGCGTCGCGAGCTGGCGCAGGCGCGCAAGCAGATCGAGGCGGTGGCGATCGAGCGATTCGCGCGCTTCGTGCAGCGATGGCAACATGTCGCGGCGGACACGCGGCTCGGGGGAAGCGACGCTGCCGCGACGGCCCTGCAGCAACTGTATGGCCTGGCACGTCCTGCGGAGGGATGGGAGCGCGACTACCTCCCGGCGCGCGTGGAGGACTACGACCCGCGACAGCTCGCCATGCTCGCGGCATCCGGCGCGCTCGTGTGGGCTGCCGAGCCGAGCCCCGAGCAGAATGGCGCGAGCATCGGTCGAATTCGGTTCTTTCAGCGGGGGACGGGACGTCTGTGGCTACGTACGCCGCCGGACGACGTGCAGCTCGGCGACGAAGCGCGTGCGGTGCGCGACGTGCTGCGCACGCAGGGCGCGTTGTTCACGGCGGACATCGCCGCAGTCGCAGGGCTGACGGCACGGCAGACGCGTGAGGCGCTGCGCGAGCTCGTGGCGCTCGGCGCCGTCACGAACGACACGGTGGATGCCCTGCGCGACGTGCTGCGGTGGAAGCCGATCCTGTCGCCGCGAGATCGCAGTGCCCCCGATCCGACGCGCTGGTTACCCGCCGACTTCACGCCGTCGGCGAATCGGCCGGTGGTACAGCGGCGAGTGAATCTGCGTCGCCTGCCGAAGTGGAAGCGCCCCGATCGTGAGGAAATAGCGACGTGGGGTGGACGATGGTCGCTTGTCCACACGCCGGGCACGCTCGGCCCAGAGGAGAGCGCGCAGGAACTTGCCGAGCAGGTCGCACGGCAGTGGCTGGCGCGGTACGGGATCGTCTCGCGCGACTGGTGGCGACGCGAGAAGCCGGCGGTGGGGTGGCGGGAGATCTACCATGAGCTGAAGCGTCTCGAGTTTCGCGGCGAGGTGCGGCGCGGCTACTTCGTCGCCGGACTCGCCGGCGCACAGTTCGCGCTGCCGGAAGCGGTGGAGCTGCTGCGGGCGTCGCCCGAGCGCGAGCGCGAGGAGCCGATCGTAGTGCTCGCGGCGAGCGATCCGGCGAACGTCTACACGCTGCCCGTTGCTGAAGGAACGGCGATCGATCCGCTCGCGCGACCACGTGGTGCGGGTGCGTTGCTGGTGATGCGCGCCGGAAAGATTCTGGTCGTCGCGGAAGGGCGGGGCACGAAGCTGCGCGTGCGTGAGGGCGCGACGCTGGACGATGTGCGCGACGGGGCGCGCGCGCTCGCGGAGCGGCTGATGGCGCGCCAGGGCATGGGGCGCCGGCGCGATCTGGTGGTGGAGACGATCGACGGGGAGCGTGCGGCGTACTCTCGCTGGGCGGAGGCGCTGCGCGGGGCGGGGTTCCGGAATGTGGGGACAGGGCTGCGCTACTACGCGGGGGTCTGATGACAAAGTGCAGTCGATCCGCTATCCTGCACGCGTGATCCGCTCGTCCTCTGCGCGACTCGGCTGGCTCGTTGCCGCCGTCTTCCAGCTACTGCTGCCGACGTTCGCGTCGGTGGCGGATGCACGGCTGGAAGCGAGCTCGATGCGGGATGCCACGGCGCACGTCGAGGCGCCGGGAGAGACGCGCTGTCCGCCCGTGCACGCGGCGGACTGCGCCATCTGTCGTGTGCTGGCCACACGGGCTGCAGCGGCCGAGGCGGCCGCGCTCGTCGTACCCGCGGCGCGCATCATCGACGCAGATGCCGCGGATGCCGCGCGACGTGTCACCCGCGCCCGCGCACCGGGCGATCCTCCGCAGCGCGCCCCACCAACCCAAGCCTGACGTCCGTCGCATCGGCGGACGTTCCGCTTGCTGCGTGCTCGGCTGCCCGTATGCTACGCGGCTGCATGGCACGGGCGACGCGTTGGATCACCCAGGCTTCGAACACTCTCATGCACTCATCGTTTTTCACGCGCCGTGCATTCGGCGCGCACCGACACGCGCGCACCATGGTGCGTGCGGGGTCGCTCGCACTCGTCCTCGCCGGCCTCGTCGTCCCAGCGGCGCGTGCCGGCGCATCACGGATCGCGCCCGCGCAGGCGACGGACATCATCGGCACCGTGACCGACAGCACGACCGGCCAGCCACTCGGTAGCGCACAAATCGGTATCACACAGAATGGACGCGTCGTCGTCAACACGATCACCGACGACTTCGGTCGCTACCGCGCCCACAACCTCGACGCCGGCACGTATGTCATCGCCGTGCATGCGCTCGGCCACCGTCCGGCCAACCGCCCCGCGACGGTCGACGGCTCACCCGGTGCGGTCCGCGCCGACTTTCAGCTCGCCCCGATCGCCATCAGTCTCGCCGCGGTGGAGGTGAAGGCGTCCACACCGCTCGCCGTGAACACACGCACCGGCGATCAGATGTTCAAGCAGGAGGATTACCACGGCGCACCCACCGCCACGACGTCGCAGATCCTCCAGCAGAGCATTGCCGGCTCCGCACGCGCGCCGACCGGCGAAGTGCACATCCGTGGGCAGCATGCCGAGTACACGTACTACGTGGATGGCGTCCCGGTACCGTCGAGCATCTCGGGAAGCCTCAACGAGCTGTTCGATCCCGAGGTCGTGAACCAGATCAACTTCCAGACGGGGGGCTGGGACGCCGAGTACGGCAACAAGAACGCCGCGGTCGTGAACGTATCGACGAAGATCCCTGCCGGCGGCTTCCACATGGATGCGTCGACGTATGCGGGGAGCTTCAACAGCAACGGGCAGAGCGTCGCGATGAGCACGAACGCGGGACGACTCGGTGTGTTCCTCAGCGGTGCCCGTCAGGTGACCGACATGCGTCGCGAGCCGGTGGAGTTCGATACCGTCACGTTCCGCCCGCACAACTTCCACAACCACGGCGAGGATCTGTTCGGATTCGGCAAGCTCTCGTATTCGCCGAGTGCCGGTGACGTGCTCAATCTCGACGCGAACTGGTCGCGGACCAGGTTCGAGGTGCCGTTCAACTCCACGCTCACGAACAGGTTCGACGATCGCCAGCAGGACGTGAACGCGTTCCTGAACGCCGGCTGGCGTCACCAATTCGGAACACCCACCGGCGACATCGGCGCGAGCAACGTCGGAGCAGGACAGGCGACGAGTGCGGAGACAGCCGGTGCACCGCCGGAGCTGTTCGCTGGTCTCTTCTACCGCTATGGCACGCTCGACTACACGCCGGGCGCCAACGACAGCGCACAGTTCTTCTTCTTCCCGGATACGGTCAACGCGTACAACCTGCGCGAGAATCGCCGCTTCAACACGGTCGGGCTCAAGCTCGACTTCACGACGCATCCACGGAACGAGCTGGAGTTCAAGACGGGACTCATCGCGCAGCGCACGAGTGGCTCCGAGGATTTCCAGGCCACCGCGCAGAACGGCTCGCCCGGTCCGGCGTCGGTGTCGCACCTCCAGGGAAGGGACATCGGGGGCTATGCACAGGGCGCGTACTCGCCGGTGGAGAAGCTCGAGCTGCGCACCGGCATCCGGTACGACGTGCACACCGCCCCATTCGCCGGCACGCGCACGCAGTGGAGCCCGCGCATCCGGTTGAACTTCTATCCGAGCGCCGCCACCACGATGTACGCATACTACGGGCGGCTGTTCATCCCGACGAACGTGGAGGAGCTGCGCACGATCACCAACTCGGCGGTCGGGTCAGCGGCGGAGCCGACGATCCCCGAGCGCGATCACTTCTACGAGCTCGGTCTCATCCACCGCTTCGACGTGGCCGGCCTCGTGGCGAAGCTGTCCGGCTACTACAAGCAGAGCCAGCCCGGCATCGACGACGCCACGATTCCCGGAACGGCAATCGTCACCTCAGTGAACATCAACCAGATCTGGACGAAGGGAATCGAGGGGGTACTCGAGGTGCGGCCGTCCGGCCCGTTCAGCGGCTACCTGAATGCGGCGGTGATCCACGCGTACGGCCGCGCACCGATCACGGGCGGATTCCTGCCCTCGGCGCCACCGTCGAACTACTTCGACCTCGATCACGACCAGCGACTTTCCCTCGTGGCGAGTGGCACGTACTCGATGAGCAAGCTCTTCATGAGCGCGACAGCCATCTACGGCTCAGGACTGACGAACGGGGAAACGACGAGCGACCTCCCGAACGCACCGTATGGCACGGGGCTGTTCTCGATGAACCGCGACTTCAAGGTGCAGCCGAGCACGATCGTGAACGCGAGCGCCGGCTATTCGATCATCGCAGGGACCACGGTCGTCCGCCCACAGATTTACGTGGAGAACCTGTTCGATCGGCGCTATCTGCTGAAGGGCGCGTTCTTCAGCGGGGCCTCGGTCGGCCGGCCGAGGAGCGTGCAGTTCCGATTGAACGTGGGGATCTGACTGAACACGGCCCGGAACGGCGCACGCTGGTGCGCCGTTCCGGGCCATGTCGCATGACGCTGTATCGGATGTGCTCGCTTCGCCGGCAGAAGATGGGATGCAGCGCGGATGCAGCGCCACCCCGACCGCGCGCCCAGCCGTCCGTCGTGATCCTTGTGGAATATTTATGTCCCGAGCGGCACATTGAGTGCCGGAGGTTCGATAACCTTCGAAGCTAGGTTACCGAGCCCGTCCTCAATGCCGTCTGCCTACCGCCGTTTCAAGCACGCCCTCTTCGGCCGACCGCTGCCGAGTGAGCGGCTGGAGCACGAGCGCCTCGACAAGAAGACCGCGCTTGCCGTGCTGTCCTCCGACGCCATCTCCTCGGTGGCGTATGCGACCGACCAGATCCTGTTCGTCCTCGGAGGCGCGATCGGACTGGCGGCGGTGAATTACGTCGTCGGCATCTCGGGGGTGATCGTCGCGCTGCTCGTGCTCGTCGGCCTCTCCTACCGGCAGACGATCTTCGCCTACCCGAACGGCGGCGGTTCATACACCGTCGCGCGGGAAAACCTCGGCGTCATGGCCGGCTTGGTCGCGGCGGCGGCGCTTCTCACCGACTACATCCTCACCGTTGCCGTCTCGATCTCGAGCGGCGTGGCTGCGATCACCTCGGCCTATCCGACGCTCGCACCGCACACCGTGCTGCTCTGCACCCTCGCCATCGTGGTGTTGACGCTGGTGAACCTGCGCGGCGTGCGCGAGTCGGGCGCGGCGTTCTCGATCCCGACGTACGTCTTCATCGCCATGATGCTGGCGCTTCTGGGGCTGGGCGCGTACCGCTACTGGACGGGACATGAGCTCGCGCCACTCTCCGCGCCGCTCAAGGTCGACCCCGTCTCGGCGCGCCGGCACGACCTCCGGCCGATGACGCAGCTCGCCCTGGTCTACCTGCTGATGCGCGGCTTCGCCGAGGGATGCGCGGCAATGACGGGAACGGAGGCGATCTCGAACGGTGTGATGGCGTTCAAGACGCCGGCGCAGAAGAACGCCGCGATCACCCTCGGCTGGATGGTGTCGATCCTCGCCACGTTCTTCCTCGGCGTCTCCTTCCTGGCACGCCACTACCAGGTGATGCCGACGACCGAGCAGACGGTGCTCTCGATCCTCGGCCATCACGTCTTTGGCGGCGGACCACTCTACTACGTACTCCAGTACAGCACCTTTGCCGTGTTGGTGCTCGCGGCGAACACGGCGTTCGCGGATTTCCCGCGGCTCGCCGGCATTCTCGCCAACGACCGTTACATGCCGCGCCAACTCGCGGCGCGCGGCGACCGCCTGGCCTTCTCCAACGGCATCATCGCGCTCGCGGCGGTGGCGGTCCTCCTCGTGTGGCTCTTCCGCGGCGACACGAACGCACTCGTCCCGCTGTACGCCATCGGCGTCTTCGTCTGCTTCACGCTCTCGCAAGCGGGGATGGTGGTGCATTGGCTGAGGACGAAAGAGCCAGGCTGGCGTTGGAAAGCGTGGCTCAACGGCGTTGGTGCCGGGGCGACGGGACTCGTCTCGCTCGTCCAGATCGTGACCAAGTTCACGACGGGAGGCTGGATCATCGCGGTGATCATTCCAGTGATCATCCTGCTCCTGCGGAAGATCCACCGCCATTACGTCGAGTTCGTGGAGGAGATCAAGTTCAGGGGGCAGAGTCCGATCACTCCCCTGCATCACACCGTCGTCGTGCCGGTCAACGGAATCACGAAGGCAACGGCGGGAGCGCTCGTGTACGCGACGACGATCGGCGCCGAGGTCGTTGCCGTGTACGTCGAGGTGGACAAACGCGAGACGGGGAAGATGCAGGCGGATTGGGAGGCGTGGGACATCGGCGTGCCCCTCGAGGTGGTGCCGTCGCCCTACCGCTCCATTCTGCGCCCATTGGTGGAATACGTGGATAACCTGCGCATGATCGCACCCGGCGAGCTGGTGACCGTGGTGGTGCCGGAGATCGTGCCGAGGCGGTGGTGGGAGCACCTGCTCCACAACAAGACGGCGCTCTATATCCGAACGGCGTTTCTGTTCAAGCCGAACGTGGTCGTCGTCGCCGTGCCCTACCTGTTGGGCCATGCGTACCGACTGCGCGATTGGCTGGATCACGACGAGGATCTCGACGAACGCGAGGGGACGGCGCCGCCCGCCACGCCGGAGCGGGTGGGTGCGCCGTCGGGAGAGGCGGCGTAGTCCGCTGCTTCGCTTCCGGGAACGCACCCATCCCGCGTAACGTTTCTCATGGTCGTGGCCCCGCCCCCGCCCCCGCCCCCGTTGGAGCATCCGCGTTCGGACCTCGTTCTCGTCATCGATGACGAGCCGCAGATTCGGCGGCTCATCAGCAATGCGATGGCTGAGATCGGGTACGAGGCCGTCGAGGCGGGAACCGGGAGAGAGGGGGTCGATCTGGCCGCCGCCGAACGTCCCGCGCTGGTGATCCTCGACCTCGGCCTCCCCGACTGCGAGGGCGTCGACGTCTGCCGCGATCTGCGTGCCTTCACCTCGGCCCCGATCATCGTCCTCTCGGCGCGCCACAGCGACCGGGAGAAGGAGAAGCTGCTCGATGCCGGTGCGGACGACTATGTCACCAAGCCGTTCAGCACCGTCGAGCTGAAGGCGCGTGTGCGCGCGCAGCTCCGCCGCGCGTCACGTGCCGCCGGAGGGAAACAGGACACCCTGGTCCGTGCGGGACACGTCACGGTGGATCTCGTGAGTCGCACGGTGAAGCGCGAGACGGGTGAAGTACACCTCACCCCCACGGAGTGGAGTCTGCTGCGCGCATTCGTCGCCAACGCCGGCAAGACGCTGACTCACTCGCAGCTCTTCCATGCCGTGTGGGGGAACGCGAGTGGGGATGCGCAGCAATATCTCCGCGTGTACGTCGGGCAGCTACGGCGCAAGCTGGAGCTCGATCCCGTGCGGCCGAAGCTCATCCGCACGGAGCCGGCGGTCGGCTATCGCCTCGAGTTGACCGAGTGATCGGGTGGCGCAACCGATGACGCGCCGGACGGTCGGGGCGTGGATCTTCTGGTTTGGCGTACTGCTGCTCGCGGGCGGGTCGATGCTCAGCGTACGCGATCAACTCGACAAGGCGCACGTCGCTCTCGCCTTTCTACTCGTGGTGCTCGGCGCCAGCTCCGCCGTGGGGCGTGCGCTTGGCGTCGCCATCGCCGCCGTGGCGTTCCTCGGCTTCAACTTCTTCTTTCTCCCCCCGTACAACACGCTCGTCATCGCCAATCCGCTCGACTGGCTGGTGCTCTTCGCCTTTCTCATCACCGGCGTGGTGGCGGCGCAACTGCTGGAGAACCAACGTCACGAAGCGCAGATCGCGCGGGAGCGGAGCGAGGAGATCGATCGCCTCGCCACCCTGGGCGCCGAGACGCTGAACGCGCCGCGCGCCGAGGGCGCCCTTCACGCGATCGCCTGCGTAATCGGCCAGCGGATGACCACGGACGAGTGCGAGATCTTTCTCTGGCAGGAGGGTGAGGGATTACGGCTCGCCGGCGGTGCCCAGGCGACCACGCGTCCGACGAGTGAGTCCGGCCTGCTCGCCTTCACGGTCGAGCATCGCCGCGCGGCGGCGACGCGTGCCGACGGCACGTTGACGCTGATCGACGAGGCGCTGACGCCGCCACACGCCGCGACGAACACGCTCGCCGATCTTCGGGCGCTCGCCATCCCGCTCAGCGTGCGCGGTCGGATCGTCGGTGCGCTTCGACTGTCGTCGACCACGCCGTTCACCCTCTCGGACGATCAGCGTCGTGTACTCGCCGCGCTGTCGTATTACGCCGCGCTCGGTGTAGAGCGCGTGCGACTCGCCGAAGCGGAGGAGGAAGCGGAAGCGCTGCGGCGAGCCGATCGGTTGAAGGATGCCCTGCTGGCGTCGGTGTCGCACGATCTGCGCACACCGCTCACGACGATCAAGGGGATCGCGAGCGAGATCTGGCGCGGCGGCGATCCAGAGCGGGCGGTGACGATCGAGCAGGAAGCCGACCGTCTCAACAAGTTCGTCACCGACCTCCTCGATCTCTCGCTTCTGAACGCGGGCAATCTTCCGCTCGCCATCGCGCTCAATACGGCCGACGAGGCGGTCGGCGTGACGCTCGAGCGGGTGGAAGCGCTCCACGGCAGCGGGCGCATTCAGGTGCAGATCGAGAACGAGGGAGGAATCCTCGTCGGCCTGTTCGATTTCGCGCACGTGACGCGTGCGCTCACCAACCTGCTCGAGAACGCGCTGAAATATTCACCCGAGGGATCGCCTGTACTGTTGCGGGCCATGCGAGGCGATGACCGCCTGCGGTTCATCGTCGAGGATGCCGGGCCGGGAATCACCATCGGCGACGAGGAGCGAATCTTCGAGCCCTTCTACCGCGCCGTGCGCACGTCGGACCGTGTACGTGGTACCGGGCTGGGGCTCTCCATTGCACGACAGCTCGCCGAGGCGCAGCGCGGTTCGTTGAAGTATGAGCCGCGTGAGGGAGGAGGCAGCAGATTCGTGCTCGAGCTTCCGTTGGGGGAGGGGCCGGGCGAGTAGGACATCGACTCGTGCGCGCCGTTCATCGCTGGGTCGGGAGCGCCTGTGGCGCAGCGCAGTGAGGGCCGATGCAGCTCTTGTGAAACCCTTATGTCGGCGCCCTGACCCTGTAATGCCTCCCTTACGGCCCAAGTGATAGCATGACAGGCAGAGTTCATCTCGGAGAACCTGCCATGCTTGACTTTCTGTACCTCGCGGGCGCCGTCGCATTCTTTGCGCTCATGCTCGCGTACGTCGCCGGCTGTGAGCGCCTCGGTCGGTCCGACGATCTCGACGGCGCTCACACCGAGGTGCACTCGTGAGCGCCGAGTCGGTGATCGCACTCATCGTGAGCGCGGCGGCGTTGCTGTACCTCGTGTACACACTGCTGCGGCCGGAGAAGTTCTGATGACCATCACTGGATGGCTCCAGATCCTTCTCTTCAGCGCAGCCGTCCTCGCCCTGACCAAACCGACCGGCCTGTACCTCACCGCGGTATTCGACGGACGTGTGCGCTGGCTGCATACCGTCGAGCGCGGGATCTACACACTATCAGGCGTCGATCCGGAGGAAGATCAACACTGGACGCGCTACGCGGGCGCGATGCTGCTGTTCAGCCTCGCGACGATGCTCCTCACCTACGTCGCGCTGCGCGTGCAGCATCTGCTGCCGCTCAACCCCGAGCATCTCCCCGCCGTCGTCGACCGGCAAGCGTTCGAGACAGCGGCGTCGTTCACGACGAACACGAACTGGCAGTCGTACTCGGGAGAGACGACGATGTCGTACTTCTCCCAGATGACGCAGCTCGCCTTTCACAACTACGTGTCGGCAGCCGTGGGTATCGCACTCGCCGTCGCGCTGGTGCGCGGACTCACCCGTCGCTCTGCGGGACGGCTGGGAAGCTTTTGGGCGGATCTCGTGCGCTGCACGCTCTACGTGCTGCTGCCGCTCTCGCTCGTCGCTGCACTCCTCCTCGTGCAGCAGGGAGTGATTCAGAATTTCAGCCCGTACCTGCACGTCACGACGCTCGAGGGTGCCAAGCAAACGATCGCGATGGGACCGGTCGCCGGCCAGGAAGCGATCAAGCAGCTCGGCACGAATGGCGGCGGCTTCTTCAACGCCAACTCCGCGCATCCGTTCGAGAATCCCACGCCGTGGAGCAACTACCTGTCGATGCTCCTCATCTTCCTCATCCCCGCGGGGCTTGTGTGGATGTTCGGGAAGATGGCGAACCACCTACGCCATGCCTGGGCAATCTGGGCCGCGATGTTCCTGCTCTTCCTCGGTGGGGTGACGATGGCGTACTGGGCGGAAGCGCGAGGCAACCCCATCCACACGGCGCGTGGCATCGACGTCGTGGCGAGCGACGCACAGCCCGGCGGGAACATGGAGGGGAAGGAGGTTCGCTTCGGCATCGCCAACTCGGCGCTTTACGCCATCGTGACGACCGATGCCTCCTGCGGCGCAGTGAACGCGATGCACGACTCCTTCACGCCGATGGGCGGGCTCGTACCGATGCTCAACATACAGCTCGGCGAGGTGGTCTTCGGCGGCGTGGGCGCGGGGCTGTACGGCGTCCTCGTGATGGTCGTGCTCACCGTGTTCATCGCCGGCCTGATGGTCGGTCGCACGCCGGAATACCTCGGCAAGAAGATCCAGGCGCGCGAGGTTCAGATGGCGATGCTGTACGTGCTGCTGTCATCCGTCGTGATCCTCGGGATGGCGGCGGTGTCGGTCGTCGTGCCGCCCGGGCTCGCGGGACGCACCAATGTTGGACCGCACGGCTTCTCGGAGATCCTGTACGCCTTCAGCTCGGTCTTCGGCAACAACGGCAGCGCGTTCGCCGGTCTCACCGGGGGCACCTATTACTACAACACGATGCTGGGCACGGGCACGCTGTTCGGGCGCTTCGGCCTCATCGTCCCGATGCTCGCGCTCGCCGGCTTCATGGCGGAGAAGAAGGTGGCGCCCGAGACCATCGGGACGTTTCCCATCACTGGACCGCTGTTCGTCATCCTGCTGATCGGCGTGGTCCTCATCGTCGGCGCGCTGACGTTCTTTCCTGCTCTCGCTCTCGGTCCGGTCGTCGAGCACTTCTTCATGACCAGCGGGAGGTTGTTCTGAATGCGAAACACACCTGTCATCCCGCACGAACGCAGCGCCCCCATCTGTGATCCCGCAGCGGCGCAGCCGCTGTCGGGATCTACCGTCCCTCACATGATGATTGCCAGGAGAGGAGATCCCGACACTCGCTCGCTGCCCTCGCTCCTGCGGGATGACAGGGAGGCGCGCTGAGATGGCGACCCAGAAACGCCCCCTCCTCGACCCGCCCATCGTGCGGCGGGCGCTGCGCGACTCGGTGGCGAAGCTCGACCCGCGCCACATGGTGCGCAATCCGGTGATGTTCGTCGTGCTCATCGGTAGCGTGTTGACGGCGCTCGTCCTGTTGCGCGACGCCGCCACCGGCCGCGGCAATCTCGGCTTCACCTTCCAGATCACGCTCTGGCTCTGGTTCACCGTGCTGTTCGCGAACTTTGCCGAAGCCATGGCCGAGGGACGCGGAAAGGCGCAGGCGGACACCCTGCGCAAAGCGCGCACGGACACAATGGCCAAGCGGCTGCGCGATCCTGCCGACCGGAACAGCCATGAAATCGTCGGCGCGCCCACGTTGCGGCGAGGTGATCACGTCCTGCTTCTGCCAAACGACGTCATCCCGAGCGACGGCGAGGTCGTCGAGGGTGTGGCGTCGGTAGACGAGTCGGCGATTACCGGCGAGTCCGCTCCCGTCGTGCGCGAGAGCGGTGGCGATCGCTCGGCCGTGACCGGCGGAACGAAGGTGCTCTCCGACTATCTCGTCGTGCGCATCAGCGCCAATCCGGGGGAGACCTTCCTCGATCGCATGATCGTGCTCGTTGAGGGAGCGACGCGACAGAAGACGCCCAACGAGATCGCGCTGACCATCCTCCTCTCCGGGCTGACGATCATCTTTCTGCTCGCCGTCGTCACGCTCCAGCCATTCGCGATCTACGCGGGAAGTGCAGTCGCGATTCCTGTGCTGGTCGCGCTGCTGGTTTGCCTCATCCCGACGACGATCGGCGGCCTGCTGTCGGCCATCGGCATCGCCGGAATGGATCGCATGATCCAGCAGAACGTGCTCGCCATGAGCGGGCGTGCCGTGGAGGCAGCCGGGGACGTGAACACGCTGCTGCTCGATAAGACGGGCACGATCACGCTCGGCAATCGGCAAGCGGCCGAGTTCATCCCGGTGAACGGCGTGGACATGAACGAGCTCGCCGACCGCGCGCAGCTCTCCTCACTCCCGGACGAGACGCCGGAGGGACGGAGCATCGTCGTGCTGGCAAAGGAGCAGTTCGGGCTGCGCGGGCGCGACGTGGGTGCCCACGGCGGCGACGGGCACGGGATGGAGTTCGTGCCGTTCAGTGCGGCAACGCGCATGAGCGGCGTGAACGATGGAATACATCAGGTGCGCAAGGGCGCCGGTGATTCGGTGGTGCGCTGGGTGCGCGACAATGGGGGCGTCGCGCCGGCCGACCTCGATGTCGCCGTACGGCGCGTGGCGCACGAGGGAGGTACGCCGCTCGTCGTGGCGGAGCGAAATGGCGGGCCGGCGCGCGTGCTGGGCGTCGTCTACCTCAAGGACATCGTGA
>CAYTKA010000017.1:0-56011 GCA_964438255.1 uncultured Gemmatimonadaceae bacterium | reverse complement strand
GCACACCGAGCTCAGTTCGGTGTGCCCTTCGTAGTTCACTGTCCGACTGTCCGACCGTCCGACTGTCCGACTGCCCGACCGTCCGACTCTCCGACTGTCCGATCCAGCCACGACAGCGACAGCGGGCACGGGAGTGGAGGAAACGAAGTACGTATAAGAGAGATTATGTAAACTACAACCTGTGGAGAAATGTGGAGAACTGTTTGCCCTCCTGCCCGGCTCTGGTATCGAACGCCATCTGCCACAACGGGTTGGCAGCATTAGGCTCAAGTCAGGACTCATGAGCCCGCTCTTGGGCCCCGGCCGCGCCTTTTAGCCCCTTTGCGGCCGAGGACGTCACCTGTCACTGTCGCGTTCGGTGTCGACATCGGGCGTCGCAGAGGGCGGGATCAGCCGAGGAATGGGAGCTCAGAGCTCGCCGAATCGGCCCTCGAACACCAGCCGCGCTTCGCCGGACAGCGACGGGAGCCAGCCCTCCGATGCGCGCCGGAGGCGGACGCGGAGCACGCGACCTGAGCGGGTCGTCAGGCTGACTGCGTCGCCCGCTTCACCAGCCTCGGACAACAGCACAGCCGAGGCGACTGACCCCGTTCCGCACGCCAGCGTCTCCCCCTCCACCCCCCGCTCGAACGTCCGGACGCGCCATCCGCCATCCCTGTCCGGCGACACAAAGTTCACGTTCGCGCCGTGCGGAAGCGAGCGCTCGTGGCGCAGCGGTCGACCGCGGCCGAGCACATCGACCGTCTCCACGTTGTCGACGCGCACGACCAGATGGGGCACCCCGGCCAGCGCGAACCCGATCCACCGTTCTCCGCGCTCCAGCCGGAATGGCAGATATGGGCGGATGTCAGTCACCGGCTGCAGGTCGACCTCGGGGATGTCGGACAGCAGCCGCGCACCGAGTACTCCGGCGTCCGTCTCGAACCGAAACTCGGGTCCGCGCACGTGCTGGAGCTCCGTGGCGAGCCGAGCCGAACAGAGCGATGCATTGCCACAAAGATCGGCGCGGGAGCCGTCGCTGTTGAGGTAGGTCATCCGGTAGTCCGCGACCTGCGACGGCTCGAGGAAGACGATCCCGTCGGCGCCGATCCCGGTCGCGCGAGCGCAGATCGCACGGATGACCGCCGCATGCGCGAGCGTTCCCGGGGGCTCGCGCATCGCGTCCACCATGACGAAGTCGTTCCCCGACCCGCTCATCTTGTAGAAGGTCCGACCTGTCGGCAGCATCTAGATCACTCCGCGCAGCGCCCACCACCGCAGGCGCCAGACCATCCAGACCGCCTCGCGCACGATGGCCTTGGACATCTTGCTCTGCCCCTCGGTACGATCGACGAAGACGATCGGGATCTCGATCAACCTGAGGTGCTTTCTCCAGGCGCGGAAGCTCATCTCGATCTGGAAGGCGTAGCCATTCGAGCGCACGTGGTCGAGGTCGATCGCCTCGAGCACGGACCGGCGAAAGCACTTGAACCCCCCCGTCGCATCCCACACGGGGAGGCCGGTGACGGCCCGCGCATACATGTTCGCGCAGTAGCTGAGGATGAGCCGGTTGATCGGCCAGTTCACGACGGTGACCCGCCCTTCCTGATAGCGCGACCCGAGCACCAGGTCGGCGTTCTCGATGGCGGCGAGAAACTGCGGGAGGTGCACCGGATCGTGGGAGAAGTCGGCGTCCATCTCGAGCACATACGCGTAGTGGCGCTCGAGCGCCCAGCGAAAGCCGGCGATGTAGGCTGTTCCGAGTCCCATCTTCCGCGGTCGCGACAGCAGATGCACTCTCGGGTTGGACGCCTGGATCTCCTGGACGATCGCTGCCGTCCCATCCGGCGACCCGTCGTCGACGACGAGCATGTCGATGCGGGGGTCTTTGTCGAGGACGGTCTGAATGAGTCGCCGGATGTTCTCGCGCTCGTTGTACGTCGGCACGATGACGAGCGCCCGTCCCTCTCCCGGCGGTGCCCCCCTCCCCCCTCCCCCCGCTGCCTCCGCGGAGTTAGACGGCACGTCGCTGGCGCTCCAGGAGGACGCCGGCGCCCACCAGGGCGAGGGCGACGAGCAGTGCAACGATGGAGACGGCCTTGCCCTTCTGATAAGCAGCGTCGGTGAAGTCGAGCGCGATCGTCGTCGCCCCTGCCGGGAGGGGGACGCCGATGAAGGTGTAGTCGGTCCGCGCCACCGGCGCAGACTTTCCGTTGACCGTCGCGCGCCACCCGGGGAAGTAGTTCTCGGACACGACGAGGGCGGACCCTGCGGGGGCCGGTGCGCCGAGCTCCATGGCGATGTGGCCGGCGTCGTAGCGCGTGATCCTCGGCGTGATGGCGAGCGGCGGCGGCAGCGCCGAGATCGTCTGGCTCTGTACCGGCGCCGACGAATCCACGACGGCGACGCGTCGGGGATCGAACCGTTCGTCGAGGATGGTGCCGAGCGTGGCGTCGTCGGGGGCCTTCACGATCGCGGGCGCGACCCACGCCGGCGGATTGTCTCCCGGCAGGCGATACAGATACACCGTCGAGCCGGCGGAATTCTTCACCGGGCCGAGCAGCGGTGCGATTCCCGGTTGGTTGAGCGGGGCGTTGGTGTAGAGATAGCGCGCGTTGGCGAGTCGCCAGAACCCGGGGTTCAGGAGATTGCCATAGTCTGCCACCGCCTCACGCGACGCGAGGCGCTGATATCGTCCGACTTCGTTCCCGTGATAGCCCCGCACGAGTCTGACGCCATGCACCATCAGCCCGTCGCCCCAGTAGTTCGGGTCGCGCTCGGCGATCCCCTGCGCGGACTGCGGCACGATGAGCACGCGGCCCGTCGGTGCCTTCTGGAGATACGCCGTCGCCGAATCGCTCGCGTAGAGCACCCTGCTCGGCGGCGAGAACGTCCAGTAGTGGCGCTCGACGGACCAGAGATCGATCGCGAGGATGGCCGCCAGCGCGATCGCGACGAGGCGTCTGTCGAGCGGCCGGCGCTGCGCCACCAGCAACACTCCCGCCGCGATCGCGACGAAGAGGAAGCTGCGCCAGGCGCCCAGCACGACGTCGGGCCTGTTGCTCTCGATCAGCTCATCGAATTGGGCACCGGCGTAGCCCGAGGCGATGGACTGCGCGAGGCTCGTGAAGACCCCAGCCGTCGCCAGCAGGGCGACAACGCCGGCGCCGATCAGCCATCCGAGGAGGAAGCGACGCGACACCGCACCGTCGAGCACGCGCTCCACGCCGAGCGCGGCGAGCATGGACACGGAGAACGACGTGATGAAGAAGATCGTGCTCGGCGCGCGGAAGAACTTCGAGCCGGGGACGAGGGCGTACACCAGGTGATAGAACGGCGTCGAACCGCCGAGCGCCCAGACGAGGCTCACGAGAGCGGTGATCGCCCAGAAGCGGCGGACGCGTCGCCGTTCCGAGCCACTGAACGCTGCGCTGGCGAGCATCAGCACGACGACGCCGAGATACTCGCTATGCAGGTGAATGCCGTTGCGACCCCAATACCGATTGAGAATCCCGCTGAACTGGGGGAGATACGTGTTGATCAGCTCCTCGAGCGGCATCGAGTAGCTCGTTGCGTACTCGTAGCCGCGTCCTCCCGCGCGCGGCGAGAACGGGACGTACTCGATCACCGGGAGATACTGAACCGCGCCCATGGCGAAGCCGATCAGCACGGCGCCGAGCGCGAGTACGAGCCGCGTCACCGCATCGCGCCGCGAGAGGCGCGTTCCGTCGGGCCGCTCGGCTACCGCGACGTAGAGCGCGAAGGCGCCAGACGCGAGCAGCATGTACTGGAGCAACTGCGGATGCGGACTGAGCACCGCGAGGCCCACGTCGAGTGCGAAGAGCCCGAACGCCCACATGCGTCCATCGCGGATCCCGCGCACGAGGAGCCACAGAGCGAGGGGAAAGAGCGCGCTGATGAACAGCTTTCCGTCGTGGCCGGGCGAGACGAGCGACGCGATCTGGCCGCTCATCATGTACGCGATGCCGCCGATCAACGACGGCCAGAACCCGAGTCCCCACGCGCGCAGGAACCCATAGGTGAAGCACCCGGCGAGGAAGATGTGGAGGATGAAGCCCCACGTCATCGCCACGTCGGTCGGCAACAGGAGCCGCAGCACCGCCGTCGGATAGAAGATGTCGCCGTGCATGGCGGCGATGTACGGCAGTCCGCCGAACAGATAGGGATTCCACTGCGGAAGCCCCTGCCCTGCCTTCAGCGCCTCGGCGGCGAAGTTGCGCACCGGGAAGCCGCCGATGTACTGATCGCTCACCGGGCTCACGAGGAATCCCCCGCCGAGTGCCGGCCAGGCGAGCAGCAGGGTGCAGACGCCGTACGTCAACGCCGCCCACAGCGCGGCGAGCCGCGGTGCGGGAGGCAGCGCGGCTCGTCCGGACGGCGACGTGGGGGGTCGAGAAGACGATGTCATTCAGGAGTGGGCACGGCGTGGCGCTCGCGGGCGGATATCGCGCCGCGCGGGGTACCCCGAGCATTACAAAGGTGGCCGAGCGATGCGCTTCACGCCAGTGAGGAAACGCCCACGCAGGCGCATGCGGGACGTGTTTCCACAGCTACGCGCGCGCGCGACGGATCGCTGCGGCGCGGTAGATCGCGGCGTAGTGGCGGGCCACGGCGCGCGCACCGAAATGCGCGAGCGCGTGCTCGCGGCCGGCGCGCCCCATCCGAGCGCGGCGCCGCGCGTCGGCGAGGAGCGCGTCGAGGGAGGCGGCGAGCTGCGCGACGTCGCCGGGAGGAACGAGCGTGCCGGTCTGATCGTGCACGACGATGTCCGGCATCCCTCCGGAGTCGAACGCCACAACCGGGGTCTCGCTGAGCAGCGCCTCCACCGCCGTCAGACCGAGCCCCTCTTCGAGCGCCGGCACGACATGAATGGCGGCGCGGCGATACTGCGCCGCCAGCTCCCCCTGCGAGAGCAGCGGCAGCCACTCGATGCGATCGTCGAGGTCGAGCTCGCGCGCGAGGGTGCGGAGCGGTGCGTCGTCCACGCGGCCCGCGCCGACGACGGTGAGCGTCGCAGGCTCGCGCATGGACGTCATCGCCTGAAGCAGCCGATGCAGCCCCTTCTGCTCCGTCAGCTTGCCGACGAAGAGGAGTCGTCGGGGGTCCCGCGTGTCATCCGGAAAGAAGAGATCGGTGAGGACGGGCATCGGTGCGACGTCCGGCGCTGGACGCGCACCGAGCTGCTCGGCGCCGCGCGCGAGCCAACTCGACACACTCGTGACGCGAGCCGCATCGGCGACCACGCCACGGAAGAGCCGGCGTCCGAGCGGCGAACCGAGCGCGAGACGCAAATCCGAGCCATGCAGCGTGACGACGTATGGCAGCCCACTCAACGGACGGAGCGCGCGCGCCACGAGCCCTCCAGGAAACCACCAGTGGGCGTGCACGACCGTGGCGTGCTCGCGTCGCGCGACACGACGCGCGAGTCGAAGCGCCGCGGCGAGAAACGACACCATCGTCAACTTGCCGCGCACCCCGGCGCTCACCTGCGCGTTCATCGTCCCGGTGTAGGCGAGCGTCTCGAGCTCACGCGGTGCGTAGCGGAAGCGACGAATGGGAATGCCGTCGATCTCGTCGCGTGCGGGGAGTGTGGGCGCGCCCGGTGCGACGACGGTGACGTCGATGCCCTCGTCACGGAGGGCGACGGCGAGATTGTGGATGAACGACCCGACGGGGTCTCCGCCGTGACGCGGATAGGCGTGCGCGATGAAGACGACGCGCAACCGATCAGTCGTCGACATCGCTCGAAACGGGACGACCCTCGGCATCCTCGAGCGCGACCTGCCCTGCGTCCGCGCCGGTCGA
Source organism: uncultured Gemmatimonadaceae bacterium (assembly GCA_964438255.1). GTDB lineage: Bacteria > Gemmatimonadota > Gemmatimonadetes > Gemmatimonadales > Gemmatimonadaceae > AG11. The sequence goes on along the minus strand of CAYTKA010000017.1, from coordinate 50,206 downwards.
CGTCACGCGGACCGTGCCCGAGGCGTCGAGCCCAACGGCACGCACGGCGCGCCGCGCCCGTCGCCACGCCACGGCGTCGCTCAAGGTGGGGAGCCACGGATCGTGCTCGACGAGCGAGGCGACGAGATCCTCATACGCGTCGAGCGCGCCGGGGAAGCCGAGCGGACCGGTGAGATTCGGGTGCCAGATGCCGACCCACAGCCCCTCGACGGAGCGCACGACGTCCGCCAACTCGAGCGCGTCGCGCACCCACTCGGCGGGATTCTCCACGCCGTGGTACTTGCTGAGCGCGCGATCCATCCACGTGAACGGTGCCTCGTCGAGCGAGAGCGGCTTCTGCGTGGCGTCGTGCCACATCGGGAGCACGTCGGCCACGCCGAGTCGGAAGCCATTCCGATCGGCGAAGCCCGCGGTGGAGTCGAAGCTGAATCCCGTGTCGGCCATGTCGCGATACGTCGCATCCGGCCGCAACCGCAGAAAGTGCTGGCGGACGCCGGCGGCGTCATAGCCTGCGAGCGCGGCGAGTCGCGCGCGCTGCTCGGCGAACAGCGCCGGCGTCTCCGACGTGGCAAAGCTGCCGTGCAATCCGACCTCGTGCCCGGCGTCGCGTACGGCGTCGATGATGCGGCGCGCTGCCGGAGACTCGGGCGTGTATGTCAGATCTCCCGCGCGCGCCGTGGCGAAGGTCGGCGTGCCGCAGAGGAAGAACCAGGTCGTCCGTGCACCGTAATGCGCCTCAATCTCCAGCACCTCGCGCACCCCCTCCCAGACGACACGCCGACCGGCGTTCATGACGGCCTCGGCGAGCACGTCGAAGAGCCGAACGAGTCGTCCGTTGATCGCGAGCTCCGCCATCCGCATCGCGGTGAACGCGGGCCACCAGGAGACGACGTCGACGTCGTGCGTGAGCGCAACGGCCCACCGACGTCCCTCCGGCCAGGGCGCGACGAAGCGCACCGGTCGCCGTCCGGCGGCACGCTTCACCGCGGCGGCCAGCTCGTGCGCGATGCGCGACACGACAGGATCCCGCTCGGTGTGGGTCTGCACGAGCTCGTTCTCCGTCGCCGGCACGCGGTCGAACCGGTCGCGTGCCGCGGATCGCTGCTCCACCACCGCGCCGGCGATGCGCGCGACGAACGTGAGCAACCCGCGCTCGATCGTGACGGTGCCATTGCCGGCGAGGATCGTCCAGGCGCGTGAACGCAGCGCGTCGAGCTCGGCGCGCGTGCTGCCATCGAGAACGCGGAGGCGCACGACGTCATCGTCGCCGGTGTATGGCAACAGTCGCGAGAGATCGAGCAGCAGGTCGAGCGCGAACCGCTCCGGCCGACCGAGCGGAATGACGGCGGTGTCGAGAGCGAGCACGAGACGGGTGAAAGAGCCGGGCGGCGCGCGGCGTGTGCGCGCTCGCGGCAGTCTACGAGCCGCATGCAGCGCGGGCAAGGCTCGTGACGCACCGCACAGCGAGCCACGCGGCCTTGACGCTCCTTCCCCGCGCGGGCACTGTTCGACGCGCCGCTCCCCGAACCTCAGCCGCCCAGCCGCGAATGATCCGAAAGAAACGCCTGCCACTCGCACACCTCGCGCTCTACGGATGGCTCCCCAGTCCGATCAAGGTATGGGCCTATCGTGTCTTTCGTGGATATCGGATCGGCAAAGGGGTGAAGCTCGCCTTCGGCGGCATCATCGTCGGCGAGCGGGTGGAGATCGGCGACGGCGTCGAGATCGGATTGCTGGCGATCGTCATCGGGCGCTCGATCACGATCGGGCGCTTCTCGAGCATCGGCACGATGAGCTACGTCGCGTGCGAGCGCATCTCCATCGGCGAGGATGCCCGCATTCGCGAGCAGGTGTACGTCGGGGGCCCGCAGCTCCCGGAGTCGAGCTTCACGTTGGGCAGCCGGACGATCATCCTGCAGCTCGCGTCGATCAATCCCACGAAGCCAGTCACCATCGGCGACGATACGGGGATCGGTGGCCATTGCCTCATCTTCACGCATGGCGCGTGGCTGAACATCCTCGACGGATACCCGGTGACGTACGAGCCGGTGACGCTTGGCAACAGTGTGTGGCTTCCGTGGCGGGTGTTCATCATGCCCGGGACCACGATCGGCGACGGCAGCGTGATCGGCGCAAACTCGCTCGTGCAGGGAACGATCCCGCCCAGGAGCCTCGCCGTCGGGAGTCCGGCGAAGGTGATTCGTTCGGCACCGGACTTTCCCAAGGCGGTCACGGAGCGGGAGCGTGCCGACATCGTCGCAACGATCATTGCGGAGTTCGAGCGTTATGTATCGTACGAGAGCGTACGCGTCGACGCGCGCGGCGACCTGCGCGTGTACACGATTCCGAATCGCGGGAGCTGGCGGATGATCTGGCGGCGGCACGCTGGTGCGCCCCTCGCGGCGATGCGGGGCGACACGGTGTTCAGCGAGGCGCCGCTCACGGAGGGGGAGCGCGCGACCTGTCGGAGCGGCGGGATCCACTGGCTCGACGTCGGCGGGCGCACGCGCAGCGTGAACGGCTCGCCGCTGACGGAGGAGCTCGCCGCGTTCCTCGGGCGGTACGGCATTCGTCTGCCGCGCGACGGGTAAGATTCCTGTTGGTCGCGGGGCGGTTGCGCTCAGGGCGTCAGGCGACAGGCCCGTCGCTGCCAGCTCACGCACCTGCCGGCTCGTTCCACGCCGTCAGGCCTGAGCGCAGCGTCACCGCTCACTCCCCTGTGCTCGTGCCGACGACGCGACGGCGATCGCGACGAGGCTCGGGGACATCTCGAGCACCGTGCGCCACGCGCGCACGACGAGCGCGAGCACCGTGGCTTCCGCCGTCGTGGCCACGCCGAGGGGCGGCGCGAGCAGCACCATCACCGGCTCGCTCGCGCCGATCCCCGCCGGCATCGGGTTGAACAGGCCGACGAGATAGGAGCTCGTGTAGAGCGTGATCGCGCCCACGAGACTGCGCGTCGCGTCCGCCGGGAGCACGGCACGTGCGAGCACCCAGAACGCGATGCCGTAGGCAATCCAGCTCACGGTCGTACCGAGTCCAGCGATGAGCAGAGCGCGCCACGAGAAGCGCGGGACGACGATCTCGCGTCCAGTCACCCGCGTCGCGAGCCGCGCGAGCCGCGGCGTGAGCCAGGGGAGTGCGACGAGCCCGGCCACGGCGAGCAGCACGAGCAGGAGCTTCGCCGTGCTGATCGTCGGCATGTCGCCGGGAGCGACGGCGACGAGCGCGAATCCAGCGACGAACACGGCGAGGCCGGTGCAGACATTGACGATCGTGACGGCGAGCGAACCAGCGGTGGACACGGCCACCGGTACGCCGCGTCGCTGTGCCATCGCGCCCATCGCGCCGATCTGCCAGAAGGCGCCCGGCAGATAGCGCGCGAGGTTGGAGCCCAGCCAGATCACAGTCGCCTCCCCGTACCCGAGGCGTCCGCCGAGATCGGCGAGCACGCGTCGCCACGTCTCGATGAGCAACGCGTACGTCAGCAGCGCGATCGCCGAGGCGAGCGCGACGAGCGACCAGCGCGGGCGGATCGTGCGCGCGACCGCGAGAATCGCCGGGAGCTGACCGCGCAGCGCCCACAGCGCCGCGCCGACCAGCACGAGCACGAAGGTCCAGCGCAGGAGCCGCGACAGAGAGCGCCGAATCGTCGGTGGGGTGACTAGCGGTGGGAGTCCTGCTCGCGGCGCGTGTTCAGCTCGTCGAGCTGGCGCCGCACCTCGCGAAGCTCGGCACGCTGGACGGCAATCTGCTCGCCGAGCAGTCCAGTGGCGAACAGCACGCTGCCGAGGATGAGGCAGGTCTGGACGAGCGTCCACACCCACCGGTAGCCGACATTCTCGACCACGAGCGCGCCGAGCGCGATGAGGCCCGCAACGGCACCGAGAGCGAAGAGTCCCGCCCCGAGCATGCCGAACAGGAGCAGTGGCTTCTGACCGAACCGAAGCTCGAACCACACCGACAGCATGTCGAGCATGCCGATCGGGATGCGTGAGAGGCCGAACTTGGACCGGCCCGCGTGGCGCGGGTAGAGGGGCACCGGGATCTCGGTGACGGTGAATCCCTGCGCCGCAGCGATGACGATCATGTAGCGGTGCCAGTCGGGGCGCACGGGCAGGGCATCCATGATCTCGCGCCGATACGCTTTCACCGAGTTGAGGTCCCGCACCGGGACCTCGAACAACCGGCGGCTCAGGCGATTGTAGATGCCGGAGACGAACGCCTTGTCGTACTTCCCTTCCTTGAATCCGGTGACCATGTCGGCCTGGTCATCGAGAATCGGGGCGACGAGACGCGGGATGTCCGCCGGCTTGAACTGAAGATCGGCGGGATAGAAGACAAGCACCTGACCGGATGAATTCAGGTATCCGGTGCGAAGGGCATCGGCGATGCCGCGCCGCGCGCGATGACGCACGACGCGGAGGAAGGAATACTCGGACTGAAGCCGCTGGAGCACGGCCCAACTGTCGTCCTGCGAGCCGTCGTCGATGACGACGACCTCGAAGCGCACCGCCGGGTTGGCCGCGAAGGCGGCGGCGGCCTGCTCCATGAACAGCGGCAGGTTCTCCGCCTCGTCCTTGGCCGGGACGAGCACCGATACGTCCACGTCGCCGGCGCGACGCGTCGGGTGGGGGAGCGGTGCAGGCGCCGTGGCGCGGAGGGTCTCGGAAGACATCACACGCGCTTGCGCATGCGCGCCGAGAGCACGCCGAGCTGATCGCGATACTTGGCGACGGTGCGCCGCGCGATCTGCACGCCGGTCTCCTTCAGGATGTTCACGATCGCCTGATCGGTGAGCGGATGCTTGGGATTCTCGTCGGCGACGAGCTTCTGGATCTGTGCCTTGATGCCGCGCGCCGAGACGTCCTCGCCGGCGGTGGTGGAAAGCCCCGAGGAGAAGAAGAACTTGAGGGGGAGCACGCCGCGCGGCGTCTGCACGAACTTCTCGTTCGTCACGCGGCTCACCGTGCTCTCGTGCATGTTGATGACCTCGGCCACCTCGCGCAGGGTGAGCGGCTTGAGGTACTGCACTCCCTTCTCGAAGAACTCGCGCTGCCGCTCGACGATGTAGTTCATCACCTTGAGCATCGTCTGCCGCCGCTGCTCGATCGCCTGGATCATCCAGTTGGCCGAGTTCAGCTTGTTGGAGATGAACTCCTTGTTCTCGCCGTCGAACTTCTTCTTGTCGCGGGCGATCTCCTGGTACGCCTTGCTGAGCTTGAGTCGCGGCAGGTTGGCGTCGTTCAGGAAGACGTGGTACTTCCCGTCGATCTTGTCGACGATGAGATCGGGGATGATGTAGTTGTCGCTCGCGTCGCTGTAAACCAGCCCCGGCTTGGGATCGAGCTTCGCGATCTCGTCGGCCGCCTTCTGCACGTCGGCGGGACTGATGCCGAAGCGCTTGGAGATCTCGCTCCAGCGATGCGCGATGAGCTCGTCGAAGCAGTCACGCACGAGGCGAAACGGCACCGAGTGCTCGAGCCCAGCCTCGCGGAGCTGGAGCATGAGACATTCGCGCAGGTCGCGTGCGCCGACGCCCGGCGGGTCGAGGCTCTGGATGACGCCGAGCATCGACTCGGCCTCCGCGATCGTATAGAGCGGCAGGTCGGTCACCTCGCGCTCGACGTCCTCGGCGGCCTTCTGCACCTCTTCGTTCGCGCCCTCGACGATCTTCTCGAGGCCGCAGGCGAGATAGCCGTCCTCGTTGATGTTGCCGATGAACTCCTCGGCGAGGAACATCTGCCGGGGATTCAGGTCGAGCAGCGTGACCTGGTCGCGGAGGTGATCGGAGAGATCGCGCGAGTCGACGGTGACCGGCTCGTAGTATTCCCGCTCCTCGTGCTCCTCGCGCCGTCCACCGGCATCGAAGCCATCGAGCAGGATCTCCTCCCAGTCGATCTCCCCCTTCTCCTCCTTCTCGGCTTCGGTTTCCTGCGGCGTCTCTTCCTGCTGCGCCTCGCCCTCTTCCTCGTCCTCCTCGTCCGGCTCGATCATGTCGAGGAACGGGTTGTTGAGCAGCTCCTGCTTGAGATGCTGCTGGAGGTCGAGGAGGGGCATGTAGAGCAGATCCATCGCCTGGTAGAGGCGCGGATTGATCTTGAGCTCCTGCTTGAGCTGCGTGTGCTGGCCGAGCCCCGGTTTCATGCGCCGTCTCCCTGCGACTCGGAGGCGAACCGGGCGCGCAGTCGCGCGGAGAGGGTCGGACCGAGATAGATGTTGGCCACGGTGTCGTCGAACACGAGCTCGCGCACCGTGCCCGACACCTTCACCTGCCCATCGAACATGATGTACGCGCGGTCCACGATGTCCAGGGTCTGTTCCACGTTATGATCGCTGATCAGCACGCCGATGCCGCGATGACGGAGTCCCGCGACGATGGTCTGGATGTCGTGTACCGCGATAGGATCCACCCCGGCGAAGGGCTCGTCCAGCATCATGAATTTTGGCTCCGTCACCAGCGCCCGCGTGATCTCCAGTCGGCGCCGCTCTCCACCGGAGAGCTGGAACGCCTTGCTGTGCCGCAGATGCTTGATGCTCAACTCGTCCAGCAGCGTCTCGAGACGGGCCTCTCGCTGCTCCTTGGAGAGCGGAAGAGTCTCGAGGATGGCCACGATGTTGTCCTCGACGGACAACTTGCGGAAGATCGAAGGCTCCTGCGAGAGGTAGCCGAGCCCCTTCCGGGACCGCTGGTACATCGGCATGGACGTGATGTCCGTCCCGTCCATCATGATCTGGCCCGACATCGGTTGGATGAGTCCCACGATCATGTAGAACGTCGTGGTCTTCCCCGCCCCGTTCGGACCCAGCAGTCCAACGATCTCCCCCTGTTGCAATCGTAGGGCCACATCGTTCACGACCCGGCGCCGGCGGTAGATCTTGACGAGTCCCTTTGCCTCGAGCACCCCCGGCCGTACAGCGGTGGTGAGTGCAGCCTGCGCCTGCGCCGGCGTGGCGATGACGACCGGCCGCGAGTGGCGCGGTGTGGCGTGCTCGCCCGTGTGTCGGAGGACGTCGGCGAGCTCGGAGCGCATCTCCGAGATCTCCGCCCAGAGCGGCGCGGCGAAGCGAATCTGTGCGTCGGGATCGAGCGGACGCTCGGGTGGGAGCACGATCGCGCTCTCGGACGACAGGCGCGGCAGTACCGACTTCTCGAGAAAGTCGCGCACCTGGTCCATGCTCAGCTCCCCCGCCTCGCGCTCGGCGTCGCGCCCTGCGGCGCGCTGCGCGGCCAGGTGGTCCTCGCGATAGCAGATCGCCATGGCGTTGAAGGTCGCCGCGCCGCGGGCGTCAGCGGCGCAGATGAGCGCATGGAGCGCCAGAGCAATCGAGCGGTCGCCCTTCGCGATCCGGTCGACCAGGGCCTGTAGGCGGGACGGGCTCACGGGTGGAGGAGCGGTCATGGGCGCTTGGGGGCGGCGACGAGGGGCGGGGGCGCGATGGGCACGGAGGCCGGCGGCGGCGTCGGCGGCGGCGCGGAGGCGGCCGGCTTCGTGGCGATCGCCCCCTTCGTGCGACGGCAGGTCGCCGTCGAGTCGGGATTCGGCTCGAGGTAGAGACCGCCCGCCTTGTCCTCGTTGATGACCGTGACCTTCGAGACCTGCGAGGAGTCGAACGTCACCGTGATGACGCGGCCACGCACGTAGTTGATCGCCGGCCGACACAGGGTCGTATCGCGCGGCGGGAGATGCTGGAGCGACGTCGCGTTTCCCATCGCAACGAGCTCGCGGATGTGCGGCGTGTTGGACGTATCGTGTGCCGGCGCCGGCATCGTGTCGAAGCGCGCGACGATCGTGTCGCCGGTGAGGCGATCCTTCTCCGTAGCGCGGAACTTCAGCGTATCCGGTGTCGCCTCGGCGCTCGCTCGACGCACGGCGTGCATCTCGCGCACGCGTTGGTTCGGCATCGATACGTCGATGGAATCCGAGACCAGCGACTGCGTGGCCGACGTGGCGTGCGCACGGCTCTTCCCCCACGCAACGGCGCGCTGGAGCCGGTCGTTGGCAACGCGCATGTCGATGCTGTCGGACTGGAGCTTGAGGTCCTGGCTCACCGCCTCCGCTGCGTTCTTCGAGATGACGCGATTGAGCTTTCGCTGGCGGGACAGCAGATCGATCGTCTCGCCGACGAGCGTGAATGGGCGATCCTTGGTGCCGACGATCCTCGGCTGCCGCATGATGCGCAGCAGCCCCGAGCCGCTGTCGAGGTAGAGCGAGTCGCCGGTGGCGGTGAGCTCGGGGCGCACGACGACGACCTGCCCCTGCCCGATGACGATGCTATCGCCCTGCAAATACACGACGTTCGCGGTGACGGTCACCGGCGGCTGCGCGCGCCCCTGCGGGTCGCGCTCGACGACGTCGATCGTCGGGCGACCGGCGGCAATGGCCGACTGCTGCGGACGAATGCGCGGCACGGCACGGAAGAACTCGAGCTGCGGTCCACGCAGCGTCGACCCCGATGGCAGTCGCGCATTGACGTTCTGCGTCGCGACGACGCGCTCGTCGCGCTGGAAGTACGTCAGCTGCTCCGACTTCAGCTTGAGCCGCGGCTCCGAGTAATCCACGCGGCCGATGAAGACGATGCGTCCCTCGTCGCCGTAGGACTCCAGGCTGTCGGACTTGAGGACGAGTCCCTGGGCGGGACACCGCGCGACGACGTTGCCTCCGGTGAACGCGTTGAACTGCCCGCTCGGCAGCTTGTCCGTCTTGAGGCTGTGATCGGCGACGTACACGAGCTTGCACCGACCTGCGGGCGCAGGAGCGTTCTGCGCGCCGAGCGCGGAGGCGGCCAGGAGGAGCAGCGCGAGGGCGGCGGCGCGCATCACTGACCCGGCAAGGTGAAGCTGCCCTGCCCGCGCGGCGCCCTGAGCACGGTCACGTGATTCAATTGTGGATCGGCGCGAAAGCCGATCCCGGAGAGCGTTCGCCCCGGCTCGACGAGCGTGAAGCTCGTGTCGCTCGAGACCTCGTTCGCCGCCTGATTGTAGCGCACCTGCGGCGAGGTCAGGCGTCGTCCCTCGTTCGTGGTGATGACGACGTTGCCGAATCCCTCGAGCATCTGCTGCCGCAGATTGTAGCGGCCGCGGTCGGCGCTCATCGTGCCGTCCTTCGCCCCGGTCACCGTGTTGAAGGTGGCGCGCACCTTCCGCAGCTCGAATCTGGTGTTCTCGTCGAAGACGTACGCCGAATCGGCGAACATCTCGCCGCGCTCCACGCCCCGCGTGGTGAGCAGGGAGCGCACGTTGCGCATCACCTGCTCGGCACTGTCGGCGAGCGAGCCGGCGACGGCCACCGGTGGGGCGGTGCCCTGCGACGTGCAGGCGGCGAGCGTCGCGGCAACGGCGGCGCAGAGGACGACGGCACGGCGTCTCATGCGACCCTCGCGCGCATCAGGTCGTGCAGGTGAACGACGCCGGCGAGCCGATCCATGTCGTCGAGCACGGGCACGGCCATGATGCCGTGCTTCTCCATGCGGAAGGCGACGGCGCTGGCCAACTCGCCGACACGTGCACTCCGCGGGGCGCGCGTCATGATGCGCTCCACCGGTTCCGCCAGCACGTTCGCCTCGTGTTCCATGAATCGCGTCAGGTCTCCGGCCGTGAGGACGCCGTGCAGCCGACGCTCCGCGTCGGTCACGAGCACGATGCCGCGCTGCTCAGCGAGCACCACCACTGCTTGCCGCAACGACGAGCCCGGGGGGAGCACGGGGAGCGGGTCGGTGAGCATGACCTCCTCGACCAGCGTGATCAACCGACGTCCCAGCGAGCCGCCGGGGTGCAGCCGCGCAAAATCCTCGCGCCGAAATCCCTTGTGCTCGAGCAATGCCACGGCGAGCGCGTCGCCGAGTGCCAGGGCCGCCGTCGTGCTCGTCGTCGGCGCGAGATCGTGCGGACACGCCTCCTCCCGCACCCACGCGTCCAGCGTCACGTCGCACAGCCGTCCCAGCGCCGAGCTGCGCTCGCCGGTGATGGCAATCGTCCGTACCCCCAGCCCCTGGAGATGTTCGAGCAGCGCCAGGAGCTCGTCCGATTCCCCCGACTTCGAGAGCAGAATGGCAACGTCGTCCGTGCCGACGATGCCGAGATCGCCGTGCGCGCTCTCGACGGGATGCAGAAAGATCGCCGGTGTTCCAGTCGAGGTGAGCGTCGCGGCGATCTTGCGCCCGATGAGCCCGGACTTGCCGACACCGGCGACGATGACCCGTCCGGTCGACGACGCGATCATCGTGACGGCGCGCGCGAACGCGCCGTCGAGCCGCTCCTCGACTGTCGCGAGCGCGTCACGTTCGAGACGGACGACGCGCCGGCCGCGCGCGACGATCTCCTCGGGCGTCATGACGTCGGCTCCGCGATCGGGAGCGAACGTTCCTCGACATATCGATCGGTGGTCGTCGTCCAGTCGCCGCGCGCCTTCATCAGCAGTTCGGCAAACTCGCGCACCGCGCCGTGGCCGCCGCTGCGCGTGAGCCGGAGCGCACACACGGCCTTCACCTCGGGCACCGCGTTCGCCACGGCGACCGGCAACCCGACGAGCTGGAGCACGGCCATGTCGGGAAAGTCGTCGCCGATGAACGCTGCCTCGGACGGCGCGATGCCGTGGCGGTCGAGCATGGCGAGGAAGGCGGGGAGCTTGAGTGCCTGCGCGTTTTGCGCGACGTCCTCGATCCCGAGCTCGGCGGCGCGCAGCCGCACGCTTTCCGAGACGCGCCCCGTCACGATCGCGACGCGGATCCCGGCCTTCTGCATGAGGTGAATGCCGAGGCCGTCCTGGATCTCATAGCGCTTGAACTCCATCGGCTTGCCGTCGACCGCGCCAAGATAGATCCCGCCGTCCGTCATCACACCATCGACGTCCAGACCGACGAAGCGAATGGAGCGCGCGAGGGTGGGGTGGATCATGCGCGTGCCCGCTGCCAGATGTCCACCGCGCGCAGGACCAGCGCATCGAGCTGGTCGAGCGGAATCATGTTCGGGCCGTCGCTGGGGGCGTGTGCGGGGTCGGGATGCGTTTCCATGAACAGTCCATCCACGCCCACCGCGCACGCGGCCATCGTGAGCGAGGGGATGAACGCGCGCGCGCCCCCGCTCGCGCCCCCTTCCCCGCGGCCAGGCTGCTGCACGCTGTGCGTCGCATCGAAGATCACCGGCGCATCGCACGCCTGACGCATCCGCGCGAAGGAGCGGTAATCGACGACGAGATCTCCGTAACCGAAGAAGGTGCCGCGCTCCGTGGCCGCGCAGTCTGGTGTGCCCGTGCGCTTCGCGTCGGTGAAACCGGCGCGGACCTTCGCGAGCGCGCCGCGCATTCCCTCCGGATGCATCCACTGCCCCTTCTTCACATTCACCGGCTTGCCCGTCGCACCGGCGGCCATGAGCAGATCGGTCTGACGACACAGAAAGGCGGGGATCTGGAGGACGTCGACCACCGCGCCCGCCGGCGCGCATTGCTCGGGAAGATGCACGTCGGTGATCACGGGAAGGCCGGTCGCGCGTCGCACGCGCTCGAGCGCGGCCAGCCCCTTCTCGAGACCGGGACCGCGCGCGGCACCCGGGTTGGAGCGATTGGCCTTGTCGAAGCTGGCCTTGAACACGATGCCTCCCGGCACGCGCTCGGCCAGTCGTGCGAGATGCTCGGCGACGCGCAGGTTCAGCGCGTCGTCCTCCAATTGGCACGGTCCCGCGATGAGGAACAGCGCATCGCGGCGAAAGTGAAACGGCATCAGGCGCGCGCCGCGGCGACCACGTGCTGAGCGCCCGGGGGTGTCCCTTGCCGGCGCTTGCGGGCAACCGCCGCCGCGATGAAGCCGGCGAACAACGGATGCGGGCGGGTCGGGCGCGACTGGAGCTCCGGATGGAACTGACACCCGATGAACCACGGATGCTCCGGCAGCTCGACGACCTCGACGAGTTGTCCGTCGGGTGAAAGCCCGCTCAACCGCATGCCGTGTTGCACGAAGACGTCGCGATATGCGTTCGACACCTCGTAGCGATGCCGGTGACGCTCGCTCACCTCGGCAACGCCGTAGACTTCGGCCGCGCGCGATCCACGCGCGAGGCGGCAGGGATAGGCCCCGAGTCGCATCGTGCCCCCCATGTCGGTCACGTGCTGCTGCGACTCCATCAGCGAGATCACGGGATCGCTGCACTCCGGCGCGAACTCGGACGAGTGGCTGTCGTCGAGCCCACAGACGTTGCGCGCGAACTCGATGATCGCCGTCTGCATGCCGAGGCAGATGCCGAAGAAGGGCATGCCCCCCTCGCGTGCGCTGCGGATGGCGTCGACCATTCCCTCCACGCCGCGCACCCCGAAGCCACCGGGCACGAGGAGACCGTCGCAGCGCTGGAGAATGTCACGCGCCGCGTGTCCGTCGACGAAGTCGTCGCTCGAGACCCAACTGATGTCCACACCGACGTCGTTGGCGATGCCGCCGTGGATGAGCGCTTCCTGCACGCTCTTGTAGCTGTCGACGAAGTCGGTGTACTTGCCGACGACGGCGATCTTCACGCGCTCGTGCGGATGGACGATGCGCTGCACCATCTCGCGCCACGGCGCGAGATCGGGTGCGGGGCGTTCCAGGCCGAACTTCTGGAGCACCTTGTCGTCGAACCCCTGCTCGCGGAAGGAGAGCGGGATCTGGTAGATGGATCGGACGTCCGGCGACTCGATGACGGCGCCGAATTCGACGTTGCAGAACAGCGCGATCTTGCGCTTGATCTCATCCGAGATCGGACGCTCCGTGCGGACGATGAGGATGTCCGGCTGGATACCGATCTCCATCAGCTCGCGCACCGAGTGCTGCGTCGGCTTGGTCTTGAGCTCGCCGGCGGCGGCGATGTACGGGATCAGCGTGAGATGGACGAAGATCGCGTTCTCGCGCCCGACGTCGTGGCGGAATTGCCGGATCGCCTCGAGAAAGGGGAGCGATTCGATGTCGCCGACCGTGCCACCGATCTCCACGATCACGACGTCGTTCTCTGGCGCCATGCGCCGGATCGCCGCCTTGATCTCGTCCGTGATGTGCGGAATCACCTGCACCGTGGAGCCGAGGTATTCACCCCGGCGCTCCTTGGTGATCACGTTGAGATAGATCCGTCCCGTGGTGACGTTGTTCGCCTGCGAGAGCGAGCGGTCGATGAAGCGCTCGTAGTGCCCGAGGTCGAGATCGGTCTCGGCACCGTCGTCGGTGACGAACACCTCGCCGTGCTGGAAGGGCGACATCGTCCCTGGATCGACGTTCAGGTACGGGTCGAACTTCATCATCGTGACGCGGAGTCCGCGTTCGACGAGCAGCCGCCCGAGCGACGCTGCCGCGATACCCTTCCCGAGCGACGACACGACGCCGCCGGTGACGAAGATGAACTTGGTCGTATGTTGCCGCGTGCTCGTCTGCATCAGCTCTCGCTCGGCGTGAAGGTCGTCCACTCTCGGTTCGCTCGGTCCAGGTCAGCTTCCGTATCGATGCCGCCGCGAAGCGGCCCATCTACGACGGCCACTCCCATGCGCACGCCGGCAGCGAGCGGGCGGAGCTGCTCCAACCGCTCGATCCGCTCGAGTGCGTGCGCGGGGAGCGCCACCCAGCGCGCGAGCGCGTCCGGCGTGTAGGCGTAGACACCGACGTGATGCAGGACGCGTCCGTCCAGCGCGCCATCGTCGGCCGCGTCGCGCAGAAAGGGAATCGGCGCGCGGGAAAAATACATCGCTGCACCGTCGTCGGCAGCGACGACTTTCACTGCATCGGGGCTTGCGAGCACCTCGCGCGTGGCGCGTACGGCCGCGGTGCCCAGGGGAAAGTCGCCGTCCGTTACCTCCGCGAGCGCGCCGCGCACCGCATCGGCGGAGACAAAAGGTTCGTCGCCCTGCACGTTGACGATCGCGCGGAAGCCCCGGAACTCTGGGCGCGCCGCGACCTCGGCGACGCGGTCGGTGCCGGACGGGTGATCGCGCCGCGTCAGGACGGCCTCGCCGCCGGCGTCGCGTACGCGCTGGGCAATCTCGTCGCTGTCGGTGGCCACGACCACGCGATCCGCGATGCCGAGGGCCGTCACCCGCTCGAGGACGCGGATGATGACGGGGACGCCGGCCAGGAGCCGGAGGGGCTTCCGGGGGAGACGCGTCGCGCCCAGTCGAGCCGGGATGACGGCGAGCGTCGTCACGAGCGGGAGGAGCCGCGGCGGCGGACCGCGCGCGGGGGTTGTGGGCCGGACGCAACTTTCACGCCAGCTAAGATACGACGGCGTTGTGCGCTTCCGCAACCGGAAGGATGCGTGGACTCCGGCGCGCGCAAGGTGCGCAGAACAAGCACATGGCGCATGGACGGCATGAGCAAGCCGTGCCGCGCGAACACGCCGGCCGGCGCGATCACTGCCTGAGAGTCGGCAGCGGTCGCGATTTGCTGGGCGCGCAGAGTCTCGGAGACGAGAACTGACGCGCACGCCGCCAGCGTAAACAGAGTCTTCATGACGCACCTTGACTGAAGGCATAACGAGATCATGGAGAGCAGGACCGCGCAACACGCTCGATGAATGTCTCGTTGGTGGAGTCGGGGTACATGAGGTGCGTTGCTTCATGTCGCATGACGATCGCAGTCGTGTTCGCCGAGGTAGACGCGTAGAATTGATCGAGGCGTCTTCGCTGAGGATCCGCGGATTCGCCAGACCGAACCGCCAGGCGGGGCGCCCGGCAAACTCGGTGACGTCAGTGGCCAAACGAGATTCCGACGCCGACCTCGGTGTGCTTCTGGCCGGCTACGCCGCGCACGACATCGAGCCGTAGCGCGCTCATGCCGATCCCGACACCGATCTCGTGCTGCAGCGCGGGCAATCCGCGCACGCCGGCCCCCCCGAAGGCATCGCGCAGGGTCAGCACGGGCGAGCCGACGATGGGCAGCTGTATCACCGAGATGGGAATCGTGTACCGGTTCTCGACGTACAGCAATGCCGAGCCTCCCTGCTCCAACAGCTCGAGCGTGGGGAGGGTCCCGAAGCCGCCGAGGTAGGCGAAGCGCGCCATGGGCACGCTGTCGCCGCGGGTGGCGACGGTGTGTACGTGCACGTACAACGCCTGCTGCCCGAAGGTCGGAAAGCTCACCGCTCCGTCGAGCGTGAGCTGAAGGAATTGCGAGGTTCCCGTCGGCGTGGTGAAGCTCTGCTCCAACGCCGTGCGGAGCCGGCTCTTCACGACGCCCGTCTGTGCCTCCAGATTCGCGCCGAGCGATGCGGAGGCGAGGCGTCCGTCCTCCACGAGCGGATTCGGGCGGAGAATCTTCTCGACGGACGTTCGTCCGGTCACGCTGAACACGTTTCCGGCAGCGGTGATCGCGCTCACCCGCTCGACACGTCCACCAACGAACGGCTCGAGTGTCCACGACGGACGCTCGATTCTCGCGGTCACGCGTCCCTCGCCGAGGTCGGAGCGGAAGTAGTTGCGCGTGTCCACGCCGGCGAAGAACACCAGCGCCGAGTTGAGGAGATCGCCATAGATCCATCGGTCGTTGCTCCGCGTATCACGCGCGACTCGTGCATCCACCCGCACGATCCCGAGGGAGTCGAGGCGCACGTCGAGCGAGGGATCGATCCTTCCGAGCCGGCTGCGGTATGCGGCGCGCGGCTCGATCTCCACGGCGTGCTGATTGAATTGCAGCAGGGCGCCCACCGGGAGCGACAACCCGTCGACGCGATCGTACGTCGGCAACCCGACACCGCGTATGCCCGCGAGCTGGAGCACCGACTCCCCGCGCGCTTCGCGGCGGGCGATGTCGACGGCGTAGCTCCCGCCAGCCGACTCGCGTCTCCACGTCACCGCATCGTCGCGGCGGCTCTCGATCGTGCCGGCCACGCGGCCCAACGACGTTTCGGCGACCATGCCGCCGATCGACGTCACGCTGCCGGTGACGTCCGCGCCCGGCCGCAGAAACACATCGGCACCGACGACGACCACGTCCCCCTCGACGCGGCTCGCGAGATACGTCGGGCGCCCGAGCACGAGCAGGCTGGACGTCACCATGCTATCACGCGGCAGCGTGAGCGGAGCGCTTCCCGCCACGACGACGTGCGGTCCCGCAACGACGCGCTGCACGATTGCCGTCCCGGGGCCCGTTCCGGTTACGTGAACGGACGCGCCTTGAGGACGCGCGACCATCGGCGTGAGGAGCGCCCCGGCCGCAAAGGCGATCGCGTGCGCGACCCCCTTCACGCGGCGAGACGCGCGAGGAAATTCCGCAGCAGCAGCTTGCCGTCGGGTGTCAGCACCGATTCCGGGTGGAACTGGACGCCCCACACGGGATGCGAGACGTGGCGAAGCCCGTGAATCTCACGGGGATCGTCGGTGTTGGTCGCGGTCACCTCGAGCACGGCCGGCAACGTCGCGCGCTCGACGACGAGCGAATGGTAGCGTCCGACCTCGAGCGGCGAGGGCAGGCCGGCAAACAGCTCCTGTCCGTTATGCGAGATGCGCGACGTCTTGCCGTGTACCGCCCGTGTCGCGCGGACGACGCGTCCGCCGTATGCCTCGCCGATCGCTTGATGGCCGAGGCAGACGCCGAGGGTGGGAATGGTCGCGCCCCACGCCCGAATCACGTCCACCGTCACCCCTGCCTGCGCCGGCGCGCACGGGCCGGGCGACAGCACGATTCCCGCCGGCGCGAGCGAGCGGATCTCCTCGACGGCCACCTCGTCGTTACGCCGTACGACGACCTCCGCCCCAAGCTCGCCGAGGTACTGCACGAGGTTGTAGGTGAACGAGTCGTAGTTGTCGATGACGAGCAGCATGCGAGTCGGCGCGAGGAGCACGAGGGAGGCTCAACCCCGTGGATGATAACTCCGATGGACCTGCCGAAGATACTCCCGGTCCACGTGCGTATAGATCTGGGTCGTGGCGATGTCCACGTGGCCGAGCATCTCCTGCACGGCCCGCAGATCAGCCCCGCCCTCGAGCAGATGCGTGGCAAAGGAGTGTCGCAGCGTGTGCGGCGACACGTGCTTGGTGATCCCCGCGCGCTCGACGTACCCCCGCAAGATCTTCCACGCGCCCATGCGGGTGAGGGGACGGCCGCGCGCATTGAGAAAGAGGATCCCCTTTCCCTCCCCACGTTCCAACCGCGGACGCAGCTCGCGCAAGTACACAGCCGTCGCCCCGATCGCCGACCGTCCGATCGGCACGAGCCGCTCCTTGCTTCCTTTGCCGAAGACCCGGACGAGTCCCTCGTCGAGCATGACGTCGCGCACACCGATCGTGATCCACTCCGACACGCGCAGGCCGGCGCCGTACGCGAGCTCGAGCAGCGCCCGATCGCGGAAGACGAGCGCGTCGTCGAGGGTGGGCGCGGCGAGGAGGGCCTGCACCTCGTCCACGGTGAGTACCTCGGGCAGGGTGCGCCATCCCTTCGGGGTGTCCAGCCGCTCGCTCGGATCGCGCACGACGAGGCCGTCGCCGGTGAGAAAGCGGAAGTAGGTCCGAATCGCCGACACGTTGCGCCGGATCGACGCAGGCGACAGCCCGAGGTCCTTGAGGTGGTACATGTACTCCCGCAGCAGCCGCGCCGTGACGTCGAGCGGCGCAGCCACGCCCTTCACCGCCGCGAACGCCGCGAAGCGCTCGAGGTCGCGGCCGTACGCCTCCTGAGTGCGGGGGGAGAGCCCCTGCTCCAGCGACACGAAATCGGCGAAGCGCGCGAGCAGGAAGGCACGCGTGTGTCCCTGGACATCATTCATCCAACGTCCTCACCCGCCGATGATGGCGCCACCACAGCATTCCGCCAAGGAGGGCCAGCCCAAGCGCGACGATCGTCACCACGCGCCCGGAGTGCGCGATGACACGCACCACCGCGTCCCAGTCGGCGCCGGCGCGATAGGCGACGTACGCAATGATGCCGTACCACACGGCCGAGGACACGGTCATCGCGATGACCGTCGTGCCGATCGGGACGTGCAGCGCGCCGGCAAAGGGGGGGACGAGGGCGCGCACGCCGGGAATGAATCGGCTCACGACGAGCGCCACGACGCCATATCGGGCGTAGAGTCCACGCAGCCGCGCCTCACCGTGCTCGTCGGCGAGCGCCGGAAAACGACGACGTATCCACCCTCGCCCGTGCGTGCGCCCGACGAGGTACATCGCCACCGCGCCCACCACGTTGCCGACCCAGCTCGCGAGGAAGGCGACGATCGCACTGCCGTCGCCGCGCACGGCGAGCCAGGTGCCGAACGCGACGACCGTGTCGGTCGGCAGGGGCGGAAAGACGTTCTCGGCGGCGGCGAGGGCGAAGAGCGCGAGGTACAGCGTGCCTGTCGGCACGCCTGTCAGCCATCCCCACGCACTCTGCACTGGGCTACGCCGCCACGATCGTCGCGCTGGCCACGCAGGCAATGCCTTCCCCGCGGCCGACGAACCCCATCGACTCGTTCGTCTTTCCCTTGATGCTCACGTCGGCGACGTCGATGCCGAGCGCACCGGCGAGACGCGTCCGCATCTCGTCCCGATGCGGCGCGATGCGCGGTGTCTCGGCGATGACGACGACGTCCACCTGACCGACGTGCCATCCCGCCTGGTGCAGGCGGTCGACGGCGAGGGCCAACATCTCGATGGAGTCCCGTCCCGCGTTCGCGTCGTCGCGATCCGAGAACATCTCGCCGATGTCGCCCAGCGCCGCGGCGCCGAGGATCGCATCGGTGACGGCGTGCGCGATCGCGTCGCCATCGGAGTGGCCCTTGAGGTGCACCGCGCTCGGCATGTGCACGCCGCCCAGCACGAGCGGCCCGCCCGGTGCGAACCGGTGCGAGTCGTAGCCGATGCCCGTGCGGAGCGGAAGGCGGTCAGCCATCGCGCTGTGCGCTACGCCTGATAGCGCTTGACGGCGAGGGAGACGTTATGGCCGCCGAATCCGGCGCTGTTGCTCAGCGCCGCGCGGACCTCACGCTCCTTCGCCTGGTTCGGCGTGAAGTCGAGCGGACCGCACTCCGGATCGGCGTGGCAGTAGTTGATCGTCGGCGGAGCGATCTGATCGCGCAGCGCCAGCGTGCAGGCGATGAACTCGACGGCTCCGGCGGCGCCGAGCATGTGCCCCGTCATCGACTTGGTGGACGACACGCTCGCGCTCGCGGCCGCGTCGCCGAGGATGGTAGCGATCGCCTTCGCCTCGTTCGAGTCGTTGAGTGGTGTCGAGGTCCCGTGCGCGTTGACGTAGTCGATGTCGCTCGGCGTCAGGCCGGCGTCGGCCAGAGCACCGCGCATCGCGCGCTGCAACCCCTCGTGCTCGGGGAGCTGACCGGTGAGGTGATACGCATCGCCCGTCGCGCGATAGCCGACGATCTCGCCGTAGATCTGCGCGCCGCGCTCGAGGGCGTGCTCGAGATCCTCGAGGATGACGATCCCCGAGCCCTCGCCCATCACGAAGCCGTCGCGCGTCGCGTCGAAGGGACGCGATGCCGTTTCCGGGCTGTCGTTCCGGCGCGAGAGCGCCGTCATGTTGGCGAAGCCACCGATCGCCATCGGCGTGACGGTCGCTTCCGCTCCACCCGTGATGATGACGTCGGCATCGCCGTACTGGATGGTGCGGAAGGCGTCACCGATCGCGTGCGCGCTCGTGGAGCACGCCGACACGGTGGCGTAGTTGGGTCCGCGGGCGTTGAAGCGCATGGACACCACGCCGGCCGCGATGTCGGCGATGAACATCGGGATGAAGAAGGGACTGATCTTGCTCGCCCCGCGCTCGCGGTAGATGTCGTGCTGTTCCTCGAAGCTCTTCAACCCGCCGATGCCACTGCCGATGATGACGCCGGTGCGGTCGACGTCATACCCGCCGTTGATCAGCCCCGCGTCGGTCATCGCCTCGACGGCGGCGGCGACGGCGTACTGCGTGTACTGGTCGGCGCGCTTCGCCTCCTTGCGGTCCATCGACTGGAGGGGATCGAAGCCCTTCACCTCACACGCAAACTGCACGGGGAAGGTGGACGCGTCGAACTTGGTGATCTTCGCCGCTCCGGAGACGCCGCGGCACATGGCACGCCAGGTCGTCGCCACGTCGTTTCCGAGTGGCGTGACGGCACCGAGACCAGTGACGACGACCCGACGTCGCATTACGCGCCGACCTTGGTGTTCAGATACGCGACGGCATCACCGACGGTGCGGAGCTTCTCCGCATCTTCGTCGGGGATGTCGATGTTGAACTCCTTCTCGAACTCCATCACCAGCTCGACGATGTCGAGGCTGTCGGCGCCGAGATCGTCGATGAAGCTCGCCTCGTCGGTCATCTTGTCGCGCTCGACGCCGAGCTCCTTCTCGATGATGTCACGTACCTTCTGGGCGTTGTCAGCCATTGGTCGGGCTCCTGTAGGTTTTGAACGCGGGAAAGTTAGCCAAAGTCGGTCCTGAATGTCACATCGCCGTCTGAGGGTCTGACGGTCTGACGGTCTGACGGTCGGACGGTCGGACAGTCGGACAGTCGGACAGTCGGACAGTCGGACGGTCGGACGGTCGGACAGTCGGACAGTCGGACAGTCGGACAGTCGGACAGTCGGACAGTCGGACGGTCGGACAGTCGGACGGAAAGCAGTCACATGACCATGCCGCCGTCCACCACGAGCGTTTGACCGGTGATGTACGCGGCGTGCTCCGACGCGAGGAACGCCACGACGCCGGCGACGTCCTGCGGGGCGCCGAGCCGCTCGAGGGGGATCTGGCCGGACAGTGCACCGCGCGCTTCGGGTGTCATCGCCGCCGTCATGTCGGTTTCGATGAACCCTGGCGCGACGGCGTTCACGAGCACGTTGCGCGAGCCGAGCTCCTTGGCCACCGACTTGGTGAGGCCGATCAGCCCCGCCTTGCTGGCGGCGTAATTGGCCTGGCCCTTGTTGCCCGTGATGCCGACGACACTCGCGATGTTGATGATCCGCCCCCAGCGCCGTTTGATCATTCCACGCGAGGCGGTGCGAATGGCAATGAACGCGCCGCGAAGATTGGCGTCGAGCACCGTATCCCACTCCTCGTCCTTGATGCGGAAGAGGATGTTGTCGCGCGTCAGGCCGGCGTTGTTGACGAGGATGTCGATCTGGCCGAACGCCTTCTCGACGGCGTCGATCAGGGCGACGATCGACGCCGGCTCGGCGACGTCGGCGGCGAACCCCTGCGCGCCGTTGCCCACGGCCGCGGCGACCTCGGCCGCTCTGGCCTGATCGCGGCCGACGATCGCGACGCGCGCTCCGGCGGTCGAGAGCGTGTCGGCGATGGCGCGTCCGATCCCACGCGTGCTGCCCGTGACGAGCGCGGTACGCCCGCCGAGGTCGATCTTCATCGTCAGGCCACCAAGGTGAGGAGCGCGTCCACGTCGGCACCGGTGCCGCAGGTGACGACCTTCAGAGTCGGCGCGATCTTCTTGGCCAATCCCTTGAGCACGGCGCCGGGTCCCATCTCGACGTACAGCGCGTCCGGGTAGAGCGCAGCAATCGCCTCGAGCTGGCGCGTCCACTGCACCGGGGACGTAAGCTGCTGCACGAGAAGACGCCGGGCAAGCGACGCGCTCTGAACGGGTTGTGCGTTCACGTTCGCGTAGATTGGAAAGCACGGCTCGCCGAAGTGCGCGAGGTCCAGCGCGCTCGCGAGCCCGGCACCGGCCTCGGCCATGAGCGGCGAGTGAAAGGCGCCGCTGACGTTGAGACGGATGGGCTTGGCGCCGGCCTCCTTCGCCAACGCCATCGCGCGCTCGACACCGGCGACCTCTCCGCTGATCACGACCTGCCCCGGTGCATTGAAGTTCGCCGGCACGACGAGCCCGGAGCTCGTGGTGGCCTGCTCGCAGATCGTCTCGATCGGCACCGACGGACTGCCGAGAATGGCGGCCATGGTCCCCGGCCTCCGCTCGCCCGCCTCGAACATCAGCTCGCCGCGCTTGCGCACGAGCTTGACGGCCTCGGGAAGGGGCAGCGCGTCAGCCGCATGGTAGGCGGTGAACTCGCCGAGGGAATGACCGGCAGCGGCGACGACCTTGCCGGCGAGCGCGTGGCGGACCACCGCCCACACCGCTGCGCCGTGCGCGAGGAGCGCCGGCTGGGCGTTGTGCGTGCGCGTGAGCTCCTCGGCCGGTCCCTCGAAGCAGAGCTGCGAGAGCGGGGCGCCGACGGCGGTGTCGGCCGCGCGGAACACCTCGCGCGCGGCGGGAAACCGCTCGGCCAGATCCTTCCCCATCCCCGGCGTCTGCGACCCCTGACCCGGAAAGAGCAGTACGACGCTCGGCATGTCGATCAGAAGCGGACCACCATCGAGCCCCACGTGAACCCTGCGCCGAAGGCGACGAACAGCGCCGTCGTCCCGTCTTTCACGCGGCCACACTGAATGGCCTCGTCGAGCGCGATCGGGATCGACGCGGATGACGTGTTGCCGTAGCGGTCGACGTTCACGTAGACCTTGTCCATCGGGACGTTCGCGTGCTTCGCCGTGGCCTCGATGATGCGCACGTTCGCCTGGTGCGGGATGAGGACGTCGATGTCCTGGCCGGTGAGCTTCGCCGCGTCGAGCGCGCGATCGCAGGCGTCGGCCATGGAGCGCACGGCGTGCTTGAACACCTCGCGCCCCGCCATCCTCACGTAGGTGGAGCGGTCGTCGAGCGTGGCCTGCGTGTACGGGACCTTGGCGCCCCCGCTGGGACGCCAGAGCAGCTCGGCGAGGGTGCCGTCGCTGCGCATGTAGGTGCTGAGAATCCCCTTGTGGTGCGTGCGTGCACGCTTGAGCACCGTGGCTCCGGCGCCATCGCCGAACAGCACGCACGTCGCGCGGTCCTGCCAGTCCACGATCGCGCTCATCTTCTCGGCGCTCACGACGAGAATCGTCTCCGCGACGCCCGACGCCATGAGGCCCTCGGCGACCGTCATCCCGTAGATCCACCCCGTGCACGCGGCGGCGATGTCGAACGCCGCGGCGCGCGTGGCGCCGAGCTCCGCCTGGAGATCGACGGCGGTCGCCGGGAGGAGACGATCAGGCGTCGCCGTGCTGAGGACGATCGCGTCGATCTCGCCCGGCTGCACGCCGGCGCGCTGCATCGCCTGCTGCGATGCCGTCGCCGCCATGGACGTCGTCGTCTCGTCCGGCCGGCCGATGTGGCGCTCCACGATCCCCGTGCGCTCCACGATCCACTCGTGGCTCGTCTCGATGCCGATCGAGGCGAAATCATGGTTCGTCATCACGTTGGCCGGGATCCCGCGTCCCGTACCGGCGATGTGGGC
The DNA here is from genome assembly GCA_964438255.1 of uncultured Gemmatimonadaceae bacterium. GTDB lineage: Bacteria > Gemmatimonadota > Gemmatimonadetes > Gemmatimonadales > Gemmatimonadaceae > AG11. The sequence goes on along the minus strand of CAYTKA010000017.1, from coordinate 27,000 downwards.
GACAGGTCGCTTCACGCGGCACTCTCCGTGGCCACGCCGAGGCGCTGGCCGATCTGCTCGTTCATCCCGCTGGTGACCGCCTGGGCGGCGACCTTCAGCGCATTCTTCACGGCGCGCGGCGACGACTTGCCATGCGCAATGATGCTCACTCCCTTCACACCGAGCAACGGCGCGCCGCCGTGCTCGGAGTAGTCGAGGTGCTTCAGCCCCTTCTCGAGCTGCTCCTTGGACACGCCAGCCTTGCGCAGCGTCTCGATGATGAGGGGGGCGACACCCTCGTAGAACTTGAGGATCACGTTGCCGACGAAGCCGTCGCAGACGACGACGTCCACCGGCTGGTGCTCGGTGCCGCCCGCCGGGAGATCGCGTCCTTCGACGTTGCCGATGAAGTTGAGGCCCGAGTCGCGCAGGAGCGCGTGGGTCTCCTTGGTGACCGCATTCCCCTTCTCTGCTTCCTCGCCGATGCTGAGCAGTCCGACCGCTGGATTTGGGCGGCCGAGCACGCACTCGGCGTAGACGGCGCCGAGGCGCGCGAACTGGAGCAGCTCTTCGGTGGAGCAATCGACGTTGGCGCCCGAGTCGAGCACGGCCACCGGCTTGCGTGCCGAGGGGAACAGCGTGACAATCGCCGGACGCTTGAGCCCTGCGTGCAGGCGGAGGATGACCATGGAGGCGGCCATCTGCGCGCCGGTGCTGCCCGCGGAGACGAAGGCGTCGGATGCGCTCTCGGTCTGCATGCGCAGACCGGCGACCATCGAGCTGTTCGGCTTTCCGCGCACGGCGGCGCTGGGCTTGTCCGTCATCTCGATGACGTCCGGGGCCTCGACGATCGTGATGCGGTCGCGATGGACGGCGCATGCGGACAGCTCGCCGGCGAGAAGCGCGCGGAGCTGCGCCTCGATGACGGCGGTCTGGCCGACCAGCTGAATGGTATGCGCGGGATCGAGCTCGGCGAGCGCGAGCAATGCGCCGGCGACGGTCGCCTGAGGGGCGAAGTCGCCCCCCATGGCGTCCAATGCGATCCGCGCCAAGGTCAGGCTTCCCTGGCGGCTACTCGCTGCTCACCCGCGTAGTATCCGCACTCGGCGCAGACATGATGCGGGCGCTTCATCGCCTGACAGCGGGGACATTTCTGAATTGCGACGAGGGGCGCAGCCTTGTGCGTGTTGCGGGCGCGCTTCTTTCGCTTGGAGGTTCTGCGCTTCGGGACGGCCATGGGTCTGGTCGGAAAAGGATAGAAACCGGGTGTTCAGCGCTGCCCGTCGCGCAGCTTGTGCAATGCCGCCCAGCGAAGATCCGCCGTGGTCGGCGCACAGTCGCACGGGCCGAGGTTCAACTCGGCGCCGCACGTCGGGCACAGCCCCTTACAGTCGTCCCGGCACAACGCGTAGCGAGGAACGTTCAACAGCCACTGCTCCCGCAGCGCGGGGCGCAGATCCAGCTCAGATGCCCGGTCGTCGAGCAGATAGACGTCCGGATCATCTTCCACGCCCTCTGCTCCCGCTTCCGCGAAGATGAGGTGCGCGTCCTGGGAGACGTGCTCCGTGGTATCGCCGAGACACCGGCGGCACTCGAGCGCAACGTCTCCGTCGATCGTGCCGTGCCAATAGAACCGGCCCGGGCCGGCCGCCGACAACCGCCCCTTCACGTGGACCGGCGCCGACGGCTTTGCGTCCCCCTCCTGCCACACCGGATCATCCGCCGAAAGAGTGTCGTCGACGGCGACGGCGCGCTCGGTGAGTGACCGAATGTCAAAGGACAGCATAGCCTACAAAACTACTTGGGGCGATTGGACTTATCAAGCGGAACAAACCAAGAGCGCTCATCGGTTTGTCGGTTCCTGGCCGACCCCGGAACGTCAGGGCCTCCCGAGGCAGGCCGACAACCGAAAAACCGACCAGCCGACGAACGGTCTCCAGACGCCCGACATGCCTCGTCAGTAAATCAGGTCCGTCTCCGCGAAGAAGAAACGCGCTTCGCGCGTGGCGTTCTCGTCCGAATCGGACGCGTGAATCGCGTTCCGGCCCTTCGACTCCGCATAGAGCTTCCGCACCGTGCCGGGCGCGGCTTCAGCGGGATCCGTGGCGCCGATCGCGTCGCGCAGCGCCGCCACCGCGTCGGCCTTCGTCAGCACCATCGGCATGCAGGCGCCGGAGCTCATGAACGACACGAGCTCACCATAGAACGGACGGCCGCGGTGCACCTCGTAGAAGCGCTCCGCCTGCTCCCTGGTCAGGCGCATCACGCGCGATGCGGCGATCCTGAAGCCCTTCTCCTCGAGGAGCGCGATGATCCTGCCCGCCTTGCCCGCGCCGAAGGCGTCGGGCTTGATGATCGTCAGGGTATAGTCTCCAGCCATGTAGTCCTCGTGTCAGTCGAACGGGGCATTGCGCCCCGGGAATCATGATCCGATCAGCTTCCGGACGATGTCGCCTCGCGTCAGAAAGCCCACGAGGCGATCCTCACGCACCACCGGAACGCGATCGACGTCCTTGTTGCTCATCAGCGACGCCACTTCGGCGATCGGCTGCTCGGGCGCCACGCACAATACCTGCCGCGTCATCACGTCGCGCACCGTCTTCGCACCCGACGCCGATGGCGACGGGACGCGCACGTCGGAGCCGGTGAATGCCTGCACGCTGAGCAGGTGACGGATCACCTCGCGCTCGCTCACCATGCCGATCACACGCCGGTCGTCGTCCACGACGGGGAGCGCGCCGAGGCCGGTGCGCACCAGCGTGCGCGCCGCTTCCTTGAGCGGCGCGTCCTGCGCGATCGTGCGGGGGTGCTCGCTCATCACGTCGCGTACGGCGAGCTGCTCCGGGAGCGCGCAGTCGGCGAAGCTCCGCAGCTCCACGAACGTCTGCGCGTCAGCGCTCGCGTGCACCGCCTCGAGCACGGCGGCGGTGCGCAGCAGCCGTGCGAAGCCACCCACGACCTGCAGGTAGCGGGCGGCGTGGCGGGGGGGCGCGGCGATCATGAGCACGACGCGCGCGCACTGCGCCGCTTCATTCGGCGGCGCGCAGCACACCGGTGCAGCCGTCACACCGACCGCGACGACGAGCTGCCCGACCGCGTCTGTGCGATAGTGCAGCAGGATCGCGCGGTCGCCCATCGCCACCGTGTCCTCCGGGCGTCCTTCGGCGACCCGACGCCGCAGCTTGCCGAGGTCGATCACGCCATGCGCGGCGCCCAGACGCTCCAGGAGCTGCTCGGTGGCTTCCTGAAGCGTCTGCGCCTGGAGCGGGACGATCACCCGCTCCGGCGCCAGAAAATCGCGCAGTCTCATGCTCGACGGCGCAGCCGGCTCACGCCGCTCACATCCGGGCGCGCAGCTGCTCGACGAAGTCGATCGGGCGCTTGGCGATGCCGATCCCCGCCTTCTCGAATGCCTCGAGCTTCTCCGCCGCCGTCCCTGCCGAACCGGAGATGATCGCGCCGGCGTGTCCCATGCGGCGACCCGGCGGCGCCGTCTGGCCGGCGATGAACCCGACGACCGGCTTCGTCATGTTCTTCCTGACGAACTCCGCGGCCTCCTGCTCGTCGGTACCGCCGATCTCACCCATCATCGCGACGGCCTTCGTCTGCGGATCCTTCTCGAACGCCGCGAGGCAGTCGATGAAGTTGGTGCCGTTGATCGGGTCACCGCCGATGCCGACGCAGGTGCTCTGCCCCATGCCTGCGCGGGTGAGCTGATACACGACCTCGTACGTCAGCGTGCCCGAGCGGCTCACGACGCCGATGGCGCCCGGCGTGCAGATGCGCCCAGGAATGATGCCGACCTTGCTCTGTCCCGGCGTGATGAGTCCGGGGCAATTCGGGCCGAGCAGCCGCGCCCCCTTCTCCTTCACGAAGGGATGCACGCGCGTCATGTCGAGCACGGGCACGCCCTCCGTGATGGCGACGATGAACTGGATCCCCGCGTCGGCGGCTTCCATCATCGCGTCTGCCGCGTACACCGGCGGCACGTAGATGACCGAGGTGTTCGCCCCCGTCTTCGCCACCGCCTCGTGTACCGTGTTGAAGATCGGCACGGTCCCGTCGAACATCTGGCCGCCCTTCCCGGGCGTGACGCCGCCGACGACCTTCGTGCCATACTCCATCATCTGCTTCGTGTGGAACGAGCCGTCGCGGCCGGTGATCCCCTGCACGATGAGCCTCGTGGAGTTGTCGATGAAGACGCTCACGCGGCCTTTCCTCCCTTCGTCGCGAGATCGACCGCGCGCTTCACCGCCTCGTCCATGTCGGACGATGCGCTGAAGCCGTTCTCCGTCAGGATCGTCATGGCGATCTCTTCGTTCGTGCCGGTGAGGCGAATGACGATGGGAATCTTCAGCGGATTCTGCTTCGTCGCGGTCACGATGCCGTTGGCGACGTCGTCGGTCCGCGTGATACCACCGAAGATGTTGAACAGGATGACCTTCACGCTGGGGTCGGAGGTGATGATCCGCAGTGCGTTGACGACCTTCTCGGGGTTCGACGAGCCGCCGATGTCGAGGAAGTTGGCCGGCTCGCCGCCATAGAACTTCACGAGGTCCATCGTGGCCATCGCGAGGCCGGCGCCATTCACGACGCAGCCGACGTTGCCGTCGAGCTTGATGAAGGTGAGGTTCGCCTTCCGCGCCGCGACCTCGCTCGGCTCCTCCGCCGTCTCGTCGCGCAGCGCCTCGAGCTCCGGATGGCGCTCGAGCTCGTTGTCGTCGATCACCATCTTCGCGTCCAGAGCGACGACGTCACCCGCCGGCGTGACGACGAGCGGATTGATCTCGGCGAGCGAGCAGCCGTTCTTCATGAACGCCCGATAGAGCGACGTCATGATCTTCGCCGCCGCCCGCACCTTCTTCACGTCGTCGAACAGGAAGAATCCGAGCGACTGTGCCTGGAAGGGCATGAGACCGAAGCGCGTGTCGATCGGCAGCTTGAGGATCTTCTCCGGCGTCTGCGCGGCAACCTCCTCGATGTCGATTCCCCCCGCCGGGCTGACCATGAACACCGGCTTCTTCGTCGCACGGTCGAGGATGATCCCGACGTACGCCTCGCTCGCGATGTCGGCGGCGGCGGTCACGAGCACCTTGTGCACGGTGAGCCCCTTGATCTGCATGCCGAGAATCCTGCGTGCGACCTCTCTGGCCTCCGCCGGGGTCTTGGCGAGCTTCACGCCGCCGGCCTTTCCGCGGCCCCCGGCGTGCACCTGCGCCTTCACCACCACCATGCCACCTATCTTCTTCGCGATTGCCTCGGCTTCTTCGGGCGTCGTGGCCACCTCGCCCGGTGGGATCGGCACGCCTTCGGCGCGCAGAATCTCCTTGGCCTGATACTCGTGGATGTTCACGCCTTCTCCGATATGATGGTCGTCCAGTCAGCGGACAGCCGTGGCAAGCTAGACACCGCCCCGGCAGCGGACAAGCTCACGGGGTCGCGCGCAGCGACGCGCCCAGCGCGTCGAAGGCGCGGCCGAACGCGGACCAGTCGCCGCGCGCGAGGGCATCGCGCATGACGCGATAGAGACTGTCGGCGCGCGCGCGGAAGTCGCGCGGCGCACTCTGTGGAGTGCGGGCGCCGTCGCTCGCGCCGAGGGCAGCCGCCAGCGTCGGCCCGACGTGCAGCGAGTCGACGACCAGCGCTTCCACGTGCACCAGGCGTGGGCTCCCGCCCGGGCGCCACTGGAAAACGCTCTGCACGTACATCGGCTGTGCGGCCACGGGCACGGCACGCAGCGGCGAGCGGACGAGCCCGTTTTCACGGCCCGACGTATCGGCGGCCCGCAGACGGTCGAGCACTCCGCCCCAGCGCGCTCCGTTGCTCCTGACGGGGATCCACGTGGTGACGCGTTGCGTACCGCTCTCCGCTGCCACGACGCCTCGCACGCGATCGGCGTCGTCGAGCAGGGGCCAGAGGGTGGAGACGCCGATACCGGGCAGTGCGGCGTGCGCCGGCTCGCGCGCCGATGCGGAGTCGGCGCCGTCGAGTGTCGCGAAGTGGCGCACCTCGAGGCTGTCGCCGCGAAATCCTGCTGCGGCGAAGGCCAGCGCCTGTGCTCGCGCTCCATCCGTGACCGGGGGCAGCGCCGCCTGCAGCGCAGCGGGCAACGACGTCGCGCGCACGAAGAGCTGCGGGAAGCGCGCGATCCACGTTGCCGCCACCGGATCGGGCGAGGGAAGCGCCACGAACCGCACGCGTCCGCTCGCCGCGTGCACCAGGGCCGTCGCGGCGTGCTGAAAGTAGCCGCGCTCCTCACCGAGGAGGGCGAAGCGCTGCGAGAGTGGATACAGGTCGGAGGCGACGTACAGCTCGAGCACCCAGTACAACGAGTCCATCGCGTACACGGGCACGACCTCGCTCCCCTGCACCAGGAAGGGGGTGAGCGCGCGCACACGCGTCCGGACGTCGCGCCGCCGCACGATCGTCGGCCGATCGAGCGGCAGATCGCCGAACAACAGGCGAAAGTTCTGCAGCGCCCACGCGTGGGCCAAGCGCGAGCGCGTGCTCACCATCTCGACGCCGGCGAGCTGGCGCAGCGAATCCGAGAGCACGCTGTACGCCGGGGCGGAGTCGTACACCGCCGGCTCCTCGATCAGCGCCTCGTCGGCGAAGCGGCCGTTGCCGGCACGGACGGGAAGACCGCGTTCGTCGGCGGCCGCTGCGTCGTAGCGGGTCACCCCCCAGACATCGCGCGCCTCGCCCGCGCCCTCGCTGCTGTGCTCCACGAGCAGGGCGGCGAGCGACGCGCCGTTCGCCTGCCAACCTGCCCCTGCCCCCACGACGCGCACGCGCCGCAGTCGCTGTGCAGCCTGCGCGAGCGTCGCACCGTCCCACACCGCGACACGCGGTGCCGCGTCCATCGCCGTCGCAAAGCCGGCGCCGAGGGAGTCGGGGCGCATACGATCGACACCGTACGCGCGGCGCGTATAGCTGAGCCGCGTCGCGACGTACGGGCGTTCCTCGGCGATGGCGTTCGCCGGATCGATCGACCGGCGCACGAGGAGCGGGGCAACCCAACGCGCCACGACGGACAGCAGGACGACCACGGTCACGGCGAGAAAGGCCAGACGTGGCTGCCCCGACCAACCAGCCCACGCCACGACGAGCGCCGCACAGAGGGTGACGACGGAGAGCAAGAGCATCGCTGGCACGAGCCGATGATCCACGGACGTGAAGACGCCGCCCGCTCCCGCCCCCGACGTGAGCAGTCGGTACATCGACAACCGGTAGCTCCACGCGAGCACGAGCATCAGCACGCCGCCGAGCATCGTGAAGTGGCGGCGTACATAGGCCGACACGTACAGCCGTCCGCGATCCCAGCGCAGACTCGGCGTCAGCGCATAGAGCCCGACCACGAGCCCCGTGACGACGGCCAGCACGAGGATCGACCAGGCGTACAGCGTAGACTCGAAGGGAAGCCAGTAGACGAAGAAGCCGAGGTCCGCGCCGAAGTACGGATCAGTCTCGCCGAAGGGACGCCCGGTGAACGCGAGCAGCGCCTCCGCCCAGCTGTCCGGCGGCAGCACGAGCGCCGCACCAACGAGGAGCGAGAGCAGCACCGCGGCGAGGAGGAGATACCGGCCTGGCACCTCTTCGCCGATCTCGATGTTGGCGATGCGCTTCGGCAGCACGAGCGAGACAACCGACTGCCGCACCGCATAAAGATTCAGCAGCGCGAACAGCGCCGCGGCGAGGAATGAGGCCGTACCGACGAGGGCGGCCGTACCGACGCTCGTGCGCCAGACGTCGGCAGCACCGAGCGATTCATACCACAGATAATCGGCATAGAGTCCCGCGCTCCAGCGGCCGGCGAGGAGCACGAGCGCCGTTCCGGCGAGCGCTCCCGTTACGACGCGCCGCCGCGTCACCTCAGACCGTCACGCCCTGTGCGCGCAGCCAATCTTCCATCTCGCCGCGAATCTCAGCGAGCCGCCGTGCACTGCGGGCCTCGAAGCGGGCGACGATGATCGGCTGCGTGTTGGAGGCACGAATGAGCCCCCATCCGTCGCCGAAGAGCACGCGAACGCCGTCCACGTCGATCACGTCGTGAATGGCGCGGAAGTGGTCGACGGCACGCGTCACGAGATCGAACTTGATCGAGTCCGGGCAGTCGACGCGGATCTCGGGCGTGCTCACGAACTCCGGCACGTCGGCGAGCAGCTGCTCCACGCGCATGCCCGAGTCGGCGACGATGCGCAGCAGCCGCGCGGCGGCGTACAGCGCGTCGTCATAGCCGTAATAGCCCTCGGCGAAGAACATGTGCCCGCTCATCTCACCCGCGAGCGGAGCGGCCGTGTCCTTCATCTTCTCCTTGATGAGGGAGTGCCCCGTCTTCCACATGACCGGCTTGCCGCCGACCTTCTCGATCTCGTCGGGGAGCGTCTGGCTGCACTTGACGTCGAAGATGATGTGCTGGTTTCTCCCGGTGCGGCGGATGACGTCGCGCGCGTAGAGCACGAGCAGATGGTCGCCCCACACGATGCGCCCCGTGCCGTCCACCATGCCGATGCGGTCCGCGTCGCCGTCGAACGCAATGCCGATCTCCGCCTTCTCGCGCTTCACCGCCGCGATGAGATCCGCGAGGTTCTCGGGGACCGTCGGGTCCGGATGGTGGTTCGGGAAGGTGCCGTCGCTCTCGCAGAAGAGTCCCGTGCCGTCGACGCCGAGTGCGCGCATGAGCTGCGGTGCCACGAGGGCCGCCGCGCCGTTACCGCAGTCGTACACCACCTTGAGGCGGCGCGCGAGCGGTCCGATTCGCCCCGCGACGTCGGCGACGTAGCGGTCGATGACCGGCTCGTGACGCACACCGCCCTTCCCTGTCGGTGCGCCGCCGGCCTGAATGAGTGCCAGGAGATGCTGAATCTCCTGGCCGTGCAGCGACTCCCTGCCGAGCGAGAGCTTGAAGCCGTTGTACTCGGGGGGATTGTGCGAGCCGGTGATCTGGATCCCGCCGCCGACGGGCAGATTGTGCAAACTCCAGTACAGCAGCGGGGTCGGCACGACGCCGACGTCCACGACGTCGACACCGGCTTCAGTAAGCCCCCGCACCAGTGCGTCGCGGAGTGTGGTGCCGCTGGGCCGGTTGTCACGTCCCACGGCGACTGGACCCGTCGCACCGCGCTCGCGCAACAGCGCGGCATAGCCGCGCCCGATCGCGTGCGCGGCTTCAGTCGTGAGGTCTCGACCGACGACGCCGCGGATGTCGTTCTGGCGAAAGATTCCGGCGCTGATCGGCACGATGCGCTGCGGTGGTCCCGAGTTCAATGGTGGATCAGTGTCGACGGAAGGCACGGAGACGGCGGGTCAATCCCTCGAGCGTCTGGATGGCCTACGTCCCGATTCAGTGCTGAGCGATCTCCGCGTGACGCTGGGCACCGGTGGCCGGCGCCTCTCGCGGCGACGTCACCAGGGGTGTACCGACATTGGCCAAGCGTACCGTGAAATCCGGCGCGATTCCGAGGATGAGAATCGCGGCAGCGCACGCGACCATGACGAGCCGCGTCCATGCCGGCGTCGTGGGCGGCGTCGGCGCGTCGGCGCCGCGGGGACGCATGAACATCACCATGATCACGTACAGATAGTAGCCCGCCGAGATCACCGTGGTGAGTACCAGCGCCACGGCCAGGGTGGTCTGCGGCGCCGGCGCCTGCAGCGCCGCCTTCAGCACGTACCACTTGGCGAAGAAGCCGACCCCGCCCGCGATCGGAAAGCCCATGAGCGCGAGCATGAACACCGACATCGCGACGGCCAGCCACGGGCGCACCCCCCAGAGCCCGCTGAGATCCTGCGTCGTGACCGGCGCGTCGCCGCGCGACAGCACGATGATCACGGCGAAGGCCCCGAACGTCGCGAGCGTGTAGGCGAGCAGGTAGAACAGCACAGCCGACGCGCCCTGCAACGTCCCCGCGGCGATGGCGACGAGGATGAACCCGGCATGCGCGATGGACGAATACGCGAGGAGGCGCTTCAGGTTGCGCTGCTGCAAGCCGATCGCGTTGCCGACGATCATCGTGGCGAGCGCCAGCCCGACAATGGCGCGATGCCATGCCCCGTACTCGCCGGGGAACGCCTCGAGCCAGACGCGCACGAAGGCCGCGAACGCCGCGGCCTTCACCGTGGCGGCCATGTACGCCGTGATCGGGTTCGGGGCGCCGTCGTAGACGTCGGGCGCCCACATGTGGAAGGGCACCGTCGACACCTTGAAGCCGAAGCCGACGAGCAGCAGCGCGATGCCGATCAGCAGAATCGGGCTGGTCGCCAGACCGAGATCGAGCACGCGCACGCGGATCTCGTGCAGTCCCGTGGTGCCGGTGGCGCCGTAAATGAGCGCGATGCCGTAGAGCAGGAAGGCCGTCGAGAAGGCGCCGAGGAGGAAGTACTTCAGCGCGCCCTCGGCGGAGCGCACGCTGCGGCGATTCAGCCCCGCCAGCGCATACACCGAGATCGACATGAGCTCGATGCCGAGGAAGACGATCATGAGATCGCGCGCCGCGGCGAGCAGCATCATCCCCGACGACGCGAGCAGAATGAGCACGTGCGTCTCGGCCGTCGTCGTGCCCGCGCGGTCGTTGTCGTCGATGCCGAGCGCGAGCGCACCGATCGTCCCCAGGAGGATGACGACATCCATCATCCACCGGAAGTTGTCCACGGCGATCGGACCGTCGGTGGCCGACGTGCGGCCGAGGAGCATTCCCACGACGGCGACGAGCGTCGCGATGCACAGCAGGATCGAGAGCACGCCCACCAGCCGCTGGTGCGACGGGGACTCCGTGCGCCACACCGCGACGAGCAACAACAACATCGCTCCGCCGATGAGAATCAGATCCGGCAGGAGCGCGGCGGTGAGGTGCGCCGGGATGGCCAGGTTATAGTGATGCATCAGCGGGCCTCCCCCCGGCCGACGCGCGCAGCCGTCGAGGCCGTGGCCATCGCGGCGCGTGACTCGACGATGCGCACGAATCGTTCGGCGGCGGGCTGCATGCGGCGCAGGACCGGCGCGGGGTAGACGCCCAGCCAGATGATGCCGGCGACGAGCGGTGCCATCAGGAGCAGCTCGCGCTTGTTCACGTCGGACACGTGCTCGTTCTCGGGCTTGTCGAGCGGATTGAAGAGGATGCGCTGGATGGCCCAGAGCAGATACCCGGCGGCGATGATGACGCTGGTCGACGCGATCACCGAGAAGACCGGGACGGTGCGGAACGAGCCGAGCAGGACGAGGAACTCGCCGACGAAGCCGTTGGTGCCCGGCACACCGATGGAGCTCAGCGAGACGAAGGTGAGCAGCGCCGCGAACATCGGCACGACGCGCGCGATGCCGCCGTACGCCTCGATCAGACGGGTGTGCCGGCGCTCGTAGATCATGCCGATCAGGAAGAACAACGCGCCGGTGGAGAGTCCGTGATTGATCATGACCATCAGCGCGCCCTGCACGCTCTGCACGGTGAGCGCGAAGATGCCCAGCATCACGAAGCCCAGGTGGCTCACCGAGCTGTAGGCGACGAGCTTCTTGAAGTCGGGCTGCACGAGCGACACGAGGGCGCCGTACACGATGCCGATCACGGCCAGCGTGAGGATGATCGTCCGCACCGTGGGATCCATCGCCGCGCCGGGGAAGAGCGGCACCGCCAGACGCAGGAACCCGAAGGTGCCCAGCTTGAGCATGATCGCCGCCAGCACGACCGAGCCAGCCGTCGGCGCCTCGACGTGCGCGTCAGGCAGCCAGGTGTGGAAGGGGAACATCGGCACCTTCACCGCGAAGGCGAGGAAGAAGGCACCGAACAACCAATACGCCGCGTGCGGTGACACGTGCGCCGTGGCCATGATGGCGTCGTACGAGAAGTTCGGCGCCGACTGCACCACGCCTCCCATGATCACCTGCTGGGAGGCCGCCAGCCCGAGATAGATGATCCCGACGAGCATCAGCAGCGAACCGAGCATCGTGTAGATGAAGAACTTCAGGCTCGCGTAGATGCGCCGCTGGCCACCCCAGATCCCGACGATGAAGTACATCGGGACGAGCATGACCTCCCACATGGCGTAGAAGAGGAAGAGGTCGAGCGACATGAACACGCCGAGCATCCCCGTGGTGAGGATGAGCATCAGCGCGTAGTACGTCGCCGTCTTCCGGCGCACGGATGTATAGCTCCCGAACGACGCCAGCAGCATGATGAGCGTCGTGAGCAGCACCATCATCAACGCGATGCCGTCGAGGCCGATGTCGAACGTCACGCCCCACGACGGGATCCACCGCATCGTGAACCGCTGCTGCCAGCCGGGCGCCGACGGATCGAACGCGCACCAGAGGCCGAGCGAGAGGATGAGCTCGAGCCCGAAGAACAGGGTCGCGATGAGATAGGGTCGCCGCGCCGCGCCGGTCGCGACCTCGTCGCTTCCGTCCGGCTCACGTCGCGCCGTGAGCAGCACGAGCGCGGCGCCGACGAGCGGCAGCGCGAGCAGCGTCGGAAGAATCCAGCGGTCGTAGCCGACCGAAAGCAAGAGCTCGCGCATCTAGTGACGAAAGGTGAAGGCGCCCAGCACGAACAGCACACCCACGACGAGCACCCAGGCGTAGGTGCCGACCTGTCCTGACTGCAGCTGCGACCCGACCCAGCCGACGGCGCGCGTCACGAGACCGCCCATGGGCACGGTCGTGCCGGGCGCCGCGTCGTCGTCCTTGCTCTGCACGAACAGCCGCGTGAGGCCGTCGATCAGGCCGACGTCGATCCCGCGCCAAAGGAGGTTGCGCGACGTGCTCACCACGGGCTGCACGATCGCCGCATCGTAGGCCTCGTCGACGTAATACTTGTTCGCCAGGACGCGCTCGATGCCATGCTCCTCCGGCGACTCCGCCGCGGGACGGAGCGACGCCGGCTTGAGCTTCGCGAACGCGAGTGCGATCCCGGCGATGGCGATCACCACGGCCGCCCCGATGAGCGCGACCTCGGTCGAGTGAGAGGCTTCGGGAAGCGCACCCTTCGTCACTCGCAGCGCGCCTTCACCCACGACGGGGTCGAGCCAGTGCTCGAGCACCCCGATTGGGCCGAGCGGAATGAGCGCCGGCAGGTTGAACCACCCGCCGACCGCGCTGAGAATGCCCAACACGACGAGCGGTCCGGTCATCACCCCGGGCGCCTCGTGCAGGTGGTCGCGCTCCTTCTCCCCCGTGCGGTTCGGGCCGTGGAAGGTGTAGAGCATCATGCGGGTCATGTAGACGGCGGTCATGAACGCCGCGGCGAGGCCGATCGCGTAGCAGGCATACAGCACGACGCTGCCCGGGATTCCGAGCCACGACGCGTCGGCGAGCGTGGATGCACGCGCGCGCAGGAACACCGCGCCGAGGATCTCGTCCTTGGAGAAGAAGCCGGAGAACGGCGGGATGCCGGCGATCGAGAGCGTCGCGATCCACATCAGCACCCACGTCAGGGGCATGTATTTCTTCAGGCCACCCATGTTGCGCATGTCCTGCGCGTCCTCGTGGCTGCCGGTGTGGTGATACGCCCGGTGCATGGCGTAGATCACGGCGCCCGACCCGAGGAAGAGCAGCGCCTTGAAGAACGCGTGCGTCATGAGATGGAACACACCGGCCACGAACGCGCCCGAGCCCACACCGACGAACATGAGACCGTGGAGTAGGCGAGGACTTTCTTGATGTCCCACTGCTTCAGGCCGATCGACGCCGCGAAGAGCGCCGTCAGCGCGCCGATGACCACGACGGTGAGCTCCGCCGCCGGCGCGAGCGAGAAGAGCACGTTGCTGCGCGCGATGAGATAGACGCCCGCCGTCACCATCGTCGCCGCATGGATGAGCGCGGACACGGGCGTCGGGCCGGCCATCGCGTCGGGCAGCCAGACGTAGAGCGGAATCTGCGCGCTCTTCCCGGCGCAGCCGAGGAACATGAAGAGGCAGATCACCGTCACCACGGCCCCACCGGCCGCGAGCTGCGTCGGCGCGAGATCGGCGACGTGGACGAAATCGAGTGTGCCGAGGTTGGCGAACAGCATGAACATCGCCACCAGCAGACCGAAGTCGCCGACGCGGTTGACGATGAACGCCTTCTTCCCCGCATCGGCGTTGGCCTTCTCGCTGAACCAGTAGCCGATGAGCAGGTACGAGCAGAGGCCGACGCCCTCCCATCCGACGAACAGGACGGGATAGTTGGCGCCGAGCACCAGCACCAGCATGAAGAAGACGAACAGATTGAGGTACGCGAAGTAGCGCGGGTACCCCGGATCGTCCTGCATGTAGCCGACGCTGAAGAGGTGGATCAGCGTCCCCACCCCGGTGACGACGAGCACCATCAGCATCGAGAGCTGATCGAGCTGGAAGGCGGCGTGGAGCTGGAGGTCGCCGACCGGCATCCAGGCGAAGTAGGTCTGCACGAATGGGAGGTGCAGCGCCGAGCCGCCGGCAGCGCGCATGGCCACGAAGATCGCCGCGGCCAGCGCGAACGACAGCGCGAGCACGCCCGGACCGATGATGCTCGTCAGCGTGGCGAAGCGATGCCGTTTGATCTCGTGATGGTCGTCGCCATGCCCGCCACCCCCCGTGGTGTCGTGCGCGCGCTCGGCGTGTCCGCCCCCGGCGTGGTCCGTGCTCGGATCGCTCGGGCCGGCGTGATAGGCACTGAACAGCGAGAGCAGCCCGTTGAGCACGAACCCGAGCAGCGGGAGGAGCGGCAGCGCCCAGAGATACTCCGCGGCCGTACCCGTCAGCGGGTGCGTGCCCGCCTGGACCGCTTCTGCGGCTTGCTGGAGGAGCATCAGCCTTTCAGGAGATTGATGTTCGACAGATTGACCGTCTGCCGGTGGCGGAACAGCGCGATGATGATCGCCAGTCCGACGGCCGCCTCGGCGGCCGCCACCGTCATCACGAAGAAGACGAACACCTGCCCCGCCACGCCATACACCTGCGCGAACGCGACGAAGGTCAGGTTCACGGCGTTGAGCATCAGCTCGACGCACATGAAGATGATGATCGCATTACGGCGTGTGAGCACGCCGATGACGCCGATGGTGAACAGCACGGCGCTGAAGAACAGCGACTCAGTCAGCACGGTCACGCTCCTTGCGCTTGCCGAGCACCACCGCGCCCACGACCGCCGCGAGCAGCAGCACGCTCGTCACCTCGAAGGCGAGCAGATAATCCTTGAACATCAGATTGGCCACCGGCCCGATCGCCCCCTCGCGTGCCACCATCTCGGCGACGGCATTCTCGCGCAGCGTGATCGACTCCGGGAGCTGCGCCCGCGTGAGCGCGACCACCTGCGCCAGCAGTGCGAGCCCGACCAATCCGGCGACGAGCCTCCCCTTGATCCCGCGCGCGTCGGCCAGCTCGGAGGGGTGCCCGAGGTTGAGCAGCATGATGACGAAGAGGAACACCACCATGATCGCGCCGGCATACACGAGCACCTGCATGACGCCGATGAACTGCGCGTCGAGCAGGACGTAGAGCGCGGCGAGGCAGAACATCGTGGTGACGAGCCAGAGGGCCGCCGCCACGGGGCTCTTCCGCGTCACGAACGCGACCGCCGACACGATCGCGACGAGACCGAAGAGGTAGAAGTGGAAGACGTAGAAGAGCGGAAGCTCGTTGTGCGGCATCACTCCCCCTTCGGGTCCAGGGGATCCCACAGCTCGCTGACCGGATGCGTCTGCGCCATCAGCCGCTCGAGGTCGTAGACGAACCCCTCACGACTGTACTCCGAGTTCTCGTAGTGCCGCCCGACGTGAATCGCCTCCTCCGGGCACACCTCCTGGCAGTAGCCGCAGAAGATGCAGCGGAACTCGTCGATCTCGAACACGAGCGGGTAGCGGTTGCCCTGCTCGTCTTCGCCCGGCACGAGCTTGATGCAGTTCGCGGGACACACCGTCGGGCAGAGACCGCAGGCGACGCACTTCGCCTTGCCATCCTCCGTCGTGAGCATGCGGTGCGTGCCGCGCCACCGCTTGCTGATCGACTCCTTCTGCTCGGGATACTGCGTCGTCACCTTCTCCGTGTGGAGCAGGTGCTTGAGCGTGTGCTTCATCCCCGTGAGGGTGGCGCGCACGTAGCTCGTCTGCTGGATGGGTCGCTCGACGACCTTCACGCCGATGGACATCAGTCTCCGGATTCCGAGAGAAGGGGAGCGCGCCGCGCGCTGACGGCGCGCAGGGCCTCGAGATCACGCCGATCGAGACGGGAGTACGCCGGGCTGACGATCCGGCCCCGATCGACGATCATGAACAGGATCACCACGGCGGCGATGTTCAGCAGCGCGAGCCCGAGATGGAACGGCCACGACCCGCGCGCGAAGCCGAGCCCGTCGAGCGTCACGACGGCCGTCGCCACGAGCATGATGTACCCCAGCGCGAGCGGGAGCATCACCTTCCACCCGAGCGCCATGAGCTGGTCGTAGCGGAACCGCGGCAGCGTCCACCGGATCCACATGTAGAGGAAGACGAAGAACATCGTCTTCAGCGCGAACGCGATCAGGGTCGCCAGGGTCTTGATCCCGGTGTGCGGGGCGACGTTGTCCCAGAGCGTGAACGGGATGTCCCACCCGCCGAAGAACAGCGTCGCCATCAGCGCGCTCGCCGTCACCATGTTCGCGTACTCGGCGATGAAGAACAGCGAGAACTTCATCGCGCTGTACTCGGTGTGGTAGCCCGTGATGAGCTCGGACTCCGCTTCCGGCAGGTCGAACGGCAGCCGGTTCGTCTCGGCGAATGCCGCGACGAGGAAGATGAAGAACGCGACCGTGAGGTTGATGACGTTCCAGGTCTCGAACGCCTGCTGGTTCACGATCTTGCTGAGCGACACGTTGCCGGCGAGAATCAGCACGGGGATCGTCGCCATTCCCAGCGCGATCTCGTAGGAGATCATCTGCGCACTCGAGCGGAGGCCGCCGAGCAGGGCGTACTTGTTGTTCGACGACCAGCCGGCGAGCACGATGCCGTACACGCCGAGCGACGACACGGCGAGAATGAACAGGAAGCCTACCGGCAGCGGTGCGAGCACCATCTCGACGAGCCCCCAGCGCGTGCCCCACGGCGCGGCGAAGGGAATCACGCACCACGTCACCAGCGCCGGGATGAACGACAGCACCGGCGCGAGGATGAACAGCGGAAGATTGGCCTGCTCGGGGTAGGTCTCTTCCTTCGTGAAGTTCTTGATGCCGTCCGCGGCGGGCTGGAGCCATCCTTTCCCCACGCGGTTGGGCCCGTGCCGGTCCTGCATCCACGCCGAGATCTTGCGCTCGGCCAGCGTGAGCAGCGCCACGCCGACCATGTACACCGTGAAGACGATGATCAGCTTCACGATCGTGGTCAGGAACCAGAAGCCGAAGCCGGGCTCCGTGGTCGGGCCGGTGATCTGAAGGAGCGGGAGCGGCATCATGCGCGCCCTCCCGCCGTCGCCATCGCGTCGGCAGCGACGGCACCCTTGAGGCCCAGCGCGTCGTACGACATGCCCGCGAAGGCGGGATGCGACGCGGCGAGCGCGTCGAACGCCGCCGACGCGGTCCAGTAACCCTGGCCTTCGCCCATCGCAGCGAGCAGATCTCCGATCACGAAGAAGCTCGGCCGGGCCAGACCGGGCGCCGCCTTGGCCTGGAGGAAGCGCTGTACGCGCCCGCGGAGATTCGTGAACGTCCCGTCCTCTTCGACGCAGTTCGCGATCGGCAGCACGACCGTTGCGCCGTGCCGTGCCCACGCGGGAAGCGTGGTGCCGATGACGAGCACCGCGCCGGCCTTCGCCGCTGCCGCCGCATCGACCCCGGCGAGCTCCTCGTCGGCGACGACGAGCACGTCCCCCGCCTGCAGACCGGAGAGCGGACTCTCGCTGCGCGCGAACCCGGTCATCTCCGCGCCGCGCACGTTCGCCGCGCGGTCGGGACGCAGCGCCAGATCCTCGACGCCCGGCAACGGCGCCTCGGGACCCTGGTGCACTCGGAATGCACCGGCACCGCTCGTCTTCTTCACGAGCTTGCCGAGCAGGAACAGCGCCTCGTTCGAGAGATTCGGCGACGCGAGCACAAACGCGCGCTTGCCGCTGAGAAGCTGCGCCGCCGAGCCGAGCGCGATCTCCCAGTCGGCGGTCGCGAGCACGCCGTGCTGGCGCATCAGCGGCTGCTCCACGCGGTCCTTGCGATTCATCCAGCGGTAGTTCAACCGCCCGTGATCGCACATGAAGAACCTGTTCACCGCGTCGTTGGGGCGCGGACGCAGCCGCACGACCTGGTTGTCGCGCGTCTCGACGGTCATGTTGCACCCCTGCGAACAATTCGGACACACGGACGCCGCACGGTCCAATTCCCACGCTCGTGCCTTGTTCAGCGAGTCCTTGCTCAGCAGCGCGCCCACCGGGCAGAGGTCGATCACGTTGCCCGCCCAGGGGTGCGTGAGATCCTGGCCCTCGAACTTGGCGATCAGCGCGCGGTCACCCCGCTCGGCGACGGCGAGCACGGGATCGTGCGCGACGTCGTCCATGAAGCGCACGCAGCGCGTGCAGAGGATGCAGCGATTGGCGACGTACATCACGTCGCCGCCGAAATCCTCCACCGGGTTGAAGCGCTTCGGGTCGCGATACCGCCCCTCGGCGCGCCCTTCCTGGTACGTGTAGTCCTGCAGCTCGCACTCGCCCGCCTGATCGCAGATCGGGCAGTCGAGCGGATGGTTGATGAGCAGCATCTCGAGCACGCCCTTGCGTGCCTCGAGCGCCTTCTCCGAGTGCACGTGCACCACCTGCCCTTCGGCGACCGCCGTCGCGCAGGAGGGGGCGAGCTTGGGCGCCTTCTCCACCTCGACGAGGCACATGCGGCACACGCCCACCACGGGGAGCCCCGGGTGGTAACAGTAATGCGGGACGAGCACGCCCGCCTGCTTTGCCGCCTCGAGGATCGAGGTGCCGTCCGGCACGCTCACCTTCCGGCCCTCGATCGTCAGGTTCACCATCTTCACGTCCGCCATCACGCCACCTGTGCGGGCACCATGTGGACCTTCCTCTTCCTGATCAGCGCCTCGAAGTCGGCGCGGAACTTCTTGAGCCCGGAGACCACCGGCGTGGCGCACGAGTCGCTCAACACGCAGATCGTCTTGCCGGTCATGTTCTCGGCAATCTCCAGCAGCGTGTCGAGATCCTCGTGCGTCCCCTCGCCGGCGACGATGCGCTCCAGGATCTTCGTCGTCCACGCCGTCCCCTCGCGGCACTGCGTGCACTGCGCGCAGCTCTCGTGGGCGAAGAAGCGCGCCGCGCGCGCGATCTGCTTCACGAGATTCTGCGCGTCGTCGATCACGATCACCCCTCCCGAACCGAGCATCGTGCCGTTGGCGACGAAGCCCTCGTAGTCCATCGGCGACGCTTCCGCCTCGGCGACGGTCTGGATCGGCACGCTGATGCCCCCCGGGATGATCGCCTTGAACTTGCGCCCCGGCAGCGGACCGCCGCAGAGATCGTAGAGGAAGTCCTTGAATGGAAAGCCGAGCGCCACCTCGTAATTCCCCGGGCGCGCGATGTTGCCGCACACCGAGAACAGCTTCGTGCCCGTGGACTTCGGGTTGTCGGCGCGGCCGAACTTCTTGTACCAGTCGGCGCCGTTGTTGAGGATGTGCGGCACGGCGGCGAGCGTCTCGACGTTGTTGATCGTCGTCGGCATGCCGAAGAGACCTGCGACCGCCGGGAAGGGGGGCTTGATGCGCGGATTCCCGCGGCGCCCCTCGAGCGAGTTCATGAGCGCCGTCTCTTCGCCGCAGATGTACGCGCCGGCACCCTTGTGCACGTAGACGTGCACCGTCTTGCCGGTGCCCATCGCGTTCGTGCCGAGGATCCCTGCCGCATACGCCTCACTGCACGCCCGATTCATCTTCTCGAGCGCTTCCGTATACTCGCCGCGGATGTAGATGTATGCGACTTGCGCGCCGATCGCGTGCGCACCGATCGCGCAGCCTTCCACCAGCGCGTGCGGCGTCCACCGCATGATCTCGCGATCCTTGAACGTGCCGGGTTCGGACTCGTCGGCGTTGCAGCAGAGGTAGTGCGGCTTGCCGTCGCCCGGCTTCATGAAGCTCCACTTCACGCCGGTCGGAAAGCCGGCGCCGCCACGGCCGCGCAGCCCTGAGTCCTTGACGATCTGCACGATCTCGGCAGGCTCCATGCGCAATGCCTTCTCGAGCGCGACGTAGCCGCCGCGCGTGCGCCAACCGTCGAGGCTGATCGCCTCCTGCTCGCCGAAGTGCTTGGAGAGGACGAGCGTCTCGCGCCCGTGCGGCTTGTGCGGAAAGCCCATGTCTAACCCAGAGAGGCGAGGAGATCGGGCACCGTGTCCGGTGTCACCGACTCGATGAACTTCTCGTTGACCATCAGCGGCGTGTTGAACCCGCACGCGCCGAGGCACTCGACTTCGATCACCTGATACTTCCCGTCGGGCGACATCGCGCCGAGGTCGCCGCAACCGGTGTGCTTGAGCAGCGCCTTCACCACGTCCTCGGCGCCGCACACGTTGCAGGGCGACGTCGTGCAGACCTGGATGAAGTGCTTCGCGACGGGATGCTGGTGGTACATCGTGTAGAAGGTGACCACGCCCTTGACGTACGCCGGCGTGAGATCGAGCAGCTCGGCCACCTCGGCCATCCCCTCGCCGCTCACCCACCCGCGCTCCTCCTGCACGATCCAGAGCGCCGGGAGCAGCGCAGCCATCTTGTTCGGGTAGCGCGTGAGCAGCTCGTCGAGCTCCACCTTGCGCGCGCCGGTGAACACCGGCGTATACGGAGCGATATCAGCGTGCATTGCCGAACCCGCGGATTGTCATCCCGCACGAGCGATAGCTCGTGTCGGGATCTACTGTCATTGCCAAGTGGCCGCCTCCAAACACGTGAAGCCAGATCCCGACACTCGCTCGCTGCGCTCGCTCCTGCGGGATGACAGTCATCGGTCGATCTCTCCCATCACGATGTCGATCGACGCGTTGATCGCGATCACGTCGGACAGCAGGTGGCCCTCCACCATCTTCGGGATTGCGGACAGGTTCACGAACGACGGCGGCCGGATGCGCCAGCGCACCGGCTTCGAGGTGCCATCGGAGACCATGTAGTATCCCTTCTCTCCCTTCGGGCTCTCCACGGCGACGTACGATTCGCCGATCGGCGGACGCGGACCCTCCATGACCTGCTTGAAGTGGTGGATCATGCTTTCCATGTCGCTCGTCGCCTTGGACTTCGGCGGCAGGATCACGCGATGATCGGCGACGTTCACCGGGCCGTCGGGCAAACGCTTCAGCGCCTGATCGAGAATGCGCACCGACTGCCGGAGCTCCTCCATGCGCACGAGAAAGCGATCGTACACGTCGCCCGCCGTGCCGACGGGGACGTCGAAGTCGTAGGTCTCGTAGTCGAGGTACGGGAAGTCCTTGCGAACGTCGTACGCCACCCCGGAGGCGCGGACCATCGGTCCGGACAGACCGTAGTTGACCGCCTCCGCCGCCGACATCGCGCCAAGCCCGACCGTGCGGCCGACCCAGATCGCGTTCTTCGTCAGCATCGTGTCGACTTCCGCGAGCACCTTCGGGAAGGTGCGCACGAAGTTGGCGAGATCGTCGGTCCACCCGTCGGGGATGTCGGCGCCCATGCCGCCGACGCGCGTGAGCGACGTCGTGAGCCGCGCCCCGATCCAGCTCTCGAGCATGGTGTAGACGCGCTCGCGCTGCTGGAAGATCCAGAGGAAGGGGGTGAACGCCCCGATGTCGATGCAGAAGGTGCCGAGCCACACGCAGTGCGAGATGATGCGCGACAGCTCGCTCGCGATCACCCGCAGCACCTTGCAGCGCTCGGTGATCTCGATGCCGAACAGCCGTTCCGCGCCGAGCGCGAAGGCGACGTTGTTCCCCGGCGAGTTGAGGTAGTCCTCGCGATCCGTCCAGGGAATGATCTGATTGTACTGGCGGTACTCGCCGATCTTCTCGAAGCCGCAGTGCAGATAGCCGATGTGCGGGATGCAGCGCACGACGGTCTCGCCGTCCAGCTCGAGCACGAGGCGGAGCACGCCATGCGTGGCCGGATGCTGCGGACCGAGATTGATCAGCATGTGATCGCCCTCGAGCTCCGGCTCGAGCGAGGGCGGCGGCGCCACGGGGACGAGCTGCCCGCCGGCGTCGGCGACCAGGGGCACGCGCTGCGGGCGCCCCTGTTTGTCCAGGCCGGTGGTGGAGAGCTCGACCTCGACCGTTCGCTTCGTCGTCGCCATGCTACTCTCCCACCTTCTCGCCGGTGCCGAGCCGCTGCCGCATGTCGGGCGGCAGATCCTCGAACGCCTCGGCGATCGACAGCTCTTCCATGCTGTACTTGGCCTCGGGATTCTGCGCGAGCGCCTGCCGGAGCT
Source organism: uncultured Gemmatimonadaceae bacterium (assembly GCA_964438255.1). Lineage (GTDB taxonomy): Bacteria > Gemmatimonadota > Gemmatimonadetes > Gemmatimonadales > Gemmatimonadaceae > AG11. Next base: position 4,671 of record CAYTKA010000017.1, on the reverse strand, counting down.
GCTCCGAGCGGCTGAAGCGTCCGCGCAGCGGGAAGTCCTTCCGCAGGGGGAAGCCTTCCTTGTACTGCTCCCACATCAGGATGCGACGCAGGTCCGGATGCCCGACGAAGCGGATGCCGAACATGTCGTAGCACTCCCGCTCCATCCAATCCACACCCTTGTGGATGTCCCACACACTCGGCACCTCGAGCGGCTGCCCCTTCGGGATGAGCGCCTTGAGGCGGAGGAAACGGCGATACGGGAGCGAGCGCAGGTGCCACACCACCTCGATCGGCCGCTCCACGTCGCGATACTCGACCGCGGTGACGTCCGAGCAGTAGTCGTACTGCTGCGACGGATCGTCGTGCAGCCAGCGCACGATCTCGTTCACGCGCGTCCTGTCGACGATGACGGTGGTCTCACCCCAGATCACGTCGACGCGCGAGATCGCGTTACCGAAGCGAGCGCGCAGTGCGTCGGCACTCGGGTTCGCGGCGCCGTTCTTGTAGGGGACGTTCTTCGGCGTGGCGGGCGCCGGTGCGTCGGTGCCGGCGGCGTGGCCAGCCAGCACCGGATGAAAGCGCTTGCTCACAAGCCCGACCGTGTCTGATGGACCGAGTTGCCGAAGGGCTCGGAGAGCTCGTCGATGATCGGTGGCGCGATGTACAGCCCGCTTTGCGGATCGGGCTCCATCTCGTTGCGCAGCGACTTGTCCGCCATGCGCTCGCGCTTGACCTTCTCCTGGAGCATCATGATGCCGTACATCAGCCCTTCGGGGCGCGGCGGGCAGCCGGGGACGTAGACGTCGACCGGGATGATCGTGTCAATTCCCTGCACCACCGCGTAGTTGTCGAACATGCCGCCGGACGACGCGCAGGCACCCATCGAGATGCACCACTTGGGCTGCGGCATCTGCTGCCAGATGCGGCGCAGCACCGGGGCGAGCTTGAAGGGCACGCGGCCGGCGCAGATCAGCACGTCGGCCTGGCGCGGTGAGAAGCTCATGCGCTCCATGCCGAAGCGCGCGAGATCGAACTTGCTCGCCGCCGTGGCCATGAACTCGATGGCGCAGCACGCCGTGCCGAACGGCATCGGCCACAGCGAGTTCGCGCGCCCCCAGTTGACGAGGAAATCCAGCTTCGTCGTGACCCAGCTCTCCTGCGAGTGCGGATCGACGCTGACGACGCGGGCCTCCGGACGCGGGCTCAATCCCATTGCAGCGCTCCCTTCTTCCACACGTAGATGAACCCGACGAGGAGAATGGCGATGAACACCAGCATCTCCCAGAGTCCGAAGAGCGAGAGGTGGCCGGCTGGACACACGCCGCCGGCGAGGCGCACGTCGCACGAGAGCTGCCGAAACTGGGCGCCCCACGGGATCATGAACACCGTCTCGATGTCGAAGATGATGAACAGCACGGCGACCATGTAAAACTTCACGGAAAAGCGTTCGCGCGCATTGCCGAGCACCGGCATGCCGGACTCGTAGGGCGTCTGCTTTTCCGCGGTCGGCCGGGGCCGCAGCGTGAGGTGGGAGATGAGGATGATCAGCGCCGCATTGGCGGCGACGAATCCGAGAAGCAACAAGACCGGGAAATACGTGCGTTCCATCGAGTCTCCGCACTCGTGAAAACTTTCACTAAGTCGCAGCGCATGAAGTTACCCAGCGTCGCAAAGCAGTGTCAACGGCGCTTGGCAACTCGTGAGCATCACGCATACCTTTCGCGCCGCTTTGCGACGACCGACGACGTCGCCAGCATTTTCCCACCTTAATTCCGACTTCGCATGTCGATCATGTCCGACCGCTGGATCACCCGGATGGCCAAGGAACACCGGATGATCGAGCCCTTCGAGGGACGCCAGGTCCGTGAAGGGGTCATCTCGTACGGGGTGAGCTCCTACGGCTACGACATGCGCGTCGCCCGCGAGTTCCGGATCTTTACCAACGTCCTGAGCTCGGTGGTCGATCCGAAGAACTTCGACAAGAACTCGTTCGTCGAGTTCGAGGGGGACGTCTGCATCGTCCCGCCGAACAGCTTCGCCCTCGCGCGCTCGGTCGAGTACTTCCGGATCCCCCGCAACATCCTCACGGTCACCGTTGGCAAGTCGACGTACGCGCGGTGCGGGATCATCACGAACGTCACGCCGTTCGAGCCGGAGTGGGAGGGCTACGTGACGCTCGAGATCTCGAACACCACACCGCTCCCGGCAAAGATCTACGCCAACGAAGGAATCGCGCAGGTGCTCTTCTTCGAGGGGCGCGAGGAGCCGGAGGTGTCGTACCGGGACAAGAAGGGAAAGTATCAGGGCCAGCACGGCGTCACGCTGCCTCGGCTGTAGTCGATCGCCGGTCCTCCATCGGTCGTCGGTCGTCGGACCGTCGAACGGCGTGACGGTCCGATCGCGTTACGCCTGGCGTGTCGCCGTGTGGCCGCGCCGTGCTGGCTCGCTTGCTGCACGCGCACGCCGTTACCACTCGCCGTTCACCGCTCACCGGATCTTCGCGTGCCCGACGATCGCGAGAAGTACAGCCCCGAGCCACTCCTGCCGGACCGGACGATTCCGCAGGGCAAGATCGATCAGCCGGAGAAGGTGCTGGGCGGCGCCGATGCGGTGCCGGACACGAGCTACCTGCCGCCGGCGGATCGGGGACCCGAGCGCCCAAAGGGCAAAGGCCCCGCCGGCGCAGCGGTCTCGTCGGGGAACGGGACCGTGTGGGCAGTGATCGCGTTTCTGATCATCGCGGCGGTGCTCGTGTTTCTGCTCGGCTACGGCCGGTAGGACGTCAAGTCAGGGGACGTGAATCGTCACGACTCGCCGCCCCCCGCCCGCTCTTCGACCCGCATGACCGCCGCGACCATGAAATCGCGATTCATGCGTGAGATCACGTCGATGCTGATCTCCTTCGGGCAGGCTTCCTGGCACTCGCCGAACAGCGTGCACCCGCCGAACGACTCGAGATCCATCTGCGCGACCATCTTGAGCGCGCGGCGGTACCGTTCCGGCTGACCCTGCGGGAGCAGGCCAAGGTGCGCGATCTTGGCGCCCGTGAAGAGAGACGCCGACCCGTTCGGGCACGCTGCGACACACGCGCCGCAGCCGATGCACGCGGCAGCGTCCATTGCCGCATCAGCATCCTGCTTCGCGACGGGAATGTTGTTCGCGTCCTGCGCGCTTCCCGTCGGTGCCGTGATGAACCCGCCCGCGGCGATGATCCGGTCGAACGCGCGGCGATTGACGACGAGATCCTTGATCACCGGAAACGCCCGCGCCCGCCACGGCTCGACGATGATCGTGTCCCCGTCCTTGAAGCTGCGCATATGGAGCTGGCACGTCGCCGTGCCGCGCATCGGACCGTGCGCCACACCGTTGATCATCACGCCGCACATGCCGCAGATCCCCTCGCGGCAGTCATGATCGAACGCGATCGGCATCTCGCCGCGCTCGATGAGCTCCTCATTCACGACGTCGAGCATCTCGAGGAACGACATGTCGGGGCTGATGCCCGTCGCCCGATATTCCTTCAGCGCGCCCGGCGCGTCCGGCCCGGGCTGCCGCCACACCTTCAGCGTGAGATTCATCGGTCCGCCGATTCCGGTCACTTGTAGCTCCGCTGCGACAGCTTGATGTTCTCGTACACGAGCGGCTCCTTGTTCAGGATCGGCGCCCTTCCCTCGCCAGCGTATTCCCACGCCGCGACGTACGCGAAATGCTCGTCGTCGCGCAGCGCCTCGCCGTCGGGGGTCTGATGCTCGATGCGGAAGTGCCCCCCGCACGACTCCTCACGATGCAGGGCGTCGCGACACATCAGCTCCCCGAGCTCCAGGAAGTCGGCCACCCGTCCCGCGTGCTCCAGCGTCTGGTTGAGCTCCGATCCGGAACCGGGGATCCTCACGTCGCGCCAGAACTCCTCACGCAGCTCGGGGATCAGCTCGAGCGCCGTCGTCAATCCCTTTGCGTCGCGCGCCATGCCGCAGTACTCCCACATGATGCGCCCCAGCTCGCGGTGGAACGAGGCCACGGTGCGCGTTCCCTGCACGCCGAGCAGCTTGTCCGTCCGCGCGGCGACGTCCGCGACGGCGGCCGTCACCTCGGGCGTGTCAGCCTTCACCGCCTCGAGCTTGTTCGAGGCGAGATAGTCGCCGATCGTGTTCGGCAGGACGAAGTAGCCGTCGGCGAGTCCCTGCATGAGCGCGCTCGCGCCCAGGCGATTTGCGCCGTGATCCGAGAAGTTGGCCTCACCCGCGACGTGCAGCCCCGGGATCGTGCTCATGAGGTTGTAGTCCACCCAGAGCCCGCCCATGGTGTAGTGCACGGCGGGATAGATGCGCATCGGCACCTCGTACGGATTCTCGTCCGTGATGCGCTCGTACATCTCGAACAGGTTGCCGTACCGCTCGCGGATCTTGTCGGCGCCGAGGCGCCTGATGGCATCGGCGAAGTCGAGGTAGACGCCGCGGCCCCCCGGGCCGACGCCGCGCCCTTCATCACAGACCTCCTTCGCGGCGCGCGACGCGATGTCCCGCGGCGAGAGGTTGCCGAAGCTCGGATACTTCCGCTCGAGATAGTAATCGCGGTCCTGCTCGGCAATCTCGCGCGGCGGCTTGTTGACGTCCTCCTTGCGCTTGGGCACCCACACGCGCCCTTCGTTGCGCAGCGACTCGGTCATCAGCGTCATCTTGCTCTGATGCTC